>JAYTXA010000031.1:0-59732 GCA_043743165.1 Acidobacteriota bacterium
GGCAACTGAATCGCGACCGGGTTGCCACCGAGTTTGGTCTCAATCTGGCTGAGCGTCGCCTTGAAGTCGGCGCCGATACGGTCCATCTTGTTGACGAAGCAGATGCGGGGCACGCGGTACTTGTCCGCCTGCCGCCACACCGTCTCGGACTGCGGCTCGACGCCAGCCACCGAGTCAAACACCGCGACCGCTCCGTCGAGAACACGCAGCGAACGTTCGACTTCGGCCGTGAAGTCGACGTGGCCGGGCGTATCGATGATGTTGATGCGGTGATCGTTCCAGAAGCAGGTGGTCGCAGCCGACGTGATCGTGATGCCGCGTTCCTGCTCCTGTTCCATCCAGTCCATCACGGCCGTGCCTTCGTGCACTTCGCCGATCTTGTACGTGATGCCCGTGTAGAACAGGATCCGTTCGGTGGTCGTCGTCTTGCCGGCATCAATGTGGGCCATGATGCCGATGTTGCGGGTCTTGCCGAGTGGTGACTGCCTAGCCATGAATCCTTACCAGCGGTAGTGCGCGAACGCCTTGTTGGCTTCGGCCATGCGATGCGTGTCTTCGCGCTTCTTGACGGCGCCACCACGCAGGTTCGCCGCATCCATCAGCTCGTTCGCGAGCTTCTCCTGCATGGTCTTGCCGTCGCCGCGCGAAGTGGCGTAGCCGACAATCCAGCGGAGGCTCAGCGACAGCCGACGGTTCGGGTTCACTTCGATCGGCACCTGGTAGTTCGAGCCGCCGACGCGACGCGACTTCACTTCAAGGCTCGGCTTGACGTTGTCGATCGCCTTCTTGAAGATCTTCAGAGGATCGTCGCCGGTCTTTTCCTTGATGATGTCGAAGCTCTTGTAGAGGATGCGCTCGGCGGTGCTGCGCTTGCCGTCGCTCATCACGCAGTTGATGAACTTGCTGACGAGCGGGCTGTCGTACAGCGGATCGGGAGCGACATCGCGCTTCGGAATTTCTCGTCTACGGGGCATGACTTAAGCCTTCTTGGGGCGCTTCGCGCCGTATTTGGAACGTCCCTGCATGCGGCCCTGCACGCCAACCGCGTCGAGCGTGCCGCGCACGACGTGATAGCGCACACCCGGGAGGTCCTTCACGCGGCCGCCGCGAATGAGCACCAACGAGTGCTCCTGCAGGTTGTGGCCGACGCCCGGGATGTAGGTCGTCACCTCGATGCCGTTGGTGAGACGAACACGCGCCACCTTGCGGAGGGCGGAGTTCGGCTTCTTCGGGGTCTGGGTGAACACGCGGACACAGACGCCACGCTTCTGCGGGCTGTTCTGCAGCGCCGGACTCTTGGTCTTGCTGACGATCTTCTTGCGACCGTTGCGGACAAGCTGGCTGATAGTCGGCATAAAGCTATGAGCGTCCAAAATTCACAGACAACAGCGATCGCCGCGGACGCCTCGGCGGCAAGTCGCTTAACTCCGGGGAGCGTCCCCGGCAGCGTTCCAGGCCTGGAAGCCTTGCGGCTTGGCACCTGAAACTGATTACCCTATGGTTCGAAAATTGAGTCGCGCTATGGAGCGGATTGCCTTTGTCGCCACTCTCCTTGCGGGAACATCCCCGAAGGCGGGCCAGGCACCGTATTTCCTTTGAATCGTCCCTCGATGTTGCCGGGACGACCACGAACGCGTCGAAGGGTCGGAGCTAGATAGGGTGTTCCCAGCTCCAACAGAACCTGACGAATATAGCACGGGTTCTTGGACCAGCCGCAAAATAAACGCCGGCCTTCCCCCGCACAGGTCGTTTATCTTACCTGTACGGATTCGGGCTTGTACCCGAGAATCTTCAAAATTTCTTACTGTGCGCTTGGTGCGGCCGCAGCCCCTCAGTCCTCCTCGTATCGAACCACCACGGCCGTGCAGTTGTCGCGACTGCCCGTGTCCATCGCCTCCCGCACCAGACGTCCCGCCAGTTCCTGCATGTCGGCCGTCGCGACACACGTGTCCGCCAGGAACGCCGCGCTGAGTACGCCGTGCACCCCGTCAGTCGTCATCAGCAGCACGTCGTCGCGGGTCAGCACTCGCTCGCCGACGTGGACGTCCACCTGCGGCTTGGCCCCGATGACGCTGGTCAGCGCATTCCGCATTGGATGGGTCTTGAGGATGGCGGGATCGAGCGATGGGTCGCGCGCCAGCATGACCGCCGCCCAGGAGTCGTCGGCCGTCACCTGCTCGGCCGCGCCGCTACTGACCGCATACAAGCGGCTGTCGCCCACGTGGGCCACCGTCATCACGTCGTCGCCCACCAGCAGCGCGACGATGGTTGTGCCCATCCCGGTGCACTCCGAGGACGCCGCAGCTGCCTCGAAGACGCGGGTGTTGGCCACTTGCACGGCGGTCCGGAGCAGGTTCGCCCGTTCGGACAGCCCGCTGTCGTAGCCATACGGCCAGGTCGTCGTGACGCCGTTGTTCGCTACGTAATCGAGCACCGCTTCGACGGCAAGACGCGACGCGACCTCCCCGGCATTGTGCCCCCCCATGCCGTCCGCGATCACGCAGAGCTGAAGGTCGGGGTCGATGCCGAAGCAATCCTCGTTCGTGGGACGCACACGCCCCCTGTCCGTCACACCAAATGCGCGCAGCATGCGTATATCGACGGCTCGCAGTCTCCTCCGACTGAGTCTATCGGCCGGGAGGCTCTAAACCTGTCGCCCTCGCGTACAGATTCTGGATCGACTCGAGCGTATCGGCCTGCCCGGTGGTCTTGTCGGACCGATAGCGCCGGACGCGGGCAAAGCGCAGTGCGAGGCGCCCCGGATAGTGCGGACTTTCCTGGATCTCGTTGAAGGCGATCTCCACCACGAGCTCCGGCCGCACGAACACGATGTGCTCGTCGCGCCCGATCTCACGGGCCAGCAGTTCTCTCGTCTGCCACGCCAGCAATTCGTCCGTAAGCCCCTTGAAGGTCTTGCCCAACATCACGAACCCGCCGCGTTCCGAATCCCGCGCACCCAGGTGCAGGTTGCTCAGCGTGCCCTTGCGGCGGCCACTGCCCCACTCTGCGGCAAGTACGACCAGGTCGAGCGTGTGGGCGCGCTTCACCTTGAGCCAGGCACTGCCCCGGCGGCCGGATGCGTAGGGCGCGTCCAGCGCCTTGACCATCACCCCTTCGTGCCCCATCGCTTCGGCCCGCGCGGTGAACGCCTCAGCCTCCGCCGGCGTGGCCCGAAGCAGCCGGGGCACACGCGCGTGCGCCGGCAGCAGGTCGTCGAGCAGCGCCGCTCGCCGCGAGAGCGGCTCATCGATCGCAATGCCACCGTCAACATAGAGACAGTCGAAGAAGATGGACGACAGCGGCAACGCCTGACGCACGGTCTCCGCGTCCTGCTTGCGACCAAAACGCCGCATCGTCACCTGGAATGGATGCGGCGTGCCGTCTGGCCGCAGGGCAATCGCTTCGCCGTCCAGAATCAGTTCCCGCGCGGGCAACCGCCGCACCACCTCGACGACGTCGGGCACCGCGGCGGACACGTCGCGCAGGCTCCTCGAATAGATCCGCACCGTGTCTTCCGACTTGTGCGCCTGAATGCGCGCACCATCGAGCTTGAACTCGAGCCCCGCGTCGGCCATCGCCGCGAGCGCCTCCTGCATGTCGTCCGCCGCACCTGCCAGCATCGGCTGCACTGGCACGAAGAGCGCGATGTCCATGGCGTGCAGCGCGGCGGCACCGCCGGAGAGCGCCGCCACCGCCACCGGTGCCAGCGCGCCCGACACCATCGCCGCGCGCCTGATGCGCTCCGGCGGGATATCGGCCGCACGCGCCACCGCGTCGGCGAGCACGCCTTCGACGGCCCCCTGCCGCAGCTCACCGAACAGCAGCCGCACCAGGAACGCCTGCTCCTCCCGCGTCGCACGGGCAAACAGCGCACGCAGCCGTTGCACGCGCGCGGCCGCCGCTCCGGCACCGCGAGCACCAGCCACCTCCGCACACACGGCGTCAACGTCGGATAGCGTCAGGCTGGCGACGTCCGCGGCGGGCACGTCGGCGGCGCCGCGAATGGCCGCGACCCCTATGCCGATCTTCCCCTGCCGAAGCGCCCCCGCCAGAAACGGGATCACCATCGCCACATCGTCCGGTGAGAGCGAGTGCAGGACATCCGCGAGGAGTCCGATCTTGGTCAGCCGGGACGAGGCGTCCGCAACCGCCGCCGACAGCGCCACGAGCTCAGCCAGGCGCACGAACCACCCACGTCGCCATGCAGCGCATGTCCTGGACGATGGTGCTCTTGATCGGGTCGAGCAGCGTCCCGCCGAGTTCGCGCGTCAGCGCGGCCAGGCGCGGCTCGGACACAAGGTAGCGCTCGCTGCCGTCCGGCAGCCGATACCTGTCTGAGCCGAGCGGCACCACACGCCCTTCAAGACCGGTCGATGCCGCCAGCCGGCAGAACAGGATGCCACCCGGCGCGAGCGCGCGCCACATCCGGCGCACCATCTGCTCGAAGTGCGCGCTGTCCCGCGCGAAATGCAGCACGGCACTGCTGATAATCAGGTCGATGCTGGCGTCGGTCACCGTCATCGCCTCGACCGCTTCCACGCGGAAGTTGGACGCCGGCAGCCCAGGCGCGAGCCGCGCCGCCAGGGCACGAACGAACCGCACCGCCTCCGGCTCGGCATCCACGGCCACGACCTCGAACCCCGAGCGGAGCAGGTAGACGAGGTTCCGCCCCCGGCCGCAGCCCGCATCGAGCACACGCATGCCGGCGTGCAGTCGTCCCTTCAACAACTGATCGAACAGGTAGATGTCGATGTCGCCGAACTGCTCGTGGAGTGTCCCGCTCATTGGTGTGTGCGCAGCGCGGCCGTGGGCAGCGTCACCCCGGGTTCTACACACTCCGTGCCGAGTGGCGCTGCCGACGGGGTCTGCTGCAACCCCACGTTGTCCATTCGTATCCACTGCTCGGCACCGGTGGTCGCGGGATACACCGACAACGTCGCATTGGTCCAGGCTCTCGTCGCATAGGCGCGCATGGCGTAGCTCGACAGCGCCTGTCCGGCCGGCAGCCAGAAGGTGCAGGCCGACAGGTCGCTGAAGTCGTTGTCATGCACGAGCACTGTCACCCGCTTGCGGACAGCACTGCTGTTTCCCAGCTGCAACGTCGCAGTCAGCACGGCATTCGTGCCTACCGCGGTCGAGGTCGGCTGCAGCACGACACCAGCAGGAACCGTGTTGCTCGGACGGATGAACTGCAGGACACCCGCCGACACCTGCGTGGTGATGGTGCCGAACACGCCCCACCCCGGCAACAGCGCGCCCGTGGCGAAATCGCCGTTCGTCAGCAGTTCGGGTCCGTTGGCGCCGCCCGCCGCGGCCGGAGCGAGCGGATCGGTGCACGTGGTCCGCGCCACACCCGGACCAGCAGGGCGCTGCACCGACACGTTGTCGATCAGGTAGTCGCCGCCGATGCCGGCGGTCGCGGCGTAGAAGTAGATGGACGCGTTCGTCCACGCTTTGGTGGTGCGCAGGTTCATCACGTAGGTCGCCAGCGGCGTGTTCGGCGGCAGCCAGAACGTGCAGACGGCGAGGTCGCTGAAGTCGGCGTCGAGTACGAGCACGCTGATGCGTTTCCGGACGCTGTCCGTGTTCCCGAGGTCGAACTGCGCCGACACCGGCGCGTCGGCCGGCAGCGCCGCACCGGTGTTCTGGAATACCGTCGCCTGGTTGGTTGTGCCTGGCGGCGGAGCCAGACGATGGAAGGCGAGAACGCCTCCCGCGCTGCTGTAGCTGATGTAGCTCGAGTCGGGCGTCGCGAACGTCAACCACCCGCTCGTGCCGCTGCTGAAGTTGCCGTTCGAGGTGAGCTCCGCCCCCGTGGTGAAGCTCCAATAGGACGACGGCGCGGCGTCCCCATATGTCGTGCCGACGCTGTTGCTGGCTCGCACCTGCCAGTAGTAGGTGGTGCTCGGGCTGAGACCGCTCAGGACGACGTTCGTGCCGCTACCCGCGCTGATGAAGCTGCCACTACACGCGTTGTCGTTCACGGCGTCGATGCAGTACTCGTATTCCGACGCGCCGGCCGCAGCTGCCCAGTTGAGGGTCGGCCTTGGCACTTGCCCGGTCGCCCCGCTCGACGGGCTGCTCTTCCCGAACGCCCCCGGCACCGCCGCAGCGATCGTGAAGTTCATGTCGGACACGTCGAAGAAGATGTTGCCCGCCGCCGCCACGACCACGCGCGCCGTCGTCGAACTGACGTTGGGAACGCTGACGTCCTGGGAGCCGTCGTTGGGCGTGTTCGAGAGCAGCGTCTGCGGCGAGGTCTGGCCACCGTCGAGCGACAGGTAGATGTTCACGTTCGACGCGTAAGCCGCCGTCCCGCTCACATCCCAGGTCACCGTCAGGGTGGATAGACCGTTCACCGACAGTGGGGCGTTCGGATTCGTCACGCGGAAGGGGCCGGCGTTGCCGTCCACCGTCACGGACATCGGGGCCGACACGACACCGCCACCGTTAACCCGGTTGTCACGAGCGGTCAACTGGAACTTCAATGTCCGGGTGGTCGTCGGCAGCGCCTCGCCGGTCGCGCAGGTGCCGAACGAGCAGACGACCCCGCTCACCTTCGACGAACCGGTAAAGGTGACCGGCGGGACGTTCGCGTTGTCGAGCACGAACGGCAGTGCCGGGACGATGCGAACCGGACTACTCACCGGTGAGTAGGAACGGAACAGCGTCCTCGTGCCGTCGTCGATCGCCATGGTCGCCGCAGACGAGGTCGAGGCGCCGGCGTCCCACTGCTCCCACGTATACGTCAGTGCGTCGCCGTTGCTGTCGCTGGCGGTGCCGGTCAGCGTAAACGGTGTCTGCTTCGGGACGGAGTAGTTGCCGCCGGCAGCGAGCGTCGGGAGGCTGTTGCCCGTAGCCGTCGTCACGGCGCAGGAGCCGCCAGAACCGCCGAGGAAGGTGGTGATTTCGTTCAGGCTTTCGATGCTGAAGTAGTCGTTGCTGTTGCGCTGGGTGTCTTCGCCGCCGCAGATGCCGGCGTAGCCCATGATCGTCGTGCCGCTGCCGGGCTCGACCGCATGCGCTGCGGACCGATTGCCGCCACCGCACGCGCTCGCGGTCCCGTTGAACGTGTGATTGCCGCCGAACTGGTGCCCCATCTCGTGCGCGACGTAGTCGACGTCGAACGCGTCGCCGGTCGGATTGCCAGACCCGGTCACGCCGCCCGCCTTGCTCGTCGAGCAGACGGCATTGAGATAGGCCACGCCGCCGCCACCGGTGCTGAAGACATGTCCGATGTCGTAGCCGCCGCTGCCGATGAGGCCATCAAGCGTCGCCGTGTTCTGCGAGAGCATGGCGATGCCGTCGTCGTTCGTGTACGGGTCGGTGCCGCCGTTCGTGAAGATGAGCGCGGTGGGATCGGCCGCGGTGCCGGTGGCCATGGTCATCATCACGGCGAGATCGCGCATGTAGATGCCGTTCACGCGGTTCATCGTCGCGGTCATCCGCGACAGCGCCGCGCTCGTGGTGCCGCCGGCTGCGCTTGTGTACTCGCCAGTCGCCGCTAGCGCCAGGCGATAGGTGCGCTTCTGGGTGCCACTCGCAATCGGCAGCAGTGAGTCCGCGCGCGTCAGCGTCAGCGGCCCGCTGCCGAACGCACAGGACCAGTCGCCGCGACCGGGCATGTCCGACCGGCTGATCGACACGTAGTTCACCAGATCGCCAGGCGCATACGGATCGATGTAGAGCGAGCCACCCGCGGCGAGAATGATGGCGTGGAAGCCGAGGTCGGTCCAGCCGAAGCGGGCTACCGCTGTCGGGTCGTCGACACCGGCGCCGCGATAGGTCCGGATCTGCGGGAACAGCGCCGCGAGTTCCGGCGCGAGCATCGGCGACTCTTCCACCGTGAACCGGCCGAAGCGGCCGTCCGGCAACGGCAGCGTCAATTCAACAGCGGCGGCTCCGCGCGGCAGCGTGTCTTCGAGTGGTGCCCCAGCCAGGATGGCCTGCAGCGCGTCGCGATCGAGCGTTGCCACGGCACCGGGGATATCGGCCACGCGCGAGGCGGCGCGCGGCGCCAGCGTCGCCGGGTCTGGTGGCGACCAGACACCGTCTGACGAAACCGCGCCGGGCGTTCGTACCTGCACCGGAAGCGTTTGCGCGCGCAACCCCACGACCGGAAGGAGCAGGGCCAGAACGAGAAGGATCCGGCGCGCTACAGGCGCCGGTCGTCGTGGCTCGGTCACTACGTCACGCTCCTACGGTCTTCGTCGCTACTTGGTCAGCGCCACAGGTGCTGCGCCAGGCTCCACGCACTCGGTGCCGAGCGCCGTCGCGCCAGGAGTCCGTTGCAGTGTGACATTATCCAGCTGAATCCACTGCTCGACCCCGACTGTGGCAGGGTAGAACGAGAGTGTGGTGTTGGTCCATGCCTTCGTTGCGAAGGACCGAAGCGCATAGTTCGACAGTGCCTGCCCTGGCGCCAGCCAGAACGTGCACGCGGCCAGATCACTGAAGTCATTGTCGTGGAGCAGCACGGTCACGCGCTTGCGCACACCGCTGCTGTTGCCGAGTTGGAAGTTGGTCGTCAGGATCTGATTCGCGGTGGCCGCCTGGCCGGTCTGCTGCAGCACGACGCCGGCCGGCGCGACGCTGGACAGCTTGATGAGTTCGAGGACACCCCCGGTGATCTGCCACGTGATCGTGCCGAACGTACCCCACGGTGGCAGCAGGCCCGAGCCGAAGTCGCCGTTGACCAGCATCGTGGCGCTCGCCGCGCCTAAGGGTGGCGCTGGAGCGGTCGGATCGACGCAGTCTGTCCGGTCTGCCGGCTGTGACGCCGCGTACTCGAGCGACACATTGTCGAGCCGATACGAGCCCCCGTTGCTACCCGCGCTTGCCGCGTAGAAGTAGATGGCCGCGTTCGCCCACGCCTTCGTCGTGTGCGTCCTCATGCGATAGGTCGCCAGCGGCGCGTTCGGCGGCAGCCAGAACGTGCACACTGACAGGTCGCTGAAATTGCTATCCAGCACCAGCACGCTGATCCGCTTGCGCACACTGCTGCTGTTGCCAAGCTCGAACTGCGCCTGCACCGGTGCCTGAGCCGGCAGCGGCGCGCCCGTCTGCTGGAATATGACGGCCTGGTTCGCAGTCCCGGCCGGCGGCGCCACGCGGTAGTACTCGAATACCCCGGCAACGACACTCGAGACGAGGTAGCTCGAATCGGGCGTGGCGAAGGTCTGCCAGTTGACGGTGCCGTTGTCGAACCGCCCGTTGCGCACCAGGTTGGGCACCAGCGCAAAGTTGACGCTGCCCGTCGTCGCGCCCGTCGTCACGACGATGGGCGTTCCGGTGGTGACCGTGCAGGTCGGGAAACACCGCAGGTCGTTATAGAGTTCGTCGAGATAGTTCAATACGGACGTGCGCGCGTAGTACGTCCCGGCGGTCAGGCCGGCAACCGAGTAGACCCCGCTCGCGTTCGCATTGGCGCTCTTCGCGAAGACGCCCGCAGACGTGTAGACCTGCACGTTCGCGAAGGGGAGCCCAGCGAGGTTCCCGTCATCAGTGACCATCCCGGCGATAGTTCCAGCACCGGACGCCAGCGTGAAATCCACGGCGCTCTGTGTCACTCCTGCGGTTACCACAATCGCCGTTCCGGTCGTGACCGTACACGTTGGAGAACACGGCAGATCGTTGAACAGTTCGTCGAAGTAATACTGTGCGCCAGAGACCCCGGTGCGCGCGTAGTACGTGCCAGGCGTCAACCCGGACACCGTGTACACGCCGCTCCCATTCGTCAGGCTGCTCTTGGTGAAGCTTCCCGCCGACGTGTAGATATTCACACTCACGGACGACAACCCGGCGAGAGTGACGGCGTCCTTCACCATGCCCGAGATGGCTCCGCCAGCCGCAAGCGCGAAGTTCCGCCCTGTCGTTGTCACACCAACCGAGACCGCAATCGGTGTCCCGGTCGTCACGACGCAACTGGGGATGCAGGAGAGGTTGTCGTATAGCTCGTCCACGAAGCCCAGGCTGTTGGAGGTACGGATGTAGTACGTACCGGCCGGCAATCCTGACGTGGTGTAGTTTCCTGAGGCATCGGTGTTGATGTTTCCCAGGCTTCCGCCAGACGAGGCGTAGATCTGAACCTGCACACCCTGCAGCGGCGCAGCATCGGCCGCATTCGTCACGGTGCCACTGATCAGGCCGCCTACGGCCAGTGCGAAGTCCTTGCCGGTGGTGGTCACGCCAGCCGAGACGGTGATTGGTGTGCCCGTCGTGACCGTGCAGCCGGTGCCCGGGCAGGTCAGGTTGTCGTACAGCTCGTTGACGAAGCCCAGCGAATTGGATGTACGGAGGTAGTACGTGCCCGCAGGCAGGCCTGGTGTAGTGAAGACGCCGGACGCGTTGGTCGCGGCGCTCCCCATGCCAGCGCCCGACGCGTTGAACACCTGCGCCTGCACGTTCTGAAGTGGTGCGGCATTGGCCGCGTTCGTGATCGTGCCGCTGACGCGCCCGCCTTGATGATCGACAGGCGAACAGCCGCCTTCGACGCACAGGTATTCAGAAGCATGGACAGTCCCTCAGCTCAGGGTGACGCGCGCGGCGCATCATCGACCTGGTGCCGCGAAAGCTGGACTATACACACTCCAGAACGCCTGAGGTTGGAATTCCACAGTTCACGACTGGCCGTCGCTGCGCACGCCTGCGTGCGGAGCGTTCAGAGCACGCGGATGACGTCTGAGCGGGTGATGATGAAGGTCTTTTCCGACTTGAAGTCGCGTATCAGCACGGCTGGGTTTTCGGCCGTGATCATCGTCGATAACAGATCCACGGGCGTCGACGCATCGACGAACGGGAACGCCGGCAGCATGATCGACTCGACCGGCTCGCGCTTTACGTCAGGATTGCGGACGAGTTGCTCGTAGAGGTGGGCTTCGTTCAGGGAGCCGACGAGCCGCCGGTCGCGCATGATGGATATCTGCGAGAAGTCGTGCTGGCTCATCAACGCCACGGCGTGCTCCACTGGCTCATTTCCCTCGATGGAACAGAGTTCGCCCGAGAGTCCCTGCGCCACCAGGTCGCGGGCGGTCATGCCGCTCGTCTCGAGGAACCCCTTCGCGCGCATCCAGTCGTCGTTGAACATCTTCCCGAGATAGCGCGACCCGTGGTCGTGCACAATCACCACCACCACGTCGTCGGGGCCAAGATGCTGGCGGAGTTGCAGCAGGCCGGCCATTGCGGAGCCGGCCGAATTCCCGGCGAAGATGCCTTCCTCGCGCGCGATGCGGCGCGTCATCAGCGCAGCGTCCTTGTCGGTCACCTTCTCGAAGCGATCGATAACCGAGAAGTCGACGTTCTGCGGCAGGAAGTCCTCGCCGATCCCCTCGGTGATGTAGGGATAGATCTCGTTCTTGTCGAAGATGCCGGTCTCCTTGTACTTCTTGAAGACCGAGCCGTAGGTGTCGATGCCCCACACCTTGATGTTCGGATTCTGCTCTTTCAGGTAGCGGCCGGCGCCTGAGATGGTGCCGCCAGTGCCGACGCCGACCACGAGGTGCGTGATGCGGCCGTCGGTCTGCTGCCAGATTTCGGGACCAGTCTGCTCGTAGTGCGCCGCCGAGTTCGACAGGTTGTCGTACTGGTTCGCCTTCCAGGAGTTCGGCACCTCCCGCTCGAGCCGCGACGACACGGAGTAATACGATCGTGGATCCTCGGGGTCGACGTTGGTCGGGCAGACGATCACCTCGGCCCCGAACGCCTTGAGCGCATCCACCTTCTCCTTCGACTGTTTGTCGGTGGTGGTGAAGATGCACTTGTAGCCCTTCACGACCGCGGCAATGGCGAGCCCCATGCCGGTGTTGCCGGAGGTGCCTTCGATGATGGTGCCGCCCGGCTTCAGCAGGCCGGCACGCTCGGCGTCCTCGATCATCCGCACGGCCATGCGGTCCTTGATCGAGTTGCCGGGGTTGAAGGTTTCGACCTTGGCGAGCACCGTCGCGCTGATCTGCCCGCGCGTGATGTTGTTGATGCGGACGAGTGGTGTGCTGCCGATGGCGTCGAGGATGGTGTCGCAGATCTTCTTCGTCACCCGGGTAGTGTAATCCGCCGGTCGTGCCACGACTCATCGCGCCATGTGCGTCAGCACGAGCGGCGCTGCGCTCGGCTCGGCACACACCGTCCCGGGGAGCGTCACACTCGGGGTCCGCTGGAGGCGCACCTCGTCCAGGCGCATCCATGATTCGGCTCCGACGGTCGCCGGGTAGACCGAGAGCGTGGCGCTCGTCCACGCCTTCGTCGCGAACGTCCGCATCGCATAGTTCGACAGCGGCTGGCCCGGAGCCAGGTAGAACGTGCAGACCGCCAGGTCGCTGAAGTCGTTGTCGTGCAGCAGCACGGTGACGCGCTTCCGCACACCGCTGCTGTTCCCCAACTGGAAGTCCGCCGTCAGGATCTGATTCGCCGTCATCGCCTGCCCCGTCGCCTGCAGCACGACGCCGGCCGGCGGTGTGTTGGACGGCTTGATGAACTCGAACACGCCCGCACTGAGCTGCGACGCAATCGTTCCGAATGTAGCCCACGGCGGCAGCGTCCCGGTGTTGAAATCACCGTTTATCAGCAGGTTCGGCCCGGAGCTCCCTCCGGGCGCCGCCGGCGCCGTCGGGTCGATGCAGGGCGTCTGCTGCGCCGACTCAACCGGCGCGTACTGCAGCGACACCGTGTCGATCTGGTAGAAGCCGCTGTCCCCGATGACATTCGGTGTGGCGGCATAGAAATAGATCGACGCATTGGTCCACGCCTGCGTCGTGTGCGACTGCATCATGTAGGTCTGGAGCGGCGCGTTGGGGGGCAGCCAGAACGTGCAGACGGCAAGGTCACTGAAGTTGCTGTCGAGCGTCAGTACGCTGATGCGCTTGCGTACGCTGCTGGTATTCCCAAGCTTGAACCGTGCGAGCAGCGGCAGCCCGCCGGCGAGGGGCACGCCCGTCTCCTGGTACACCGTAACCTGATTGCTCGTGCCCGGCGGCGGCGGCACGCGGTTGAACTGCAGCACGCCGTTCGCGATGTTCGACACCATGTAGCTCGGGTCCGGCGTCGCAAATGACAGCCAGCGGCCCGTTCCGCCCGCGAACCCGCCGTTCTGAATCAGCTCCTGGCCAGCGGTCACCCCCGTGCCGCACGCGTAGGCCGCCAGCCGGACGACCACGGTGTCAACCGCCCAGCCCACGGCGGACCCGCTCGTGTCCGACGCCATTCGCCATCGCAGCCTGACGTTCTTCCCCTGCGAGGCCACAGGCAGATTGACGCTGGTCGTGCCATAAGCCACGGAGTCGCCGCTCCAGGCCTGGCGGCCGGCGATTGGGCTGCCGGTCGCGCTCGAGATGGTCCGGTTGTAGCCACCTGAAATGAAGCTGCCACCCGCGGTGATGATGTCCGCGAAGACACCACCGTCGATCGCGATCTCGAGCACGCCGCCGTCGAAGCCGGCCTGCGTGTAGTAGCGATTGCGAAAGGTCAGCACGGCCGCGACGGGCGGCATGGCCATCGTCGGGGAGTCGACCGCGTTGTCGCTGAGGGTGCCGGGATCGGCCGTCAGTGCCGAGTACGGCGCGGTGTCCGGCGCGGCACTGCTGGTGACCCAGAGATTCGCGGCCCCGGCCAGCGTGCTGGTCGTCCAGCCGGCCGGTAGTGCCGGCGCGGTCACCGCGTCGAAGCTCTCCGAGGTCAGGATGACCGGACTGCCCGTCGGGAACGTGTACTGGAGGTCCTTGGTCGGCTGGCCAGGCTCATCGCCCTTCAGCGTGGCGGTTACGGTGTCGCCACAGTTCGCGCCGACGGTGAACGAGTAGGTCCGGCAGGTAACGGAGCCAGGTGCGATGGTCCCGTAGCCCTGAGCGCCCGACGCGCCGATCACGCCACCGAGTACCTGAAGGGTCCCGGTGACCTCGCCAGTCGTCGACTCACCGGTATTGGTCAGGCAGAGCGACACGCTCACCACTTCGGCCGGATCGAGCCGGCCGTTCGGGATCGACTCCGCAATGAGGAAGCCAGCTCCCGCATTGATACCGGGAACGTCGAAGGCTTCGACGACTGTTCCGGCACCCGCACTGATGATCCGGGCGCTCTGACCCATGCCTCGGGCGGCGAATCCGGCCCAGATGTCGTCGATGTCCGCCTGTGTGCCGCCGCCCGCCGCCGCTGCCATGAGGATGGCGTTGCGACCGTCCAGGAACGTGGGGTTGACCAGATCCAGCTTCATGCCGTCGGTGATGAACTGCAGGACACGCTGGTTGCCCTCAGCCCAGCCGAGGCGCTCGATGAAGCGTGCGCGCACTTCGATGAGCGCAACACACCACACCTCACCGGCGTTGTGCACAGCGAACGCGGTGTTGACGATGATCGGATTTGGCGGGTACGCGCCGTCAGTCGTGTCGCTCTTGCTGGCATCGATATCCGCGAGCGTCAGGGGATTGTGCGGTTTGCCATTGGCGCCCACCGTCGACTTGACCGCATACGGAAAGCGCCGGACCCCGTAGTAATAGTTGTCGACGTAGCCGCTCGCCATCTGCTTCGTGACCCAGCCGCCCGTCGAGTAGATGCCGTTCGGATCCTCATCGGCCGTCGATAGGAGCGCTCGGGCATAGAAGTCCGACCATCCCTCGCCCATGCTTCCGGCCATCGTCGTCCCGAGTCCGGTGCCGTTGCTGTGCAGCCGGTTCGACAGTCCGTGGGTCAGTTCGTGCACGAGCACGTCGTGGTCGAGGCCGGAACTCCGGTCGGGCGTCGGCCCGGGGAAGATGTACATCTGCATCCGGCCGCGTCCGCCATCGGCCGGCGTCGAGAAGTTGGCGTTGCTGGTGCCGGACGAGTCTTCCGCTTCCGCCGAGATCCGGTCCAGCCCCGAGCCGCCGCGCCCGAAATTGTCGTTCTGGAAGTTGCGTGCCTGTTCGGTAAACCCGAGCAAATACGTCGCGTCGTGGAAACGGTTCACCCAGACGAATTGGTCCGTCACCTCACCCGACTGGTACATCGGGGTCGACAGCGGTTCGTCGCTGGCCGGGTTGTACGTGAAGCTGAGGCTGCGGTTCGTGCCGACCGCGTGGCCAGACGGGTCGATGCCGTCGGGACTCAGCAGGTCGAGACCAGCCTCGACATTGTTCCCGTCGGTCCAGCCGCTCGCGCCATTCATGCCGTCGGTCATCCAGCCGAGGTTATTGAAGGCGTTCGCGCCCTCGTTGCCGATGAGCGTGCTGGTCGTGCGGGATATGTAGGACGCCTGCGTGCCAGCACCCGGCAGCGTCGTGCTCGGGGACATCGGCGCCGGGCTGTCGTCGTTGTAGTAGGTGTACGTGGCCGGCTGGGTCTGGTAACTCGTGAGATTCTTGCGGAAGAGCACAGTGCCGTCCTCCGCGTCCTGCAGAATCAGGAAGACGTCCGGGTCTCCCCAGATCTCGGTGGCCCAGGCGAGCCGCGCCGCGCCTGGCGCAATCGGGAAGTAGATGAGCCATGCCCGCGCGTCGCTCGCCATCGAGGCACGCGAGAACGTGAGCGTCCCGCGGCGCTCGGATTTCTGCACGAGCGCGTCGGCATCGACTGACCAGCCGACACTGCCGGCCGCACGGGCAATGGCCTCGGCGGCCGTGACGGCCGGCGCCGTGGGCAGCAACGCCGCATCCAGCCCGGCGGCCAATGGGCCGGTTGTGCGAGCCAGTTCACCCTCCGCGGTGAAGCCGCCACGAATCAGCCCCTGGAACACGGGCACGCCGTTGAGCGTCTGCTCCAACTCCACCCACGCCATATTGCCAGCGGGGTTCGCGTAGTCGGCCACCAACTCCAGGTCGGCCACCTGCCGCCCGGTCAGGCCGAACACGCCGGCATAGGCCGTGAGAAAGCCGCGCATCGCCGCCACGCGGTCGTCACTAGGCCCGGTAAGGAATCCTGACCCGAGTCGTGCACTCACGACTTCAGGGGTACCCATCCCGGGGTTGGTGATGAGGTCCACACCGCCGACGTTCGCTCGCAGTGCCGCAAGGCTCTCCGCGCGGGTGCCGGATTGATCGACCAGCGACGCCGAACCCAGCGCGATGACCCGCTGGAGGTAGCCGGCAGGGGCCATCTGCGGCGCCGTGCGGATATCGAAGTTCGCGAGGCCGAGGTCTGGTGCGGCGGAGCGCTGCGCCCAGGTGTTCTGCCCGATCAGCACCAGCACGGCCAGGGCGATACCCGAGGAGCGGGAGGAGATTCGCATCATCTGGCTGTGGCACGCTCTTCGAGGCCGAGGCGTACGTCCGGGACCGTCGGGCGAAAGATCTGGCGCGAGCATGAGTTGTCTCCAACTGACCGCGTCAGTCGAGCCGGTACGTCGCTGGGGGCTTCAGGGGCTTCAGGCGCCGCCGGTGCTCCGCGAGCGCCATGAAGATGATCAGGTTATCGGCTGCACCACGCCTGACCATCGGGGCCGTTGCCGTCGACGTCGCGCGGCGCGCGGGAACGGGCAGTAGCGCGCCAAACCGTCCGGGAACAGCCGCATGAGGACACCGCGCACCGCGTGGTGGTGTACTCTGCCGCCCATGCCACGACTCATCGAGCAGCCCACCGTCATCAAGTCCGCGGGCAACAAGCCCAAGCGCATCGAAGAGTTTGCCGGCCGGGTGAATACCGGACAGGACGAGGTCAGCGTCGCCCGCATGGTGTCGCCGAGCGGCTGGGTGGAGCCAGGCCAGACGCCGCTGTTCCGCGAAGTGACGCTCGTGCTGCGCGGCATGCTCCGCGTGGAGCACCGCGACGGCGTCACCGACGTACGCGAGGGGCAGGCCATCGTCGCAGAGCCTGGCGAGTGGGTGCGCTACAGCACGCCCGAGGTTGGCGGAGCGGAGTACATGGCGGTGTGCACGCCGGCGTTCTCGATGGAGACGGTGCACCGCGACGCCGAGTAGGGTCGGGGCGCCGCGGCGGTCCGGTCGCGCGCCTCGCGGTTCTGCCCGAGCTTTCACATGCGTCGTCGGGCGACATACGCGGCGCGGCGCGCGCCGAGCGTCGCATCGCCGTATGCGGCCGAGGTTGCCCAGGATAGACCGGCCTCGGACAGCGCCTGTTCGACATCAGCACGGCGGTGGACACGAACGACGTGCCGTTCCTCCGACCTGTGGTAAGTATCCCCCTCGCGTGTGAACACCTGGATGGCACGCACCAGTGCTGCCGCTGTCGGATCCTCGTTCACGTCCACAAGAATTGTCCGATCACCCACCTCTCGCCACGACCGGTAGTGCATTGGCGCGCCGGACAGTAGTACATCGAACGCGAACACACCGCCGAAGGCCAGCGACCGGGCGATCCGCCCGAACAGCACCACCAGGTCGGAAGCCGACGGCAGTGTCGGCGTGCCGTAGTTCAGGGCCTCGCCGAAGGCGGTTACCGCGATGACGGGCGTCGGTAGTGCAAAATCCCAGAGCGACGTCGTGACGAACCTGGCCGACGATCCGTGCGCGCGTGCCAGGGCCAGCATCGCCTTGGACACGTCGACGCCGACGACGTCGAACCCTCGCTCCGAGGCGAGGCAAGCCCACTCGCCAGCCCCGCACCCGAGATCAACGATGGCCCCGGTGTTCAGCCCAGCCACTTCCAGTGCGTCAAGCACGACGGCCCCGCCGGCCAGCGACACATCGCTGAAACCGGCCGCGTGCGCGGCGGCGAGATCGGCCTCGTAGAACCCTGCCACCGTGGTGTAAGTACCGGCGAAGTCGAAGCCGGCGCTGTCCTTCGTCTCCATGCAGTCACCCACCAGCGGCCAGGCTCACCTGTGCGAGACCGTCGGCATGGCGCGCGACCATCAGCGCTTCGGCCTCACCTCGTGATCTGGGCGCGTCGCTCTCCGCCAGTTCCGCCGCGTAGAGCGCCTGCCCGAACAGCTCCTCTCGTGTCGCACCGGCCGCGCGTAGGTCGCGCACGCTGGTATCGCGGTCGGCCTTGCTCAATTTCTGCACGGCGGTCTTCATGATTAGTCCGTGGTGCAGGAAGCGCGGCGGCTCGTCGCGCCCGAGCATCCGCGCCAGCAGGATCTGCCGGCCGGTGGACGCGAGGAGGTCGTCGCCGCGGATGACGAGGTTCACCCCCTGCTCGAGATCGTCGGCCACCACGGCGAATTGGTACGTCCAGTTCCCGTCGCGGTCCTTCAGCAGGAGGTCGCCGCACTGCTCGAACGGCCGCTGCTCCTGCAACCCGTGCCGGAGATCGACGAAGCGCTCGATCGTCTGGTCGATGCGCAGGCGCAGCCCCATCCCGGGCTTCCACGCCAAACCGCGAGACGCGCAGCGACCCGAGTACCACAGTTCGGCGTCGGACTCGAGCGGCCCGCGCGCCGCATCCATGGCGGCGCGCACCTCGCGCCGCGTGCAGTCGCAGGTGTAGACGCGATAGCCGAGCCGCGCGAGCGCCGCCGCGTAGACGTCCTGACGGTCACGCTGGCGGCCACGGCACGCGCCGGCACGGAACGCGTCGGTCGGCGGCTCGTCAGGCACGAAGCCGAGCCAGTCGAGATCGTCGAGGATGGCGCGCTCGAACTTGTCGTGGCTCCGCTGCCGATCGTGATCCTCGATCCGCAGCAGCACGCGTCCGCCCAGTGCTCGCGTGATGGCCCAGACGTGCAGCGCATTGAGAATGTGCCCGAGGTGCAGGCAGCCGGTGGGTGCGGGTGCGAAGCGGCTGACGATCACGGCCGCGGCGCCGTCGTCATCCTCGAGGGCCCGAGTGCCGGCGCTCCGCGGTCATGCGCAGCCCGTGCTTGAGGCGCAGCGTCACCACCGGTTGCGGCACGACCGGGTGCCCGGGCACCAGCCGGAAGCGCCACTGCTGGGCGATGGTCGCCACCACGAGGATCAGTTCCATCCATGCGAACGACTCGCCGATGCAGCGCCGCGTGCCGCCGCCGAACGGGAAGTAGGCAAAGGGCGGCAGCCCCTGCTTGAAGTCGGGTGTCCAGCGCTCGGGCAGGAACCGCTCAGGGTCGGGGAAGAAGCGCGCGTCGCGCTGCGTCACGTAGGGGCTGACCAGGACCAGCGTGCGTGGCGGCAGCGTGTAGCCGCCAACGACGTACTCGCCAATCGCCCGCCGGCCGATCATCCACGCCGGCGGATAGAGCCGCATCGACTCTGTCAACACCTGCTCGACGAACGGCAGGTTCGGGATGTCGACCATCGTCGGCGTCCGGCCGTCGAGGACGCGGTCCACCTCCTCGTGCAGGCGTGCCTCGACGTCGGGCGCCTGGCCCAGCAGGAGCCAGGTCCACGACAGCGCGTTGGCCGTGGTCTCGTGTCCGGCGAGGAAGATGGTCATCGCCTCGTCGCGCACCTGCGCGTCGGACATGCCGCGGCCGCCGGCCTCTTCGTCCTGCGCCAGGAGCAGCATCGACAGCAGATCGCCCCTGTCGCCTGGACGCGCACGGCGCTCGGCAATAAGGCCGTAGATGATCCGATCGAGTTCGGCGCGCGCCTCGCGGCCGCGCTTCAGGATGCCGATGGGCAGCTTCTCGAGCAGGTCGGCGAACGGCAGCATCGTCGTCCAGAACGAATTCAGGACCGCGGTCAGCGCCTCGCCGACGCTACGTGCCTGCGCCTCGACATCGGCGGCGAAGAGCGTCAAGCCGACGATGCCGAGCGTGAGCCGCATCATCTCTTCCGCCACGTCAACGGTGCCGCCGTCCGGCCAGCGGTCGCGGACCCTGGCGGCGCAGTCGGTCATCACGGTGCCGTAGGACGCGATGCGTTCGCGGTGGAAGGCGGGCTGGATCAGGCGACGCTGGCGCAGGTGCGTCTCACCTTCGCTGGTCAGCAGGCCGTCGCCAAGAAGCTTGCGCGCGCGTTCGAGGCCGCGCCCCTTGCGGAAGTTGCGCTGCTGGGTGACCAGCACGTCCTTTACCTGCTGCGGATGCGTGAGCAGCACCAGGTGCTCGCCCGGCGCGTGCATGTGCGCCACGTCACCGTAGGTCCGCGACAGGTTCGTGATGAACCCGAGCGGATCGCGCCCGAGGCCGAACGGCACGAGCGACGACAGCGTCTTGGGCGGCCCCGGCGGCCAGGTAGCTGCAGCCATGGCGGTACTCACTCGTGCCCGCCGACCACCACGTTCCACGGCTGCACGCGCCACGTGACGATCAGCCCGTTGGTCACGTAGGGATCGCTGCGTACAAACGCCTCGGCCACCTCCGGCGTCTCGCCGCGAAAGATGATGATGGCGCCGTCAGGCGTCGCGCCGACCGCGCCAGCCATCACCACCACGCCTCGCGTGTGCGCATCGCGCAGCAACCGCAAGTGCTCGTCCCGATGGGGCGCACGCCGCGTCACGTAGTCGTCCACCACCTCATCGTATCGAAGCACGAAATAGCCCATGGCCTTCACTCTACTCCGCCGCGCGCACGGCCGGCGGCGTGGCGACACGCAGCGCGATCGCCACCGCGCCCACCAGGAGCAGCCCGGCAATCAGGAACGGCGCACCAGGCAGGTTCCAGTGCCGGTAGGGGCCCACCGCGGCGGCAAACACCTGCGTGAACAGCACGGGCGCGGTCATGCTGGCAATGCCCATCATGCTCCCGAGGGCTCCCTGCAGACGGCCCTGCTCATCGGCGCCGACCCGACGCGTCATCATCGATTGCATCGCCGGACTGGCGACACCGAAGAAGGCCGTCACCGGGATCGCCGCGAGGAACCAGGCGCCGGTGGGTGCAAATCCGAAGAGCGCATTGCCTGCCGCGCCGAACAGGTAGCCGAACGCCAGCGCGCGGCGTTCGCCGAGCGCCAGCGCGCGGCGTTCGCCGAGCGCGGCCACGATCCGTCCGACGAGCCCGCCCTGCACGATCATCGACGCCACGCCAACGAGCCCGAGCACCAAGCCCACCGTCCGCTCGTTCCAGCCGTAACGCCACGTGGAGTAGAGCACGAAGGTGCTCGGTGCGGCGTCGTGCGCCAGATTCGCCAAAAACGCAGCAGCGGTCAGCGTGAGCAGGTGCGGATGGGCGCGCAGCATCCGGAACGCCCCGAGCGGGTGCGCGCTCCGCCACCGGAATGGCGAGCGGCGCTCCACCGGCAGCGACTCGGGGAGCACGAAGAAGCCGTAGGCGGTGTTGGCCAGGCTGAGGACGGCCGCACATTAGAACGGACCTCGCAGCCATACCGTGCCGAGGATGCCACCAACGCTCGGTCCGATGATGAAGCCGATGCCAAATGCCACGCCGAGCATGCCGAACTTCGCGGCGCGCTGCGCCGGCGGCACCACATCGGCGATATAGGCGCTCGCCGTGCCATAGGTCGATGCCGTGATGCCCGACACGATCCGGCCGACCAGCAACCACCAGAGCGACGGCGCCAGCGCCATCAAGACGTAGTCGATGCCGAGCCCCGCGCACGACAGCAGGATGATGCGGCGCCTGCCGAACCGGTCGGACAGCGACCCGAGCACGGGCGAGAACAGGAACTGCATCGCCGCGTAGACCGTGCCGAAGACACCGTAGATCGTGGCGGCCGACGCCGTGTCACCGCCTCTGAACGTCACGATCAGCCTGGGCAGCACCGGGATGATGATCCCGAGCGCCAGCATGTCGAGGAGGACCGTGACGAAGATGAAGATGAATGCCGCGCGGCCGGGCGCCGCCGGGGTCGTGTTCATCCGCTCAGCCCCGGACCGCAGTCTCGTCCCCGAGCGCGGCAAGCGCCGCATGATACGTCTCGTCGATCCCGTCGACCGTGCTGGTGGACACGCCCAGGTCGCGCAGCCGGCCGTCGTGAAGGCCGTAGATCCAGCCGTGAATGGCCAGCGCCTGACCGCGGCCCCAGGCTTCCTGCACGATCGTGGTCTGGCAGACGTGCCGGGCCTGCTCGATGACGTTCAGCTCGCACAACCGATCGACGCGGTTCGGAAACGCCTCGATCGGTGCCAGTAAGTGCTGGTGCTGCTCGGCGACGTCCTGTACGTGCCGCAGCCAGTTGTCGATGAGGCCAAGTCGGTCGCGGTTGAGCGCCGCGCGCACGCCGCCGCAGCCGTAGTGGCCGCAGACGATGACGTGCTTCACCCCGAGCACATCCACCGCGTACTGCAGCACCGACAGGCAGTTCAGATCGGTGTGCACGACGAGGTTGGCGACGTTGCGGTGCACGAACATCTCGCCCGGCAGCAGCCCGACGATCTCGTTGGCCGGCACACGGCTGTCGGAGCAGCCGATCCAGAGGAACTCCGGAAACTGCTGCGCGCTCAGACGCCGGAAGAAGTCGGGCGTGCGCTCGACCGTGCGGCGCGCCCACTCGCGGTTGTTGTTGAAGAGTTTATCGATAGCCACGATCACTCAATGCTAAATGCGAATGGCCGATCTTCCCTCACTGCCGACCTTGCGCAATGCGGATCTTCTGCAGCAGCAACTCCAGGTTCGCCGTCGAGCCGCTGAACACGCCCGTCGGATCCTTCGCGAACGGGAGCATCTCGGCATAGATCTCGCCGGCGCGGTAGAGGTTCAATCCGCGTCCCGCCAAATACTGCAGTCGGAGATTCCGGTCGCGGTTGATCTGCGCGTCCTTCAGCCAACCCTGCATGTCCTCGGCGGAGCCGGCGTAGGTAGCGAACAGGTCGACGGCCGAGGTCATGCCGATGTCGCCGAGCGACCGCTTGATCGGTCCGTACTCGGGCTTGTTCAACCGTGCCTCGATCTCATCGAGGTTGATGGTAGTGCCGTCGGCCTGACCGAGGAGCACGAGGTCGTAGCCGGCACCGTTGTAGGTGTTGGCGAAAATCATCCCCTTCGGGAACGCCTCGAAGAAGGTGGCGATCTCGCTCTTCACCGCCTCGGTGTTGCTCTCGTAGAGCTGGACGAAGAGCGTGACGATGCCGCCCGGGTTCAGTCGGCTCTTGGCCAGCTCGAAGAACTCGCGGGTGTAGAGCATCGCGGCGCCTTTCACCCACGGGTCGAGCGGGTCGGAGGTGATGGCGTCGAACTTCTCGTCCGTGGTGTACAGGAAGTGGCGCGCATCGTCGATATGCACCTGCACCTTCGGATTGCGCACGACGTCGAAGTTGTGCGCCGCGAAGTAGGTGGAGACGACGCGCGGCACCAGCGGCTCGATCTCGGCGATGGTCTCGTGCTCGACTGCCGGGTCGATCGACACGGCACCAGCGGTGACGCCGGCGCCGCAGCCGATCACGACCACCCGCTTCGCCTGCCTCGGCACCAGCGTCGTGAGGTGGCCAAGCATGCGCTGCAGGCGCATGTCCTGCGGTTCGCTCGACGCCTGCACCTTGCCGGCGTTGTGGTAGTTGCGCGTGCCGTTGGGACGTTCGGAGACGGCTACCGAGGCGTTCCAGCCTTCGCCGCTGTAGATGATCTCGGACTGCCCGAGCTGCGTCGCGGTGTAGCGGCCGTAGGCGATGAACACGCCAGGCACCGGTTGCACACTCAGCACGAGCATGCCCGCCACCGCGCCAGCCGCGGTGAGCGCCACGGTCGACACGCCGCTCTCAGCCAGCAGCATCAGGCCCGAAAGTGCCGCCAGCACGATCAGCACCTGCTGGGCGTGCTGCGTGCCGATCCAGACCACGAGCAGCAGACTCGCGGTGAGCGCGCCGATGATGGCGCCCAGCGTGTTGGCGGCGTAGACACGGCCGACCAGCTTCGCAGGATCGCCCGTCGTGGACGACACCGCCGCGAGCGCCAGCGGAAAGCTTGCGCCCCAGAGGATGGCGCCAGGCAGCACCGCGAAGAGGGCACGCACCAGATCGAGCTGGAACTGGAACCAGGCGTTCGGCGCAATCGAGGGGTTGATGGGCCAGTACGGCAGCGACTGGGTCAGCGCCCACGCCGTCCAGGCCATTGCCACGCAGAGCCCGAGCTGCACCCATCCGAGGGCAACGCGCGGCCTGGCGAGGGTGCGCGCCGCAGCGGCGCCGGCGCTGCTGCCAAGGCCGAGTCCCGCCAGGAACACCGCCAGGATGAGCGAGAACGTGTACGTCGTCGCGCCGAAGAGCAGCGACATCAGCCGCGTCCAGAGCACTTCACTCGCCAGCGCGGTCAGCCCCGACAGCGCGATGGCGACAAACACCAACCGGCGGCCGGAGGCGTCGGCCACCAGTGCCGCATCGCTCTCCGCGCCGGCAGGTGACTCCGTGTGCGGCGTGAACGGCACAAGACCCGCGATCAGCAGGGCCGTGCCGGCCACCGCCACGTTCAGCGCCACCGCCACGTAGGTGGAGATCGACATGTCGAAGACCGACATGAGGTAGAACCCGGCCAGCAGCGACCCGAGCACGGCTCCGGCGGTGTTGCCGCCGTAGAAGTAGCCGAGCCAGGCCACGCCGTCTCTCGAGCGCTCCACCCAGCGCGCCATCGCCGGCAAGGTCGCGCCCATCATCAGCGTCGGCGGCAGCAGGCAGATCGCCGCGGCGAGCCCGCGCACCACCAGGCCGGAAGCGCCAGATCCGGCCCACGCCGTGTACGCGCCGCCCACCAGCGGCATGCCGAACAGCAAGAGCAGGCCCATTGCGCCGATGCCAAGCTCGAGGCAGGCGTACATCCGCAGTGGATGCATGTCCTCGGGCATGATGCGCGGCAGCAGCAGGCTGCCGAGGCACATGCCGCCCATGAAGGTGCCGAGCAGCACGCCCATCGACACCGCCGACGAGCCGATCACCAGTTCGAGCAACTGGAACCAGACGACTTCGTAGATGAGGGCGGCGCAGCCGCTACCCACGAACAGCAGCAGGAACGCCGGAAGCAGACGACGCGATGTCATGAGTCTCCTCGAGGGCTCAGCGCGGGAAGGCGCGCAGGCCCGGCGTGTGGCCGGGCGGCACCGGCGTCCGAGCGGTATTCAGCACCATCGCCAGCATCGTGTAGTAGCCAGAGATGCCAAGGACATCCACCACGCCCTGCTCGCCGAACGCCTGCACGGCACGCGCGTAGGTGGCGTCGCTGATGCCCTGTGTGCGATGGAGTTCGTCGCAGAAGGTGTAGAGCGTGTCCTCGTCCTCGGCCATGCGCTCGGGCCGGCGGCCGTCGGCGATGGCCGCGACGATGGCCGGCGCGAGTCCGCCCTTCTCGGCCAGCGGCGCGTGCACGTCCCACTCGTACTGCTGCGTCCACTGGCGCGCGGTGATGATGATGGCGAATTCGCTGAGGCGCGGCGGCAGGACGCTGGTGAAGCGCAGGTAGTCGCCGAGCGCGCGGGCGCGGCTCATCACCTCGGGGCTGCGCAGGAGCGGCCAGAACGGACCGGAGAGGTCGACGTTGCGCGCGGCCGTGAAGTCGGCGATGGCCTTCTTCTGCGCGTCCGTAAGGCTGGCCGCCGGGATGGGCGGCATCCGGTCCTGCGCGAGGGCGGGAACGGCGAGGCCGAGGGCAATCACGACGAACGCGGCACGAGCAAGCATGACGACATCCCCTCAAAACAAAGGGCGACGGCTTGAAGACCGTCGCCCAGTGAGAACCCGTCGCGAGTGAACGCGCGGGGTGTTACTTCAGGTGCTTGCCGACGAGCTTGGTCATCGAGAACATGTCGACCGATGCCTTGCCGCCGAAGACCGCCTTGAGCGCCGCGTCCGCGTTGATCTGGCGCCGGTTGGTCTTGTCCTGCAGGTTGTTCTTCTTGATGTACGCCCAGAGCTTCTTGGTGATCTCCGTGCGCGGCACCGGCTTCGGGCCGACGACGGCCGCCAGCGTTTCGCTGGGGGTCACCGGCTTCATGAAAGCGGCGTTCGGCTTGCGCGGTGCAGCCTTCTTCTTCGGCGCGGCAGCCTTCTTCACGGGCTTCGCGGCGGCCTTCTTCACCGGCTTCGCTGCAACCTTTTTCTTGGGAGCAGCCTTCTTCGCGGCGGTCTTTGCCATGCGGTCTCCTCTAAAAGACGCGTTCTGCGTCGAGGGAGAGTACCACGATTTCGCTCTGTGTACACCCCTGAAGTGGCGATCGTACAGAGGAGAAACCGGCGATGGGCGGTGGGCGGTGGGCGATGGGCTCTCGGCTTCGGGCTCTCGGCTTCGGGCTCTCGACTTCAGACTTGCGACTCGCGACTTGCGACTTCTACGTCCTGACTTCCCTGTGTCTGTCCGCCCACCAGGCCCAGGCCGGGAAGACGACCGACGCCGCGATGGCCACGCTGCAGATGGCCGTGACCGACGGCGGCGGCATGCCGCTCAGCGTATCGGCAACGTAGATGACGCCGAGCAGCGCCGCGAGCGACAGGAACGCCCAGCGCCCAACGACGTCCCTGGCACGCGTGGCCTGCGTATAGAGAAACACGCCGGCCGCGAACAGCAGCAGCTCCACCACCATGGTCCACGGCCGCGAGTTCCACAGTGCGAGCCCGTACGCCTGTCCGCCCGGGTAGAGCGGCATATCGGGCGCGTGCGAAATCCAGTCGAGCACCCAGTGCGAGACGACGAGTGCGGCCAGCACGACGAACGACCGCCGGCCGCCGAAGACGGCGCGATAGGCCGCGCCGACGACCACGCCCCAGCCGATCAGCAGCAGCAGCGAGTGCGACCACGGATAGCTGACGAACTCGAGTGGCGTTACCACGGTGTAGCCTGGGACGATGCGCACCTGTTCGACGCCAAGCAGGACCAGCACTGGCCAGAGCACATCGGCGAACAGTGCCGCCAGCATCAGCACCGCCAGCGACACACGCGGTACGGCGCGTTTCGCGGCGAAGCCGAGGGCAAAATGACCGATGAACATGGGCGGAATCTTACAGCGGCAAGCGTTCAGGCCGTGATCAGCGCCACCGCCGCGAGGCAGACCGCGGCCCCCACCCACTGCGTGCGACTGACCGGTTCGCGGGTGACGATGCGCGCGAGCACGACGGTGGAGACGGGGTAGAGCGACGAGAGCACGGCAGCGATGTCGACCCGCACGTGCTGGCGCGCGAGCAGGTACAACACGTTGCCGCCGGCATCGAGACAGCCGGCCAGCAACCCGATCGGATTCGAGAACAAGCCCGGGAACGGTGTCCGGCGGACCGCCAGCACCGAGACGGCGGTGAGCAGCATCATCACGCGTGCCACGGCCAGCGGCACGTAGACGGCCTCCAGTTCGACTTGCGCGATAAGGACGAGGAAGGCGCCGAAGCCGACACCGGCGAGCGCGCCGTACCTGACGCCGGCACGAGAACCCTCGCCCTGCGGCGTGGCCCGTGCGACGAGCCAGATCCCGGCAAGCGCGAGGCCGAAGCCGGCCAGTTGCGCGGGTCGAGGCAGGCCGAGGGTGAGCGCTGCGAAGAGCACCGGCATCACCGCGGCAGAGACGGCGGCGAGCGGCGCGACAGTGGCCGCGCTGCCGACGGCGAGTCCGCTGTAGAGCGTCACGATGCCACCGCCGCCGGCAAGTCCGGCCGCGGCGGCCCACAGCAGCGACGTGTTGAACGTCAGCGGTTCGCCAACGACGCGCGCCACGACGAGCAGCAGCGCGATACCGGAGAGCGCAGCCAGCGCCAGCACCTGGAAGGGGTCGCTCCTGGTCGCCGCGCGGCCGCCGCAGAAGTCGCCGCTGCCCCAGACAAGTGCCGAGCTGACGGCGAGGAGAATGCCGACCGTCATCGCGCGCGGTGCCACTTGATGCGGGTGTAGGCGATGCGGAATCCGCTGCGCTCGGCGTTGCGCTGCGAGCTGCTGCCAGGCGCGGCGCCCATCATCGCGACCGAGCACCCCTGTGCCCCCGCAAACGTCAGACGAGCCGCCAGCAGCGCACGCTGCGCTCCCTGCCCGCGTGCGCCGGGCACGGTGCTGGCGCCGGCCAGCAGCGCCACGTCGCCGTGAATCGAGAGCGACCCGGTGGCGATCGGCGCGCCGCGCTGCACGGCGATGAACTGATGCGCGTCCTCGGCGGCCGCTGCAGTCGGCCCGAACGACGAGATGAAGTCCAGCACCTCCGGAAACTCGCTCCAGCCCTGCAGCGCTGTTGCTGCCCACAGGTCGCGCTCGTCGTCATGGGCGAGTCGCACCTCCGTGTCGGCTGGCAGCGAACCGGACAGCGCTTCTGCCGGCAGGGGCTGGAAGAGGATGGTGGTGAGTTCGCACGGGCGGAAGCCGCGCTCATTGAGCAGCGCCAATGCCGACGGATCGGCGAGCGGACTCACCTCGTGCATGCTGTCCGAGCCGCGCGACGCGAAGAAGGTGTCGAGCGTGTCGAGAATGGACGGAGTAACCGGCTCGAAGAGCCCGAGTCCGAACGACTGGGTGAGCGGCGACCCGACGCCGTCGAACATCGCGTAGGCTCCCCCGGCTTCGATCCAGGCGGCGCCGAGTCCGGGCACGCGTCGCGCACGCGACTCGACGAAGCGACGATTGGCATGCGCCTCCGCGCGTTCGAGCCGTCGCGACAGGGCGAGATTGGCGAACGGCACCGCGGCGCTCATGCCGCTCTCACGATAGCCGCGAGAATATCAGCTGCGTGGTCGCACTGCTCGGCGGTGACGTCGAAGTGGGTCACCAGGCGCACCGTCCTCGGTCCAAACGCAATCGCCAGCACGCCGCGCTCGCGCGCCAGTTCGACGATGGCGTCGGCATCGGGACCGTTTGGTGCGAGCTGCAGCATCACGATGTTGGTCTGCACCGTGTCGAGGTCAATGCGCAGGCCCGAGCAGGCCGCCAGTCGCGTGGCGAGGCTTCGCGCGTTCCGGTGATCGTCCGCAAGGCGTGACAGGTGATGGTCGAGTGCGTGAAGCGCGGCCGCGGAGTAGATGCCGTTCTGCCGCATTGCGCCGCCGAGCCGGCGTCGCGCGCGCAGGGCTGGCGCGATGATGGCGCGAGAGCCGGCCAGCACCGACCCTCCAGGCGCACCAAGCCCCTTCGAGAAGGCCACCGACACGACATCAAACGGCGCCGCAAGCACGGCCGGTTCGATGCCGCTGGCTACGGCGGCGTTCCACAGTCGCGCACCATCGAGATAGGAGGCGACCTCACGCTCGCGCGCCGCACCGCAGATCCGTTCCACTTCACTCTGGGGGAACACGAGTCCGCCGCCCCGATTGTGGGTGTTCTCGATCTGGACCAGCGTCGTCGGCGGCAGGAGCATGTGACCGCGCGGCTTGCGCGCCGCGACGAAGTCCTCGGCGGTGAAGGTGCCGGAGGTGCCGACCTCCGTGAACTGCACGCCGGCGTTGGCCGCGCCCGCGCCGGTTTCGGACCACACCGCATGCGACGCGCGTCCAACCACCACATCGTCGCCCGGACGGGTGAGAACGAGCAGCGCCACCTGGTTGGCCATGGTGCCGGTCGGCATCCAGAGCGCGGTCTCCTTGCCGAGCAGCGTGGCCACGCGTTCCTGCAGGCAATTGGTGGTGGGGTCTTCGCCGAACTGGTCGTCGCCAACTGGTGCGGCGGCCATGGCGGCACGCATGGCGGCGGTCGGCCGGGTTACCGTATCAGAGCGCAGATCGATGGGCACGGCGCGATTGTACGCGGCGCAGCCGGTCCGGAACGACCAATGACCAATGACCAATGACCAATGAGTGAACCGACATGAGCAAGACGCGGCTCGAAGCATTCAGCGACGGCGTGTTCGCCATCCTGATCACAATCATGGTGCTCGAATTGAAGATTCCGCACGGCGATACCTGGGCGGCGCTGCGGCCGGTGCTACCCGTGCTGGCCACCTACGTGCTGAGCTTCGTGTTCCTCGGCATCTACTGGAACAATCACCACCACATGCTCCATGCCGCGGAGCGCGTGAACGGGCCCATCCTGTGGGCTAACCATCACCTGCTCTTCTGGCTGTCGCTCGTGCCGTTCGTCACTGGCTGGATGGGCGAGAACCACTACGCACCGGTGCCGACCGCCGCGTACGGCAGCGTGCTGGCGATGTCGGGTGTAGCGTTCACGCTGCTGCAGAAGGCCATCCTGCTGCACCATGGGCCGGACTCGAAATTGGCGACGGCCGTGGGGACCAACGGCAAGGGCAAACTGTCGATGGCGCTCTACGTGTCGGCCGTGCCGCTGGCTTTTGTCAACCAGTGGCTGGCGGATGCCATCTTCATCATCGTGGCGCTCATCTGGCTCGTGCCCGATCGGCGGCTCGAGACCGTGCACCGGCAGGGAGTGTAGCGTCACGGCGACGGATCAACCGTCGGCGCCGTCCGTCGTCGAATGCGGCCGTTTGCCTGCACTGCGCCATTAGGCCGCCTCGTGTTCCGACGCCGAAGGTCAGCCCGCTCTCGAACGCGGCGTCTACGACGGCGCGCCGAACCAGGCGCCGGCCGCGGCCGTCAGCGCCATGGCGAGCGCCCCCCAGAAAGTGAGGCGCAGCGAGGCCCGGGCGACCGGCGCCCCGCCGGCACGCGCCGCCACTCCGCCGAGCACCGCGAGGAAGACGAGTGAGGTGCCGGCCACGATCTCGGCTGCGTGCGTCGTCGGCGCCAGCCACACCGTGAGCAGCGGCATGGCGGCACCCACCGCGAAGGTTGCGGCCGAGGCCAGCGCCGCCTGCACGGGGCGGGCGGTATGCATCTCGGTGATGCCCAACTCATCGCGCGCATGCGCACCGAGCGCGTCGTGCGCCATCAACTGCTCGGCCACGCGGGTCGCGAGCTCCGCGTCGAGTCCGCGCCCACGGTAGATCTCCGCAAGCTCTTCGAGCTCGAAGACGCGGTCGGTGGCCAGCTCCTTCGTCTCGCGCGCCAGGTCGGCGCGCTCGGTGTCGGCCTGCGAGCTGACCGACACGTACTCGCCCGCCGCCATCGACATCGCGCCGGCCACGAGGCCCGCCACTCCAGCCAGCAGCACCTGGCCTGGCGGCGCGTGCGATGCGGCAATGCCGATCACCAGGCTCGCCGTAGAGACGATGCCGTCGTTGGCGCCAAGCACGGCGGCCCGCAGCCAGCCGATTCGATCGGCACGATGGGTTTCGGTGTGACGACCCACGGAGGCTGAAGGATGGGGCATGAAGGTTGGCGGCTACACCCCGAGTGTCGAGGCGAGCTCGCGCAGGTCTTTCACGATGATGTCGAACGTGCCAACCGCGGGCATCGCCTGCGCGCCGGCACTGCCCCCTTCGTACGGACGATGGATGTAGGCGGTGCGCAGGCCCAGCCGCTTCGGGCCGGCAAGGTCAGTCTGGTGCGCGGCGACAAACATCACTTCGGGGGGCGTGAGGTCGAAGAACTGCACCGGACTCAGGTACGCCTCGGGGTCGGGCTTGTAGTGCTTCGCCAGTTCCGCTCCGAGAATGCAGTCCCAGGGCAGCCCGCCGTGCTTGGCCATGTTCGTCAGCAGGCTCAGGTTGCCGTTCGACATCGGCGCAATGGTGAAGCGGGTCTTCAGCCGCGTCAGGCCGGGCACCGAGTCGGGCCACGGGCGGCCGCGGTGCCACACGCGGTTGAACTCGCGTCGGTCGTCTTCGGTGAGGGCGGTGATGCCGTGCTTCGTCAGCAGCGTATCGAGCGACATGCGGTGCAGCACATCGAGCTTGGTCCACGGCAGCTCGCCGGTGCGCACGCGGTTCATCGACGGACCGTACGCCGCGCGCCATTCGTCGGCAAACGCGCCCCAGTCGAGCGTGAAGCTTTTGGCCTTCGAGAGCCGTGTCCCCTCCTCGATGACCACCGCCCGCCAGTCGACAACGGTGCCGAAGGTGTCGAACACCATCAGCTTCACGTTCGCGAACGGGCCACCGCCGCGCCACGGGGTTGCCGTGGTCGTACCCTGTGCGGCGAGTGAGGTGCTGCCGAGCATGGCACCGGCAACAGCCACGGCGCCAACCATGGCGTCACGACGCGTCGGCTTGAAACGGTCCATTGCAATCCTCCAAACGTGGCCAACGACCAACGACCAATAACCTAGTCGACTCTAACGACCAATCGCAGGAGCGATTGCCGCCTTGAACCGCGCGCGCAGGTTATCAGGGTCGGCGGGAGAGTTCTGCGTCAGCAGCAACAGCACGGTCCTCGAGACCGGGTCGTTCCAGAAGATGGTGCCCGCGGTGCCGTCCCAGCCGTACTCGCCCGCGTTGGCCGGGTAGCTCAGCGACTCGGGCTTCATCACCACGTTCACGTTGCCGAGGCCCCAGCCCATCACGCCGTTGCCACGCAATGCCAGCACGGCGTCGGGCAGGCCGTTGCCCACCATCCGGTCCACCGTGTCGGCCTTCAGCAACCGCACACCATCGAGCTCGCCGCGGTTCAGCAGCATCTGCGCGAAGCGGAGAAAATCCGGACCTGTCGACAGCAAACCCACGGCTCCTTCAAGCAGCACCGGTGGCTCGGTGAACGGCAGCGCTTCGATCTCGACCGGCTTCATGCCAGGCCCGTACACCGTGGCCAGGCGCGGACGCTGGGCCGGTGTGGCGTAGAAGCCGGTGTCGGCCATGCGGAGCGGCGTGAAGATGCGCGCCTGCAGGAAGGTGTCGAAACGCTGTCCCGACCAGATTTCCACCAGGCGCCCAAGGACAGTGGTCGATTCGCTGTAGCGGAAGCGGGTGCCTGGGTCGTCCATCAGGGGCACCTGCACGATGTTCTTCACGAACTGTGGCAGCGCGATGGTGCGCGAGCGCACCTGTGCGTCCCGATAGACAGCCGACGTGCGGTGCTCCAGCCCGGACGTGTGCAGGAGCAGATCGCGGATAGTGGGTGCGCGACTCGGAGCGCGCGGCCCCGCCGGGGAACGGACGGTCACCCCGGCGAACTCGGGCAGGTACTTCGAGACCGGTTCGTCGAGCGCGAACATGCCCTGTTCGAAAAGCATCATCGCGGCAACGGCCGTCACCGGCTTGGTCATCGAGTAGATGCGGAACAGCGTGCGCTCGGTCATCGGCGCCCGCGTCGCGAGGTCCTGCACGCCAACGGTGGCGACGTATGCCAGCTTGCCGTCGCGCGCCAGCATGGCGACGACACCAGCCGACTTGCCGGCGTCCACGTGCTGCTGCAGCAGCGCCGTGACCGCAGCCAGCGGTTCGGGCAACAAACGCGCGGCCGCAGGGGTCACACGAGGCAAGGGGTCCGCTGTTTGCGCGGCGACGAACACGGTGGCACAGGCGAGGACGGCCGCCAGCGCCACCGTCAGAAACCGCTGCCGCCTCGGACGACCCTGCAGAAGGGGGTTGTTCACCCGGGAAGATTACCGCAGGATTGCCACGAGCGGATCGGCATCGGGATGGATGTTGCGCGACCCGATCTCGATCTCCTCCGGACGCGTCCGGCCGTCGATCTCGAGGCGAAAGCGGATGCGATCCGTGCGCTCGCCCACCTTGAAGTCGAACCCATCGATGTCATCGTCGGTTCGAGCGTTGAAGCGGATTTCGTGCTCGTTCTCCTGGTTCATATGGTCTTCATTGCGCTCGGCCACCACCGGTCCCCGCCCCGGCTCGACCGCACGCACCCGGCCGCGCGGCCCGCGCACGACGCGTGTGGGCCGGCCTGGACGGATCACCTTCCGCTCCTCGTCCACGTCGATCCGCTTGAACGACTTCAGTTCGCCGCCCTCGACGAACACCGAACCGGTAAACCGCTTCTCGGCGCCGAACGTCGTCCAGCGCACCTTCCAGGTGTCGCCGTCGCGCCAGATGAAATAGCCGAACGCCTTGCCTTCCTTGAACGCCGGCTTGCCGTCGAACCGCGCGGCCACCGTTGCGGCCTGCAGCGTCATCGACGCTCCGGCCAGGAGCGCAACCCCGAGAGCTAACCCCAGTCGAGTCATCATCGAACGCATCGTCTCCTCCTGTGCCCCTTAGACTGCTGCCGGCTGCCAAGGTTACCTGAGCAGCCGGATACGGTGCGCCTCGCTGTCAGTCACGTACAACGCGCCGGCGACGGCAAGCAGCCCGTGCGGCCGCGACAGCTTGCACTCGAGCGGCGTCGCTTCGGGGCCGTCGCCCTTCGTGCCGGTGCCGAGCACCGTGGTGATGACCCCGGTGGCGAGATCGATGCGCCGGATGGCGTGGTTCTCGGTGTCGGCCACGAAGAGCTGCCCGGGCGCCCAGGCCAGCCCCTTCGGACCACCAAGTTTCGCGGCGAGGGCCGGACCGCCGTCGCCGGTATACCCCTGCTCGCCCGTCCCCGCCACACGGTGGAACGTGCGCGTGGCGGCATCGATGCGCAGGATCGCGTTCCCCTCGCGCAGCGCCAGGAACAGGTCGCCGTTGGCGGCCATCGCCATGGTGCGCGGCCCGCGCAGCGGCGCGCCGGAAATCGGCGCTCCGTCGGGTGTGTCCGCAGCCACGCCGGTGCCGGCCCACGTCTCGATGAGGCCGGTGTCCAGGTGCAAGCGCCTGATGCGCTGATTGCCGATGTCGCAGATGAGCAGCGTGCCGTCGCGGTCGAACACGATGCTGTGCGGCTGGCGCAACTGCGCCTGCACGCCGGGGCCGCCGTCGCCGCTGAAGCCGGCGACACCGGTGCCGGCCACGGTGGAGATGACGCCGGTCTTCATGTTCACCTTGCGCACGACGTGGCTGTCGCGCTCGGCGATGTAGAGGTTGCCGGCTGCATCGAACTGGATCTCGTGCGGCATGTTGAGCGACGCCTGCAGCGCCGGCCCGCCGTCGCCGCTGTAGCCGCGGCTGCCGTTACCGGCCACGGTCGACACCGCCTTCGTCGCTGGATCGAACCGGCGGATGCGCTGGTTGTCGAGGTCGCAGAAGTACAGCGCGCCGTCAGGACCGGCGATGATGCCGTACGGGTTGTTGACCTGCGTGTCCGACGCGCCGGCCGCACCGGTGCCGAGCACCGTGGTTACCGTCTGCGCCGCCGCCCGAGGCGAGGGCACGAGCGCGGCCAGCACCGCGAACGCGCCGAGCAGGCGGGTCAGTCGCCGCGTGATGATGGGCATGTCGTCTCCTTGTCTCGTTTCCGGTTTCAGCGCGGCGACAGCGGCGCCAGCGGCGTGCCGGGCCATTCGGTCTCCATCACGACGCCGCGCCGTTTCCTCACCGTGTAGCCGCGCGCGTTCGGCTTCCAGGTGACGACCCGGTGGAGCGAGCGGCCGACGAAGTGGGCGGCGGCGCCGTCGTCGAGCGCCAGCACGGGCGGCACGAGCCCGCGCGTCACGAAGTCGTGCACTGACGGCCGCCGATCGGCTTCGCCGTCGTAGTGCGGGCAGCAGGCGTCTGCCAGGAAGCCGAGGCAGTCGAGCGGCGCGAGTTCGTTGGCCCACGAGTCGGTGACCCCTTTCTCGAACCAGCAGATGGCGCCGGCACTGACGCCGGCCAGCACCACGCCCCGCTTCCACGCCTCGCGCAGCACGACGTCGAGCCCCCACTCGCGCCACACCGCGAGCATGCTCTTCGTATTCCCGCCGCCGACGTAGATGACATCCTTCGTCAAAAGCGTCTGGCGCAGATCGGGTGTGCGCTGGAAGAACCGCAGCACACTCGGCGTCGCCCCGAGGCGCGTGTAGCAGTCGTAGAACTTCGCGATGACCTCGGCCGGCTCGGCGCCGGCAGTCGGGATGAAGCAGACCGTCGGTCGCTTCTTCTTGGTCAGGTTCAGGATGTAGCGGTCCACGGCCAGGTTCTCGGGTTCGGCCCGGAATGCCGCCCCGCCGATCGCCACAATGTGCTGCTGCGTCCTCTTCTGCTCCGCCATCTCACCCTCTCATCGTGCGCGTGACACGTCTCTGTAGGTCTCGGCCGTCATCGCCCAGCGCTCGTGGTCGCGCCAGCGCCCCGCAATCTTCAGGTAGCGCGGCGAGTAGCCCTCGAGCGTGAAGCCGGCGCGCTTTACCAGTGCGATCGACGGGGCGTTGCCCGGCTGGATGTTCGCCTCGACGCGGTGCAGGGCCAGGGTCCGGAAGACCACTTTCAGCACCAGCGGCAGCGCCTCGGACATGTAGCGCTGGTTGGCAAACGGCGCGAACGCCTGATAGCCCATGTAGGCGCTCTGAAACGGCCCCCGGACGATTTGCGACAGGCTCACGTACCCGACGATCGCGTCATCGTCGGTGCGGCAGACCAGCAGGCCAACGGTGAGCCCTGTGTGGACGCGGCGAACGAAGGCCGCAAACCGCAGCGGGTCGGTGAGCGGCGCCGCGAGGCCGCGGAACAGGCGCCGGCTGGCCGCGTTGCGCTCGAGGAATTCGGCGCGGTCGCGCAGCATCGGGCGGCGCAGGTACACGCGCGTCGCGCGCGGCAGTGGCCGGCCGTCGAGCCGAAGCGGATCGACCACCGTTCCCCTCGTGGACTGGGGCGCACAGGCGTGATCTTCACGTCTGTCGTCTCTTAGGGCGGTTCTCACAGGACGCACGTCAGAGCGGGCGACGGGGAACGGCGCCGGTCAGGTTCTCGCTCCCGAGCGCAATGAACAGTTCGCGGTCGGTGATGGACAGGCTGAAGTTCATCCGGCGTTGCAGGCGCGAGACCAGGGCGTTCAGCAGTGCCGGATCGACCGTGTAGAGCTCGATCGCATCGGCGCGGTGAATGCGTTCACCGGCAAGCCTGGCGAGGAACTGCGACGGCTCGCGATGCGCGTACACCGCAACGCGCGGCGACGCCTTCGACGCACGGTGCAGGCGGTCGGCGTCCGGCATTCCCACCTCGATCCAGGAACGCAGGGCGCCCGTGAGGTCGCGCACCGTGATCGCCGGTTCGTCCGGGTTCGACAGGCCACCCGCGGAGAACTCGATCCCGTCGGTGTATTCCATGGCGTAGGCAATGACGCGCGTCAGCAGGTAGTCGTCCGACTCGGACGGGTGCTGCGCCACGCGCAGCGCGAGCGTCTCGTACACGCCGCGATCGCTGTCTGCGAGGTCGATGTCGAAGTTGTAGATGGTCGCGGTCAGGGCCATGAATCGCTGCTGTCTCTCGGCACTCTGCCATACCCGGCAGTCACACGTGCAGCCGCAGTCACCTCAGCTGGAGCGGCATGCGGGTGGACAACCACAAACGTCCATGGTGTCCGCCGCAATCCCGGCATTGTACCCGCCAGGGCAACATCACCTTCGCGTCATTGATTACTTCTGCTCGCCGGCCGATTAGGTCCACGTGCGGTAGTCGCTGCGGTGTTGCCCTTTCCGTGCCGCGGCGGACAAGCGAGAAGGCGTCGGGACTTCCCAGTAGTTGCGCGAGAGAGCGCCCCGACAGGAGGCAGTCATCATGGTCTGGACGATAGGCAAACGGCTCTACACGGCGGCAGGCGCACTTCTGGCGGTGCTGCTGGTGACGGCCGGGGTCTCGTTGTATGGGTTGAGCGCGGTGAACGACGAGGTCAAGACGATCACCAGCCGCACGGCGGTGGCGTTGAAGCTCTCCGGTCGTATCCAGTACCTCATTGCCGACCTGCGCGCGGCAACCCGGCTCCAGATCATCTCCGCGGCACGCAAGGATCTGCCGACGATCGAGGCCAACGCCAAGGAGAACGACGTCGAGTTCAGGGAACTCGTCGATGCGACCGAGGAGCTGCAGACGCTGACCGCCGTCCAGGAGATCAGGGACCTGGCGAAGGACGCCCGCGGCCAGATGGAAGACTGGGACAAGCTGGCAGAGAAGGTCGAAGTGGCCGCCCGCAGATTCGAGTTCGACGACGCCATCACCATCAACGACCAGGCGAAGGTGTTCAGCACGAAGGCGGAGGACAGTGCGCAGAAGATCTTCGACCTCGAGACCGAGAAACTGAAGACCGACGCTGAGGCGGCCGACGCCACCTACCAGCAGGTGCGTCTCGCGATGCTGTTCTTCATCGCCCTGGCGGTGGCCATCGGCCTGGTCCTGTTCCAGGTGGTCCGCACCATCACGTCGACGATGGGCGACATGGCGCTGGAGCTCGGTGAAGGCGCCGAACAGGTCGCGTCCGCGGCGTCGCAGGTGGCGACATCGGCGCAATCGCTCTCACAAGGCGCCAGCGAACAGGCGTCGTCGCTCGAGGAAACCTCCGCGTCGATGCAGGAGATGACCTCGATGACACGGCGCAACTCAGAACACTCGCAGGAAGCCGCCGGCCTCATGGTGGCGGTGGATGGCCAGGTGCGCGAATCGAACCAGGCGCTGAACGAGATGGTCGGGTCGATGACCGCCATCCAGGAGTCGAGCCAGAAGGTGGGCAAGATCATCAAGACGATTGACGAGATCGCCTTCCAGACCAACATCCTCGCGCTGAATGCCGCGGTCGAAGCGGCCAGGGCCGGTGAAGCGGGCATGGGCTTCGCGGTGGTGGCGGACGAAGTGCGGAGCCTGGCGCAGCGCTCGGCTCAGGCAGCCAAGGACACGGCCGGCCTCATCGAGGAGTCGATCATCCGCGCACAGGGCGGCACGCACAACGTCGAGCAGGTGGCGGCGGCCATTGCCGGCATCACGACGAGTGTGGCCAAGGTGAAGGGACTCGTCGAAGAGGTGTCGGTGGCCAGCCGCGAACAGGCGCAGGGCTTCGACCAGGTGTCCACGGCCATCGCGCAGATGGAGAAGGTCACTCAGACGACCGCCGCCACGGCCGAGGAGAGCGCAGCGGCCAGCGAGGAGCTGAACGCCCAGGCCGAGACGGCGATGACGGTCGTCAAGCGGCTTGAAACGCTGGTTGGCGGCTCGGGCGAGCGCAGGGCGCCAAAAGCGTCGCGCCGCGCCAAGGCGTCGATGCCGGTGTCGAAGCCCTCGGCGTCGGTGGTGCCGATGTCGTCGCGCCGGCACTTACGAGCGGTCGACCCGGAATCCATCGTGCCGCTCGAGGACGCCGGGTCGGGTACCTACGGTCGCTTCTAGCCGGCCTTCTCGATGTGCACGAGATAAGCCTCGACCATCAGCAGGTTCTTCTCGCCCGACTGGCGGATGACGCTGAGCAGACGGTCCATCTTCACGACCTCCTCGAGCTGCTCGTCGATGAACCATTGCAGGAAGCTCTGACCCAGGTAATCGTTCTCCTTCACCGCCAGATCCATGAGCCGGCCAATCTGACGGGTCACTTCCTCCTCCCACGCGAGCGCGGCGGCGACGGCGTCTTCCGACGAGGTGAAGGTCGGCTTCGGCGCGGCAATCGCCGGCAGCGCAAGCTCGCCCTTCGTGTCGAGCACGTACTGCACGAACTTCATGGCGTGCGTACGCTCCTCCTCGGCCTGCTCCATGAAGAGCTTGGCGAGCAGCGTCAGCTGCTTCTGCTGGAAGTGCGCGGCGATCGCCACGTACTGCATGCTGGCGCCGAATTCGTTGCCGATCTGCTGGTTGAATGCACTCGCGAGGTCGCGGCTGATGAGCACGGGTCTCTCCTTGTAAGCGTCGAATTATAAGGGCGTCAACTGGACGCCCGGTCGATCCATTTCCGCACCTGGGGCGGCTCGTAGGCCGCGAAACGGTCCAGGAGGGCTATCGGCGAGTCCGCCACGGTCAGCAGGTGGTCGAATTCAGTCCGCACGAACTGCTCCGCCGCGGCATGCCTGAGGAACGCCAGCAGCGGGTCGAAGTACCCATCAACGTTGAGCAGCCCCACCGGTTTGCGGTGCAGTCCCAGCTGTCCCCAGGTGAGCACCTCGAACAGCTCCTCGAAGGTACCCCATCCGCCCGGCATCGCCACGAAGCCGTCCGACAACTCAGCCATGAGTGCCTTTCGCTCGTGCATCGACGACACGACGCGCAGGTCGGGCAGGCCGGTGTGTGCGACTTCTCGCGCCGCGAGCGCGTGCGGGATGACGCCGATGACGTGGCCACCCGCCTCGAGCACCGCATCGGCCACGGCACCCATCAGGCCGACGCGTGCGCCGCCGTAGACCAGCTCGAAGCCGCGTGCGACGAGGGCGGCGCCGAGCGCGACCGCTCCCACCCGATAGGACGGACGCCGGCCCAGGCTCGATCCCGTGAAGACGCAAATCCGCGGCATCCCCGTATGATCACACGGGAGGCGAGGGGCAGGTGCGGAACTCGGCGCTTCGGCTGCTGCACTACTGGTGGCCGCTGGCTCTTGGCTGGTCACTCACCGTGGTGATTCAGCGGGCCACCGGCCGCGCACCCGATCGGGATGGACTGCTCGTGTTGCTGGCCGGGATCGCCGCGGCCTACAGCCTCGACCGCCTCGTCGATCCGCCCGCACGCCCGGACGCGCCGTGGCTGCGCGGCCTTCTTGGCGCCGCAGCCACCATCGCGGTGCTGGGCGGCGCGATAGCGGCGTGGCGCCTGCCGCTGCAGACCTCGGTGCTGCTGCCCGTTCTAGGTCTCACATCAGCGTGCTACCCGTGCCTGAAGCGCCGGCTCGCGACCAAGTCGCTGGTGCTGCCGCTGGTCTGGACATGGGCCACGGTGGCCCTGCCCTTCAACGACGGTTCGTGGTTCGGCTGGCATGCGCTGCAGCTGCCTGTCACCACACCGCTGCTGCTCCTGCTCTCGGCCGGCTGTCTGTTGTGCGATCTCAAGGATGAAGCGGCCGACAGGGCGGCGGGTGTGGCCAGCGTGCCGGCCTTGCTCGGACAGCCGGTGGCGCTTGCTGTGGCGACGGTGCTGATTACGGCGGCTGCCACGATCGCCACGCTGGAACACCGCAGTGCGGTGGCGCTTGGAGCGGCGGCGCTCGGCGTGGCGACGCTCTCGCCGACGCTGCTCGCAACCGACGCCGCGGGCCCGCTGCTGGTCGACGTCATCCTGACGTTGCCCGGCATGCTGATCGCAACGCGGGTGGTGTGATGTGCGTCGCTGCCGACCTTCAGGTCGGCGTCGCTGCGTTCGAGACGACTTCACGCACGACCGACTGCGGCCGCTGGTTCACGGTGAGGAACGTCCGGCCGATGTACTCGCCGATCAGCCCGAGCAGCACGAGCTGCGTGCCGGAGAAGACGAGCAGCGCCGCCATCAGCCAGCCGAAGCCGTAGCTCGGACCGACGTTGCGCAGCCACAGCCCCGCCACCACCGCCAGCGCCACCATGCCGGCCGCCGCCATCGTCAGGCCGAGCACCGTGGCCACCCGCAGCGGCAGCACCGAGAAGTTCACCCAGGCGGCCATCCACAGGCGAATGAGCCGGCGCAGGGTGTAGGTGCTCTCTCCGGCGCGGCGCGCTTCGTGGCGCACCTCGATGGAGCCGATGCGCTGCGTAACCTGCAGGATGAGGCCGTCGATGTACGGATACGGGCCGGCGTAGAGGACGACCTGGCTGGCCACGAACGCGCTCACGCAGCGGAAGCTTGACAGGTAGAAGCCGCTCGGCTTGTCGAGCGCCCAGTCAGTCATCTTGTTGGTAAACCAACTACCGGCGTTGCGCCAGACCGAGTGCTGCTTCATCCGGTAGTGGCCGAAGATGACGTCGAGTCCGGTGCGACGCGCCTCGTCCCACAGCCGCTTCGCCTCCGCCGGCGGGTTCTGGCCGTCGTCATCGAGGTTGACGATGTGGGTGCCGCGGGCGTAACGCCAGCCGGTGAGCACGGCGTTGTGTTCACCAAAATTGCGCGCGTGCTCGATCAGCATGATGGGCACCGTCACCGACGGCATGAGCGCCCTCACGACCTCGCTGGTGCGGTCGGCGCTGCCGTCGTTGACGAGCACGATCTCGTGCCCGCCCTCGATCTCGAGCGACTCGATATCGCGGACGACTGCCGCGATGGTTTCAGCGCTCTTGTAGAGCGGGATGACGAAGCTGAGGGCGATGGCGGACATAGCGCTGCCGGAAAGCCGGACTGCGCACGAGTATATAGCCGGTCGTTTCCTTCAGCTATCGACACGCCGGTCGGCCGTCACCCTTGCGTACCCGCGCTATAGTCGACCACCGGACGCACTTCGATGCTGCCGGCGCGTGCCGATGGAATCTTTGCCGCCACCTGGACGGCTTCGTTCAGGTCGCGCGCCTCGATCAGGTAGAAGCCGCCGAGCTGCTCGGTCGTTTCGGCAAACGGCCCATCGGTGGTGACAATTGCGCCGTTACGGACGCGCACCGTGGTGGCGCTGCTCACCGGATGCAGCGCTTCGCCGGCGACGAAATGCCCCTTCTTGCGGACATCGTCGGTAAACGTCATGTACTCGCCCATGAACGCGTCGGACTCCGCCTTCGTCTTGGCGCGTATGTTCTTCTCCTGGTCGTAGATCAGGCACAGATACTTCATCACATCCTCCTGCGGCCCCCTGTCGCGGCGGCCAGACAAGAACTCATCGAACGGCAGCCGCGCAGATCGACATCGGCGGCCGAACAAAGTGCCCTACTCAGCAAAGTGCGCGTTCATCTCGGCGCCTGGCACGGCGGCACCGAACGCCGCGAACGTGCCGTGCGCGGCGATCTCACGTGCCGCCGCCAGGAAGCCGGCCCAGGCGGTGCGCGCCAGCGCGCCACCGACACTGACGCGGCGCACCCCGAGTTGCTGGAGTTCGGCCACCGTAGTGAACGGAGCGCTGACCAGCACGTTCACGGGTGTGGGCGCAACGGCCTGCACCACCGCCGCAATCTGCCCGGCCGTGCGGATCCCCGGCGCATAGAGGCAGTCGGCCCCCGCGTCGGCGAAGGCGCGCAGGCGCCGGATGGTCTCGTCGAGATCGGGCCGGCCGGCAATAAAGCCCTCAGTGCGCGCGGTGAGCCACACGCCGCTGCCGCTGCTGTCGATCGCGCGTCGAGCCGCGCCGATGCGTTCGACGGCGAGATCGAACGCGAACAGCGGCTCGCGCGGGTCACCAGTCGAGTCTTCGATGGACAGGCCGGCAATGCCGGTGTCACAGGCGCGTGCGACGTTCGCCGCAACGCCGAGCGGGTCGACGGCGAAGCCCCCTTCGAAGTCGGCGTTGACGGGCACGTCGACACCGGAGGCGATCGTCCACATATGCGCCAGGGCATCATCGAGCGTGATGTGGTTGTCTGGTCGCCCGGTGGACCAGGCGAAGCCCGAACTGGTGGTCGCCAGAGCCTGGAACCCCAGCGACACCAGGAGGCGCGCGCTGCCGAGATCCCACGGGTTGGGAATGACGAAGGTGCCGGACGCGTGCAGCGCCCCGAACTGCCTGGTCAACTCGTGCTGTCGCTCAGTCGGCACGCGGGGCTCCAGTGCTATCGCGCGGCAGCCGCACGCATCTGTGCAGTCGCGGCATCGAGGAAGTTGAGCGCGGCGCCGTGCGGCACCGCGATGACCGAGAGGGTGTCGGCAATGCCGAGCGCCCGTTCGCGGCCCGCCTCGAAGGCCGGCCACGCGGGTAACCCTGGCCCGTTCGGGTCGCCGGTCGTCGCAAAGTTGATCCAGTACTGCGACACCTGCGCCGCCAGCTTGCGGTCAGCGTCCGTCCACGGCACGCTGCTGCTGTACGCGCTGTTGGGCCAGTTCAGCGCATAGGGGATCTCGGCGCCGTGCTGCGCGCCGAGCCACGCGCGATTGGCCAGCGGCGGCACGTGACTGAAGTAGTAGAGGAACACCTTCGACCTGCCGGTCCTCGTCTGCAGGCGAGCCCAGGTGCGCATCTCCCGGCCGAACGTCTCGTCGCGCATGCTGGCCGCTTGCGCCCGCCGCGCCTCCTCGTCCGTGGTGAACGGATAGAGCGCCAGGTAGGCGTCGGCCTGCGCGCCAAACCGGCGCTGGACGCGCTCGCGGAACGAGGCGGCAGTGGTAGACGCGGGCGTGAAGATGGAACCTTCGTCGGCGTTCGAGCCGATCAGCACGGGCACGTCGTTCTGCGTCCCGGCCTCGAAGATGTTCGTCATCGGTGCGGGCAGCACCCAGCCGTCGGCATTCGACACACTCTGGAATCCGGGCAGTTGGTTCAGCGTCTCGGCCGGCGTCGCCCGCAGCGCGGCGAGCGTGCCTGCCCCCGCCTCGCCCGCCAGTCGCACCCCGGCCTGTTCGGCCTGGGCCAGCGTGGTGGTGATGGAGAAGCGTCCACCGCTTTCACCAATCGCCCGCTGGAACAGCCCCTTCGCCAGCGGCGAACCCACCAGGTTGTGCACGCTCCACGAGCCGGCCGATTCGCCAAAGATAGTGACGCGGGACGGGTCACCGCCGAAGGCGGCGATGTTGGCCTGCACCCACGTCAGGGCGGCGATCTGGTCGAGCAGCGCGTAGTTGCCCGAGGCGTGCCGCGGCGACTCCTTCGACAGCTCAGGGTGCGCCAGGAATCCGAACATACCGAGCCGGTAGTTCAGGCTGACGTAGACAATCCCCTTCTTCGCCAGCTCCTCGCCCTGATAGATCGGGCCTGACCCGCTCGTCCACGCCCCACCGTGAATCCACACCATCACCGGTTGCTTCGCTGCAGCGGAGGGAGCCGTGGTGTAGACGTTCAGGTACAGGCAGTCTTCGCTCATCGAGGTGGCCGAGCGGTCGCCGCCGTAGGGTGGAAACGCGGCACCGTTTGGCTGCCGCTGCATGCAGTTATCGGAGAACCTGCTGGCTGCGCGCACGCCGTTCCAGTGTGCCGCCGGTTGCGGCGGCCGCCACCGCAGGTCGCCAACTGGAGGCGCCGCGAACGGAATGCCCTTGAACACGCGCACGGCCTCTACCGAGCCGGCCACGCCGGAGACCAGCCCGCCACCGGTGGCGATCGGCTCTCGCACCGCAGCAGCCGCCGGCAGCAGGCCCAGCCAGAGACCAATCACACAGACGAGCGCCACGCCCCGCTTCAGCATGCGCCGATGATAAGCCCTGGCCGCATCAGCGCAACGCGCGAACTACCATAGACCGATGGCCGACGTGACACCCGACCTGGTTGTGATCCACGAGCACCCGGAGTGGCAGAAGCCGCTCTTTGCCGCTCTGGACCGGCGCGGCGTCCGCTACGAACCATTCAGCGTGACGTCCGCGGCGTTCAGCAACGCGGATGTGCCGCGCGCGCGGCTCTACTTCAACCAGGCAAGCCCCAGTGCCTACGTCCGCGGCAACACACGCGCCGTGCCGCTGGCCCTGGCGTTCATGCGCACGCTGGAGCAGCAGGGAGCGCGGGTGCTGAACGGCTCCGAGGTCTTCGCACTGGAGCTGAGCAAGAGCGTGCAGGCAACTATGCTGCGTCAGCTCGGCATCGACACGCCGCTGTCGATCACGTTCAACGACCCACGCGCGCTGCGCGACTTCGAGCACCGGATCACCTGGCCGGCACTGCTGAAGCCGGACCAGGGCGGCAGCGGCGCACGCATCCAGGTGGCAAACTCGCTCGCGCACGTGATCGCCCTGTTCGACAACAACCCCGGCATCTGGGAACCCGACAACCTGTTCCTGCTGCAGGAACTGCTGCCGCACGACGCGGAACGCGGCATTGTCCGGCTCGAGTTCCTCGGCGGTCAACTGCTGTATGCGATGCGGGTGGTGACGCACGGCCGCTTCAACCTGTGCCCGTCGCCGGTGTGCAACCCAGACGATGGCGAGGGCGTCTGCGAGATGCCGCCGCAGGAGGCGACGATGCCGCCGGAGTTCTACCCGTTCCCGGAGGTTCCCGCCGAGGCGGTGGAGACGGCGCTGCGCATTGTGCGCGCGGCCAAGCTGGACGTCGGCGGCATCGAGTATCTCGAGACGCCGGATGGACGCCGCGTGCTCTACGACATCAATGCGAACTCGAACCTGCGGCCCTCGATAGCCGAGGGGTTCGGCTTCGACCCGTTCGAGCGCGTGGTGGATTACCTGGTGGCGCAGCTGTAACGGTTCTTCGGGCGTGTGTAGCTGCCGACCTTCAGTTCGGCTTGGCTCAGCGAACCTGAAGGTTCGCGGCTACACCCACGCGAATGTCGTCGGCTCAGGCGCGCCCAAAGCGTTCGCGGTTGCGCTCGCGCGCGCGCTCCGCTTCGATCTCGCGGTCGCGTGGTGCGGCGTGGGTCGCCAACGAGTCGATCAGGCGCCGCGCCGAGGCACAGACCTCCTCAACGGCGCGGTTGAATGCCTCTTCGTTGGCGCGCGACGGCTTCGTCGTGCCACTCAGCTTGCGCACGAACTGCAGGGCCGAGGCACGAACTTCGTCATCAGTGGCTGGCGGCGCGAAGTTCGCGAGAACCTTGATGTTTCGGCACATAAAAACACTCGAGCGTCACGCGACGCGCGCAGCACTCACTTCTGGTGGATCGCGTCGACGTAGCGCGCCCGCGACTCGACTTCGGTCAGGCGCATGGAGGCGTGAAGCGACGCGTCGCGAAGGAGGCGATGGCGGTCGGCGTCGGGAAGGCTGTGCAGTGAATCGGCCGAGTGCCCGTGCTGCTCGAGGTACTCCGCGATCAGCGAACGTTCCAGTTCGGCAGTCTGGTCGGGACGTGGTGCCTGGTCGGAATCAAGACGCATAGGTCACCTCACGCACAGCGTAGCCCCGTACGCCCGCGGGCGCAAACCGGGCGGACGCGAGCGTCCGTCCGCCAGCCAGGTGGCTACTCGCCCGGATGGTAGCGCCGCTCGGTGTGTGTCGCGAGGTCGTCGGCGTAGAAGTAGACGTCGCGCAGGTTGCCGTCGGCGTAGCGCTGCGCCTGGTCGTTGAAGTGCGGCGACGCCGGATTGCCGCTCTGTCCCCCTGCCGTGACGGCGCGAGCGCGGACGCGGTCGCCGAACTCGACTGCCGCGAGGAAGCTGTTGCCGGTGGTGCCGTAGATCTTCTTCGTGCCGTTGGAGGCGCGGGCGCCGAACGACGCCAGCGAGCCCCAGCGGGCCGACACGAACGGCACCGGAATGCTCGGCTTGCTGTCGTCGAACGGATGGACGATGGCGGGGCTGACGCGCTGGAAGCGGTTCACCTCGCCCCACGCCGTCTTCCAGGTGCCGAACTCGGCCGTCAGCGTATCAATCACCGCGCCGAGCGCGGCCACCCGCTGCGCGGCGGTGGCACGGGTCTCCATGAACTCGTAGACGCTCAGATTGGCGGCGCGCGCTTCGGGGGTCACCGCCGTCCACAGGGCCTCACCCCAGAACACCGCTACCGTCGTCGGCACCGACGCGGCGCTCCAACGGCGGTCCCAGCCGCGCAACTGCGCCACCGGCTCGGCCAGCGTGGCGCGCAGCGGGTCGCCCGGTTTCAGGCCGTCGTACGCCGCGAGCAGCGTCGGCAGCAGCAGGTCGAACTCGGGAAGGGCCGGATCGAAGGCCGCCGCCATCAGCGAGTCGATGGTGAAGTCCTTCTTGCCTTCGAGCACGCGCACGGCGTGGATGCCGCGCGGATTGTCGGTGCCGATCTCCATGTACTTCGGGTAGTCGGCCGGCTTCGGGCTGTTGCAGCAACCGGCGGCCGAGAATGGCCAGTTGTTGGTGTTCTGAATCCAGCCGTTCGGCGGGTTCAGCACATTCGGGCTCTCGTCCACCGAGAGCAGCCCCTTCCAGTCCGTGGCCGGGTTGCTGCCGTCGACCGGCTTCGTCCAGTCGAACGACGGATCGCGCTTCGGCACGAAGTTCGAGTAGAAGAACGCGATGTTCCCCTCGGCGTCGGCGAACACCGTGTTGTTCGACGAGTTGGCGTGCAGTTCCATCGTGTCCTTGAAACCGCGGTAGTTCGTCGCCTTCGTGCGCATGTAGCTCTGCGTCAGCGCCTTCACCGGGTCCTGCATCAGCCGCACGCTGACCCACTTTCCCCCTTCGTCGCGGACGACCGGGCCGTGGTGGGTGCGATAGACGGTGAACGGGCGCGAGGCCTTGCCGCCAGCCGTCTTGTAGGGCACCGTAATCGTGCGCACATCGACGGGCCGCTTCTCCGTGCCGTAGGCGTACAGCCACGCCTCGCCGTTCTTCGACACCGATTCGAGGTACTCGTCGATGTTGTCGACGCCGCTCGACGTGGTGTGCATCCAGCCGGCGGTGCCGTTGAACCCCTGGTAGACGAAGAACTGTCCCCAGGTCAGCGCACCATAGGCGTTCAGCCCTTCCTCGCTGGTCATCTGCGCCTCGGCGCGGAAGAAGAACGAGGTGTGCGGGTTGATCCACAGGAGCGCCTTTTTCGAGGCGCTGTTCGACGGCGCGATGGCAAACCCGTTCGAGCCGGTCGGCTCGGGCGGCATCACCTCATGCAGCGCCGCCGCCTGCGGCACCTTGGGGCCGTTGCCGTAGAACGCCTCGAGTTGCTGCAGTGACACCCGCTCGATATCGCCGCCGATGCTTCCCTCGGTATAAGACAGCGCCATCCACGGTTCGAAGCGGGTGATGACGCGCGGCTTCACCTGCGGATGCGTCTCGAGGTAGTAGTTCAGGCCCGCCGCCCACGCGTTCATCAGCGACTTCAACGACTCGGGGCTGTTCGCGTAGTGCGACCGCAGCTCGCCCGGATCGATGAACAGCTTCATCCGGAGGTCGCGGTAGATCTCCTGTTCGCCTTCGGCCTCGGCGAGGCGGCCCATGGCATTGATCAGGTTCGTCTCGACACGATTGAAGCCGTCCTCGGCCTGCGCGTACATCACGCCGAAGACCACGTCGGCGTCGGACTTGCCCGAGACGTGCGGAATGCCCCAGTCGTCGCGCGTGATCGTCACGCGCTGCGCGATGCCCCGCAGGACGCCGGTCCCCTCATCCACTTTCGGCTGGGCACACGCCCACTGGGCAAGCGCCGCCAGCACCAGCACGGTCTTCTTCATGGTTCAGTCCGGTATGTGTTCGGAGAATTGGAGGAACTGCTCGGGCGTCAGGTCGGGCACCTTGTCGAAGGACACTTTCGAGCCCTTGTCGGCGAACTGCAGGTACAGCTCGGCGCGTTCACGCTCGGTGCTAGCCTGAGCCAGTGCGGGCGGTCCGATTTTGACGACGCGGGCGCGCAGCCGCTTGTCGCGAATGCCCTCGGCGAAGCGTTCGAAGAAATCGGTGCGCGTGCCGTCGAACTTCCAGACGTCGTTGGCGAAGCGGCCGGCCGTCAGCAAGCCGGAGCCGCTCAGCCCGGTGTCGCCGGGGTCGACGCTGCGGATGCGGAAGCTGTTGTGGTGATTCGAGGCGGCGGTCATCATCATCACCGTCCACTCCGTCTCTTCGGAGAGCGCGGTGCCAGACGGCGCGACACGGAAGCAGTAGGTGCCGCCCTTCGAGTAGAAGGCGAGCGCCGAATCGATGACGGCCGGCTGGGCCGACATGGTGGAGGCGAGGCCGAGCAGCAGCCACATGCCAAGCGCGCGAGCGAGCGTCCGAATCAACCGTTCCTCCTGCCTGGCCCAGGCGATGGGCGCGGATACGCTACACCAGATCGGCTCGCGGCCACTAGGGCACGAGCAGCACCGCGTCCTGTGTCCTACTGCTGCGCCGGCGCGTGGAAGCGGCCGGTGTAGATCGCCTTGCCGATGACATGGCCTTCCATGGCTTTCAGCAGCTCGTCGCGCGTCGCGGTTGCCGGCAGGTCGAGCTTCGCGTCGAGCGCGAAGAACTCGAAGACGTAGTGGTGGAACGGACCAGGACCCGCGCCAGGGCCGAAATACGCGCCGGGGTTGCCGCCGCGGTTGGCGATGCCGGGGCCGTTGCGCGAGCCGTCCGGCAGGTCGCCCTTGCCGAGCCCTTCGGGGAGCCCCTTGGCCGGGCCCGGGATGTTGAAGATGGTCCAGTGCAGCGTGTCGGTCGTGCCGCGGTTGGTGGAGTTCTCCATGTCGCGGAAGACGATGGCGTAGCTCAAGAGCTCGGCCGGGGCGGCAACGGTATTCCCGCCCTGCGACCAGTTGAACGTGAAGTCGGGCGACCTGTTCTCGCCGCGCGACGAGTACTTCATCGGGATTTCACCGCCGTCCTGCCAGGCGGAACTGCTGACCGAGAGGACGACACGGGCGGCGGGCGCGGCACCGCGACCGGCGGCAGGCGCCTGGCCAGCGGGAGCCTGCGCGAACGCGGGCGAGACGAACAGGGCCAGGGCCGCGGCCGAAGCCAGCACAATCGAGGACGAGAGTTTCATACCAATTCCTTACGATGCGGCGGGGAGGATTGTTTACGGGCGGGCCCCGCCCTACTCAGCAGCGTCGGCGTTCGCCGCACGCCGCAGCCGGTGCGCCGCCAGGCGGGCCAGGTCGCGAATTCTGGCGAGGATGCCGCGCACCTCGGCCCGCGTCTCACCGGCGATGTAGTCGTCGACCGCCGAGGGGTGCGGCCGCTGCCACCGCGCCCTTCGCACGCGCCTTCGGCCGGGCCGGCAGCTTCGCGGGCATGGCCTGCCAGGCAAGCGTCAGCGCGTCGCCGAGCGCATCGATGGACACGGCATCGAGCTGCACGACGGTCCAGCCCTGGCGCCCCCAGGCGCCGCTCGCCGGCGTAAACACATTCGGATGGTCGGTCATGCAGCCGGCCTGCGCGTCTGGCGTCAGCCTCAGGCTGCCACGCTGCAGGTCCGCGGTGAGCGAAGCGAACACCTTGCCGTGCACACGGAAGTCGGGATGCCCCATGTGCGCGCCCTCGATGACGCCCTGGAGCCCGAGTGCGATACGTGTAAAGTCGTCGGCTGTCAGGACACGGCGTCGGGCCACGCGAAACCTCCCGGCTACTTCCTTGGACGCTTCTCGTCCCACTCGATCGCGATCTCCTCGTCTCCCGAGAGCAGGCGTAAGGTATCCGAGATGTCGCGCGTACGCACGTCGATCGGTGCCGACACGCTGTACCCGATCTCATCGTCCGACTCGGACAACAGCTCGAATTCGAGCGCGAAGCCGAACAGCACGCCTTCGAGCTTCGGGCGGAAGTCGGGTGCGTCCTTCGTCTTCACCGACAGCTCGAACGCCTTGCGCGCAGTTGGCTCGAAGTACTCGACCACCCAGAGCACCGACGCCATGAAGAAGGTGGCGAACGGCGCCAGCACGTAGAGGCCGACACCCGAGGCCAGCCCGGCGCCGAGCGCGCACAGCATGACGACGGCTTCCTTTGGATCGTCGATCGTCGAGCGGTAGCGCACCAGGCCGGCGGCGCCAACGATGCCGAACGCGCGCGACAGGCTGTTGCCGACCACGAGCATGATGACGGCGCCAACCACCGCCAGCATGATCTGCGTCTGCACGACCAGCACCGACCGCCGCTGCTGCCCGCGCCTGCGTGGACGAAGCGCCAGGGCCGTGCCCAGCACCGCCGCCAGCGGCAGGCGGACGAGCGCGTCCTTGATCTCCTGCATCGGCAACACGGGCGTTGCAGTCGTCGACTCGGGCGTCTCCTGCGTGAACTCCGGCGGCTGCAGGCCCGAGGCGCGCAGCGACGGACCGAGCGGGATCAGCCCGGCCAGGACCAGTAGCAGACACACAAACTGCAGCATGTACGCAGGCGAACGGCGATGGGTCATGATGGCGAACAGTATAGAGCCCGGCTAGCGCTTCGCGAACCGGTGCAGCTTTGCGTTGATCGTGTCGGCGACGTAGATGTCGGTGTTTGGCGCAATCGCCATGTAGTGCGCCTCCCCAAATTCGCCGAGCGCCGGGCCGGGGCCGGGCTGGCCCATCATCGCCACCGGCTTGCCGGCCGCGTCCAATCGCAGGATCTGACCGGAGAAACCGGAGGCGAGATAGAGCTGCGTGTCGGGTCCGATGAGCAGTCCGCAGGGGAGGCCGTGGAAGGCCCACTGCGTGATGAAGGTGCCATTCAGGTCGAACACCTGCACCCGGTGGTTCTCGCGGTCGGCCACGAGCAGCTGGTTGCTGGCGTTCACGAGGATGGAGTGCGGCTGGTTGAACTGCCCGGGGCCGCTGCCCTTGCCGCCCCAGCTGGCAAGGAACTTTCCGGTGCGGTCGAAGCGGAGCACGCGCCCCTCGCCGCGTCCGTGCCCCTGCACGACGAACACGTCGCCGTTCGGCGCGAACGCGATGTCGGCCGGTTCGAAGAGGAGGCGCGTGCCTGCCGCCTCGTCCCACGCGCCGGGCTGCCCGCGCGTACCGAGCGTGAGCACCACGTCGCCGTTGGTGTTCATCTTCATCACCGTGTGCCCCTGCACATCGGTGGTCCAGATGCCGCCATCGGGCGCGATACGCAGGCCGTGCGCGCGGTTGTACAGCCCCTCCCCCATCGACCGCAGGTAGGTGCCCTTGGCGTCGAACTCCATCAAGGGGTGCTGGCCGCGATTGAGCACCCACATGTGCCCCTGCGCGTCGAAGGCCACCCCGGACGAGGCACCGAGCGAGATACCGTCCGGCAGGCTGAGACCGGTTTCCACCGGCTGGTATCCGAGCGGCGGCGCGTTCTCCATCTGCGCCGGATCCGGCTTGTCAAGCACGCCCGGCGCGGTGCGCGACTGGAACAGGAGAAGGAGCAACGCAAACAGGATCTGCACAGAAGACTCTCCATGGAAGGCGCACGACCGCCCGTGGTCAGCGGGCCAATCCTGCCCCAGCGCGCGGAGATGAGCAAGCAGCAAACGCGGGTGCGGACCTGAAGGTCCGCGGCTACATCATCGGGGTGTAGCTGCCGACCTTCAGGTCGACTTGCGTCGGGTGCGCTGGAAGCGGAGCTCCATGTAGACGTCGGAGCGTTCGTAGACCGACGGCTGCGGCCGCTGAGCGTGGACGAAGCCGAGACGCTCGTAGAGACGGATGGCCGGCCCGAGCCGGCTGCTCGTGTCGAGGAACATCACCTCGGCACCGTTGCCGAGGGCGTAGTCGATGGCGGCGTGACCGAGCATCTCGCCGATGCCGCGCCCCTGGTGCGACGGGCTGACCGCCATCTTGGCCAGTTCGTAGACCCCGGGCGACACGTGCACGGCGGCCACCGCGCCGATCGGATCGTCGCCGTCGAGTGAGAAGAAAATCTGGCCGCCTCCAGCCAGCACGGTGCCCTGCGGATCGTGCAGTGTCTTCAGGTCGCTGTCTTCCATGCGGAAGAAGCGCTCGATCCACTCCTGGTTGAGGCGGGCAAATGCTGTCGCGAGGTCGTCGCGGAACGGCACGATCGTGATGGCAGCCACGGCCTCATTATGCTCCGGCACGAGCACCCGCCGGCGGGCCCGCTACGTCGTCCAACCGCCGATGCGCACGAACGCCTTCCGCTCCGGCGCGTACTGCCAGCAGACCGCGATGGTCGGCTCGATGAAGGCGCAGACGGCCGTGCCGTCCCACTCGGCGGTGACGCGGCCGTTGCGCGTGTCCGACTTCGCAATCTCCGCGGTGAGACGGTCGGCTTCGCGCACGGTATAGCAGGACAGGTCCGGCTTGCCCGAGAAGGGAGAGAGCTCGTACGACGTGCCGTCCATGACGGCGACGTATCGTCCGCCTGCGGCTCCGTCGCCGACGGCCACCGCCGCATCGTCGGGATGGCCGACGCGAAGTTCGCCGCGGCACGACGCGACGACGGTTCCTGCGATGCCGGCCTGCGCCAGTAGCGCGGCAAGGTCTGGTGCGGCCGACTGCGCAGCCGCGCCCACGCCGCACGCGAGCACCGCGGCGAACGCCGCGGTGAACACGGCGGCCCGCCGTGCAGAACGGACCGGGCGGTGGGCGCGAGGCAGCGTCATCAGTCAGCCACCTTCAACGACGGCAAGACGGCGAAGTTGTCGGTGCGCGACATCAGGCGCATGGCGCCCTGCAGCGCCTCTGGCGGCACGACGAGCTTCCGCGCCCGATGATCGAGCCAGCCGCCGGAACTGGTGACCCGCGCGGCCAGCGAGCCGTCCATGCGGAAGAACTCGTTGCGGATGATGAAGCGGGCGCAGTCGTCGGAAAGACCGGCGGCCGCAATGGTGACGCGCATCTCCTCGAGCAGCCGGATCTCGCGCATGTAGTCGATCTCGTCCTTCCGGACGACCGGTCCGATGCCGAGCCGGAGGAATTCGTCCATCGGCAGGCCGTGCTCGGCGAAGAACATGAGGCGGAGGTCCGCGGACTTGTCGAGGAACGCGGTGTTCCGCATGTGGGCGTTGTAGTCCATGTCGCCCCAGCCGGCGAGCATCCGCTTTTCGAACATGGCCGGGAACAGTACTCCGCGCGGAGCGTGCGCGCAAGTCGCGCACGGTGTCCAGGACTGCCGCGCTCCAGAGCGCGGATCAGGCGATGGCGAACGCCCGGACCGGAAAGGTGCCGAACGCCTTCACTTTCACCGGCACGGCAAAGAACCGGCTGCCGCGGACGGGCAGCTGCGACAGCCCGCACAGATGCTCGACGATCGGGATGTCATGCCCCAGCAGGATGGTGTGCACGGGACGCTCGCCCGTGTCGATGCAATCGATGTTGAACGAGTCGATGCCGACAATGCGCGCGCCGGCCTCGACCAGCCACGTGGCGAGCGATGCGGTGAGGTAGGGATGCGCTTCGAAGTACTGGTCGGTGCGCCAGTGGCGGTCCCAGCCGGTGTGGACCAGCACGGCCTTCCCACGCACATCGTCCTGGCTGAACGGCAGGCGGTCGATCGCGCGATCGGCCGACACCGGGATGCGGGCGACGAGGCAGTCGACGCTGGCAATTGACGAGAGCGGCAGCGCCGCCAGATCCTTGCCGTCCGGATAGCGGTGGAACGGACTGTCGATGTAGGTGCCGGTGTTGCCGACCATCTCGATCGTGCCGATTTGGAACTCGGTGCCGGGCGCGTACTTCTCGCGCGAGGCCGCGCGGCTGAGGAAGTCGCACATCACCGGTGCCGGCAGCCCTTTGTAGGTGACCATGCCGTGTTCGACGGTATGACTCAGATCGATGAGTTGCGACATCTTCAGGCTGGCCTGCCGATGAGGCCGGCGATGAGGTCGCAGGCGTCGTGCAGCGAATCGACCACGCAATAGGCCGTGCTCGCGGCCAGGTCGGAGGCCGGCCAGTGCGGCACGAGGATGCCGCGCATGCCGGCGTTGGCAATGGACAGGATGCCAGCCTCGGAGTCTTCGATGGCCACGCAGAGGCGTGGGTCGACGCAGAGGCGTCGCGCGGCTTCGAGGTAGATGTCGGGCGCCGGCTTGCTGTGCGCAACCTGGTCGCCAGTGACGACCGTGCTGATGCGGCCGGCCAGCCCGGCGCGGCCGAGCGTGAAGGCAGCGGTCTCGGCGTTCGTCGAGGTGGCGACGGCGGTGCGCAGGCCGTGAGTGTCGGCCAGCGCCAACAGTTCCAGCAGGCCCGGCTTGGGCTGCAGGCCGCGGCGCTCTACCTCTTCGCGCCACAGCACCGGGCGACGCTCGCGCACGCGCTCCACTGGGAAGGTGGGACCGAACTGCTCGACCAGGACGCGTTCACAGCCAGCCATCGTGCGGCCGACGATCATCGCGTAGCGATCGTCATTCAGGTCGAAGCCCACCTCGGACGACGCCTGCCGCCACGCGGTCTTGTAGTGCGGCTCGGTGTCGACCATAAGGCCGTCCATGTCGAGGATGAGGGCGGCAACGGTCATGCGGTTCCCACCAGCATGGCACAGCGGCATCGTCGCGCCAACGGCGCCAGGGGACGCGTCATGGCTAGCGCGGGCCTACGGTTTGAGCTCGACACTCACGATGTGAATAGGTTCCCTACCGACGTTCTCGAGCGAGTGCGGCCCGAGCACGTCGCCCCACAGCACGTCACCAGGCGTGGCAGTCCTGCCGGCGACACGCGTGTCGACGAGCACCGCGCCCGTATGATCGCGGCGGACGAAATCGCTCCAGCTGAGGACGTGATGAGTGGCCGGCCACTGATGGGTGTGCACGGGGGTCCGCTCGCCTTGGGCGATGCGCGTGTCCAGCACACGCACGCGCGCGTTCTCGCGCAGCAGACGGTGCCGCGACGGCGCCGCGTGCAGTGCGTCCAGTTCAGGCGGCCATGTTGAGGGAGTGTTCTCCACGTCCGTCATCAGTTCACATCCTGTCCGGAGCGGACATCACGCTCCATGAAGACCAGGTAGCGCGTGAACGCGTCCGGGAGCTCGCTCTCCGCGTACGGTGCGATATCGACGAAGCCGCAGCTTCGGTACAGCGCGTGGGCGGCCACCAGGAAATCCGGACTGTCGAGCCGCACACGCGTGTAGCCGGCGTCGTCTGCGGCACTGAGCAACTGTTCGAGAATGGCGCGCCCGGCGCCGACGCGACGGAAGGCTGGCTCGACGTACATGCGCTTGATCTCGCACATGTCTTCGCCGATGCGGCGCAGGCAGCCGATGCCGCAGGGGTGGCCGTCAACACAGGCGAGCACGAGCCGGCCCGAGGGCGGTTGGAACTTGGCGATCGACTGGAGGTCCTGGGCCACGGCCACCTGCGGGGAATGCGGATGGACACCGTGACGCGCCTGCATCTCGTTGTTCCCCCAGGTCAGGTACTCGAGCCACAACCGTTCGACGTCGTCTCGATCGCGTGGGAACTCCGCGTCGCGGACCTGGACACGCGACGCGCCTGTGAGCTGACGCTGATACTCGTCACTGTCGAAGTGGCCATCGGAGGTCATGAGCAGCCCATGGGCACCGAAGGTCCACCGCTCGTAGCCGGCGATGCGCACCGAGCGACCGGTGCCACCCGGTCCCGTGTTGGTCCCGCTCCAGGTCCAGTGGAACACCGTCGCGTCAGGCTCCTCCAGCAGAGAGTCGAGCCGAACCACCATGTCGGGAAACGCGGCCATGTAGGAGCGAGCCGTCTCGACGACGGCAGCGCGGCCACTGGAGGCCGAGCCGTTCACAATGAGCGACCCAGTGGCTTCATAGAACTCGCCGAAGGCGACCGGATTCTGTCCGCTCCAGGCGGCAGCATAGCGCGTGGCAAAGGTCGTTCGATCTTCAGGTGGCATGGGTGTCTCCTTCGACTGCGAACATGGCGTGGCCCCGCTTCCAGAGATTGCGAGGACGGTTCATGACGCCTGACGACCCCGCTTCGGCCAGGATGCGCGGCCCGATGTAGCGAGACAGGGCTTCTGTTGTGACCGGTTCAACTGGCCGGTCTAGTCTCTGTTCGAGCAACTCCGACAAGGCCAGACAACGATCGTAGGTCTTGACGTCGGGCGCGAACCCACAGGAGGTGAGGAGCTCACGTCAGCCAGAACGCCCACCATGATAGAAGGCTCCCCGCGTCCTTTACAGGATTCCATTCGAACTCCACGGCAGGATTCTATCGTCGTCTCCGCGATCCGCGCCTATCGGCAACTAGTGTTGGAGTAGACCGCGCGGTGTCGCTGTCCCCATCTGCGGTCAGCGCCGAGCTGCGTCGTCAGAGTTCGGCTAACTCGCGATGGCCGTGGATGTTAGCACGCGCTCGTGGCCGCACGCCTGTCCGGAGTTTCCCTGCATGCGGTGCTTCCGGCGGGAAGGGTTTGGCTGCCTAACGTGGCGCAGCGCCTTGGGAATCGGGCCAAATCGCGCTGCCGCCGGAATTGGGCCGCGAACGGTTCGCGGGCTAATGGCTGTGCGGTTCCGCGTGGCGTCGCGAAGTTCGAGGTTCGGCGGCCGAGCCGACCTACAGGTCGGCAGCTACGAATGCCCGCTGCTACAAATGCCCGGCAGCTACGAATATCCGTAGAACGAAAAAAGGCGATGGTTCCGAAGAACCACCGCCCTTGACTTGCGGGTCCGGCTGAAGCCGGACACTACGACTGCTGACTACTCGATGTCGCCGGTGCGCGGACCGAGCGCTTCCTCGGGTTCGATGAAGTACTCCATGTCGCGCTCGAGCTCGAGTTCGTCGTCGCTCGGCTGCGGCGGTGCCGGCGGCGGCGGCGGTTCATCCGCCGGGATGTGCACGTGGCAGTAGTACTCGAAGCCCGTGCCCGCCGGGATGAGGCGGCCCATCGTGACGTTCTCCTTCAGACCGCGCAGATGGTCGATCTTGCCGGAGATGGACGCCTCGGTGAGAACGCGCGTGGTTTCCTGGAACGACGCCGCCGAGATGAACGAGTCGGTGGACAGCGACGCCTTCGTGATCCCGAGCAGGAGCGGACGCCCCTGCGCCGGACGCAGGCCGAGCCTGAGGACCCGTTCGTTCTCTTCGAGGAAACGGAATTTGTCCGTCTGCTCGTCGACCAGGAATTCGGTGTCGCCAACATCCTCGATCTTGACCCACCGCATCATCTGGCGCGCGATGGTCTCGATGTGCTTGTCGTTGATGTTGACGCCCTGCAGGCGGTAGACCTCCTGGATTTCGTTGACCAGGTAGGCCTGCAGCGCCTTCTCACCGAGGACGTTCAGGATGTCGTGCGGGTTCGACGGACCGTCCATCAGCGGTTCGCCGGCACGGACCCGTTCGCCTTCCTGCACGTTCACGTGCACGCCGCGCGGCAGCGCGTATTCACGCGGCTCGGCGCCGGGCTCGTCCGGAACGATGATGATCTTGCGCTGACCCTTGACGATGCCGCCGTGCTTGACGATACCGTCGATTTCCGAAATGACCGCCGTCTCGCGCGGCTTGCGGGCCTCGAAGAGTTCGACGACGCGCGGCAGACCGCCCGTGATGTCCTTCGTCTTCGTGGTTTCGCGCGGGATCTTCGCCAGGATGTCGCCGGCCGAGACCGTCTCGCCATCCTGCACCATGAGGTGCGCGTGCACCGGCATGTGGTACTTGCGTCCCGACTTGCCGCTTGCCGTCTTGATTTCGATCGTCGGCTGCTTCTTCTCGTCCGGCGAGTCGACGATGATGTAGCGCGACAGACCGGTGACCTCGTCCACTTCCTCGTGCACCGTGATGCCTTCGAGGATGTCCTTGAACTTGATCTGGCCCGGTTCCTCGGTGAGGATCGAGAACGTATACGGGTCCCACTCGACGAGGGTCTGGCCCTGCTCGACAGCCTGGCCTTCCTTCACCTTGAGGCGGGCACCGTAGACAATCGGGTAGCGCTCGCGATCGCGTCCCTTGTTGTCCGACACGATCAGCGAACCGTTGCGGTTCATCACCACCAGGTTGCCGTCCTTGGCCTGCACCACCTGCATGGCTTCGAACCGCACCGAGCCGGCGTGACGCGCCTCGAGCGTGCTCTGCTCAGACACGCGCGACGCCGTGCCACCGATGTGGAACGTACGCATGGTGAGCTGGGTGCCCGGTTCACCGATCGACTGCGCCGCGATGACGCCGACCGCCTGGCCAAGTTCCACCATCTTGCCGGTGGCGAGGTCGCGGCCGTAGCACTTCGCGCACACGCCCCGACGTGACGTGCAGGTCAGCACCGAACGAATCTTCACCTTCTCGATGCCGGCGTCCTGGATGGCGGCCGCCTTGTCTTCGGTGATTTCCTCGCTGACGTCGATGATGACGTCGTTCGTGAACGGGTCGGTGATGCGCTCGAGTGTGACGCGGCCCATGATGCGCTCGCGCAGCGGCTCGATGATCTCGCCCGACTCGACGATGGCGCGGGCCTCGATGCCGTCCACCGTGTTGCAGTCGATCTCGTGAATGATGACGTCCTGTGCCACGTCGACGAGGCGCCGCGTCAGGTAGCCCGAGTCGGCGGTCTTCAGTGCCGTGTCGGCCAGACCCTTGCGCGCGCCGTGCGTCGAGATGAAGTAGTGCTGCACCTCGAGGCCTTCACGGAAGTTCGCCGTGATCGGCGTCTCGATGATTTCACCCGACGGCTTGGCCATCAGGCCGCGCATGCCGGCGAGCTGACGAATCTGCTGCTTCGAACCGCGGGCGCCCGAGTCGGCCATGATGTAGACCGGGTTGAAGGTCTTTCCCTCCTTGTCGAGGGCCTCCATCTGGCTGAACATCGCGTTCGCAATCTGCTCGGTCGCTTCCGACCAGATGGCGATGACCTTGTTGTAGCGCTCGCCGTTGGTGATGGCGCCTTCGAGGTACTGCGATTCGACGCGAATCACCTCTTCGCGCGCCTCCGCCACCAGTTGCCCCTTCTTCGCGGGGATGACCAGGTCGTCGATGCCGATCGACAGGCCCGACCGCGTCGCGTAGGTGAAGCCGAGGTTCTTGAGCGCGTCGAGCATCTCGACCGTCTTTTCGAGACCGAACTTCAGATAGCACGACTGCACGAGCTGCTGAAGCCCCTTCTTCTTGAGCAGGCCGTTGATGAACGGCATGCCCGGGGGGACCTGCTCGTTCAGGATGACGCGACCGACGGTCGTGTTGATGATCTTGTTGACGACCGGAATCACCTCGGTGTGGATGACGTCCTGGTCGTCACGCGCCGCCGTCAGATCCTGCAGGTCGCCGGTGAAGCGAAGCCGGATCGGGGAGAGCGTTTCGAGTTCTCCCGCTTCCAGCGCCAACATCACGTCGTC
>JAYTXA010000032.1:0-8384 GCA_043743165.1 Acidobacteriota bacterium
GCGCCTGTTCGGTTCGCCAGTGACGGTCTACGCCGAACGTGGCTGATCTGGTGACCGGCGCCACCGGCTTCACGGGTGGGCACCTGGCGCGCATGCTGGTCGGGCGCGGGTATCAGGTCCGCGCCCTCGTGCGTGACCGGCGGAAAGCGGCCGACCTCGAAGCCGCCGGCATCGAACTGGTCGAAGGCGATCTGCGCGACCCGCGCGCGCTCGACCGTGCCGTGGCGGGCATCGAACGCGTGTATCACATCGCCGCCATGTACCGGCAAGCCGGACTTCCGGCCGACACCTACCGCGCGGTCAACGCGCTCGCCGTGCGCGACATCATCGAAGCGTCGGCTCGCGCCGGCGTGACGCGGGTGCTGCACTGCAGCACGGTCGGCGTCCACGGCGACGTCGAACATCCGCCAGCCAATGAAGACGCACCACTGAAGCCGGGCGACGTCTACCAGGAGACCAAGCTCGAAGGCGAGCGCCTGGCGCGCGAGGCCGGTGAACGGCTCGGCATCGAGGTGACCATCGCCCGCCCGACCGGTATCTACGGCCCTGGCGATCGCCGGCTGCTGAAGCTGTTCCGCGGCGTGGCGCGCGGCCGCTTCCCGATGCTCGGCCCCGGCACGATCTACTACCACCTCACTTATATCGACGACCTGTGCGAAGGGTTCCGGCTCTGCGCCGAGCACCCGGCAGGCGCGGGACGCACGTACATTCTCGCGGGTGGGGAAGTCACCACACTGAACGAACTGGTGGCGATCGTGGCCGACGTCGCAGGCGTGACGCCGCCCTCGATGCACCTGCCCGTCTGGCCGTTCTGGATGGCCGGCGCCGCGTGCGAAGCCGTGTGTGCGCCGTTCGGCATCGAGCCGCCGCTCTACCGCCGCCGCGTCGACTTCTACACGAAGAGCCGCGCCTTCGACATCGCGCGCGCTCGCGCCGAGGTGGGCTACGCTCCCCAGGTTGGTCTGCGCGAAGGAATCAGGCGCACGCTCGACTGGTACCGCACGCAGGGATGGCTGTGAGGCGTTCATGAGCACCCCCACGTCGCCGCAGATTCCGAAGGCCCAGGAGCAACTCTTCAGCACCGGCACGAGTGCACGCCAGAAATACGCCACGCTGGTCGTCGGGCGTCCCGGGCTCGGTGCGCTCCTCGCGTACGAGCTGGTCGTCACGCTGACGCAGAGCATGCCCGGCGCGCTCGGACTCGCACTGCGGAAGATGCTCTATCCGAAGCTGCTCGGCGCCTGCGGTCGCAACGTCGTGTTCGGACAGAACGTCGTCCTCAGGCACCCACACAAGATCCACATCGGCGACAACGTCGTAGTGGACGACAACTGCCTGCTCGATGCCAAGGGCGAGACGAACCGCGGCATCCGGATCGGCAGCGGTGTCTTCATCGGCCGCAACACCATCCTGTCGTGCAAGAACGGCGACATCGAGCTGGGTGATGGTGCCAACATCGGCTTCAACTGCGAGCTGTTCTCGGCCAGCACCGTCCGCGTCGGCGCCGGCACTCTCCTGGCCGCCTACACCTACGTCATCGGCGGCGACCACGATTTCTCGGACCCGTCGAAGTCGATCCTCGAACAGGGGCGGAAGTCCGACGGCGTGCGCATCGGTGAAGGCGCGTGGATCGGCGCGGGCGCGAAAGTGCTCGACGGCGTGTCGATCGGCGACAAGGCAATCATCGGTGCGGGCGCCGTGGTGACACGCGACGTGCCCGCGCATGCGGTGGCGGTGGGCATTCCCGCCAAGGTCGTATCGAACCGGTAGAATCGCTGCGATGAGCTACAACACCGACCTCGAGGCACGGATCGCCAAAAAGACCACGAAGGCGATCGTCGACTACGACATGATCCAGGACGGCGACCGGATCATGGTGGGGCTCTCGGGTGGCAAGGACAGCTGGGCGCTGATGCAGATCCTCCACGTGCTGCAGAAGCGGTCGCCGGTGAAGTTCTCCGTCGTCGCCGTGAACGTCGACTCGGGCTACAAGGCCTACAAGCACGACCTGATCGCGCAGGCCTGCCGCGAGCGCGGCTGGGAACTGCGCATCGAGCACACCGACATCGGCGAGCTGATCGAGGAGATCCTTGATGCCGATGACACGCCCTGTTCGCTCTGCGCGCGGCTGCGGCGCGGCGTGCTCTACCGCGTGGCCAAGGAACTGGGGGCGTCGAAGATCGCGCTCGGCCACCACATGGACGACTTCATCGAGACGCTGCTGCTGAACCTGTTCTTTGCCGGCGCGCTGCGGGCGATGCCGCCCAAGCTGGTGTCGGACGACAAGGCGCACGTGGTCATCCGTCCGCTCGCCTACGTCGGCGAGGACGAGGCGCGCCTGTACTGCAAGGAAGTGGCGTTGCCGATCATCGGCTGCTGCTGCCCGGCCTGTGGCGACCTGTCGCTCCAGCGCCAGCGGATCAAGCGTCTCATCATGGACCTCGAGGTCGAGCATTCGGGTGTGAAGAACTCGATGCTCAAGGCGCTGTCGAACGTTGCACCGCGCCACCTGCTCGACACCCGCTTGAACCCACCCGCCGAACTGCGGGCCACCGTGCCGCTCGACGCCGTCGCGCCGCCGCCGCGCATCACGAACGGCGCGCGCGTCGCCCGCGGCGGCAAGCTGCTGCCGGTCATCCAGTAACCCGCACCGCAGGAGCATTCCGTGCGCATCGCCCGTCTCGTCGTGGCGGCTCTCGCCGTCCTGTTCGCCAGTCACCCGGTCCTGGCGCAGCAGCGTCCGCTTGTCACCGAAGACCCGGAACCGATCGGTGCGGGGCGCCTGCTCATCGAGAGCGGCTTCGACCTGGCCCATGGCCAGACGTACCCGGTGTCCGGACTGGAGGGGAATCTGCTGCGGCTGCCGACGCTCGGCATCAGCATCGGCATCAGCCCGATCGCCGAACTGCAGATCGATGGCGGCTTCTACGATCGGCTCAGCATCACCACGCGCAACACGGCTCCACTCTCGAGCCTGCTGACCGTGACCGGCACGCAGACGCACGACGTCAGCGACATCGTGGTGGCCACGAAGGTGCGGCTGGTGGGCGAGGGAACGTCGCATCCGTCGCTGGCCATCCGCTTCGCCACCAAGCTGCCGAACGCGAGCAACGAGGCCGGGCTCGGCCTCGACACCACCGACTTCTTCGCATCGCTCCTCACGGCGAAGAACGTGCAGTCGGTGCGGGTGGTCGGCAACGCCGGCTTCGCCATCCTCGGCGATCCGACGTCCGGCAATCGGCAGAACGACGTGCTGACCTACGGCGTGTCGATGGCGCGGGCGATGACGCAGAAGGCCGAGGTCGTGGCGGAAGTGAATGGACGCCGGAGCATGCGCCGCGGCGCCGCGTTCCCAGGCACCGAAAGCCAGTCGACGTTACGCGTCGGCGGCCGCTTCACCCCCGCATCGTCGCTTCGCCTCGACGCCGGCATGATGATCGGCCTGACGAGTGACGGTCCCACGGTCGGCGCCACCGCCGGATTCACGTGGGTCTTCAACGCCTTCCAGATGCCATAGGTTGACGGTTCGGTACGTAGTGTCCGGCTTCGGCCGGACAACAGGTCCGCCTGAAGGCGGACACTACGAGAGGTTGGCAACTACGTACTTGCCAGGTCCTGGATGCCGGCAATGAACTCGGCCTGGTTCCACGCGTCGATGTGAATCGAGGCGCCAAGGCGCACCACCACGAGCTTGCGCGACGGAATGACGGTGAGCGTCTGCCCTTCGTGACCGACGGCAAAGAAGGCGTCCTGGGCGATGCGCGCCGCGGCCTCCGTGTCACCTCCGACATCGGGGTTCAACTTCAACCACCAGTGCGCACCGTAGCGTCCGTCCGACTGCGGGGTTGGCGACGTGCTGAAGCGCACCCACGACTCGGGCAGCAGTGCCTGTCCGTCCACGCGTCCGCCGTCCGCCCACAACTGACCGAACCTGGCCCAGTCGCGCGCCGTGGCCAGCATGTACGACGAGCAGACGAACGTCCCCGACGAGTCGGGTTCCATCACGGCGCTCGACATGCCGAGTGGCTCGAAGAGTCGGGTGCGGGGGAACGCGTGGTAGTCGTCGCCGAGCGTGCGTCGGGCAATGAGCGAGAGGATGTTCGACGTGCCGCTGGCGTAACTCCAGCGCGAACCCGCGCGGTGCCGCAGCGGCAGGCTGGCCGCAAAGCCGCCCATGTCGCCGGAGCGATAGAGCATGTGTAGCACGTCGGACCACGGGTTGGCGTAGACCTCCGAGAAGCGAAGGCCGCTGCGCATGCGGAGCAGATCCTCGAGGGTGATGGCCGCGCGCGGATCGCGGCCGGTCCACGCCGGCAGCAGCTCCCGCGAGTCGAGCGCCAGCCGGCCGTCATGCACGAGGAGGCCGACGAGCGCGTTGAGCACACTCTTGGCCATCGACCAGCCTGGCAGCGGCATGCCGGCCGTCACGCCGTCCGCGTAGCGCTCGGCCACGATGCGGCCGTCGTGTACCACCACCACCGCATAGGTGCGCCGAAGCCGTCTCGGGTTCGGCTCGGCAAAGGAGTCAGCGACAAACCGCTGCAGCGCCTCCGGGCCGGGGTCATGGCGCCACTCGCGCGTGCGCCTCATCACCGCTGGCAACGTAGCCACGGCCGCGAGCGGCTCGCCGACGGCCTGGAGGGTGGCGCCGCAGCCTGGCCGGTGAACGGCCGTGCGAGGATGGAGGCCGACGAGCGCCGCCGTCACCCGGTGCGTGTCACGAACGACGCGCGCGGTGAACGGCCGCAGCAGCCAGTAACTGTCGTCGTGAATCTGCGGCGCCCGCTGCGGGTCGAGGCTGCGCCCGCTGCCGAATACCGCCGTGCACAGCGCCTTGGCCTTGTAGCCGGCGCCGACGTCGAGATAGACGCGGAGCTTGAACAGTCCCCAGGCCGCGAGCAGCGCGGCCACCACTGCGCTACTGTCGCGAAGTGCGTCGCTCACCAGCGAATCCGTGCCTCAGAAGGTCAGCCGCAGCCCGACGTGCAGTGAGCGCGGCGGCTGGATGAACGTCTGCGTGCGGAACAACGGACTGCTGACGACGAATTCTTCGACTTCGTTGTTACGGGTGAAGAGGTTGTAGGCGTCGAAGATGGCATCGACGCGGGCGGCGCCCACCGTGAGCCCCTTCTGCACGCGGAGGTCCAAGGTGCCGGTGAAGGTGTAGCGGCTGCCTGCATTCGGGTACGACTGGACCGCTTCCACCCCCTGGTTCAGGTTCGGCACGACGACCATGCGCGAGAACGGCTGGCCGTCCTGGTAGCGGGCGATGCCGGCGACGGTGATGTCGGCAGGCAGTCGGTAGATCGTCGTCCACTTGATGGTGAAGGCGCGATCGGCGAAGAGGCGCCCACGCGCGTAGCTGTTGCCGTTCGGTGTGGTGAAGAGTTCACCAGGGACGTCCTGATCGTTCTCGAGTGGGCCGTAGCCACGGTTGCCACCTGAGCCCAATGCGGCAGATGCCGTGGCGCCGAACAAAAGGAACAACCGCTTGCTCGTGTGCTCGAGGCTCATGCGAAGGCCATAGACCTCGGCGGCCGGCTGCCCGGTGTTGGTGACGAGATACGAGTCCTGGCCGAAGCTGGAGGGCAATCGGTTGTACACGGACAGCGTCCGATCGTCGGACGGGTCGGTCAGGTCCTTGCCCGCATCGCGCAGGCCGATCGTGGCGTAGCTGGACGCGCCGACGGCGTTCAGCACGCCGAGCAGATTGCTCTCGCGGCGCGCGATGGCCGTCAGCGTGTACCGCGTCTGCGGGCTGCGGCGCTTTTCCCAGCCGATGACGAACTCGTCGGTGTAAGGGCGCTTCAAGTCGGGGTCGATGTCGCTGAACGATGGGTTGCCGTTGATGCCGGGTCCGACACGCGCCACGAGCGTGTTCGGCGCGGCCGTGGAGACCACACGAGCCGTCGGCGCGCCGGGGTCGCCGAACGCCAGCCAGTTGTGCGTGAGGACGTTCGCGCTGCGGGCCCAGCCCAGCGTCAGCGAGCGCCGGTCGCTGAAGGCCAGCCGCAGGTAGGCGTGCGGTAGCAGGCTGAGCCACGACACCGACGTTGCGGCGCCGTCGGCGTGTCCGCGCACCATCTCGGCACGCACGGCGGCGTCGAGCGACAAGCGCGGCGAGAGCGTGAACTGGTCGCTGGCGAAGGCCGAGATCGACGTGGACGAGCGGGACGGATCGGCGTCGATCGCGTTGTAGGACCACACCCGAGCCGGCAGGCGGTTCACGGTTTCACGGACCGTCCCCGGGAAGGTGTTCGCCTGGGTGGTTGTCGCGAGGTCGACGTTCACGCCGTACTCGATGCGGTGCGCCGAGTCGGCCCCGCGCAGGGGCGACAGGCGGGCGCCGGCCGAGAGGCGGCGCGCCGTGCTGTCGGCAACCGTCTCCACCAGGTTCGGGACGGGACCGTCGACGATGCGCTCGATGAAGAGCGTGGACGGACCAATCGTATTGGTGCGGTTGCGCATCGTGAAGCCGCCGAACAGTCGCCACGGGGCGGCGTCGGCTGCCGTCGAGGCGTAGGTCGTCTGCAGGTGCACGGCGGTGGTCGTCGCCGCGGCGGCCGGGTCGCGGAACAACTGCCACTGTTCGTACGGCATCTCCGTTCGCTGCGCCCACCCGAGCAGGCGCCACTCGCGTCCGGCAGACGGCGTGAAGACGAGATGGGCGAGCGCGGACGCCAGCGTGTTGTCCGTCGAGGCGAGTTGCTCGCGCCTGTAGCTGGCGCCTCGCTGGACACTGCCGGCGGCGACCAACGACGCGCGCTCCGACAGCGGCCCGCTGACCGAGGCTGAGCCGAGCAGCGCATACTCGAGCCGGGCCACCGGCGGCGGCTGCGTCGTCAACGCCCTGGCGGCGAGGCTGCCGCCCGAGCCGGTGCCCGCGAACGCCCCACTCCAGGCCGCACCGGCGCGACGCGGCTGCAGCGTGACGGCCAGCCCCGGCGTGTTGGTGTCGGCCGGCATCAGGCCGGTCGTGATCGTGATGCCCTGCCACAGTGAACTGTCCGGGAAGAGCAAGGCGGAACCGCTGCCGGCAGGGTCCGAGATGTCGATGTCTCCGACGCGGAACAGCGTCTGCGACCACGAACCCAGAAAGCCGCCGATGCGCGTGTCACCGCCGATGTTCATGCCGGCGCTGTTGAACCGGTCGGAGATCAGCTCAGACTGCGTCGTTTCCAGGATGGCGTAGACCGAATCGCCCACCGGCAGATCGCGAATCACGTCGGCGGGGAACACGGAGCCGACCAGTGGCGCATCGGTGTTGGTGGGGGATTGGGCGGCGGCCAACGCGGGAAGCGTCAGCGCCAGAAGCGTCGCCAGTGCGGCGCGAGGCATGAGTCGCATGTGCACAAGTCTAGAGAGCCGAGCAGATATTGTCACGCGGCCCTGGGGCGCCGGACCGGTCGTTGGAGCATCGCGATCGCAGAGACGCGTTGGCGTTCGCAGGTGCTACCATCCCGCTGTGCAGGACGATCGGATGAATGAGTTCATCCCGGCGGACACGACGCCAGACGCCGACGATGTGCAGTTGGACGCCTACCGCAGGCTTGGCGGCGCTGGCCGCGTCGCGACCATGTTCCGTCTGAACGACATGGTCCGGACGACGACGACGGCGGGCATCAGGCGGCGTCACCCTGAATACAGCGAGTCGCAGGTCGAGTGGGCGTGGCAGAGGCTGACGCTCGGCGACGTCCTGGCTCGAGAGGTGTTCCCTGGCCGTGAGCTGATCGAGCCATGACCCGCGAGGAGGAGACCCTCTCGACGGTCCTGACGCTGCTCGATCGGGTCGGCATCCCGTACATGCTGACCGGGTCCGTTGCCGCGAGCTACCACGGTCGTCCCAGGGCTACCCACGATTCAGATGTGGTCATCGACCCGACTCCCGCTCAACTCGGAACTCTTGTTGGCGATTTGCTGGGTGCGGATTTCTACGTGCATGCCGAGCGCGCCTTGGAGGCGCTCCGATGCCGCCGTCCCTTCAACGTCATCGACACCAGATACGCCTGTAAGATCGACCTGATTGTCAGGCGCGACCGGCCATTCAGTGTGGGCGAGTTCGCGCGTCGCGTCAGTGCCGACCTCTCGCTGGGGCGCCCGGTCAGCGTGGTGTCCGCCGAGGATGCCGTGCTCTCGAAGCTGGAATGGGCGAGGGCCGCCGGCGACTCTGAGCGCCAACTGGCTGACGCCGCCGGCATTGTCGCGGTCAACCGAACCCTGGACCGCGCATACATCGAGCACTGGGCGGCCGAACTCGGCGTCCTGGACCTGTGGCGTCGCCTGACAGCCGATTAACGCGCTTGATCAACTCCCAAAGTATTCCAAGGGACAGGCGTTAAGACAGTGCCATCTGCGGAGCAGAAACTGAAAAGAGCGGTGAAGCT
>JAYTXA010000033.1:0-136270 GCA_043743165.1 Acidobacteriota bacterium
GGCGCACCCGGTGAGCAGCAGAGAGCAGAGCAGGAGGGGTTTGAAAGTCAGCATGGGGATTACTCGCGGGCCAAGGCCTCTACCGGGTTGAGCTGGGCCGCATTGCGGGCGGGCAAGAAGCCGAACACCACGCCAATCAGGGTGGAGCAGGCAAAGGCAGCGACCATGGAGCTGGTGGAATAGACCATCTGGAAGCTGGTGCCCAGCAGGCTAAAGCCCCAGCCAATGGCCAGCGACAAGGCAATGCCCAGCAACCCGCCCAGCAGGCACACCAGCACGGCTTCGATTAAAAACTGCTGGCGGATGTCGCTCTGCCGTGCCCCCACGGCCATGCGCACACCGATCTCGCCGGTGCGCTCGGTCACCGACACCAGCATGATGTTCATGATCCCGATGCCGCCGACGATGAGCGAGACGCCTGCGATGCCGGCCAGCAGGGTCGTCATCGTGCCCATCGCCTGCGTGCGGATGTCGGCGATCTCCTCGGCGGTGCGCACCGTGAAGTCGTCGTCCTGGCCAGGCACGAGGCGATGGCGCGTGCGCAGCGTGACCGCGATGGCGTCGGCCACGGCGCTGGTTTCTCCAGCGCTGGCCGCCGACACGGTGATGTCGCGGATCGACGTGACGCCGAGCAGTTTCTTCATCACCGTGGTGTAGGGCACCAGGATCTGGTCGTCCATGTCGGGGCCCATGCCGCTCTGGCCCTTGGCCGCCATCACCCCGATCACCTTGAACGGCTGGTTACGGACCCGGATGATCTGCCCCGTCGAGTCGACGTCCGGCCCGAACAGCGTGTCGTTCACGGTCTTGCCGAGCACGGCGACTTTGGTCGCGCTGGTGACGTCCTGCGCGCTGAAGAACGATCCGTAGACGGTGTTCCAGGCGCGGATCAGCGGCAGGTCGACGTCCGTGCCCTGGATGCGCGTGAACCAGTTCTGGTTGCCGGCGATCACCTGCGTCTGGGCCTGCTGGCCCGCCGCCAGGTACTGCGCGCCGGGCACGTCGCGGCGGATGGCTTCGACATCCTCCTCGGTGAGGGTGCTCGATGTGCCGACGCCGCCGCGCACGCCGCCGCTGGAGAAGTTACCAGCGTTCACGGTGATCATGTTGGTGCCGGCGCCCTTGATTTGATCCTCGATCATCGACTGGGCGCCGTTCCCCATCGCGACCAGCGTGATCACCGCGGCCACGCCGATGATCATCCCGAGCATCGTCAGGCCGGTGCGCATCTTGTTGCGACCAAGCGCCTTGAAGGCGATGCGGAACGTCATCACAGGTGACATGGGCTCTCCAGTTACCGACCGTTGCGTCCGCCGCCGGCCGGGAAGCCGCCGCCGGGGAAGCCCTGGCGTCCACCAGCACCGCCGAAGCCGGGGAACGCAGTCGTCGGGGGGCGGGTCGACTGCCCGGCGATGGTGACGTTGGTCACCACCTCCTGGCCCTCTTTCAGGTCGCCTTCGATCAGCTCGGTGAACTGTCCATCGGTGATGCCGAGGCGGAGGCGCAGCGGCTGCAACTGGTTGTTCATGTACGTCCACGCACGACCGAACGACTCAGTGCGTGGCAGCGGCGCGAACAACGCGTCGATGGTGGTGGGGCCGGCAGCGGCCTGCGGTGTGGCGGCTCCGGGCGCCGCCGTGGCGACACCGCGGTCACCGCCGCGGCCACCGAAGCCACCGCGTCCGACGCCGGCACTGTTCGGGTCGATGCCGCGCTCGCGCATCCGCGCCACGCGCGCGTCGCGTTCCTCGGGCGACAGGTTCTGCATGCGTTCGGCGAAGCGGGCGCGCCGCTCCGCGTCGGCGTCAGCGCTGCCTTCGGTACCTGGGACCGGCGCGGTTCCCGGCGCGGCAGTTGTGGTGGACGGCTGCGCTGCGCGCTGGCTGCCACGCGCCTGAGCGGCCGGCACGGTCGCGGCCGCGACTGCCGGACCCGTTGCTGGTGCTGCTGCGGGTGCTGCTGACGGCAGCGCCGCGGCGTCCGGAGCTGCGCCTCGGCGTCCACCGGGGCCACCGCCGCGCCCCTGCGGTTCGGGCGGCGTCTGGCCGAGCGCTGCGAAGACCTCGTTCGACGGGCGGAAGCGCAACGCCCCGTTGGGTACGCGCACCACGTTGCTGGCACGCGCGATCTCGACGTTGACGTTCGCCGTCATGCCCGGTTTCAGGCGCAGATCGTTGTTGGCTACGTCGATGACCGTCGCGTACGTGACAACGTTCTGCTGCACTTTCGGCTCGAGCCGCACCTGCGACACCACGCCACGGAACGTGTCGTTCGGGTAGGCGTCGACGCGGAACGTCACGGCCTGCCTGGGACGAATGCGGCCGACGTCAGATTCATCGAGGTTCGCCACCACCTGCATCTTGGTGAGGTCGGCGGCCAGGACGAACAGGGTCGGCGCCTGCATGCTGGCGGCGACGGTCTGGCCGACATCGACGCTGCGCGAGATGACCAGGCCATCGATCGGGGCCGTGATGACGGTGTGTTCCAGGTTGACCTGGCTCTGGTTGACGGAGGCTTCCGACTGGGTGATGGCCGCCTGCACCTGCGTGACGGTGGCCTGTTGCGACTGGAGGGCCGCCTGCGCAATGTCGACCGCTGTCTTCGCCGTATCGAGGTCGCTTTGCGGCAGCAGGCTGCGCGCCGCGAGCTGCTGCGCACGGGCGAACTTCTGCTGGGTGTCCACCAGTTGCACGCGGGTCCGCTCGAGGTCGCTCTGCGCCTTGGTGAGGTTGGCCCGCGACTGCGCCAGGTTGGCTCGCGTCTGTTGCGTCTGGGCTTCGAAGAGCGACGGGTCGAGGCGCGCGAGTACCTGGCCTTTCTTGACCAGCGAGTTGTAGTCGGCCCCGAGGAAGGCGATGTTGCCCGATACCTGGCTGCCGACCTGCACGGTGGTGACCGCCTGCAGCGTGCCGGTGGCGCCCACTGTTTCGATGATCTCACCGCGCGTGGCGGCGGCGGTCGTAACCGCCGGCGGGGCAACCGTCTTCGAGTACCGGTAGTACCAGAAGCCGCCTCCCCCGGCGACCCCCAGCAGGAGGACGGTCACGACCAGTGTTTTCATGTCGGCTCAGGCCTCGATCGCATCGGCCTTCTTCGACCGTCGGAACGGGTTCGAGATACCTTCCTCGAACAGCGTGTAGACGGTCGGCACCAGCACCAGCGTAATCAGCAGCGATGTGGTGAGGCCGCCGATGACGACGCGGGCCAGCGGCACCTGCAACTCGCTGCCTTCGCCGATGCCGAGCGACATCGGCACCAGGCCAAGCCCCGTGGCAATCGAGGTCATCAGAATCGGGCGCAGTCGCGTGCGTCCGGCCAGCATCACCGCCTCGCGGATGGGCAGGCCGTCGCGGCGGCGGAGGACGTTGGTGTAGTCGACCAGCAGGATGCCGTTACTGACCACGATGCCAGCCAGCATGATGATGCCGATGTAGGCCTGCATGTTGAAGGACGTGTTCGTCAGCTTCAGCGCCAGCACCACGCCGATGGCCGCGGTCGGCACCGAGAACATGATGATGAACGGATCCTTCAGCGACTCGTACTGCGACGCCATCACCGCGTAGACCAGCACCAGCGCCAGGATCAGCACCGTGCGGAGCTGGTCGAACGCCTTTGCCTGCTGCTCGACCTCGGCGCCGAAGCCGATCGAGAAGTCCTTCGGCAGCATGCCGAAGATCTGCGGCAGCCTGGCGTTCACTGCAGAGACCGAGTCGCTCAGCGTCGCTTCCGGTTCCGCGCTGACGTAGGCAATGCGCTGCTGGTTCTTGCGCTGAATCTGCGACGGCCCGACCGAGTCGGCGACGCGCATCAGGTTCTTCGCCTGCACGACGGTGCCCTGCGGCGTGCTGACGAGGACGTCATTGACGTCGCTCACGGCCTGGCGCTGGTCTTGCCGCAGGCGGACAATGATCGGGTACTCCTGACCGGACTGGCGGAACATGGCGGCCTGGGTGCCCGCCACGTTGGTGCGCAGCGTGTTGGCCACGGTCGTGGTGTTCACGCCGAGCAGCGCCGCCTTGGCGCGGTCGACTTCCACGGCCAGTTCAGGACGCCCTTCATCGCGGCCGAGGCGCGCGTCGGCGACGCCAGGCACGGTGTCGAGCAGGTCCTTGGCGGCCTGTGCCACCTTCCGCGCATCGTCGAGGTTCTCGCCGCGGATTTCGAGCGAGAGCCGGCCGCCGCCGCTGTTGCCACCCGACAGGAAGCGGCTCATCTGGTAGTTGCCGCCCGACGCGTTGGCACGGACAACGACCCCAGGGATGCCCGAGAGCTGCCGGCGCAGCTCCATGGCGATCTGGTCGCTCGAGCGCGTGCGCTCGTCCTTCGGCTTGAGCAGGATCTGGAGCTGGCCGCGGTTGACGTTGCCGCCACCGGGAGGTCCGAAGCCGCCACCACCGCCCGCGTTCGTGATGACGTCGGTGGCCTCCGGCACCAGCTGGTTGATGGCCGCCTCGACCCGCTGCAGCACCGGGTCGGTCACCTCGATGCGCGTGCCTTGGGCGAGCTCGATGCTCACCGAAACCTGGCCTTCGTCGGCCTGCGTCGCGAGTTCGGTTGGCAGCGTGCGCCCGATGAAGACGGCGATCACCACCGAGGCCGCCGCAACCCCGACCACCAGCGCGCGGTGCGCCAGTGCCTTGGTCAGCAGGCGGGTATAGCCCTCGTCCATGCCGTTGAGAAAGCGCTCGCTGAAGCCGTAGAGCGTGCGGCCGATGGCGGTGCGCTTGTCGGGCGTCGGGGGCAGCACGAGCAAGCGCGAGCAGAGCACCGGCACCAGCGTGACCGCGACGAACAGCGACATCAGCAGCGAGAAGACCACCACCACCGACAGCTGCCGGAACATGATGCTCGATACGCCCTCGAGGAAGAGCAGCGGCACGAACACGGCGATGTGCGTGAGGATGGACGCCAGGATCGCGGACCAGACTTCTTCACTGCCGTCGATCGACGCCTGCATCCGGTCCTTGCCGTAGTGCTCCATGTGCCGGAACGAGTTCTCCAGCACCACGATCGCCGCGTCGACGATCATGCCGACGCCCAGGGCGAGGCCGCCGAAGGTCATCGTGTTCAGCGTCAGGCCGCCGAAATAGAGCAGCGCGAACGTGCCGATGACCGAAATCGGAATCGACGTGGCGACGATCAGCGTCGAGCGGAAGTTGCGCAGGAACAGGAAGATGACGAAGATGACGAGCACCGAACCCAGCATCACGTGCTCCTGCACGGCGCTGATCGAGCGTTCGATGAACTTGGCGCTGTCGTCCAGCATCGAGATGCGGACGCCTGGCACTTCGCGGTTGATGCGTTCGATTTCGGCGCGTACGCCCTGCGCAATCTGCACGGTGTTGGTGCCCGACTGCTTGGTCACCGACAGGCGCACGCCCGGGCGGCCGTTGATGCGCAGCACCGAGCGCACGTCCTCGGTCGAGTCGCTGACGTCGGCAATGTCCTTCAGGTAGACCGGCACCCCGTTCTTGGTGAGCACCACCGTGCTGGCGATCTGTTCGAGGTTCTGGTACTGCCCCTGGCTGCGCAGCAGCAGCGCGCGGTCGCCCTGATAGACCTCGCCGATCGGAATGTTCTGGTTCTCGTTGCGCAGCACCGACACGACGCGGTCGACTGACAGGTCGAGCGCCGTGATCTTCTCGCGCGACAGGTCGACGTGGATCTGGCGGCGCAGACCGCCGTTGACGGTAACCGCGGCCACGCCCTGCACGCGTTCGAAGCGCGGCGACAGGATGTTCTCCGCCAGCTCACGCAACTGCACGCGGTCGAGGGTGCCGTCCGTGCTCTCGAGCGCCAGACCCATGATCGGAAACGCGTTCGAGTCGAACTTCTGGATGATCGGCGGGTCGGCATCCTCGGGCAGACGTCCGCGGACGCGGTCGATGCGCGTGCGGATGTCGTCCAGCGCTTCATTGAGGTCGGTGCCCCAGGTGAAGTTCAGCTGGATGCTGGCGCTGCCTTCCTGCGCGCTCGAGTTCATCTGATCGAGGCCCGACACGGCACTGAGCTGCTGCTCGAGCGGCCGCACGACCAGCTCCTCCATCTCGAGCGGGCCGACGCCCGTGTAGCTCACGCGGACGTTCACCGTCGGCTGGGAGATGTCGGGCAGCAGATCGACGGGGAGGCGCGACAGGGAGATGCCGCCGATCAGGATGACGATGGAACTGATCATCGTCATCATGACGGGGCGCTCGATCGCAAAACGCGGAATACTCATGCCTGCTCCTGGAATCCGATGTCTGCGAACTGTCTACTGACCTGTCGACGGAGTGCCGCCGCGACGGCCCCGCCCTTCGCCATTGCTGCCGGGGCCACCACGGCCACCGCGTCCGCCGCGGCCACCGTTGGCGCCGAGCAGGACGATGCGGTCGCCTTCGCGCAGGGCCGCCGCACCGGTGGTGACCACCCGTGTCCCCTCGGCGAGGCCCTCCACGATCTCGACGATGTCCGTTTGTGACATGCCGAGCTTCACCGGCTTGAAGCGCGCCACGTCGCCTTCATCAGGCAGGAACACGCCCTTCGCGCCGCGCAGGTCGACGACGGCGTTCGCGGGTACCACCAGCGTGTTGTCGCGGCGTTCGACGACGAAGTCGACCTTGGCATACATGCCCGGCTTCAGCCGGAACGTGGCGTTCTGCACTTCCACCTCGATCTGCGCCGTGCGGGTGGCCGGATCGAGCACCGGGGCGACGTGCGCAATGCGCCCGTCGAACGTCTCGCCAGGGAAGGCGTCGACCGTGACGTCGGCCTTCATCCCCTGGCCGATACGGTGCAGGTCCCTCTCGACGATGTTGGCCACGAGGCGGACGATGCTGATGTCGACCACCGAAAGGAACGGCGAGTTCGGCGTCACCCACGCTCCCGGGTCGAGCGTGCGGCGGCCGATGAAGCCGGACACGGGCGACGTGATGGCCGTGTTCGACAGGTTGATCTTCAGCTCGTCGAGCCGCGCCTGGGCCTGTGCGTACTGCGCGCGGGCGAGATCCAGCGACGCGACCGCGGCCTGCTGGCGCGCGTCGGTGTCGTCGAAGGTCTGCCGCGGGATGAGTTGACGATCGTAAAGGCTGCGCGACCGATCGAGGTTGGTCTGGGCCAGCCGCAGGTCCGCCTCGCGCTGCCGGACCGTGGCTGCCGACACATCGAACGAGGCCTGGGCCTGCTTCACCTGCTCCAGGATTTCGCGATCCTCGACCTTCGCCAGGCGCTGGCCGCGCGACACGCGGTCGCCCAGGCGAACGTTGACGGTCTCGAGGCGTCCCGCCACCTTCGGCACCGCCTCGATCGTGGCGGCGCCAATCAGGTTGCCCACCACCGAGATGCTTTCGGACATGTCGGCGCGCCTCACCGCTGCCAATTCAACCGTCATCGGCAGGCGCGGACCGCCGCCGCCACCGAAGCCGCCGAACCCGCCAGGACTACTGCCGCCCTGACGTCCGGCGCCTGGCGCGCCGCCGCGTCCCTGCCGGCCGCCGGGACCGCCGGCGCCCGCGGCGCTGGCCGACTCCGTAGGCGCACTCTTCGACCAGTAGTAGTAATAGCCCCCGCCTGCCGCCGCGAGGATGAGAACGATGATGATGCCGCGCTTCATAAACTTCGTGTGCTTTCGTGGGCGGTCGGCCTATCGGCCGAGAATCGTGATGTTCGACGTGGACAGCGAGGTCTGCTGGAGCCGCTCGAGTTCGACGAGCGCCTTGCGATAGGCCAGCACCGCCTGCAATTCGTTGTTCTGCGCCGTGGCGAGATCGCGCTGGGCCTGCACGACGAAGTAGTTGGTCGACATCCCCACTTCGAACTTGCTCTGCTCGGCTTCGAGCGTGCGCTCCGCGAACTCGCGCGCCGCCTGCGCCGCCTGCACGCGTTCGACCGAGTTCTGCACGTTTGTGCCGGCGTTGGTGACGTCGGTCGCAATCTGCAGTTCGATCTGCTTGAGCTGTGCTTCCACCTGGTTCACCTGCACGCGCGCGCGTGCCACGGTGGCATCGGCCGCGCTCGTGCCAATCGGGTAGGTGACGTTCAACTGCATCGTCCAGGTGGGGTAGTTGCGGTTGAACAGCGAGCTGATCGCGTCGCTGTAGCCGCCGGGGATTTCGCCGGTCACGACGCGGTTGATGCCGGTGCCGCTGGTGATGTACTGCGTGCCGCCCTGGCCGATGAGGCCATAGCGCGCCACAAGGTCGGCCTGCGGCAGCGTTTGGTTGTTCAGGTACTTCAGGGTGGTGTCATTCACCTGCAGGTTCTTGCGGGCCTGCTGCAGGTCGGTGCGGTTCTCGAGCGCGCGTTTCACGGCCGCGGGAATGTCGATCGGCTGCGGCGTGAACTCGGGACGGTCGGCCGGCACGATGTCGGCGTTCCAGTTCGGATCCTGCGTGCCCGCAACAATGAGGCGTTTGAGCGACAGCTCGTTCGTGCGGCGCGTGCCCTCGGCTACGGCCAGATTCTGGCGCTGCGTCGCGGCCTGCGACTGCGCCTGCACGACATCGATCGGCGCCATCGTGCCGATCTCGACGCGCGTCTGGTTGTCGCGGACCAGGCGCTCGGCCAGTTCCACGGAACGCCTCGCCACGTCAACCGCCTGCGTGGCGAAGACCAGGTCCCAGTAGGCGTTCCTGACGTTCGAGACGATGTTGATGATCGAGCCCTGCAGCTGGATTTCGCTGATGTCCTGATTCAGCCGCGTGATGGCCAACTGCTGGCGGGTGTTGTCGATCTTGAAATTGCGCAGCAGGGGCTGCGTGTACTGCGCCGCCCAGTTGGTATTGAACGCCGGGTTGAACAGCGCCGTCAGGCTGGTGGTCGTCTGCTTGTTGTTATTCAGGTTGGCGGAGAAGGTGCCACCGCCCCAGCGGAGGTTTTGCGTGATGCCGGCGTTGTAGGTGGTGGTGCCCTGCTCGATGCCGGTTCCAGCCGCGGCGCCCGAAATCGTCTGCGTCGACGGGTTCGTGTTCGACAGGTGGCTGATCTGCGAGGTCAGTGACGGCCGATAGCCGGCCCGGATGTTGGCGACCGAGTAATCGAAAGTGGCCGGGTTCAGCCGCTGCACGGCAATGTCGAGGTTGCGCTCGAGGGCCAGCTTCACCGCATCGTCCAGCGTGAGGGGCACCGTCGGGCGGGCATCAGCCGCACCGACGCCTGCCGAAGCGCCCGAGGGCGCCCCGGTCTGGGCACCGACGCGCTCCGCCGCCGCGCGAATCAGTTCCTGGACGTGCGCGTCTGTCACCTGCTGGGCCCGTGCCGGAACTGTCGTGGCAAGGCCGGCGCAGAGAATCGTCGAGAAGAGAGCGTACCGTGTCATGCCGCAGAGATCCTTCGTTATGAAAACAGAGCCGAATATCAACGTTCAGGACGTCGGGGTGCGTCGGGGCTTCGGCCCGGAATGGCGGCGTGATGGTCGTGCTGCCACTTGTCGTGCAGCGTGTTGAAGCGGGTGCGCTGCTCCGGTGTGAGCACCTTGAGCATCTGCACCAGCATCAGCGACCGCGTCTTGTTGGCGGCCGCGCGCGCCGTCTCGACCCGGTCGATCTGGCGCGTGAGCACGGCCTCATCGGCGTCGTTCTGGATGAGACGCGACAGCCTGGCTTCGAGCGTCGACAGCTCGTCCCACTCCTGTCGCAGTTCGATTCGGGTCGTTTCCCAGATCGTGTCGATGCGCGTCGACTGCTCGGCGGCCAGCCCCAGTTCCTTCTTGAACGGCTCCGACTTCCACCACGGGAATGGCCGAGGCGCTTCCGGGGGGCGTTGGGCCAGGGCGGGAGCGGCACTGAGCAGGAGGGCGGCTGCCACGAGACGGAGCCGCAGCGGAAACATCATCGTCAATCCTCTGTAAGCGCAGTTACTGGAAGGGAATACGATGCGAGAGGGTCCGTCGTTTAGCCGGTCGGGTAATTTCTTTGACCACCGGAGGTATTCCTTGCCCGCCGGAGGTCGAGGTGTGTCAGCGCCGTCGATCCATCGCTGACAGGCGAGGCGGTCAGGCGCAGAACGCGTCCAGCATGGCGATGGCCGAACCGACAAGGTTGTCGGGCGTCGAGGCGCCCGAGGTCAGGCCGATGGTCACCGGTCCGCTGCGCGGCAGCCAGTTGGTGCTGATCACTTCGCCCTTGGCGCCGATGGGCCGGTGCCGGATGTCCTCACGCGAGAGCAGGCAGTCGGGATCGGCGATGTGGAACGTGGGCTTCGAGGCCGCACAGATGCGGGCCAGGTTGGCGGTGTTGCTGCTGTTGTAACCGCCGATCACGACCATCAGGTCGACGTCGTGCTCCTGCAGCAGCTGCACCACCGCATCCTGCCGGTCCTGTGTCGCGCTGCAGATCGTGTCGAACGCCTGATAGTGCGCGGCGAGGTCGTCGGTCCCCCAACGGTCGGTCATCGCAGCCTTCAGCATGTCGCCGATTGCCAGCGATTCGGTCATCAGCATCGTCGTCTGGTTTGCCAGGCCGACGTGCTGCAGGTGGCGCTCGGGGTCGAACCCGAGCGACGCCGCCTTGCCGTATCGGGCCATGAACGCCGCACTGTCGCCGCCATGGCGGATGAACTCGCACACCTCGCCGGCTTCGCGGTCGTCGTACACCACCAGGAACGCGCCGCCGGACGCCACCGCCTGAGACGCGGTGGCCTGCGTTTCCTCGTGCCACATCTTGCCGTGGATGACCGATGTGTAGCCCTGCTCGGCGTAGCGCTTCACGTTCTTCCAGACGTTGAGCACCGAACCGCAGGTCGTGTCGACCAGCGTGCAGCCCACGGCATCGAACTGCTGGAGCATCTGCACGGTGACACCGAACGCCGGGAGGATGATGACGTCGGCGGGCGTGAGGGCGCTCGAGGACTCGTCCGGATCGCTCAGGAACCGGACTCCCATGCTCCGCAATTTCTCGTTCACGTGGGGGTTGTGGATGATTTCGCCGGTCAGGAAGACGCGACGGTCGGGGAAGCGACTCCGCGTCTGGTAGGCGTAATCGACCGCGCGGTCGACGCCGTAACAGAAGCCGAACTCCCGCGCCAGGTGGACCGTGAGCCGCCCTGAGGTGTGGACGAAGTCGTTCGCCTTGATCTGCTGGATGAGCGTGCTGTGATAGCTCTCGGCAAGGATGCCGGCGACGGCACCCTTCATCTCGAGCCCCTTGCGGAAGATGAGGGACGGCATCAGGAACGATTCTACCGTTCCCGGTAGTCGATGTCGCGCACGTGCGGGGTGAGCGCGTCGAATGGCTGGAGTTCGCGCGTGTGCGGCGCCGCCAACGCCAGTTCCAGTTCCATCAGGAACGCATCGTCATCGACCTCGGCTTTCGCGGTGCGGACGAGCACGGCGGGGGAGGCCACGACCGCAGCCTGCCGCTGGACGGCCGCCGTGGGCGCAGGCGTCGGCTGTGCTGCCGGGCGCCGGGGGCCGACGTAGGCACCGAGGCCGACGCCGATGCACAAACAGGCCGCTGCCGCCGCCGCCAGCCACCGCGGCGCCACGCGAACGGTGGCGCGTGACGAGATGGCTGCCGCCTCGCGGCCGGGGAAGGTGATGACCCGTGCCGACCGCTGCACGTGCTGCAGCCGGTGCAGAATTTGGTGCCGCTGGCCGCGCAGGTGGTCGTCCGTGAACACCGCGTCGGTCTCGGTGTCGGCGTCCTCGCGCAGGCCGTCCATCCACTCCCGGAACTCGTCGTACCGCGTTTCGCACGCAGCGCAGTGGCCGAGGTGCTCGGCCACCCGCGGGTCCAGCGGCTCGCCGGCGCGGGCGGCGAAGTAGCACTCGAAGAGATGGTCGTCTTTGAGGTGCGATGCGTGGACGATCACGAGGTGCCTCCCAGGAACCCGCGGAGCTTGCGAACGGCGCGGAACAGGTGGACGCGAACCGTGGACTCGTTCAAACCGGTCATGGCACTGACGTCCCTCGGGGAGCAGTCGCCGTAGTGACAGAGCATGAAGACGGTGCGCTGCCGGCCGTCGAGCTTGTCGACCGCCGCCGCGAGCGTGCCGCGGCGCTCGCGCGCCAGCAACCGGGCTTCGGGGTCCGGGCCGGTCGAGCGGCCGCCCGTGTCGACGACCGACTCGTAGCCGGTGTCGCTGTCGGCAGGCACCAGCCAGCGTTCGCGGCGAGCGCGGGCCTTGCGACGGTCGAGGCAGCCATTGATGAGAATGCGGGTGAACCACACCTCGAACGGCCAGGCCTCCCGGTAGGAATTGATGTGGGTGAACACCTTGACGAACGCGTCCTGGACGGCCTCGTCGGCTTCGGCACTGTCGCGGAGGTACTGGTAGGCGATGCGAAGGGCCCGGCGCTGGTGCGCGGCCACCAGGCCGCTGAAGCGCTCGCGCGCCTCGTCCATCGCGCCCTGATCGACCAGGCCGCGAATCTCGACGGCGAGGATGGTGTCGTCGGTCGGGGTGTCGGAATACGACGCAGCGCTGCCGCGGCCGGCGCTGCCCCTGGGGCTGGCGTCCGTGGATACGCGTTTCGGCGTGAGGTGGCGCACGTTCCGTTGATCACTCATGCAGGATTACGCCCGGACCTCGGAGGTGTTTACAGTCTACCGCACCGGGCTGCGTGATTGACTTGCAACGAAACCGGCGAGTACGATCCTCTCGCTTGCCGGTATGTCTTTGCTCTGTCTCCGTTTAGGAGCTACCTCATGACCCCCGTCGTCGACCCTCGTCGCAGCCTCGAACAGGAAGGTATCCAGGACGCCCAGGCGCACTGGAATCTGAGTGATGCCGTGCTGTTCGAGCAGGCCATCCGCCGCGGCGAAGGACTCGTTGCCGCCGAAGGCCCGTTGGTCTGCCGGACCGGCCACCACACCGGCCGCTCGCCGAACGACAAGTTCATCGTCAAGGAACCGTCGAGCGAGCAGCACGTCGCCTGGGGCGGCCCGAACCGGCCGATGTCGGTCGAACACTTCGACCGCCTCCACCAGGACCTGCTGGCGTCGCTGCGCGGCGCGGAGTTGTTCGTGCAGGACTGCTACGCCGGCGCCGACGGCCGCTACCGCCTGCCCATTCGCGTCATCACCGAATACGCCTGGCACAGCCTGTTCGCGCGCAACCTCTTCATCCTCGACGATGTGGCCGGGCACGTGCCGGAGTTCACCGTCATCGACAGCCCGTCGTTCAAGGCAGACCCGGCGCGTCACGGCACGAACTCCGAGGTGGTCGTCGCGCTGAACTTCGCCAAGCGCCTCGTCCTGATTGGCGGCACCAGCTATGCGGGCGAGATCAAGAAGTCGATCTTCAGCACGCTGAACTACCTGCTGCCGCTGCGCGGCGTGCTCTCCATGCACTGCTCGGCGAACATCGGTCCGGGTGGCGACACCGCGCTCTTCTTCGGTCTCTCCGGCACCGGCAAGACCACGCTGTCGAGCGACCCGGACCGTGGCCTCATCGGCGACGACGAGCACGGCTGGAGCGACCACGGCGTGTTCAACTTCGAGGGCGGCTGCTACGCCAAGACCATCCGCTTGTCGGCCGAGGCCGAGCCGCAGATCTACGCCACTACCCGCCGCTTCGGCACGGTGCTCGAGAACGTGGTCATCGACCCGGTGACGCGTCAGCTCGATCTCGATTCGGACCAGTTCACCGAGAACACCCGGGCCGCCTACCCGATTCAGTTCATCGAGAACGCCGTGCCCTCGGGGCAGGGTGGTCATCCGACGCACATCGTGATGCTGACGGCCGATGCGTTCGGGGTGCTGCCGCCGATCTCGCGGCTCTCGCCTGCCGCCGCGATGTATCACTTTCTCTCGGGCTACACCGCGAAGGTGGCCGGCGCGGAGAAGGGCGTGACCGAACCGAAGGCCACGTTCAGCACGTGCTTCGGCGCGCCGTTCCTGCCTTTGGCCCCGAGCCGCTACGCCGAACTGCTGGGTGAAAAGATCGCCCGCCACGATGCGCAGGTGTGGCTGGTGAACACCGGCTGGACGGGCGGACCGTACGGGGTGGGTTCGCGCATGCGCATCCGTTTCACCCGCGCCATGATTGCTGCCGCGCTCGGCGGCGCCCTCGACGGCGTGCGCTACGACACCCATCCGGTGTTCAACCTGCAGGTGCCGCAGTCGTGTCCGGACGTGCCCCCCGACGTCCTGAACGCACGCGGCACCTGGGCGGACAAGGCGGCCTACGACGCGCAGGCGGGGAAGCTGGCCCGCATGTTCGAGGACAACTTCACGCCCTTCGCCGCATCGGTCTCCGCTGACGTCGTCGCCGCGGGCCCGCACCCATGACCTACGAAGCGGTCATCGGTCTGGAGATCCACGCGCAACTGCAAACGCAGAGCAAAATCTTCTGCGGCTGCAGCACCGCGTTCGGCGCGCCGCCCAATGCGCATGTCTGTCCCGTCTGCCTCGGGTTCCCGGGTGTGCTGCCGGTGCTGAACCGCGACGCCGTCGACCTGGCGATTCGCGCGTCGCTGGCGCTCGGCTGCCGAATCAACGAGACGTCGATCTTCGCGCGCAAGAACTACTTCTATCCGGACCTGCCGAAGGGCTACCAGATCTCCCAGTACGAGCAACCGCTCGCCAGCGAAGGGAGCGTCGAGTTCAACGGACCGGCCGGTGTGCGCCGCGTGCAGATTACGCGCGTCCACATGGAAGAGGACGCCGGCAAGTCGCTGCACGAAGGGTTCACCGACTCCGACCGCAAGACCTACATGGACTACAACCGCGCCGGGACGCCGCTCGTCGAGATCGTCACCGAGCCGGATCTGCGCTCGGCCGGCGATGCCGCGGCGTTCTTCGAGCACCTGCGCGGCATCCTGGTGTGGCTCGGTGTGAACGACGGCAACATGGAGGAGGGAAGCCTCCGCTGTGATGCCAACGTGTCGGTGCGCCCTGTCGGGACGACCACGCTCGGCACCAAGGCCGAGGTGAAGAACCTCAACTCGTTCCGCTTCCTCCAGAAGGCGGTCGAGTACGAGGTCGAACGGCAAATCGCCCTGCTGCAGGAGGGCGATCGGGTGCGACAAGAGACGCGCCTGTTCGACTCCGCGGCCGGCGTGACGGTGTCGATGCGCAGCAAGGAAGAAGCGCACGACTACCGCTACTTCCCGGATCCCGACCTGCCGGCGCTGACCCTCGACGCGGCCCGCGTCGACACCATCCGCACCGCGATGCCGGAACTGCCGGCTGTGCGCCGTCAGCGATTCGTGACCGCGCTCGGCCTGCCGGAGTACGACGCGGCACAGCTGACGCAGAGCCGCGCCCTGTCCGAGTTCTTCGAGGCTGCGGTGGCCGCGGGCGGCGCGCCCAAGGCGGTCAGCAACTGGATGATGGGCGAGCTGGCCCGTGTGCTGAACGAATCGGGACGCGAGATTCAGGCCTCGCCGGTGTCGCCCGGACAACTGGCCGGCCTGCTGGCCCTCATCGACAAGGGGACCATCTCGGGCGCCATCGCCAAGGGCGTCTTCGAGACGATGATGGCGACGGGACAGAGCGCCGAGGCGATCGTCACGGCCGAGGGACTCACCCAGATCGACGACGAGTCGCAGATCGTCGGGCTCATCGCCGATGTTGTCGCGAAGAATGCCGATGCCGTGGCAGGATATCGAGCCGGCAAGACCGCCACCTTCGGCTTCCTCGTCGGACAAGTGATGAAGGCAGCCGCCGGCAAGGCGAACCCGAAACGGGTCAACGAACTCCTGAAACGCGCGCTCGAAGCGACCTAACCGCGTGATCGAAACCTACCACCTGTCGAAGGTCTACAGCCGCGGCGTCTATGCGCTGCGCGACGTGACGTTGTCCATCGACAAGGGGGAGTTCCTCTTCCTGACGGGCGCGAGTGGCGCTGGCAAGTCGACGTTGCTGCGCCTGTTGCTCTGCGCCGAGCAGCCAACCGAAGGCACGCTCAAGGTGGGCGGCCGCGTGCTCGGCGACCTCTCACCTGCCGAAGTCCAGGCCCACCGCCGCTCGGTCGGCTTCGTGTTCCAGGACTTCAGGCTCATCCCCCGCTTCACCGTGTTCCAGAACGTCGCGTTCGTGATGCGGGTGCTCGGCGTCGACCTCGCGACACAGCAGCGCAAGACGTTCCAGGTGTTGAAGTGGGTGGGGCTGCAGCACCGGATGAACGCCTACCCGGAGGAACTCTCCGGCGGCGAACAGCAGCGTGTCGCCGTGGCGCGCGCGCTCGTCAACGACCCGCACATCGTGCTCGCTGACGAACCGACCGGAAATCTCGACCCCGACCTCTCGCTGGAGATCATGAACCTCTTCCGCGAGGCGAACGCGCGCGGCACCACCGTGCTCGTGGCCACACACGACCTGTGGATGATTCGCCGCGTCGGCCGCCGTGTCGTCGGGCTCGAACACGGCCGCGTCGTCGAGGTGTCCTGACATGCGACTGCTGCGCTACGCCTTCGACGAAGCCGCCGCCAGCCTGTGGCGCGGACGTCGTTCGAGCCTGCTGTCGACGGCGACCATCGCCATTGCCCTGTTCGTCACCGGTGCGTTCCTCATCGTCACGTCGAACCTCGAGCGGATGGCCGAGGAGTGGAGCGGCGCCGCGGAAATGTCGGTCTACCTTGCCGACGGCCTCGGCGGTCCTGAGCGCGCGGCACTCGAACGCGACCTGGGCGGCGACCCGAGCGTGACCAGCGTCGAGTTCATCTCCAAGGAGACGGCGCTGGCGCGCTTCCGCCAGACCTTCCCCGACCTCGCCCAGACGCTTGCTGGCATGGCGGAGAACCCGCTGCCGGCGTCACTGGACGTGCGGCTGCGCTCAACGTCCGGGGCGTCCGGACCAATCGATGCGCTCGTCAACCGGATGCGCACGACGGCCGGCGTGGCCGACGTCCGCTACGACAAGGATTGGCTCGACCGCCTGTTGCGCGGCGTGCGCGTGCTGCGCGTGGTCGGCTTCGCCCTGGGCGGCGCCCTGCTGCTGGCCGCGGCGCTCACCATCACCAACGTGGTGCGGCTCGCCCTGACCGCGCGGCGTGACGAACTGGACATCATGCACCTGGTGGGTGCGCCCCCCGCCTACGTGCGCGGACCGTTCGTGATGGAGGGTGCGCTGCACGGCGGTGTCGGCGCCCTCGTGGCGCTGCTGGTGCTGGCCGCGGTGTTCGTCTCGGCTCGCGTGCGGGTCCTGACGCCGCTCGCGTCCGCGCTGAACCTGTCGTCGGTAAGCTTCCTGTCGCCGCTGCTGGTGGTGCTGATCGTCGGGGGCGGGCTCGCGGTCGGCTGCCTGGCGGGCTGGGTGGCAAGCCGCCGGGCGTGAGGCGTGTTACAGAATCTTGACACGCGTTTCGGCGTACTTCTACACTGACCTCATCTCGGAACCGTTCACCCTGAGGAACTGCATGCCACGCTTCGTGACCGATAGGCCGATCAGCGCGCTGCACCCGATCAGCGAGTTCTACCGTCAGGAATTCGCCCGGCATCACCGCTGTCTCCAGCAGCAGCGGTCGTATTTTTCCGATAGTGCCATCACCGACGTCGAGGCCGCCCTCAGCCGCATCATGAGTGACCTCGATCAGTTGTGCGCGAAAGACGACGCTCCTGAAGTTGTCAGCGGTCTCCTCAAGCAGATCGACACCGTTACCGGCCTTTCCTCCTCCTTCTCAGATTCCAGACGCAATCACTGAACGCACCCTCAGACGCCCTGAGAACTGATCTCCTGCGCATCGCGCAGGCAGGCATCCGTGCGGTTGAACCCGGACGGCTCGTTCGTTCGGGCTTCGCCCGGCGCACGCCCAGCGACCGCGCCGCGTGGCTCATTGCGGCAGGCAAGGCGGCCGTCCCCATGGCGCGCGCCGCGGTGGCTGCGCTTGGCGGGCGCGTGCAGGGCGGACTGGTGGTCGCACCAGCGCTCGACGACCTGCCCGCGCGGCTCGAGGGGGTGGTCGGCCAGCATCCGCAACCCGGTTCAGGCAGCGAGGACGGGGGACGCCGCGCCCTCGCCATGGCGAGGGCAATGCCGGCCGATGCCGAACTGCTCGTGCTCGTCTCCGGTGGGGCGTCGTCGCTGATGGCGGTGCCCGCCCCTGGGCTGTGTCTCGAGGACAAGCGCGAGGCCACCGGTGTGCTGCTTCGCTCGGGCGCCGATATCTACGCGCTGAACACGGTGCGCAAGCATCTGTCGGCGATCAAGGGCGGACGACTGGCCGCTGCCTGTCCGGTCGCCAGCCACACCTTCGTGCTGTCCGACGTGGTGGGGGACGACCTCAGCTTCATCGCCTCTGGCCCAACCGTTCCCGACCCGACCACTTACGGTGATGCGTTGTTCGTCATCGACCGGTTCGGCGGACGCGAAGCATTCCCCCGGTCGGTGGTCGAGCACCTCCTGGCAGGGGCGCGTGGTGAATGGCCGGAGTCGCCAAAGCCTGGCGACCCACGTCTGGCGCACGCCGTGACCGAACTCGTCGGCGGCAGGCATGACGCCATGCGCGGCGCCGCGGCCGACGCCGAAGCGTGCGGCTACACGGTGGTGATGCTCGACGAACCGATTGTCGGCGAGGCGCGCCTGGCCGGCACGGCACTGGCGCGCCGGGCCATCGCTCAGCGCCTGGTCGTCAGCGGGCCGCTGTGCCTGATCGCCAGCGGCGAGACCACCGTCCGCGTGACCGGGCGCGGTCGCGGCGGGCGAAACCAGGAACTGGCGCTTGCGGCCGCCGCGGTGCTGGCCGAATTGACGACGCCGGCGGTGGCAGCCAGCCTCGGCACCGACGGCATCGACGGCCCAACGGACGCGGCAGGCGCCATGGTCGATGCCACCACCATCACGCGGGCGACACGTGCCGGGCTGTCCCCGGCCGCGATCCTCAGAAATAACAACTCGTACGCACTCTTCGACGCGATCGGCGACCTCGTCCGCACGGGACCGAGTGGCACCAACGTCGGAGACCTGCAAGTCTTTCTGCTAGCCTGACGCCATGAAGTCCCGCGACGAGATCCTCGAGCGCATGCGTGAGCGGGTGCACCATCCCGCCGGCACGCGCGAACTCTTTCAGCTGCTCGACGTCGATCGCGACGAGCGCGCCACCTTCCGCCGCCACCTCAAGAGCCTGGTCGCCGACGGCGAACTCATCCAGATTCGCGGCAACCGCTTCGGTTTGCCCGAAAAGATGGACCTTCACGTCGGCCGTCTGCAGACCCACCCGAGTGGCTTCGGCTTCGTGACGCCCGAACGCGAGATGGACCACAGCGGCGACATCTTCATTCCGGCGCACCAGCTCGCCGAGGCGATGAACCGCGACCGGGTCGTCGTACGCATCGAGAAGGTGAAAGACGACGGCCGTGTCGAGGGGCGGGTCATCCGTGTGCTCGAGCGGGCCAACAGTTCGCTGGTTGGACGCTTCGACCAGGCCGCGCACGGCGTCGGCATCGTGGTGCCGTTCGATCAGCGCGTGCTCATGGACATCTTCATTCCGTCCGGGCAGGAGCACGGTGCCGAACCCGGGCAGATGGTGGTGGTGGAACTGACGCGCTGGCCGACGGGCAACCGCGGCGCCATTGGCCGCGTGCGCGAGGTGCTGGGCGACATCGATGCCCCTGGCGTTGACACCGAAATCATCATCCGGAAGTTCAACATCCCCGACGCGCACTCGGACGAGTCGATCACCGAAGCCGTCCGCCTCGGCGCCGCCGTGAAGGACGCGGACATCCGTGGCCGCACCGACTTGCGTGCGCTGCCAACGGTGACCATCGACGGCGAGCATGCCCGCGACTTCGACGACGCCATCACCATCGAGAAACTGGCGAACGGGAACTACTGGCTCGGTGTGCATATCGCCGACGTCTCGCACTACGTGCAGGAGGGAAGCGCCCTCGACCGCGAGTCGTACCAGCGCGGGACGTCGGTCTACTTCCCCGAGCGGGCCGTCCACATGTTCCCGGCGGAACTGTCGACCGGGCTCTGCAGCCTCAATCCGCATGTCGATCGTCTCGTGCAGACCTGCTTCATGGAGGTGACGGGCGGCGGCGAGGTGGTCCGGTCCGAGTTCCACGACGGGGTCATCAACAGCGACGAGCGCATGACCTACACCGCGGTCAACGGGATTCTGACCGACCGCGAGCCGGCACTGCTGCAGCGCTACGAGCCGTTGGTGCCGATGTTCGAGCTGATGGGTGAACTCTTCGTCATCCTCAACTCGGCACGTCATCGCCGCGGGTCGATCGACTTCGACCTCAACGAAACGCAGCTGATCATGGACTCGGGCGGGATGGTCGAGGCCATCGTGGCACTGGAACGCAACATCGCCCACCGGCTGATCGAAGAGTTCATGCTCCTGGCAAACGAGACGGTGGCCACCTACCTCGAAGCCCATGAGGCACCGGGGCTGTTCCGCATCCACGAAGAGCCCGACCCGATGAAGGTGGCGAAGTTCGAGGAGTTCGTCTCGTCGTTCGATCTCAGCCTTGGCGCGCCGCTCACCGGGCTGCGGCCGCGGCACTTCCAGAAGCTGATCGAACGCATTGCCGGGCGTCCCGAGGAAAAGCCGATCGCCTACCTCATGCTACGGACGATGCAGAAGGCGCGGTACTCGCCGGAGAACAGCGGGCACTTCGGTCTGGCCGCGCACAGCTACACGCACTTCACGTCGCCGATTCGGCGCTACCCGGACCTCGTGGTGCATCGTGCGTTGCGGGCCTCTCGCCACGGCGCGCTGTCGCCGGAGCAGATCGAGGCGGCACGCGAGGACCTGCCGGAGGTGGCCCGTCACACCTCCGAGATGGAACGGCGCGCCAGCGACGCCGAGCGCGAACTGTTGCAGTGGAAAAAGGTGAAGTTCATGGCCGACAAGGTCGGCGATGAATTCGAGGGATACGTCACGGGTGTCGCCGCATTCGGGCTGTTCGCCGAACTCGTGGAGCACTACGTCGAGGGACTCGTCCACATCTCGACCATGGCCGACGACTACTACCGGTTCGTCGAGACCGCGCACATGCTGCGGGGCGAGAATACGCAGACGGCCTACAGGCTGGGCGACAAGGTCAAGGTACGGGTGTTGCGCGTCAATATGGACGCGAGGCAGATCGAACTGGGGCTGGTGGATATTCTCGAGCGGGTGCGGGACGGCGAGCGTGGCACGCGGTCGTCTGCCCGGCCGAAGCCGAAGCGGGCGCAGGCGAAGAGCCAGAAAGCCGAACGCCCGGGATCCAGGAAGAATTCCCGGCCCGGGCGGAACGAACGTCAGCAGCGAAAAGGAAAACGGCGTTAACTCTTGTGGTCGGCCGTCTCGTCCTTGATGCCGTCCTTGAAATTGCGGATCGCGCTGCCGATGCCCTTACCAAGTCCAGGGAGGCGATTGGCGCCGAAGATCACGATGACGATCGCCAGAATGATGAGAAGTTCTGGCACTCCGATGCGGCCCATGTTCAGACTCCTCCCCGATGTGTTTCAGCGTGCCGGTGACTGGTGGCGCGTGTTGAGCCGGGGACTCGCGGTGATCTTACCACCGCGCTTTGCCCCCTGGGTGTTCGTTTTGTGTATGGGCCTGGCCTTCAGCGCGATGGCACCGCGGGCAGCGGGGCAGTTCGCGTCGGGGGTCAGCCTGGTCGAGGTGTACGCCAGCGTGCTCGATGCGAGCGGCGAGCCGGTGGGCGGCCTCTCGTCCGACGACTTCATCGTCGAGGAGGACGGGCGACGCCAGCAGGTGCAGACGTTCGCCGCCTCCGACTTCCCGCTGTCGCTGGCGATTGCGGTGGACCGCAGCTTCAGCCTCTCGCAAGCGCGCCTGACCCAGGTGGTCTATGCGGTGCAGCGGTTGCTCGGCGAGCTGCGCGACGAGGACCGTGTGACGCTGCTGGCCATCGGCAGCGAGGTCGAAGTCTTGACGCCGCTGTCGGCAGACCATCGCGCGGCCTACGACGCACTCAGCGGACTGACCCCGTGGGGCACGACGCCGCTGTTCGACGCCACCAAGCAGGCGATCGCGCGTGTGCAGGATGCCCCCGGTCGCCGTGCTTTGATTCTGGTGACCGACGGCGACGACCGTTACAGCGCTTCCACGGCTGCCGAGATGGTGGCCGACGCCCGCCGCCACGACGTGCTGGTGTATCCGGTCAGCCTGCGGCGCACGTCACCTCCGGTGCTCGTCGAACTGGCGGACGTGACCGGAGCGCGAGCCACGGCCCTGCCGCGGCTCGCGGCGCTTCCTGCGGCCCTGTCATCAATCGCCGGTGAGTTGCGGCGGCAGTACCTGCTTGGCTACGTGCCCGCCGCGGCCGGAACGCCGCCGGGCGCCGGGGCGTGGCGCTCGATTTCGGTGCGCGTGACACAGCCAGGCCTGCGTGTGCGTGCGCGCGACGGATATTACGCCGGGAAGTAGGCGTTGCGCAGCCACTTCCAGGCGAGCCCGAACTCCAGCGTGCCGAGCAGCCGCCGCTTGATGGTCCGGTACGGTTGCGTGCCGGCCACGAGGTCGGCCATCACCGATTGCACCGCCGTGCTCGAGTTGAGTGCGTCGAGCAGGAGGTGCGTGAAACGCGGCTGGAAGAAGCCCGCCTTCAGGGCGGCCGCCGCGGCCAGGTCGGCGCCGATTTCCTCGCGCACCCGCTCGGTGTAGCGCACGTGTGCGGCGTCGTCATGGCTCAACGCGTCAGCCGCCATGAGGGCCGACTGCAGGGCGAAGTAGATCCCCTCGCGCGTGATCGGATCGACGAGGCCTGCCGCGTCGCCAACCGTGAGCCAGCCGTCGCCTGCGAGCGGCACGCGCCTGAAGTCGGCGGCGGACAGCGACGGAATCGGCCACGAGTACGGTTCCAGACGCGCGCCGTCTGCGAGGCGACTATCGATCAGCCATTGCCCCAGGACCGCGCGGGCCGCGCCGACGGTGGTCTCGGTGGCTTGGGCGCAGATGCCGATTGCGAGATGGTCCGGACGAGGGAACGACCAGATGTAACCGGCGGGCCGCTCCACCAGTTCCAGGACAATTTCCCGGCTCGAGACGCCGTGGGCGTAGACCCCGGTGGCAATCGACAATTGCGCGCGCGTGAACGGCGCCGTGAATCGGCGGCGGACGAGGCTGTTGGCGCCATCCGCGCCAACGACCCAGCGTGCGGTGAGCCGCTGGCCGTCGGACGTCACGAGCGTGTGCGGGCGTCCGGGTTCGATGGCCACGACACGCGCGCGGACGAGGGAGGCGCCGCGCTCCGCCGCGGCCGAGAACAGCAGGCGGTCCGAGTCGAGCCGGCTCGCGACGACGAGCGTGCGGGCGTCCGGCAGCGGCACGATCGCCTCGCGCCTGCGTCGGCTGTCTGTGAAGCGGGCGCTGGTGACGCGCACGCCGGGCAGGTCCGTGTTGGGGAGCAGGTCGCGGACGAGTGTGAGCGCGCGCCCGGTGAAACCGCCGCCGCACGGCTTTTCGCGGGGATGCGATCCGTCGAGCAGCACGACCCGCGCGCCTCTCGACGCAAGCGTCGCGGCAACGACACTTCCCGACGGGCCACCGCCGACGACCGCCACATCACACTGCACGACTCGCATGCTACATTACGCCCATGACCGACACGGATGCGGGCCGATTCACTGTCGGCGTCTTCCAGGACGTGTCGTGGGCGGGGAAGGGGCTGGCCGCACTGGCCCGAGCGGGTCTCCTGCCCGAGTCGCTCAGCATCGTGGCGCTCGTCTCGCCCGAGGCTGGCGCGCTCATCGAGCAGACGTTGAACGGTGCGCCCGAAACGATGCGCGTGGCCGGGGTCGGTGACGTGTTCGCGAAAGGGCCCGTGTTGCGCGCGCTGCAGGGCTCGTCGAACGACCTCGACACGCAGGGGCTCGCAGGCACCATGCGCCGCATCGGGTTCCAGCCGCACGACGCCCGCATCTTCGAAGTGCTGACTGCCCGTGGTGGCGTCCTCGTCGCGATTCACAGCGAACCGCGCGCTGCGGATGCGCTCGCGGTGCTGCATGCGTTCGGTGGCGGCAATGCGGCGATCGGGGCGTGGACCGGCCGGCTTTGACCGCGCGTCTCACGAGCAGCGGTCGCGTCGTGCGCCGACCGTATGCGCAGACGAAGAAGGGGACACGACCATCCTGAAGTGGCGCGCGTCCAAAGGATTCAGAGCCTGCTGCGGGGCACCCGTTTTGCAGTTGCAGCCGTTCAACCCGTGCGCCACAATACCTCTACGAGTCAGATTCCGTTGCCCATGGCAGAGCGCACGCCGTCGGTAGAACCGCACGTCAACGTGTCGGCCGGGCACCTGTCGGTCCGTGTCGAGGGCGCGCATCCGCCCGACATCACCTTCTCATTCGAGCGACAGTCTCAGCGCCTGCTCCCGTCGTTCGGGGCGGCGTTGCTGCTTCAGGTGGCCGTTGTCACCCTGCTGATGCTGCTCGCCCGCTTTGCTCCCGCCATTCAGCTCACGCCAGCAGTCATGCCGGAGGATATCAGCGACCGGATCGTGTGGCTCAGCCAGCCCGGTCCCGGTGGTGGTGGCGGTGGTGGTGGCAACCAGATGAAGGAGCCGCCGCGCGCGGCGGAACTGCCGGGCAAGGACAAGTTGACGGTCCCGGTCGAGAGGCCGCCGTCGATCGAACCGCCGAAGCTGACCAAGGTCGAGCCCACGCCGGTTGAGCAACTGAACATTCCGGCGCTGACCCTGTCGTCGGGCGCTGAGGTGCTGGCCGGTGCCATCGACGCGCCGCCCGGGCCGCCCACGCCGTCGCTCGGTAGCGGAAGCGGCGGTGGCGCAGGCACGGGGACCGGTTCGGGTATTGGCTCTGGTGCAGGCTCGGGACTCGGTACGGGAACCGGCGGAGGCACGGGCGGCGGGGTCTATCAGCCGGGCAACGGCGTTACGCTGCCGCGCATTCTCCGTGAGGTGAAGCCGGCCTACACCTCGGACGCCATGCGCGCCAAGGTGCAGGGCACGGTACTGCTGCAGTGTGTTGTCAGGCCCGACGGTGCGGTCACCGACATTCAGGTGCTGCGCTCGCTCGATTCGGTCTTCGGACTTGATCAGGAAGCGATGAAGGCGGCGCGCCAGTGGCGCTTTGCGCCCGGCACGCGCATGGGGCAGGCGGTGCCGGTGCAGATCACGATCGAACTCACCTTTACGTTGCGCTGAGTCGAGGGCCGGGAAGGGCTGGGACGGGCAGGAGGGGCAGGAAGGGCGGCCCCCCGCTGTTCGGTGCAACGACAAGGAAAAGGCGCGTGAACCCTGGGGCCCACGCGCCTTTTGTGTTCTTGAAACTCAGTGTCTGACTTCTAACTTCTGCGTTCCAACTTCCTTAGTACATCCCGCCCATGCCGCCGCCGCCCGGCATTGCCGGTGCATCCTTCTTGTCTTCCGGAATCTCGCAGATGAGCGCTTCCGTGGTGAGAAGGAGCGACGCAATGGAGGACGAGTTCTGGAGGGCGTTGCGGACGACCTTGGCCGGGTCGATGACGCCAGCCTGCACCAGGTTCTCGTAGGTGTCGGTGAGGGCGTTGAAACCTTCCTCATCCTTCATCTCGCGAACCTTCTGCACGATGATCGAGCCTTCCTGACCGGCGTTCGTCGCGATCCAGCGCATCGGTTCCTCGATGGCGCGGGCAATGATGTTGACGCCGATCTGCTGGTCGCCGTGCAGCTTGAGGCCGGTCAGCGCGCGCGAGGCGCGGATGAGGGCCACGCCGCCGCCGGGAACGATACCCTCTTCGACAGCCGCCTTGGTGGCGTGCATCGCGTCTTCGACGCGAGCCTTCTTTTCCTTCATCTCGGTTTCGGTAGCCGCACCGACCTTGATCACGGCGACGCCGCCCACGAGCTTGGCCAGGCGTTCCTGGAGCTTTTCGCGGTCGTAGTCCGACGTGGTGTCTTCGACCTGGGCACGGATCTGACGAACGCGACCTTCGATGTCCTTGGACGCGCCGGCGCCCTCGACGATCGTGGTGTTGTCCTTGTCGATGGTGATCTTCTTGGCGCTGCCGAGGTCCTCGATCTTGAGGTTCTCGAGCTTGAGGCCGAGGTCTTCCGTGATCGCGCGACCACCGGTGAGGACGGCGATGTCTTCGAGCATCGCCTTGCGGCGGTCACCGAAGCCCGGCGCCTTGACGGCCGCGACGTGCAGCGTGCCGCGCAGCTTGTTGACGACGAGCGTCGCCAGCGCTTCACCTTCGATGTCTTCCGCAATGATCAGAAGCGGACGACCGACGCGTGCCACCTGCTCGAGCACGGGCAGGAGGTCCTTCATCGAGCTGATCTTCTTCTCGTGGATCAGGATGACGGCGTTCTCGAGCGAGACTTCCATCCGCTCCGGGTCGGTCACGAAGTACGGCGACAGGTAGCCGCGGTCGAACTGCATGCCTTCGACCACTTCGAGCGAGGTCTCGAGCGTCTTGGCTTCTTCGACGGTGATGACGCCGTCTTTACCGACCTTATCCATCGCGTTGGCGATGATCTGGCCGATTTCCGGGTCGTTGTTGGCCGAGATGGTGCCGACCTGGGCCACCATGTTGCCGCTGACCGGCTTGGCCATCTTCTTCAACTCGGCAACGATGGCTTCGACCGCCTTCTCGATGCCGCGCTTGATTTCCATCGGGTTCGCGCCGGCGACCACGTTCTTCGCGCCTTCGCGGTAGATGGCCTGCGCCAGCACGGTGGCCGTGGTCGTGCCGTCACCAGCCGTGTCCGAGGTCTTGCTCGCCACTTCGCGCACCATCTGGGCGCCCATGTTCTCGAGCGGATCCTTCAGGTCGATTTCCTTGGCGACGGTGACGCCGTCCTTGGTGATCGTCGGGGAGCCGAACTTCTTGTCGAGGACGACGTTGCGGCCCTTCGGGCCGAGGGTGACCTTCACCGCGTCGGCGAGCTGGTTCACGCCGCGGAGGATCGCCTGCCGCGACTGCTCGCCGTACACAATCTGCTTTGCCATGTTCTCGAGTCTCCTGCAGTGCGGACCGTCAGGTCCGCCGTTTCAAGCGGATGCGGATGTGCCGCGCCTGTTAGTCGACGATGGCGAGGACTTCGTCCTCGCGCATGATCAGGTGCTCTTCGCCGCTGATCTTGATTTCCTGGCCGGAGTACTTGCCGAAGAGGATGGTGTCCCCTTCCTTCACGTCCAGCGGAATGCGCTTGCCGTCGTCCTTGATCTTGCCGGCGCCGACAGCGATGACCTTGCCCTGCTGGGGCTTTTCCTTGGCGCTGTCCGGGATGATGATCCCGCCAATCTTCTGTTCGCCTTCTTCGATGCGCCGAACAATGATGCGGTCGTGCAACGGTTTCATGCTTGTGTGCTCCGTCGTATGGGTGAGGGGCCGTTCGCCCCGGGTTGAGTCTGTGGCGGCGAGCGCGACGGGGGCACCCGTTCTGGCACTCGCTCTGGCCGACTGCTAATGTAGCGAGCGCGGATTGGCACTGTCAAGGCGAGACTGCTAACGCGGGGCGTAGAACGGGCGGGAACCGCCGGGCCTTGATGGCCGATCCGGCCTGATTCAGGCCCGTTTTCGCAGTTTGTACTCGCCCATTTTCCGGGTCAGGGTATTGCGGTGCATGCCGAGCGCGTCGGCCGTTCTGGTGAGGGATCCGTCGCAGTGACCGAGGACCCGTGCGATGAATCGCTTCTCGAACTCATGGACGGCGTCCTCGAACTGGACGCCCTTGTCCACCATTTCTTCGACAAGTGTGTCGAGCCGTTCAGAAATCACGCGAGTTCCTGGCCTGTGAGCCGGCGGTAGGCCTCGACGTACTTCTCGCGGGTCTTCACGACCACGTCTTCAGGAAGCGAGGGAACCGGCGGCTGCTTGTTCCACTTGATCGCTTCGAGGTAGTCGCGGACGAACTGCTTGTCGAAACTGGGCTGCGGGCCGCCTGGCGCGTAGCTGTCGCGGGGCCAGAAGCGCGACGAGTCCGGTGTGAGCACTTCGTCGATCAGGATCAGCCGCTCGACGGCCGGCCGGCCGTCGTCGGGAAGCAGGCCGAACTCGAACTTGGTGTCGGCCACGATGATGCCGCACGATTGGGCGTGCGCGGCGCCCTCGGCGTAGAGACGCAGCGTGAGCGATTTGGCGCGCGCGAGCACGGCCGGATCGACGAGCGTGGCGGCCTCGGCCTCGCTGATGTTGATGTCGTGCCCGCTCTGCGCCTTCGTCGCCGGCGTGAAGATGGGCTCGGGAAGCCGATCCGATTCGCGCAGGTCCGCAGGCAGCGCAATGCCGCACACCGCGCCGGTGGCCTGGTAGTCCTTCCAGCCTGAGCCGGACAGGTAGCCGCGTGCCACGCACTCAATCGACAGCGGCTCGGTGCGCCGCACCAGCATCGACCGCCCGTTCAGCACGCCCAGTTCGGTGCGCGTCTCCTTCGGGTAGTCCGTCACGTTGAACGAGAGGATGTGGTTCTCGACGATCCTCGTCGTGCGCTCGAACCAGAACTTCGAGATCTGCGTCAGGACCTTGCCCTTGTCGGGAATGCCCGAGCCGAGCACGTAGTCGAACGCCGAGATGCGGTCGGTGGCGACGATGAGCAAGCGGTCGCCGAATTCGTAGATGTCGCGAACCTTGCCCTGACGATCAGGGGCGCGGCGGGCGATGGCGGTCTGGAGAATGGGGGACGCGAGCGGCAAGGGAACCTCGTGCCGAAGAAATAGGGATGTTAACGGCACGTCGTCGCGGCTTCAACAACAACATGTGGCGTCCTGGAACGGCCATGCCGCTAGAAAGGTATAGTAGGGACGTTTTCATCGGTTCTTCATGCGATCGCACCTGCGAGCAGTCGTCGTCCTGGCGCTTGGCGCCGCGCTTCTGGTCTTCTTTCTCTACAACGTAGACCTGCGTGGTGTCGCCAGCCAGATCGTGCACGCCAACCTCTGGTGGCTGGCGTTCTCGCTGCTTACCATGTTCGTGAACCTCGCGATCCGTGCCTGGCGCTGGCAATACCTGCTCGAACCGCTCGGCCGGCCGGCCTTCTGGAGTTCGTTCCGGGCCACCGCGGTCGGGTTCGCCGCCAGTGCAGTACTGCCGGCCCGCGCCGGCGAGGTCATCCGGCCCTACTTCCTGTCGCGACAGGAGAAGATGAGCGCCACCGGCGCCTTTGCCACGATCATCCTCGAGCGCGTGCTCGACATGGTGACGGTGGTCAGCCTGCTTGCGCTCTACGTTCTCGTGTTCGCCCCATCGACCATCGATGCCACGTCCGTAGCGTTCGAGACCGTGAAGTGGGCCGGCTTCACCGCGGCCGCCGGCGCCGTCGTCGCGCTCGTGGTGCTGTTTCTGCTCGCCGGCAATCCCGCGCGTCTGGCACAGAGCCTCGAGCGACTCGAGGCGCTGCTGCCGTCACGGCTCGCGGGGCTGCTCTCGAAAGTAGCCGAGAAGTTTGCCATCGGCCTCGGAGCCATTCGCAAGCCTGGCCGGCTCGCGGTGTCCCTGGTGCTCTCGTTCCCGCTCTGGCTGTCGATTGCCGCCGGCATCTGGGGAGCAGCGCAGGCCTTCCACCTTGACGTGCCGTTCACTGGTTCGTTCCTGGTTATCTCGTTGCTCGTTGTCGGCGTCGCGGTGCCGACGCCCGGCGCAGTCGGCGGTTTTCACGCCGCCTTCCGCTTTGCGGCAACGACGTTCTTCGGCGCACCGGACGATGCGGCGGTAGGCGCTGCCATCGTGCTCCATCTGTTCACGGTCGGTCCCACCTTGGTGCTCGGCCTGGTGTTCGCCGGACAGGAGGGACTGAACTTGACGAGGATGCGCACCCTCGCGGACGAAGCCGACAGGGAAGGGACAGCCCAATCATGAAGTGTCCGTACTGCGGAACGCTTGGCGACAAGGTCGTCGACTCACGAGAGAGCAAGGAAGGCGAAGTCATTCGCCGCCGGCGCGAATGCCTCGAGTGCGGCAAGCGCTTCACGAGCTACGAGCGGATCGACGAGATCCCTTACATGGTCGTGAAGAAGGACGGCACCCGCGAACGCTTCGATCGCCAGAAGCTGGTGAACGGCCTGCTGAAGGCCTGCGAGAAGCGCCCGGTCAGCCTGAAGTCGGTGGAGGCCATCGCCGACCGCATCGAGACGATGCTGCAGGAACGTGCCGAGCGTGAGATCGGTACCGTCGAGATCGGCGCCTACGTCATGGAAGAACTGAAGAAGCTGGACAAGGTGGCCTACGTGCGCTTCGCTTCCGTCTATCGACACTTCCGCGACATCGGGGAGTTCATGGACGAAATCAAGGGCCTGGTCGAGAAGCAATAGGCCGTGGCGGGGAGCCTCACGTCGATTGCCACCGACGACGGCCGCGGGGGCCGCCGGCAGGACGCGCGTCCGCCGTTTCGCGACAACCCGCGCCTGATCCTGGCGGGCATCGGCGTCCTCGTCGTCCTCCTCATCGCCATCCTCGCCTACGCCAACCGCTCGCCCGGGCTGACGCCCGACTACCTGGCTGAATTCGTCCTCTACGCGCTGATCGCGGCCGACCTCACGATGGTGGTCGCGCTGGTCTTCGTGCTGGCCCGCAACATCGTGAAGCTCGTGGTCGAGCGGCGGCGCGGCGGGCCGTTCGCGCGGTTCCGCTCGAAGCTTGTGGCGTTGCTGATCGGCATGACGCTGGTGCCGGCGATGCTGGTGCTTGCCGTCGGCAGTGAACTGATCCGCACCAGCGTTGGGCGCTGGTTCAATGTGCCGATGGACGAGATCCTGTCGTCGGCCAACGCCATCGCGGGCGACTACTACCAGGAGCGGCAGGCGCTGGTGGCGGATCACGCCGCGCGCGTCGCGCGCCTGCTGTCCGCCTCCGATCTCAACGGCGACGACACCGAACCGCTCCGCGCCCTCGTCGCGCCGGAGGTGAGTGCGGCGCGGGTCCAGGTGATCCAGGTGTATCGCGTGGGAGCCGGAGTCGATCGCCTGGCGGTGGTGCCGCTGTTCGATCTGGTCGCCGCCGAGCGACCGGCGCAATACTCGCGTGATGCAGTGGACCGGCTCGCGCTGACGGCGCTGACTGCATCCGACGTCACCCAGAGTGCCGACACATTCGGGGCAGCGGGCGACTTGCTGCACGCCGCCGCGGTCATCCGCGGACCTGATGGTGCGCCGGCCGGCGTCGTGGTTGCCACCGATCATCTCGCGGGCAGCGTGGCCGCGCGTTCGCGCCGGATGACGCAGGAGTTCGAGAACTACAACCAGCTGCGGATCTTCAGCCGGCCGCTGACAGGCGTCTACCTGCTGTTCTTCCTGATGGTGACGCTCATGATTCTCGTGGGCGCCACCTGGATGGGGCTGTACGTCGCCAAGCGCATCACGCGCCCGGTGCAGATGCTGGCCAATGCCGCGCGTGAGATCGGCGCCGGGCATCTCGACCAGCGCATCGAGCCGCAGAGCGACGACGAGTTCGGCTCGCTCACCGAAGCCTTCAACACGATGGCGGGCGAACTCGCCGCGAGCCGCCTGAAGGTGGAGCAGACCACGCAGGCGCTGGAACAGCGCCGTCGATACGTCGAGACGATCCTCGAACGCATCACGACGGGCGTGGTCTCCATCAACTCGTCCGGCGTGGTCACGACGATCAACAGCGCCGCGGCGCGCTTGCTGGGGGTGCCGCGGGCGGTGGTCGGGCAGTCGGCGCTCGTGGTGTTCGCGCGGCAGGACCTGGAACCGTTCGCCACCATCCTCGGTAGCGGCAGCAGTGTTAAGTCGGCCGCGCTCGAGCGCGAGGTGACCGTGTCGCGCGAAGGGCACGAAGCCCACCTGACGGTGGTGGCCACGCCGCTCATCGGCGACCGCGGCGTATCAGAAGGACAGATCCTGGTGCTGGACGACGTGACGCCGCTGATCCGGGCACAGAAGGTGGCGGCCTGGCGCGAAGTGGCCCGTCGGTTGGCGCACGAGATCAAGAATCCGCTCACGCCGATCCAGCTGTCGGCCGAGCGGCTGAAACGCCACTTCGCCGATGCACCGTCGGGCGCGCGCGCCCTCGTCGACGAGTGCACCACGACCATCGTCGGCGAGGTCGAATCGCTGAAGGGGCTGGTGGACGAGTTCTCGCAGTTCGCCCGCATGCCGACGCCGCGGACCGCGCCCACCGACGTCCATGCGCTGATCACCAGTGCGCTGTCGCTCTATGACGGAATCTTCTCGGATGTCGAGTTCGTCCAGGCATTCGGCGACGACCTGCCGCTCGTCCGGCTCGATCCCGAGCAGGTGCGGCGCGTCATCATCAACGTCGTCGACAACGCGATCGAAGCGATGGACCGCAAGGGGCGGATCGTCATCGTGACGGCGCACGATGAGCCCAATCACCTGGTGCGGGTTGTCGTCGCGGACAATGGCCCGGGCATTCCGCCGGACGAGCGCGAGAAACTCTTTCTGCCGTACTATTCCACCAAGCGGCGCGGCAGCGGCCTCGGACTCGCCATCGTTCGTCGCATCATCGCCGAACATGGCGGCACCATCGACGCGAGCGACAACGAACCGGCCGGCACGCGCTTTACGATCGAGTTACCTGTGTGAAGCCCACGATTCTCATCGTTGACGACGAACCCGGCGTGCGCAGCTCGCTGAGCGGCGTTCTGCGCGACGAAGGCTACACCGTCGAGGCCGTCTCGACCGGCGAGGCGTGCCTGGACCGCGTCACCCGCTCCCCGGTCGACCTCATCGTGCTCGACGTCTGGATGCCCGGCATGGACGGCCTCGCCACGCTGGCCAAGCTGCGCGAGCGGCAGGTCGACACGCAGGTTGTGCTCATTTCGGGCCACGGCAGCATCGAGTCGGCGGTGAAGGCCATCAAGCTCGGAGCGTTCGACTTCGTCGAGAAGCCGCTGTCGCTGGACAAGACGCTGCTGGTGGTCCGCAATGCGCTGCGTCAGCGCGTGCTCGAGGACGAGAACCGCGCTCTGCGAGCGCGCGTCGACCGGACGCGGATGATGGTGGGCGAGAGCCACGGCATGCGCCAACTCCGCGAGCAGGTGGCGATGGCCGCGCCGAGCAACGGCCGTGTCCTCATCTACGGCGAGAACGGCACCGGCAAGGAACTCGTGGCGCGCACGGTGCACTCGTTGAGCCGGCGTCGCAATGGCCCGTTCGTCGAGGTGAACTGCGCGGCCATCCCCGAGGAACTCATCGAGAGCGAGCTGTTCGGGCACGTGCGGGGTGCCTTCACGGGCGCAGTCGCGGACCGTCGCGGCAAGTTCGAGATGGCGGACGGCGGCACCATCTTCCTGGACGAGATCGCCGACATGAGCCTGAAGACGCAGGCCAAGGTGCTCCGCGTGCTCCAGGAGCAGACCATGGAGCAGGTGGGAGGCACGCAGCGCATCAAGGTCGATGCCCGTGTGCTGGCCGCTACCAACAAGGACCTCCAGACAGAGATTCGCGCCGGCAACTTCCGCGAGGACCTCTACTTCCGCCTCAATGTCATCCCGGTGTTCGTGCCGCCGCTGCGCGAGCGGCACGAGGACATTCCCCTGCTGGCCGACCACTTCATGGTCGAGTTCGCGCGGGAGTACGGGCGGCGCCCGAAGACGTTCGATCCCGGCGCGCTCTCCATGCTGCAGCACTATCCGTGGCCGGGCAACGTGCGCGAATTGCGCAACGTCATCGAGCGCCTGGTCATCATGGTGCCTGGCGACACCATCACCTCGAACGACATGGGCTTTCTCGGACACGGGGTCGAGCCGACCTCGCCGGCCGAGGTGACCACGATTGGCCGTCAGACGCTGCACGAAGCGCGCGAACGGTTCGAACGCGACCTGATCCTGCGCACGCTCGCCGAGCAGCAGGGCAACATGTCGCGCACCGCCGAGGTGCTGGGCGTCGAGCGCAGCAATCTCTACCGCAAGATGCGCGGGTTCGGCATCGCACCGGCACGCCGCGCAGACGCCGACGACGAGCCGGCCTAGCGGCCAGCCAGCCGTTCGGCGATTCGTTCCTCCAGCACCTGCGAGCGAGTGAAGCCGGCCAGCTTCAGCCGCTCCGCCGACGTGTCCTCCAGCGCCGCGGCCGGAATCAACCCAATCAACTCCGACTCGAGCACGCGCACCCCGCGCGCGTTGGCTTCCCGTTCCACGGCGTCGAACGCCGTCTGCACCGTCGTGCGGGAGAGGTCGGTCAGATTCATCGATACCTGGGCGATGTTGCGGTGGTGGAGTGGCAGACCGAGCGCCTTGACGCAGGGGAGTCCGCCACTGCTTTCGCGCACGGTCGCGGCGATGGCTTTGGCCACGGCCACGTCGGTCGAATCGAGGTTGACGTTGAAGGCGACCAGCGGCATGCGGGCGCCGACGACCGTCGCGCCCGCCGTCGGGTGGGGCGCCGACGGGCCGTAGTCTGGTGCCCAGTCGGGCTCGGTCATCTTCCTGGCAAGCCCTTCGAAGTTACCTCGGCGAATCTGTTCGAGCCGCCGGCGCTCGGCCCGGGCGGCCGACTGCTCGTAGAGATAGACGGGGATGCCGAAGGAGTCGGCGATGGCTCGGCCGACGCGGTGAGACAGTTCGATGCATGTGGTCATGGTCGACCCGGCCAGTGGGATGAGCGGGACGACGTCGACCGCGCCGATTCGGGGATGGACGCCGCGGTGGGTGCGGAGGTCGACGTGCGCAACGGCCGTGCGGACGAGCTCCAGCAGTGAGCGCTCGATGGCAGCGGCGTCGCCGGCCATCGTGTAGACCGAGCGGTGGTGCGACGGGTCGGCCGTGTAGTCGAGCAGTAGCGACCCGCCACGACGCACCGCCGCCGCCAGTGCCGTGACGACGCCGGCATCGCGGCCTTCACTGACGTTCGGCACGCTCTCGATCATCGGTTCGTTCCTGGCTCCAGAAAGGTGAGGGGCGCTGCGGGAATTGTAGTGCGCGGCTCAGGTTGCTGCGCAGGTGCGCCGCAGGGGTCGGCCATTCCCACTGCGCTTGTACGCCTGGATTCGGTGGCGTATAATCCGCTGGTCCCTCCCACTGATCCATGTCCGATCCGCTTCGTACCGAGACGTCTCGCACCTCAGAGCCTGCGTCCAGAGCGGAACGCGAGGCAAAGATCGAGCAGTTGCTGCTCGCCGGACTCGATCACTACTTTGACGGCCAGTACGACCAGGCGATCAACGTCTGGACCCGCGCGCTCTTCCTCGATCGCAGTCACGCCCGCGCTCGCGCCTACATCGAACGTGCCCGCAGCGCGCAGGCCGAGCGGCAGCGTGAGTCCGAAGCCCTGCTGCACGACGGCGCGGCCGCGGTTCGCCGAGGCGACAGCGGGGAAGCCCGCCGCCTGCTCGATGCGGCCATGTCGCAGGGCGGCGCGTCGGACGAGGTGCTGGCGCTCCTCGATCGTGTCGAGCGCCTCGAGCATATCGCTCCGGCCGTCGGCGACGATGCGGACGAACTCGCCACACCACGGTTGGTGCTCGACAACGTGCCGGCACCACGGCGTTCGAAGGCGGCCTGGGCCACGCTCGGCGTGCTCGTGCTGGTGATCATTGCTGCCGGCCTGTTCGCCGCGAGTGCCACCCGTCCCGAGTGGGGACCGCTGGTCGAGCGTTCGCTGACTCGCACAGACCGCGCCGTCTCGGCCGCGTCCCCCGCATCGCGCGACGTAGCAGGGTTGCCTGTGCCCCGCCGTGCGGAGACGGCACTCGCTCGCGCCCGTGCCCTGATGACGAGTGGGCGGCTTCGCGACGCGTTGCCGCTGCTCGAGTCGGTCCGCGGCACCGACCCGGAACGTCCGGACGCCGACCGCCTGCGCGCCGACATTCAACGTCAGCTCATCGCGCTCGGGCCGCTTCCCGCCACGCGCGTCGTGCCGTCTGCCGCGGAAGGACTCCTGCCATGAAGTGCCCGAAGTGCGGCTACCTCGGATACGAGCGCGTCGAGCGCTGCCGCCATTGCGGCTATGAGTTCTCGCTCGGTTCGTCGGCGCCGACGCCAGACCTGCGCCTCCGCAACAACGGCGAGATGCCGCGGCCGCTCGACGATCTGGATCTGATTGACGCGGCGACGGCTCCGCCGCCCGCCGATCGGTTTTCGGACGCGCTGGCCGAGGCGGACTCGGGGCCGGCACGGAACGGCCTGGCTGAACTGCCGCTCTTTGGCGCGCCGATCACCGACGACGTGCCGCTCATCAAGGCCGCCAGACCTCGTACGCCGCTGTCGGTCAGGCGCTCGACGCCGGAAGTGCCGAAGCTTCGCACTGAACCGCGGGTCGAGGCGCGCGCGCCGCTGCTCGAGTGGTCCGACCCGGCGCCGCATACCCCGCCGTCGCGCCTATCGGGCTTCGAGCGGCGTCCCACGCCGCAGCCCGAGCATCTGGTCAGGCCGCATGCTGGGGGCCTCGACGCCGCGGCGCCAGCGGGCCTTGCGCCTCGTGCGGTGGCCACGCTGATCGATCTGGCCCTGCTCACCGCGGTCGATGTGATCGTCGTGTACCTCACGATGAAGATCTGCCGGCTGTCCTTCACCGAGCTCGCCCTGTTGCCGAAGGCGCCGCTCATCACGTTTCTCACGCTGCAGAACGGCGGCTACTTCATCGTGTTCACCGCGACCGGGCAGACCTTGGGCAAGATGCTGACCGGTGTGCGCGTGTTGGCCGACGATAGCGACCGTGCGCCGGACCTCGGGCGGTCGGCGTTGCGGGCGGCACTCTGGATTGTGCTGGCGTTGCCCGCCGGCCTCGGCTTGCTCTCGGCCACCTTCAGCCGCGACGGACGCGGTCTTCACGATCGCTTCGCCGGAACCCGCGTCGTCAGGGCAGGTGCCTGAGACGGGCACAATCGAGTACGCTCGCAGCTGATGAATTTCCTCGCCATCGCGCTGGCCACGGCGTTTGGTGCCGGCTACGCACCCATCGCGCCCGGTACGTTCGGCTCGGCCGTCGGCCTTGTGCTCTGGTGGCTGCTCCCGCAGTCGACCGCCGTGCAATTTGCGGCCATCGTCGTCGTCTTCGCGCTCGGAACGTGGAGCGGCTCGGTGGCTGAGCGCCACTTCAAGCGCACTGACCCCGGGCACGTCGTCCTCGACGAAGTGCTGGGCATGCAAATCACGCTGTTCCTCAATCCGGTCGGATGGGTGGGGGCGTTGATCGGCTTCCTGCTGTTCCGCGTGGCCGACATCATCAAGCCGTATCCGGCGAACAAGCTCGAGGCGCTGCACGGCGGGTTCGGCATCATGGCTGACGATGCGATGGCGGCGGTGTACTCGAACATTGCGCTTCGGCTCGTCCTGATGGGCGCGGCCGCGCTGCACTGGACGCTATGAAGGCCTGGATCGTCGCAGTTGGCAGCGAAATGCTGACGCCGTTCCGCGTGGACACCAACTCGCTGAGCATCACCGAGCGTCTGAACGCCATCGGCTGCGACGTCCGCCTGAAGGCGGTCGTGGGTGACGACGTCGAGGAGCTGGCCGCGCTGTTCCAGCGCGGCGTCGGCCTGGTTGACCTCATCGTCTGCACCGGCGGCCTCGGCCCAACCGAGGACGACATCACTCGCGACGCCCTCGCCCGCGCCCTGAACCTCGTGTGCGATACCGACGAACAGGTGCTCGAGTCGATCCGGCAGCGCTTCGAGAAGCGCGGCATGGTGATGCGCGACATCAACCGGCGCCAGGCGCAAGTGCCCCGCGGCGCGGTGGTGCTGGACAACACCCGCGGCACGGCTCCTGGGCTGTGGCTCGAGCGCGACGGGACGTCCATACTCCTGCTGCCGGGTCCGCCTCGCGAGATGCAGCCGATCCTCGAGCGTGCCGTCGACGAGCGGCTCAAGCCGCGGGCGGGCACCCGCGGTCTCTTCAGGCGCGTGCTGAAACTGACCGGCCGGCCCGAGTCCGAGGTGGACGCTATCGCCCAGCCGGTCTACGGCCAGTGGCTGTCGGCGCCCATTCCGATCGCCACGACCATCCTGGCCAAGATGGGGCAGATTGAACTGCACCTGACGGCCGATGCTCCGAGCGAGGCCGATGCGCACGTGGCACTGGCTGCGGCGGTGCGCCAACTCCTGCATGTGCTCGAACCGTCGGTCTACAGCACCGACGGTCGCGGCCTCGAGGCCGTCGTCGGCGACCTGTTGCGCGAACGCGGCCTGTCGATCGCGGTCGCCGAGTCGTGCACCGGCGGGTTGCTGGCCTCGCGGCTCACCGACGTGGCCGGCAGCTCGAAGTACTTCGACCGCGGCGTTGTGTGCTATAGCAACGACGCGAAGACCGAATGGCTCGGTGTGTCGGCGGAACTGCTTGCGGCCCACGGCGCGGTGAGCGAGCCGGTTGCCCTCGCGATGGCTGACGGTGTGCGGCAGCGGGCGCGCTCAGGCGTCGGCGTCGGCATCACGGGCATCGCCGGCCCCGGCGGCGGCAGCGCCGAGAAGCCGGTCGGCATGGTCTGCATCGCCGTGGTGACACCGTCGCATCAGGATGTTCGCACCTTCCAGTTCCTCGGACCGCGCGACATGGTGAAGTTCCAGTCGGCGCAGGCGGCGATGAACATGCTCAGGCTCCTGCTGGCTGAAGGCCCGCCTGTTTACCGCGATTGAACGCTGGCCGGTGCAATAAACTGTGGGCATCATGCTGGTGGTCGCGGTGTGTGCCGCGTATCTCATCGGGTCCATTCCGTTCGCACTCCTGTTGGCGAGGCGATGGGGCGGACACGATCTGCACCGCATCGGCAGCGGCAACATCGGCGCGGCGAATGTGCTGCGCGCCTCGGGTGTGCGCGCGGGTGTGGTCGTGGCCGTTCTCGACATCACCAAGGGCGCGGCTGGTGTGCTGCTTGCCGGGCGTCTCGCCGGGGCCGAGCATGCGGGCGCCCTCGCCGGCCTGGCTGCCGTCGTCGGGCACATCTATCCGGTCTGGCTGAAGTTCCGGGGAGGTAAGGGCGTCGCCACCGCCTTCGGTGTGTTCACCGTGCTCGCGCCGCTCTCTATTCCAGCAGCCGTCGTGGCGTTCTTCGTCGTAACCTGGGCGACCCGTTACATCTCGGTTGGCTCGGTGATGGCATCGCTTGTATTGCCGCCAGTGGCGTACGTGACCGGGTCGACCGGCGCGGTCGTCGCGTCGGCGTGCGCGTCCGCCACGCTCATCGTCTTCAGGCACCGCAGCAACCTGATGCGGGTGCGCGTCGGAACAGAACGCCGGGTGGGAGCGCGAGCGTGATCAGTCGGGTGGCCGTACTTGGAGCGGGAAGCTGGGGCACGGCGCTGGCCGTCCATCTGGCGCGCGTCGGGCACGACGTGCAACTGTGGGCGCGCGACCCGCTGACCGTGCGCGACATCCGCCAGCGTCGCGCCAATGTCGTCTACCTGCCGGACATCCACCTGCCCGACGGGGTGAGTCCGATCGAGTCGTTGCCCGAGGCGCTGTGCGACACGGCCCTTGTGGTCTGCGCGATTCCGTCTCATGGCTGCCGCGCCGTGATGCATGCCGCGGCCCCACACCTCGCGCCGGGTGCCATCCTCGTCAGCGCCACCAAGGGGCTCGAGACCGACACGATGCTGCGCATGTCCGAGGTGATTGCGCAGGAGGCGGGTGGTGGGCACCCGGTGGTCGTGCTGTCGGGGCCGTCCTTCGCGCTCGAAGTTGCACAGCAGAAGCCGACCGCCATCCTCGTGGCCTCGCACGACTCGATGGCGACCGATCGTGTCCAGGCGGAGTTCCGCAGCGGCTACTTTCGGCTTTATGGGTCGGACGATGTGGCCGGCGTCGAGCTGTGTGGTGCGCTGAAGAACGTCATCGCGATTGCCGCCGGCCTCGTCGAAGGCTCCGGGCTCGGGCACAACGCGCTCGCGGCCCTCATCACCCGCGGCCTCGCGGAGATCGCGCGCCTCGCTGTGGCTGCCGGCGGACGTCGTGAGACGCCCTCGGGCCTGAGCGGGCTGGGCGACCTGGTGCTCACCTGCACCGGCTCGCTGAGCCGCAACCGGCATGTCGGCATCGAGCTGGCGCGCGGGCGTCAGCTGTCCGAGATCGTGGCCAGCATGAAGATGGTCGCCGAAGGCGTCCGCACCACCTCGGCCGCGCTTGCGCTCGCTGAACGTCACGGCGTCGAGCTGCCGATCGTCACGCAGATGGCCCAACTGCTCGACGGGCGCATCGACCTGCGCACCGGTCTCGAAGCGCTCATGCTGCGCCGGCAGCGGACGGAGCACGAAAGCGCATAAGATCGACCGGATGGGTTTCTTCGGCCGTATTCGAAAAAGTCTCACCAAAACCAAGCAGCAGATCGTCGACCGCTTCGACGACATCGTCCGCCGGGCGGACGAACCCGAGCGGCGCAGCCGCCCGGTTGACGTCGATACGATCGAGGCGCTCGAAGAACTCCTGATCTCGGCCGATATCGGCGTGGCTGCCACCGACCGCATCATTGCCGCCGTGAAGAAGCGATCGCAGGCGGGCGAAGGGCTGCGCGACCTGGTCAAGCACGAACTACTCGCGATCTTCGCGGCTGTCGACACGCCAATCACCGTGGCGACACCGCCTCGCGTCACCCTCATTGTTGGCGTCAACGGCACCGGCAAGACGACCACTGTCGGCAAGCTCGCGAATGCCCTGCGCAGCGAAGGCAAGCAGCCGCTGATCTGTGCGGCCGACACCTTCCGCGCCGCGGCCGTGGAGCAGCTCGAGATCTGGGCAACCCGCGCCGGCGTCGATATTGTTCGCGCACGTGAGGGTTCCGATCCGGCGGCCGTGGTGTTCGACGCCATCACCTCGGCGAAGGCGAAGGGGCGCGACCCCATCCTCGTGGACACCGCGGGCCGGCTGCACACGAAGGTCAACTTGATGAACGAGCTCGATAAGATCAAGCGCATTGCCGCCCGCGAGGTGCCGGGGGCCCCGCAGGAGGTGTTGCTCGTGCTCGACGCCACCGTCGGCCAGAACGGACTGGCGCAGGCGCGGGAGTTCACCGCCGTCGCCGGCGTGAACGGCATCGTCCTCACCAAGCTCGATGGCACGGCGAAGGGCGGCGTGGCCGTGGCGATTGCACACGATCTGAAGCTGCCGATTCGCTACGTCGGCGTTGGCGAGGGGATCGACGACCTGGTGCAGTTCGACGCGAAGGAGTACGTGGACGGCCTCTTCGAGGAGAAGTGGTGACACTGACCGACGCGGACTACATGGCGCGTGCGTTGTTTCACGCCGCCAGGGGCCGCGGACGGACCAGTCCGAACCCTGTCGTCGGCGCCGTCGTGGTGTCGGCCGACGGCGTGGTGGTGGGGCAGGGATACCACGCGCGGGCGGGTGAGCCGCATGCCGAAGTGTACGCGCTGGCGATGGCCGGAGCGGATGCGCGGGGAGGCACGTTGTATTGCACGCTCGAGCCGTGCAGCCACACGGGAAGAACGGGTCCGTGCGGGCCACGCATTGCCGACGCCGGCATCGCCCGTGTGGTGGCAGCGGTGCAGGATCCCAACCCGCTGGTCAGCGGGCGCGGGTTCGACTACCTGCGGTCGCGCGGCATTACGGTTGACGTTGGGCTCGGCGACGGACCAGCCGCGCAACTCAACCAGCCGTTCTTCACCACCATGCGCGATGGGCGCCCGTTCGTCATCCTCAAGGCCGCCATCAGCGTGGACGGCTGCATGGCCGAGGCGCCCGGGGTGCGTACGCAGCTGACGTCGCCGCCGGCCAACCGCCACGCGCAGCGCGGACGGGCCGAGGTCGATGCCCTGGCCGTTGGCGTCGGCACGATCCTGGTGGATGACCCGCACCTGACGCCGCGCGGCGTGTTCCGGGAGCAGCCGTTCACACGGGTGATCTTCGATCGACGCCTGCGGACGCCGGTCACGGCTCAGGTGCTCTCGACACAGGCGGCTGGCCCTGTCATCATCGTGACTACGGCTGACGCAGCAGCGGAGACGGCAGTTCGGGAGGCACTCGAGCGCCGCGGCGCCCAGATCGTGACCGCCGACGGAACCGTTCGGGCCGGACTCGAGGCGCTGTCGGCACGCGGCATCACGTCGGTGCTGCTCGAAGGCGGCGCCGCCCTGCATGCGGCGGCCTGGGACGAAGGGGTGGTCGACTTCGTCCGCCTCTATGTGACGCCTCATGTATTGGGCCCGTCGGGGGTCAGGTTCCTGCCAGGCCGGCGCCTTCCGCCCGCGATGCTCGCGGAACGGCGCATCGGGCAGCTCGGACCGGATGTGGTGATCGAGGGATATGTTCACGGGCCTCGTTGAATCGGTGGGTGAGATCGTCGAGTCGGTGCCGACCGGCGCGGGCGTTCGCGTGCGCATCGCCACCGCCCTGGCATCGGAGCTGACGCTTGGCGAGAGCCTGATGGTGAACGGCGTCTGCCTGACCGTCATCGCTCACGATGCCGAGGCCGTGCATGCCGACATCGGACCCGAGACGCTCAAGGTGACGACGCTCGGTGGTCTTGAACGCGGACGTCTGGTGAACCTCGAACGGTCGATGCGCGCGGATAGCCGCTTCGGCGGGCACTTCGTCCAGGGCCATGTCGACGCCGTCGGGCACGTGGTGGCTGTCACCCCTGACGCGGAGTTCCATACGGTGACCGTGGGCTATCCGCCCCGGTTCGCCGCCAACCTGATTCTCCGCGGGTCGATCGCTGTCGACGGCATCAGCCTCACGGTGGCTGGTCTGCGCGACGATGCGTTCGACCTGATGATCATTCCCTTCACCATGGCGCACACCAACCTGCGGCACGCCGCCGCCGGTACCCCCGTCAACCTCGAGTTCGACATGGTGGGGAAGTACGTCGCGCGGACCGCCGAACTGGCGACACGTACCGCGTCATAGCAGGCCGATATATCGGCCAGGCAGCAGGACCATGAAGACCCATATGAAGATCGCCAAAGGGGCCCGCAAGCAGAACAGCCCCATCGCCCGGATCGAAGATGCCCTCGACGCCTTCCGCGAGGGAAAGATGATCATCGTTGTCGACGATGAAGACCGGGAGAACGAGGGCGATCTGACGATTGCCGCGGAGAAAATCACGCCCGAGGCCATCAACTTCATGGCGACGCACGGGCGCGGCCTCGTCTGCCTGTCGATGATGCCCGAGCGGCTCGACGAACTCGAGATTCCGCTGATGGTGTCGCAGAACACCTCCCGCTTCGAGACGGCGTTCTGTATCCCGATCGAGGCCAAGGGTCGGACCACCACCGGCATCTCGGCGCAGGACCGGTCGGCTACTGTGCAGGTGGCCATCGACCCGACCACCAAGCCGTACGACCTGCTGCGTCCCGGTCATATGTTCCCGCTGCGCTCGCGCAGCGGTGGCGTGATCGAGCGGGCGGGCCAGACCGAGGCGGCCGTCGACCTCGCGCGCATCGCCGGGCTCTATCCGGCCGGTGTCATCTGCGAGATCATGAATGAAGACGGCACGATGTCACGCATGCCCGACCTCGTGAAGTTCGCCAAAAAACACGACCTGCTCATCATCACCATCGCTGACCTCATCAAGTACCGGATCGCCAACGAGAAACTGGTGAAGAAGGTGGCGTCGGCAAAGCTGCCGACCGAATACGGCGAGAACTGGATGGTTCACGTCTTCGTGAATCAACTCGACAAGAAGGAGCACGTCGCGCTGGTGTGCGGCGACACCTCGTCGGGCAAGGACGTGCTGGTGCGCGTCCACTCGTCGTGTCTCACCGGCGACGTGCTGCACTCGGTGCGGTGCGACTGCGGCGAGCAGCGCGATGCGGCGATGAAGCTGATTGCCGCCGAGGGGCGTGGCATCCTCATCTACCTGAACCAGGAGGGGAGGGGCATCGGCCTCGCGAACAAGATCCGGGCCTACGAACTCCAGGACGAAGGGTTCGACACCGTCGAAGCGAACGAGCGGCTTGGCTTCAAGGCCGACCAGCGCGACTACGGAATCGGGGTCCAGATGCTCCGCGACCTCGGCGTCAAGACCATGCGCCTGCTGAGCAACAACCCCCGCAAGCTCGTCGGCCTCGAAGGCTACGGCCTGTCGATCACCGAGTGGCTGCCGCTCGAGATGCCCGCGTCGGACTCGACGCGGCGGTACCTCAAGACCAAGAAGGAAAAGCTGGGACATCGCCTGTCCGGCGTGTAGGCACGCCGGTCAGCGGCCAGAGTCGATAGGCGGTGGGCGATAGCCAACCCAACATTCCGTTGACTCAGCACGGGACCTTCTACCACAATAAGCGTTTGCGCTAGAGCACGTTAGCGTGGACTTCGGGGTAGCGGTTTACTGACGCGATGTTCGATTCACTGAGCACACGCCTGCAGGACGTCTTCAAGTCACTGCGGGGGCAGGGGCGGTTGACGCCCGAGAACATCGAAGCAGCCCTGCGCGAGATTCGTCTCGCGTTGCTCGAAGCCGACGTCAATTTCAAGGTCGTCAAGGCGTTCGTCGATCGCGTGCGCGATCAGGCCATGGAGGCTGCGGTCCTCCAGAGCCTGTCGCCGTCGCAGCAGATCGTCAAGATCGTCCGTGACGAAATGCTCGGTCTCTTCGGTGATACGAAGGGCGGGCTCACCGAGAGCAGCAAGCGGCCGCGGGTTGTCCTGCTGCTCGGGTTGCAGGGTGCGGGCAAGACCACGACGGCCGGCAAGCTGGCCTTGTGGTTGTCGAAGCAGGGGCGGCATCCGCTGCTCGTCTCGACCGACGTCAAGCGTCCTGCGGCGATTGCGCAGCTGAATGTGGTGGCCGGGAAGGCCGGCGTGCAGGTGTTCGACCCTGCCGGCGACCTCGATCCGGTGTCGCGTGCGAAGGGGGCGATGGCCCAGGCCGCCACGAAGGGGTTCGACGTCGTCATCGTCGACTCGGCCGGGCGACTGCACATCGACGACGAGCTCATGACCGAGCTCGAGGCGATCAAGGGCGTCACCGACCCGTCGGACCTGCTCTACGTCGCCGATGCGATGACGGGACAGGACGCCATCAAGAGCGCCGGCGAGTTCAACAGCCGCGTCGGTGTCACCGGCGTCGTGCTGACGAAGATGGACGGCGATGCGCGCGGTGGCGCGGCGCTCTCCGTGGTATCCGTGGTCGGCGTGCCGATCGCGTTCGTCGGCAGCGGCGAACGGCTGGAAGACCTGGAACCGTTCCACCCCGACCGGGTGGTGTCCCGCGTGCTGGGCATGGGCGACGTGCTGTCGCTCATCGAACGCGCGGAACAGGCGATTACGCAGGAAGACGCGGCGAAGCTCGAACAGAAGATCCGTTCGAACGAGTTCACGCTCGAGGATTTCCGCGATCAGCTCAGGACCATCCGCAAGATGGGGCCGCTCGAGCAGATCATGGGGATGCTGCCCGGGATGGGCAACATCAAGGCGCTGGCGGAGAACAAGCCGGACGAGAAGCAGCTGGGCCGCATCGAGGCAATCATCGGGTCGATGACGCCGGATGAACGGCGTAAGCAGCACATCATCAACGGCAGCCGGCGCAAGCGCATCGCGAAGGGCAGCGGCACGTCGGTCGAGGACGTGAACCGGCTGCTGAAGCAGTTCGTGCAGATGCAGAAGATGATGAAGCAGCTCGGCGGAATGGCCGGGCTGGGCGGTGGCGGCAAGAATGCCCGCCGCAAAGCAATGGAGATGCTGCGCAACCGACGCTAGTCGGTGCTTCGCGCCGGGTCGCAGGTCATCAGTCGTGAGGCTGATGATGTGTGACGACGAGCGCAGCGTTGTTTCAGTTCGGGCCGCGAAGCCTCGGACAGTATCAGGAGCGATAGATGGTAGCCATTCGTCTGCGTCGTGCAGGGTCCAAGAAGCGTCCGTTCTTCCGCGTCGTCGTCACCGACTCGCGCGCAGCCCGCGACAGCAGCTTTGTTGAAATTCTCGGTCACTACAACCCGCGCACCAAGCCGGCGCTGGTGACCGTCAACCTCGAGCGCGTCCAGTACTGGATGAGCAAGGGCGCGCAGCCGTCAGACTCGGTGCGGACACTGATTGCCCGTCACCTGACGCCGGCCAAGCCGGCGGTGGTCGACGCAGCGGCGGCCGACGCGAAGTGAGCGCGGTCCGCAGCGTCGTCGAGGTGCTGGCCCGGGCGTTGACCGACACGCCCGACCAGGTGCAGGTGGTGGAATCGCAGCACCGCGACACGACACTCGTTGAACTGTATGTTGCGCCCAACGAGATGGGGCGCGTCATCGGGAAGCAGGGCCGGACCGCCGCCGCCCTTCGCACGCTGGCCGCCGTGGCCGGCGAGAAGGAAGGCAAGACGGTCACCCTCGAGATTCGCGACGGCAGGCCGTGAACTGGGACGAGATGGCGGTGGTCGGCGTGATTGGCCGGCCGCACGGCATCCGCGGTCAGGTCTTCGTCAACCCTGAAACCGACTTTCCGGAACAACGGTTCGGACCAGGGGCGACGCTGTACTTGATGCGAGGCGGACGGGTCGAGCCGGTCGCGGTCACGACGTTCCGCATGCAGCAGGCACGGCCGGTCATCGGGCTCGATGGAGTCACCGACATGGACGCGGCGACGGCACTGACTGGACTCGAGTTCAGGATACCGGTCGAGTCGCTCGTCACGCTGCCGGACGGGACGTTCTATCACCACGATCTCGTGGGGTGCCTGGTGGTCACGACCGACGGACTCGAGGTGGGCACGGTCGCCGCTGTCGAAGGGGATGCGGCCAACACACGGCTGGTCGTGCCGGCGGACGAGGGCGATGTGCTCATTCCGCTGGTGCTGCCGATTTGCACGAAGATTGATCCGAAGGCCAGGCGCATCGTCATCGCGCCGCCCGAGGGGTTGATTGAGTTGAACCAGCGCCAGAAGTAGTCATGCGTTTCGATGTCGTGACCATCTTTCCGGCGATGATCCAGCAGGCGCTCGTCGCCGGCATCGTCGGCCGCGCAATCGAACGCAAGACGCTGAACGTGGTGGTGCACGACCTTCGGGACTTCACCACCGACAAGCACCGGGTCGTGGACGACATGCCGTACGGCGGCGGTCCGGGCATGGTGCTGAAGCCGGAGCCGCTCTTCCGGGCACTCGACGCCATCGAGCGCCTCGAGGAGAGCAGGCCGACCGTGCTCCTCACCTCCCCGCAGGGGACGCTGCTCACGCAGCGGGTGGTGGAGCGGCTCGGCCAGCACCAGCGGCTCGTGCTGCTGTGTGGGCGGTACGAAGGGGTCGACGAGCGGGTCCGCTCGCGCGTCGACGAGGAAATCTCGATCGGGGACTACGTGCTGAGCGGCGGCGAGCTGCCGGCGCTGGTCATCATCGACGCGGTGGCCCGGATGGTGCCGGGGGTCGTGGGCGATGAACAGTCGGTGGCCGAGGATTCATTCGGTCGCGGGCTGCTCGACTTCCCGCACTACACGCGGCCGGCGGAAATCGCGGCCGGACCCCAGGGGCAGACGCTCAGGGTGCCGGACGTGCTGATGTCAGGGAATCACGCCGAGATCCGGCGTTGGCGGAAACGGGAGGCGCTGGCGAGAACGCTCGTGAGGCGACCGGAGCTGCTGGCGACCGCGGAACTCGACGACGACGAACGGAAACTGCTGCGGGAGCTGAACGCGCGGCAGGATTCACAAGAGTGAACGACGGAGGCGGGCAACCAAGCCGCCTCGCAAGACCCGCGAAGGAGCAGGACATGGGCGCGATGGAACTGGTAGAGCAGGGGCAGCTGACGGAGAAGCCGGCCATGAAGTCGGGCGACACCGTCAAGGTGCACGTCAAGGTTCGCGAAGGCGACAAGGAACGCATCCAGGTGTTCGAGGGTGTGGTCATTGGGCAGCACCGCGGCGGCACGCGCGCGTCCTTCACGGTGCGCAAGGTGTCGTTCGGCCAGGGTGTCGAGCGTATCTTCCCGCTGCACTCGCCGACGGTCCAGAAGGTCGAAGTGATGCGGTCCGCCAAGGTGCGTCGCGCGAAGCTGTACTACCTGCGCGCACTCAAGGGCAAGGCCGCCCGCATGAAGGACGCGGCCCGACCGAAGTAGGGTTGTCCGTCGGCAGCGCATGAACGCCGGAATGCAGGCATGCAGGAACGTCTGATGTCGTTCCGCACGGCTGCGCCCGTCGTTCGTGCGGTGCGGTAGGTGCCCCGATGTCCCGTGTCTCCGCGACGCGCACGCTCGAGAATGCGCTGCGGCGAGCCGGCTTCCGCCATGTGGCCGGTGTCGACGAGGTGGGACGCGGCTGCCTCGCCGGTCCCGTCATGGCGGGCGCAGTCATCCTCGATCCCGATCGTCACATCCCCGGCCTCGCCGACTCCAAGCTGGTGCCTGCGGACGAGCGCGCCGACCTGTACGACGAGATCGTTCGTCACGCCCTCGCCTGGGCGGTGGCCTCCACCGCACCCCTCGACATCGACCGTCTCAATATCCATCAGGCCTCGCTCGATGCCATGCGCAGGGCGGTAATCGTGCTCAGTCCGCTGCCCGACGTCGTGCTCGTTGACGCGTTCCGTATTCCCGGTATTGCGATGGAGCAGCGCGGCATCCGCAAGGGCGACCGCCGCTGTGCCGCCATCGCCGCCGCCTCGATCGTTGCCAAGGTGACGCGCGATCGCCAGATGACCGCGCTACACCTGACCGACCCACGCTACGGGTTCGATCGTCACAAGGGCTACGCCACCGCCGAGCACCTCGCAGCCATGGCGCTGCACGGGTACTCCGACGCCCATCGACGCTCGTTCAAGCCCGCCAGCCTGTTTGATACGATCACCTGAACCGTGTCCATCGATCGCGACGCCGCCGTCCGTCAAGCGGAGAAGCTGCTGCGCCAGGGGAAACTGGAACAGGCGATCGCGGAGTACCTGCGTCTGGTCGAAGACCAGCCGCGTGACTGGACCACGGCAAACCTGCTCGGCGATCTCTACGTGCGCGGCGGACAGGTGGACCACGCGGTTGCGCACTTCGCGCGCATGGCCGAAAGCCTGTACGGCGACGGCTTCCTCCCCAGGGCCTCGGCGCTCTACAAGAAGATCCTGAAGCTGCAGCCGGACGCCGACCACGCCCTGCTCCGGGCCGGTGAGCTTGCAGCGCAGCAGGGGTTGCTGGCCGATGCGCGTGCCTTCTTCGCAACTGCCGCCACCGGCCGCCGCCATCGCGGCGACGCGCGCGGTGCGCTCGACATCACCGTCAGGCTCGGCGCGCTCGATCCGGCCGATGTCCCTGCGCGGCTCGACGCGGCGCGGGCGCGCGTCGAACTGGGCGACGCGCCAGGAGCGCTGCACGAGTACACGGCCCTCGCCTCGTGGCTCACGGAGCAGGCGCGCGACTCCGACGCCGTCGCCCCCCTGCGCGCCGTGCTCGATCTCGATCCTGGCAGTGCGGCTGCTGCACGCGACCTCGCCCGCATCCTCGTGTCGGCCGGGCGCTTCGACGAGGCAGCGCCGTACTTGACACCAGGGAACATCGGTTCCGATCCCACCCTGATCAGACTCACCGCGCAGCTCCGGCTCGAACAGGGCGACATGGCCGCCGGACTCGAACTGGTCGACCGCCTCCTCATCGGCGACGATGAGGCGCCGGTGGTGGTGGCGGAGATGGTCGAGTTGCTGGCTGCCGCGCGGCCCGAGAGCGCCTGGGTGCTGACGGAGCGACTCGTCGGGGCGAGCGTGGAGCGCGCGGACTGGACGGGAGCCGCCGCCGCGCTGCGTCGATTCATTGCCCGCGTCCCCCACCACGTGCCGTCGCTCACCCGCCTGCTCGACGTGTGTGTGGATGGCGACCTGGCCGGCGAGGTGCTCACGGCGCAGGCGCTGCTTGCCGACGCCTACCTTGCGGCCGGTGCCGCGGGAGAAGCCAAGTACGTCGCCGAAGATCTGCTGACGCGCCAGCCGTGGGACCGCGCGCACTACGCCCGCATGCGGGCCGCCCTGAAAGCTGAGGGACAGACGGATCCCGACCGTGCGCTGGCCGACTGGCTGGCCGCGACACCCGAGTTCGGCATGGGCGACGCCGCGCTGTTCGAGGCGTCCGACGCCGCCGACCTGCCGGACGCGGCAGTGCAGATCGCGGCGGTGCCTCAGCTGCCCGACCCGGCGCCCGCTCCTGCAGTGCAGCCCGCACCGGCGAACGACCGTCGAAACCCGCACGCGATCAACCTCGACCTGGTGCTCGGCACGCCGCGGCCTCTGTCGTCGTCCCCTGTCGAAGAGGACCTGAGCGTTGTGCTCGATGGCATCCGCCCCTCACCGCCAGTGCCCGTGGGTCTGGGGCCGGCCTCACCGGCGGCTTGCCAGTCCGCCGAATCGGCCGACCTCGATTCGGTGTTCGCGATGATGCGTGACGAAGCGCTGCATCGTCCGCTCGATGAGGCGACTGACGTGGCGTTCACGCGCGGGGCCGCGATGGTGGAGGCCGGTGAACTCGAGCAGTGCGTCGAGCCGTTGCGCATGGCCGCTCGGTCGCCACGCCGGCGGTTTGCGGCCGCCACGCTGCTCGCGCAGGTGTTCGAGCGCCAGCAGCGCAGGGACGAGGCCATCGAGTGGCTCGGCCACGCCGTCGATACGCCTGGGCTGACCGGCACGGACCGGTTCGACACACTGCTGCGCATGGCCGAGCTGCTGGAACAGACGGGCGAGCCGGCCAGTGCTCTGGCGGTTTGCCTGGAACTTCACGCCGACGCCGGCAACTACAAGGATCTGTCCGTCCGGATCGCGCGGCTATCGCGCGCGCAGGCGGGAGGGTAGGAACCTGCTGACGCGCCTGCTGCTCGTGGTCTTCTTCATCGAAGTCGGGTTGTTGCTCATCGTCCTGCCGTGGTCGGGATTCTGGGAGCGCAACTACTTCATCTACTCGCTGCCGTTTCTCGAACCGCTGTTCCTGAGCGCGTATGTGCGCGGCGGTGTCACCGGCATCGGCCTCCTCAACCTCGTGGCCGGCTTTGGCGAGATGAGCGCCGTCTTCGGACCGCGTTCGTGATCCTGTACCTCGTCACCGATCGCCGCCGGCTCGCGCCGGGCGCGAGTGACGAGGAGGCCGTCCGGTGTCTGCTCGAACAGGTTCGTCATGCGGTCGAGGCGGGCCTGGACATCGTCCAGGTGCGAGAGCGCGACCTGGATGGGCGCGCGCTCGCAGCGGTCGTGTCGCAGGCGCTGGCCCTGACGCGCGGAACGCCGACGCGGCTCGTTGTCAATGAACGGCTCGATGTGGCGCTGGCGTGCGGCGCCGACGGCGTGCACCTGCGTGGGCAGTCGTTCGGGGCGGCGAGCGTGCGCGCCCTCGCAGGGCGAAGCTTCCTTATTGGCCGGTCGGTGCGGTCAGCCGACGAGGCGCGTGCGGCGGGGCCGGTCGACTATCTGATAGCGGGCACGGTATGGCCCAGCGAGTCGAAGCCTGAGGGCCATCCGCTGCTCGGCACCGGCGGGTTGCGCCAGCTGGTCGAGGCCGCGAGCGTGCCTGTGCTGGCCATCGGCGGCATCGACGTGAGCCGGCTCGAGGCCGTCGCGGGCACTGGTGCGGCGGGGGTTGCCGCCATCGGCGCATGGATGAGTGACAGGGCCGGTTGTCGCGCGGCCGGGTTGCACGCCGTAGCACGAACGTTCCGTGGCGGGCGCGACCTTGCTAACATGGACGTTCGACTCCCACACAGTTGATGGCCGCTGAACGACAGACCGGAGATTTCGGGGCGAAGCTTCGCGAGGCACGCGAGCGGCGAGGGCTGTCGCTGCGCGTGATCGCCGACGCCACGAAGATCTCGGTGCGTGCGCTCGAGGCGCTCGAGAAGAACAACATTGCGCAGCTGCCAGGCGGAATCTTCAGCCGCGCGTTCGTCCGTGCCTACGCCGTCGAGGTCGGCCTCGATCCCGAGCAGACCATTGCCGAGTTCATCACGCGGTTCCCTGTCGAGACCGTGACGCAGGGGCATCCGCGCACGCGCGCCATCGTCGATGAACTGGAAGCGGACGCGCGCCGTGGCGGATGGTCGCCGATGACGAAGGCCGCGCTCGTGGCGGTGCCGGCCGTTGCCCTGGCCGTCTACTTCGCCGTGGCGGGCCGCCAGGCCGCGCCCGTACCGGTGCAGACCGTTACGGCGGCCGCGCCGGCGCCGGCCAGCACGCGTGTCTCCGCGCCGACGCTCGAGATTGCCCTGCAGGCGCTTCGCGCCACCACAGTGACCGTGTCGCTGGACGGCGGACCGTCCACCACCATCGCCATCGACTCCGGTTCCATGCGCACGCTAGTGGCTGTCAGCCAATTGGATATCACTCCCACCGACCCGGTCGCGCTGCAGTGGTTCGTGAACGGCCGGCCGGCGCGGCCGATGACTGGCGCGGTGCATGTGACCGCCGCCACGGCCCAGAACTTCCTGGTCGCCCAGTGAGCAGTCCGGCGCCGCTGCTGGACTTCTTCCGTCGCGGCGAAGCGGCGCGCGATGTTCGCCTGCTGGCCGCGCAAGGCGTGCTGGCACCGCGTGCGCACGAGCAAGTGGCCATTCTCGTGCTGCTGGTCGACGACAAGGACCCCGAGGTGCGTCAGACCGCGCTGGCCACGATCGAACGGCTCCCGGTCGAAGCGTTGCGCGCCTACCTTGGGCGTTCTGATGTGCCGGTCGGCATCCGCGAGTTCTTCGGCGACCGGGGCGTATTCCCGGCGGAGATTCCGCTCATCACGGCCGACGACCCGCTGTTCGACGTCTCGGGTGACGACGTGGATGTTCTTGCCCTCGAGGCGGACGGCGACCCGTCGCAAACGCTGCTGCAGAAACTGCAGAAGATGGACATCCCCGGGCGCCTGAAGGCGGCCATGCGCGGGTCGCGCGAGGTGCGGGCGGTGCTGGTGCGCGATCCGAACAAGATCATTGCCGCGGCCGTGCTGAGCAGCCCGAAAGTGACAGATTCTGAAGTCGAGGGCTTCGCGAAGATGGCCACCGTGTCGGAGGATGTGCTTCGCACCATCGGCATGAATCGCGCCTGGCTGAAGAACTACGCCGTGGTGCTGGCACTCACGAAGAATCCGAAGTGCCCGGTTGGCGTGTCGCTGAACCTGCTGAACCGGCTGAACGAGCGCGACCTGACCGGTGTCTCGACCGACCGCAACATCCCCGATCCGCTTCGCACCGCCGCGCGGCGCAAGGTTGTGCTCGGCGAGAAGCGCTGAGCCTCAGCCCTTCTTCTGCGGGCCGCCGGCCGCCTTCGGCATCGGACGCCGTGCCGCGGGTCTCGTAGCCCCAGCCTTCTTCGCCGCAGGTGTCTTCGCGCCGGTGGCGCCCGGCTTCGGCCGGCTCCTGCCCGGCGCTCCCGCCTTGCGTGCACCCGTTGGGGCGCTGGCACGCGACCAGTCTTTCGCCATTTCGGCGAGCCCCTCCATGTACACCGTCGCGCGCTCGCGCTCGTCCTCGCTCGCCATCGACTTCAGCAGGTCGAGCGCCCTGGTCAGGTCGCCCTGGATCGACTGCCTGCTCGTCGCAAAGTAGAGCCGGCGGATTTCGGTGAGCTTGTCGTCGGCGGAGAGCATCTTGAGTTGGGTCATCGCTGGTTCCTGCGGAGATGCGAACGGAATTCGTCGAACGGCCTGGTGTTGAGGACATCGCCGGCCGTGAGCCACGCGCGGCGTGCCTGTACGACGCCCCAGCGGGTCACCTGGAGCGCGTTCTGCGAGTGCGCATCGCTCGAGATGATAAGGCGGACGCCCCGATCACGCGCCAGCCTCGCGTGCGCGTCGTTCAGGTCGAGCCGATCGACCTGGCTGTTGATTTCGAGCGCCACGTGGTGACGAGCCGCCGCGTCGATGACGGCCTCGACGTCCACCGCGAACGGCGCCCGTTTCAGCAGGAGACGCCCGGTCGGGTGGCCGATGACATCGACGTGCGGGTTCTCGATGGCCCGGATGATGCGGTCGGTCATCTGCTGGCGATCGAGGTGGAAGGCCGAGTGGACCGAGGCAATGACGAGGTCGAGCGCCGCCAGGCAGTCGTCGGCGAGGTCCATGGTGCCGTCGGTCAAAATGTCGCACTCGATGCCGGCGAGCAACCGGACGCCGTGCCGGCCGTCCTCGGCGCGCACCCGCGCGGCATGGGCCAGCGCACGTGCTTCGTCGAGCCCGTTGGCCATCGCCAGCGCCTTGCTGTGGTCGGTAATCGCGATGTAATCGAGGCCGCGGTCGCGCGCCGCCTGGGCCATCTCCACAATGCTGTGGCGACCGTCGGTTTCGGTCGTGTGCATGTGCAGGTCGCCACGGAGGTCTGCCTGCTCGACGAGCCTGGGCACGCGGCGTTCGGCAGCGATGTCGAACTCGCCGCGGTCCTCACGCAGCTCGGGCGGAATCCAGGCCAGGCCGAGCGCTTCGTAGATCCCCTCTTCGGTCGGTCCGGCCACGCGCGCATCGTCCTCGAGTCGGAACAGCCCGTACTCGTTCAGCTTCAGGTCGCGTGCCATGGCCCGATCGCGCAGCACGATGTTGTGCGCCTTCGAGCCGGTGAAGTACTGCATCGCGGCGCCGCGGCTCTCGAGCGAGACAATGCGCAGATCCACCTGGAAGCCGCCCCAGATGCGCACGCTGCTCTTGGTGTCGCCCTGTCCGAGTACCCGCTCGACCAGCGTGTACTCGACGAACCGCTGCATGAGTGACAGGTCGACGCCGGTGGCGAGGATGTCGATGTCGCCGCACGTGTCCTGTCCGCGCCGCAGGCTGCCGACCGCCTCGATCTGTGCCTCTGGCGCGTGCGCGGTCAGGTACGCGATGTAGGCCACGGCGGCCTCATGTGCGTCGGGCAGCAGGTGCCGGCTGCCATGCTGGCGCCGCTCCTCGATCGCCTTCAGAATGAGCGCTTCCTTCTTGGGCCCCATGCCCTTGAGGGCGCGCACGCGGCCGTCCGTGGCGGCGCGCTCGAGTTCCTCCAGCGTCTTCACGCCGAGTTCGCGGTAGAGCGTGGAGACGGTCTTCGGGCCGACGCCCTGCAGGCGCAGCAGGTCGAGGATGGTGGGCGGGAACTCGGCCAGCAGTTCCTGGTGGAACGTCGTATCGCCCGTGTCCGCAATCTCGCGGATGCGCGCGGCGAGGTCCTTGCCGATGCCCGGGATCTCCTGCAACCCCCTGGCGTCGAGCGAGGCGACGTGATGCGGATGGTTGGCGACGATGTCGGCGCCGTTGCGATACGCGCGGATCTTGAACGGGTTCTCGCTCTTGATCTCGAGCAGGTCGGCGATTTCGCCGAGGATGCGCGCGACGCCGACGTTATCCAACCCGGAGTCCCTCGCGCTCGATGCGGAAGTCGAGCACACGTGCGCCCGCCGTGGCCAGCGCTTCGGCGATGCGTCCGCGCGCCGCAGGCGGCCCGTAGCAGATGAGGCACCCGCCGCCGCCCGCGCCGCACACCTTCGCGGCGGTGGCGCCAGCCGCCGACGCCTGCGCCATCAGGCTGTCGATGGCCGGAGTGGTGACGCCGGGCGCCAGGCGCTTGCGGTTGTCCCACTCGGTGGCGATGTGACGGCCGACCGCGTCCCAGTCGCCGCGCTCCAGCGCGCCGCGCATGGCGGACGCGGTGTCGCGAATGCGCTCGAAGCAGTCGAAGAGATGCGGGTCGCCGTCGATGTGCCGCTTGGTGATCTCCCAGTTGTTGGTGCCCGAGTTGCGCGGCTCGCCGGTGTAGGCCAGCACCACGCGCTGCTCGAGTTCGGCCGGGTCGACGTCGAGCGCGTGCCGATGGATGCCGTCGACACCCAGGTCGATCGCCGCGATGCCGCCGTACAGCGCAGGCCGGTAGTCCTGCACGCCGGTCGGCACCCGAATGGTCTGGCACTCGACGTTCATCGCCACCTGCAGCAGGTCGGCTGGGGCGTCGGCGCGTCCGGTCCAGCGGGCCAGTGCACCGCACACCGCGATGGTGAGGGCCGAGGAGCCGGCGATGCCGGCGCCGGCCGGCGATTCGCCTCGGGTGGTGAGGGTCGTGTTCTCGAGACGGTAGTGCCGCGCGAGCAGGGCGAGTAGCGGCAGTTCACTGGTGGCGCCGAGGTCCGACCAGCTGGCGGCATACGTGCGGCGGCCCGTGTCGATCGACACCAGTTCGACGCCGCCTGCCGGTCGCGACTCGACCTGGACATGCGCGCGGAGGCTGATGGCCGCATTCAGCGTCGACGCGCCGCCATGGAACAGATACAGCGGCCAGATGTCGATGGTGCCGCCGGCGAGGTCGATGCGTGTGGGCGCCGAAGAGGTGAGCACGCCCGAATTATATAGGGTTAAGTTTCGGGTCCTGCTTGCCGACCAAATCCAGGTAGTGGTCAGTTTGAAAATCAGGCGGGTTCTTCATCCCCGTAGAGCATTCGCTGTTCGGAGACGATGGGGTCGGCGGTTCCGACTTCGTAGCAGGCCATCTGCAGACCGCGGACCGCCAGCCTCTTCTTTTGCGGCCGCAAGCCCCGTCCTGGGCGCGAACGGCCGTGGGGGTCGTGAAGGTGAGCGCGGGGCACCTGGATCCAACCGCGGCGGCGCGAGCCGCGTCTACAATTGGCCACCGTCGACACGAGTGTATCTGTCTGGCAAGCCGGTGGAGCCGTTGCGGCGGTTGGTATAGGTCGATCGCCGGGCGCGAAAGAGATGATCTCCGCGCCGCGGGGTCGTCATCAAGGAGAACGCAATTCATGAAATTGCCCCACTGGTCTGTGTCTGGCGCAGCCTTTGTGCTGTTACTGCTCCTGTTCTTCCTCGACTCATTTTCTTCGGCCCCGCTGCCAATGCCAGCGGTCTTTGCTGGCAAAATGCCCGTCGCCACGCCTCCAGCAGCAATGGCGCTGTTCCATTTGCCCACGGGAGTGACGCATAGATTCGCGGCTTTTGGCTATCGCGGCGGGTCGTTTTTTGACAAACGTGATTTTGCGATGTCGGCGGTGCTAGTGAAACATCCGCAAGGTGACTTGCTGATAGACAGTGGGTTTGGCGCCGGCATTGATGCGCAATTTGCCCAGATGCCTTTGCTCTTTCGGTTGGGCACCAGTTACGAGAAGAACACTCCAGCCGCTGCCCAACTGGCGCAGGCGGGATATGACAGCCAGAAGCTACGAGGTATCGTGCTCACCCACGCGCACTGGGACCACGTGAGTGGCCTTGCTGACTTTCCTATGATTCCTGTCCTGCTCACCGCGGACGAACATCGCTTTATCGAAAGCGGCAGTTCCTGGACGGCGGTGGCGCGCAGTCTTCCCAACGTGATCTACGAAGAGTATGGCTTTGCAGAGAAGGCGTACCTCGGCTTTTCCACGAGCCGCGATCTGTATGGAGACGGGTCTATCGTCATCGTTCCCGCGCCGGGACATACGCCTGGATCGATCATCGTCTTTCTGGCGCTGCCAAATGGCCGTCGTTATGCGCTGGTCGGAGATCTAGTCTGGCAGCGCGAGGGTATCCGCGAGCGGGAAGAAAAACCCTGGCTGTTGCGCAGGAGCGCCGATTCAGATGCGGAGCACGTGCGCGAAAATATCCTACGCATGGCTGCCCTCGCCGCACGTTTTCCAGACATGATCATTGTCCCCGCGCACGACTCGAGGGGCTTTGGCGAAATGCCGAAAATGTAGGCCGGTTTCAAACCTGCCCTGCTGGCCGCACGTCCCATGTCATCTGATTCGCCAGGCGCCCGGCGACAGTAAGCGGATTGGGACGCTCATGTTCGGCACGGCTGTCGTATGGCCCGCTGCGTTGCGTGGTTAGCAGTGCGGCGCCGTTCCTGTTTCCGACGCCCTTCGACCGAGCATGACCGCTTCTTCTAGTCTTTTGAGCTTCTCGGGATTGCGGACCACGAAGATGTGGCTAATGCGTCCGTTGCTAACGACGAGGCTAATCGCGGTGTCGAGCGCACCGTCGACGTCGAGCCGCAACGCAGGGCCGCCGTTGAGGCGCGTCGGCGCGAGCACGGCGCCGGCCGGCACCTTGCGCGAAAAGCCGGACAACGCTTTGCCTACGGTCGCGGCCCCTACAAGCGGGACGCGGATCGCGGAAGCGATGCCGCCGCCGTCGGCGATCAGGACCACGTCGGGGGCAAGAACGTCGAGCAGGCTCTGCATGTCGCCGGTGCGCAGGGTCGCCATGAAGCGCTCAACGACCGCGTCCTGTTTGGCTCGGTCTACCTCCCAACGGGGGCGGCGAGCCGATACCCGCGCGCGCGCCCTGTGGGCGATCTGGCGTACGGCGGAGTGGGTCTTGTCCACGGCGAGGGCGATTTCGTCATAGGAGACGTCGAACGCTTCGCGCAGCACGAACACCGCCCGCTCGACCGGCGTCAGCGTCTCGAGCACGATGAGCATCGCCATGGAAATGCTTTCGGCGAGCTGGAGGTCTTCGGACACGTCGGGCGCGGTCAGCACCGGCTCGGGCAGCCACTCCCCCACGTAGTCCTCTCGCCTACGCGCAAGCGTGCGCAACCGGTTCAGAGATTGTCGGGTGACGATCCGGACGAGGTAGGCGCGCGGATCCCGCACATCGGCCTGACCGTCGCCGAGGTCCGCCCAGCGCAGCCAGGTCTCCTGCACGACGTCCTCAGCGTCCGCGGCGGAGCCGAGGATCTCGTAGGCGATAGTGAACAGCAGGCTTCGATGCGCAACATAGGGATCGATGAGCCGATCGCAAGCCCGGTTGATGGACGGCTCGCCGGTCATGTGGCGCAGGCCACACTCGGCCGCTCGGCCATCGGCGCCAACCCGCAGGAGACGGCGAAACCCTCGGACTCGAGGCCAAGGGCGGTGTTCGTTCGAGCCGTCAGGTTGGCGAACCCGACCACACCCGTCAGCTCGACCAGCGCCGCGGGCCCGAGTCTGGCGAGTAATCCGGCGACCATCTCGTCAGTCACCGCTGGCGGCGTCTGGCTCATCGCCTCGGCGTAGCTCAACACGTCGCGTTCGAGCGGGGTGAATACGTTCGATTCCCGCCACCGCGGAATCTGCCGCGCCTTCTCCATGTCGAGATGCCTATTGTGAGCCATGAAGTAGTTGAAGTCGAGGCACCACGTGCACCCAATCAGCGAGGCAACTGCCATGTGAGCGAACGACTTCAGGCTCTCATCGCACTCACCGAACTTTTGAACCTTTTGGCCAAAGCTCATACTGGCCTTCAGCGCCGGGACGTGGTGCCACATCACCCCGAGCGACTCGGGTACCCGACCAAACATCCGGCGGGCGAACATCTTGACCACGGCGCCGTACATTCCGGTCATCTTCTTCGGGGGAATCCTCGTGTGCATGTCCTGCTCCTATTCTCAGTCGACGTCGGTGTGTCCGACGCACCCACCAAGGAGACACCGGTGGGGCAGCCGTTGTGACAGTGACGCGCACCGGGTTTCTCGGAGACCTCATTTCTCGGGAGGACGGGGTCTATGGGACGCTCGCCGGCTGGTGATGGAGCAGCGCCCGGTGCATCCATCGAAGTGGGCGGCGCTGCAGGCGGTGACGACGTGGGTTATCACGACCCCATGCCACCGGCGGCGGCCGGGCGGGAGCCTGCCGACTGGCCATGCGACCCTCGGCGACAACCTCGACACGCTCTGGAATCGCATGGGGTCCGGCAGTCGCTCGAGACCGTGGAGTTCGCGACGCTCGCCTGGGTCGACTGGTTCAATAGGTGGCCTGAGTCAACGAATTCGGTCTCCGACGATCCCGGTACGCTTCAAGACCCCTCGGCAGACCCAACGTTGGGTCTTGCATATAGGGTTAAAATTCAAGGCATGTCACCCCTGTCGCTGCGCCGGCAAATCGGACAGTTGCTTATTGCCGGCTTCAACGGCACGTCCCTGCCGGTCGAGCTCCGGTCGCTGGCGCGCGAGTTCGGGCTGGGCGGTGCCATCCTGTTCGCGCGCAACATCGACGTCCCCGAACAGGTGGCCGAACTGTCCTATGACATCGCTCGCCTGACCCCCGAGATGCCGGGCTGGGTCAGTGTCGACCAGGAGGGGGGCCGCGTCGCGCGGCTCAAGTCGCCTTTCACTGAATGGCCGCCGATGGCCACGCTTGGTCGCAGCGGGGATACGAAGCTGGCCGAGCGCTTCGCGGCGGCGCTGGCTACCGAACTGCGCGCGGTTGGCGTGACGCTCGACTACGCGCCGGTGCTCGACATCCACACCAACCCGAAGAACCCGGTGATCGGCGATCGGGCGCTGGCCGAACAGGCGCGCACAGTGGCGGAACTCGGTGCCGCGATCGTCCGGGTGTTGCAGCAGCACGGTGTGGCGGCGTGCGGCAAGCACTTCCCAGGGCACGGCGACACGAGTACCGACTCGCACCACGAACTGCCGCTGATCGAACATCCGCCCGAACTGCTGCGTGAACGCGAATTCCTGCCGTTCCGCGCCGCCATCGCCGCGGGCGTGGCCACGATCATGACCGCGCACGTATTCATCCCCGCGCTCGACGACCAGCGCCCGGCTACGCTGTCGAAGCAGATCGTCACCGGGCTGCTGCGCGGAGAACTCGGGTTCGAGGGGGTCATCATCAGCGATGACCTCGAGATGAAGGCGCTGGCTGCCGAACGGGCGGTGTCCGATTCGGCGCTCGAAGCCATCGAAGCCGGCTGCGACGCGGTGCTGATCTGCTCGGGTGATACCGACGCCCAGGCCGCGGCCGTCGAGGCGCTGGTGCGCCAGGTGGAGAAGGACCGTGGCTTCGAGAAGCGCGTCGAGGACGCCCTGACGCGCAACCAGCGCGCGAAGGAACGCTTCCTCGCCGCCGCCGTCGTCGCCGCACCGCTTGGCACCGCCGCCCTGCGGCGCGTGCTCGGCCAGGACGCCCACCAGCGCACCGCCGACGACATGGCGCGCTACGCGTGATGCTCGCGCCTCGCCGGCTCGAACGCGGGTCGCGCATTGCTGTCGTCGCGCCGGCCAGCCCATTCCTGCGAGACGATTTCGAGCGCGGCATCGCCGAACTCGAGCGGCTCGGTCTGGTGCCGCTGTGGGACGAGTCGGTCTTCGCGCGCCAGGCCTGGGTTGCCGGTTCCGCCGAACTGCGCGCCGCTGCCATCCGCGCTGCGCTGACCGACCCGGCGGTTGACGCCCTCATTGCCGTGCGCGGTGGCTACGGCAGCGCCCAGCTCCTGCCGCTGCTCGATCGCGACGAGCTGCGCGAGGCGCGCAAGCCGATCATCGGCTACAGCGACATCACCGCGCTGCTGGCGTTCGTGACGACGCAGTGCGGGCTCGTGGCGTTTCACGGCACCATGCTCGAGGGGCGGCTCGCCTCGGGCGAGGTCGCCTACGACCGCGCGTCGCTCGAGCGTGCCCTGTTCAGCACCGCGCCGATGGGGGAGTTCCAGGCGCCGGGGCTTGACGTGATTGCGGCCGGCGAACATGCCGGGCCGATCTTCGGCGGCACGGTCACCAACCTGCTCGCCTCGCTCGGCACGCCGTACGCGTTCGCGCCGCCGCCGGGCTACGTGCTGTTCTTCGACGAGGTCGGCGAGCGCCCGTACCGGCTCGATCGCATGGTGCTGCAGCTGCGCCAGAGCGGACTTCTCGAGCGGGCCGGCGCGATCGTGATCGGTGAGCTGCCGCGCTGTGACGAGCCCGGCAATGGTCCAACCGGACGTGGCGCGATGGCGTCGCTGCTGTCAGGTTTCCCAGGGCCCGTGCTCGTCGGCTTTCCCTCAGGCCACACCGTTGGCCCGCAGCAGACCATTCCGCTCGGCGTCCGTGCGCGCGTCATCGGCGACCGCCGCGCGCCGCGCCTTGTCATCGAGGAGCCCGCAGTCCAGTGACCACACGCGTTCATCTCATCGGCATTTGCGGTACCGCCATGGCGACACTGGCGGCCATGCTTCGGCGCAAAGGGCTGGATGTCCGCGGCTCGGACGCCGACGTCTACCCGCCCATGAGCGACTTCCTCGCCGCCGAGGGCATCACGGTGTTCAGCGGCTACCGGGCCGAGCAGATCACCGCGGACCTCGACTTCGTCATCGTCGGCAATGCGATCTCGCGCGGCAATCCCGAACTCGAGGAGGTGCTCGACCGGAAGATCCGCTACTGCTCGCTGCCCGAGGCGATTCGCGAGCAGTTCCTCTGGGGCGCGCGTTCGATTGTGCTGGCCGGCACGCACGGCAAGACCACGACGACGTCGCTGACTGGCTGGGTGCTGACGCACGCCGGTGTCGACCCGAGCGTGCTCGTCGGCGGCATCGCCAGAAACTTCGGCGAGCATGGTTCGAGCTACCGCATGGGGCAGGGGCGCGACTTCGTCATCGAGGGCGACGAGTACGACAGCGCCTTCTTCGACAAGACCGCGAAGTTCCTGAAGTACCTGCCCGACATCGCCGTCATCAACAACATCGAGTTCGACCATGCGGATATCTACGCCGACATGGATGCGGTGATCACCGCGTTCGCCCGCCTCGTCCGCCTCGTGCCGAGGAAGGGGTTGCTGCTGATTGGCGGCGACAGTCCAGCGGCGCTGGCGCTCGCCGGGCGCGCGGTGTCACGCGTGCAGACATTCGGCACCGGCGAGGGCTTCGACTGGCAGGCGCACGACCTGGTGGCGGGCCCGACGTCGACGCGGTTCCGGGTGCGGCGGAGTGGGTCGCCCTTCGGCGAATTCGAGGTGCCGCTGCTCGGTGCCTACAACGTACGGAATGCCCTCGCCGCGATCGCCGTGGCGACCGACATCGGCATCGACGCCGTGCGCGTGCGTGATGGACTCCGGACCTTTGCCGGCGTGAAGCGCCGGCTCGAGGTGGTGGGTGTGGCCGACGGCGTGACGGTGTTCGACGACTTCGCGCACCATCCGACGGCGGTGGCCGAGACGTTGAACGGCCTTCGCGCCTCGCACCCGACTGCGCGCATCTGGGCCATCTTCGAACCGCGTTCGGCCTCGTCGTGTCGCCGCATCTTCCAGGACGATTTCGCCCGGGCGTTCGGCGCCGCCGACCGAGTGCTCATCGCGCCGGTGTTCCGCTCGACCCTGCCGGAGGCCGAGCGGCTGTCGCTGCCGTTGCTGGTGCGCGACCTGTCTGCGGCGGGGCAGCACGCCGGTGCGCCGGCGTCGGTCGACGAGATCATCGACATCGTCGTGCGCGAACATCGTCCTGGCGACCTGGTGGTGTTGATGTCGAACGGCGGTTTCGGCGGCATTCACACCCGGTTGCTCGCCATGCTTCAGCCCGCGCGATGAACGACGTGCGCGTGGCGGCGGCGGGCGACGCCGCGCTGGTGGCCGAGTTCGACGACCGCATTGATGCCAGCGTGAATGCCCGTGCGATCGCCCTCGCGCAGGCGCTGCGAAGCGCCAGCCTCCCTGGCGTTCGCGATATCGTGCCGGCCTACCGTGCCGTGACGGTCTACTTCGATCCGCTGCGGGCCGATGCCGCGGCACTCGAGGCGCATCTTCGTGCTGCCGCCGCCCAGACGTCCGATGCGCAGCCGGTGGCCGGACCACTCGTGCACGTGCCCGTCTGCTACAACGCCGAGTTCGGGCCCGACCTCGAGAGGGTGGCACAGTTCGCTGGCCTGACCGCGCCTGAGGTCGTCGACGCGCATCGCTCGCGCGACTACCGGGTCTTCATGCTCGGGTTCGTGCCAGGCTTCGCCTATATGGGCCCGGTCGATGCCCGCATTGCCCTGCCGCGTCGTGCCGAGCCACGCACCGCGGTGCCGGTGGGGGCAGTGGCTGTGGCAGGTGGACAGACCGGCATCTATCCGAGCCAGACGCCGGGCGGGTGGCACATCATCGGCCGCACACCGTTGCGACTGGTGTCGTTCGACAGGCCCGTGCCAACCCTGTTCATAGCCGGTGACCGCGTGCGCTTCCATCAGGTGGACCGCGCAACCTTCGAACAGATTGCCCGTCTGCAGGTGTTTGTGCCATGAGCGGCGGACTCCGGATTCTGTCGCCTGGCCTGTTGACCACGGTGCAGGACTGCGGCCGCTGGGGCCACCAGTCGATTGGGGTGTCTGTATCCGGTGCCATGGATCCGTTTGCGCACCGCCTGGCCAACGCGCTGGCCGGCAACGCGCGAGTGGCCGCGACGCTCGAGGTCACGCTCACCGGACCGTCAATCGGCTTCGACGATGCCCGGGTGGTGGCGGTCGCTGGCGCGTCGTTCGACCTGTTCCTGAATGACGTGCCGGTGCCGCACGAGCAGCCCGTGCTGGTTGGCGCCGGTGCGGTGCTGCGTTTCGGGACGCGGCGGCGAGGCGCACGAGCCTACCTGGCGGTGTCCGGCGGCATCGACGTGCCGTTGGTGCTCAGCAGCCGTTCCACGCACCTGCCGACCGGAACAGGCGGATGGCAGGGACGGGCGCTGCGCCGCGACGACCACGTGCCGCTCGGCGAGGCGCGACCCCAGGCGAGCCGTGCGGTAGGCCACCAGCGGGTGGAGACACGCGAGGCGTTGCCGGTGGTTCGCATCATGCCGGGCCCCGACGTCGAGCGTTTCATGCCGGAAGCATTGGAGGCGCTGGTGTCGGCGCCTTACCATGTCAGGGTGGAATCGGACCGTATGGGTTTCAGGTTGGAGGGGCCGGTGCTGCGGCATCGGGCGACAGCCGACATCATCTCGGACGCCACACCGCTCGGCACCCTTCAGGTACCGGGCTCGGGCCAGCCGGTGCTGCTGATGGCCGACCGGCAGACGACCGGTGGCTACGCCAGGCTCGCCACCGTGATTAGCGCCGACCTCGGCATCGCGGCCCAGGCCGCACCTGGCGACGCGCTGCGCTTCGTGGTGTGCGACCGCGCCGAGGCGGTGCGTGCCCTCGTGCGACGGGAGCGTCCGCTGCTGGCCCTCGAAGGGGAGCCGGCATGAGCGACGTCACCCACGCCCTGCAGGAGGCGTTCGGCATCGAACGCGTGCTGGCCGAGGCGTCACTGCGCGACCTCACCACGTTCCATGTTGGCGGGCCGGCGCAGTGGTTGCTCGAAACCAGAGAATCCGATGAGGTCGTGACGGCCCTCCGGCTCGCGCATGCGGCTGGCATACCGGTGGTGCTCCTTGGTGGGGGCTCCAACGTTCTGGTAGCCGACAGTGGCGTGCGAGGGCTTGTGATCCGTCCGAGGGGTGGCGCCATCGTGCAACTGGATGCCGCGCACCTTCGCACCGACGCGGCGATGACGATCAACGGCCTCGTGCGCTGGACGATCACGCACGGGCTGGCCGGCATCGAAGCATGGGCCGGCACACCAGGCACGGTTGGCGGGGCCGTCTTCGGCAACGCGCATTTCGGTGGGCGACTCATCAGCGAGCTGCTTTCGTCCGTGCGGTTGTGCAGCCGGCAAGGTGTTGTGTCGGAAGTCGCTCGGTCCGCCTTGGGGTTCGGTTACGATCGAAGTCGGCTGCAGGCGACCGGCGAAGTATTGCTGTCGGCAGACTTCATTGTCTCGCCCGGTGATCCGGCGGTGCTGCGGGCCGCGGCACGCCGCTCGCTCGACTACCGCAAGCGGACGCAGCCGCTGCACCTGCCGAGCGCCGGTTGCGTGTTCCAGAATCCGGTGCCGGAACTGGACGTGGTGCCGCAGGGGATGCCGTGGTCGGCCGGCGCGCTGGTCGATCGGGCGGGGTTGAAAGGGGCGGCGCTCGGAGGGGCTCGTGTGTCGTCGACGCATGGCAACTTCATCGTGAACGATGGCGGCGCCACCGCGTCGGACATCCGTCGCCTTATCGAGCAGTGCCGGACGGCGGTTCGTGACCAGTTCGGGGTGGAGTTGCGGGAGGAGATCGTCTACCTCGGCGACTTCTCGGACGTCACCCGACACGCCGATGGCCCCACAATCTGACTCTGACTTCTGACTTCTGACTTCTGAACTGCCATGTCCACACTCCTGATTGAAGGCGGTCGCCGCCTTTCCGGCTCAGTCGCCGTCGAAGGCAACAAGAACGCCGCGTTGCCGCTGCTGGCCGCGTGCCTGCTCACCTCCGAAGAGTGCGTGCTGCACAACATGCCGCGCATCCGCGACGTCGAGGTCATGGCGCAACTGCTCGTCGATCTTGGCGCCACGGTCGAGGGCATTGGCACGACCACGGTGCGGGTGCGCTGCCCGGAGGTGGTCAAGGACGAACCGGACGGCGCGATGGTCGGCCGCCTCCGCGGGTCGGTGCTGCTGCTCGGGCCGCTGCTCGCGCGGCGCGGCAAGGCCATCCTCGCGCCTCCCGGCGGCGACTTCCCGGCGCGGCGCACCATCTCCACCCATCTCGAGGCGCTCGTCGCCATGGGCGCACGCGTGCTCGACCTGCCGGGGCACGTGCTCGAGTGCCCCGACGGTCTGAAGCCGACGTCAATCTACCTCTACGAAGCGTCGGTCACCGGCACCGAAACCGCCCTGCTGGCTGCGGCGGCCGCGCCTGGGGTCAGCGAAATCAGGCACGCCGCGCAGGAACCGCACGTCGTGGAACTCTGCAACTTCCTCCAGAAGCTGGGTGTCGGCATCACCGGCGCTGGGTCCTCGACCATCAGGATCGAGGGCGGGGCGAAGCTTGGCGCGGCCTCGCACACGCTGTGGGGCGACTACATCGAAGCCGGGAGCTGGGCGGTAGTGGCGGCGATCACCGGCGGCGAGATCGACGTCCGCGGTGCACGCGCCGACGACCTCGAAGTGATCGGTGCGGTGCTCAAGCGGCTGAACATCCAGTGTTTGATGGTGGGCGACGTCTTCCGCGTCGAGCAGTCGAAGCCGATGGCTGCCGGCCGCATCACCACCGGTCTGTGGCCAGGCTTCCCGAGCGACCTTGTCAGTCTCGTTACCGTGCTGGCGACGCAGGCCGATGGGCGCACGCTGGTGCACGACTGGCTGTACGAACTGCGGCTCTTCGCCCTCGAGCAGATGAGCGGCATGAGTGCCGACCTGTTCCTCTGCGACCCGCACCGCATCATCGTCACCGGTCCGCGCAAGCTGCGTGGACGTCCGCTCGACAGCCGCGATCTGCGGTCGGGGATGGCGCTGATTGCCGCGGCGCTGGCGGCCGACGGCGAGAGCCGCGTCACACCGCTCGAGACGGTCGAGCGCGGCTACGCGCAGCTGGTCGATCGGTTGAAGGGGCTGGGCGCGGCGGTGACGCGGCTGGGCTGAAGAAGGCCCGGTCGGCCCGTCGACTAGCGCGGCTGCTGTCCGGCGCTCGGAAGCACCGGACGCTGGGCGGTGCCTTGCGGCGGCGCGGTGGGCGTGCCAGGCACGCCCGGTACTGCGGGCTGTGCCGGTGCCGGCTGCGCCGGCGTATCGCGAGCCGGCGTGTCGCCGGGCTGGAACGCCGGCAGGAACGACGGCAACTGAATCGCCGGCGCACCGGAGTCGCGTCCAACCCTGAACGCCAGCAGGTCGCTCTCGTCGAGATCGAGCACCCGGACGATATGCGGCGTCAGGGTAAGGATGATGTCGGTCTGGCTGTTCTCCATGCGCGAGTGCGCGAACAGCCGGCCGATGACCGGCAAGTCGCTCAGGCCCGGCAATCCCTCCAGCACCTTCCGCTCGTCGTCGCGGATCAAGCCCGCGAGCATGTTCGTCTCGCCGTCGCGCAGGCGAATCACCGTGCTGATCTCGCGGTTGCCGAACGTGGGCAGCCCGCCGAACCCGGTCCCCGAGATGCTCTGCACCGAGATCTTCAGGCTCAGCGTCACGTCATCGTCGTGGTGCGTGCGCGGCGTGATGTCGATGTTGACGCCGATGTTCTCGTAGTTGAACGAGGTGATCGGCTGCTGCGCGGCGCCGCCCTGGGCGAACGGCGTGAACGTGGTGACCGGCACCGGGACGCGCTCGCCGAAGCGGGCCTGCGCCGGCATACCTTCCGACGTTCGGAGCTGCGGGTTGGCCAGCGTGCGCGTATTCGTGTCGGTCTTGAGCAGCCGGTAGTAGAGCGACGGCAGGTTAGCCAGCAGCACGTCGGACTGCGTGAGGCTGCGCAGCGCGCGCAGGTTCAGGGTGCTGTTCGAGGCGCCGGCCGACCCATTGAGGCCGGGCGACCCGGGCGAGGCGATCTGCAGCCCGTATTCCTGAAGGCGCGTGCGATCCACCTCCAGCAGTTCGACGTCGATGATCACTTCGGGGCGGGCCTTGTCGATCGCCGAGATGACCCGTGCCGCCGCGGCAATGCGTTCCGGCGTGTCCTTCACCGTGATGGCATTGGTGGCCGTGACGGGGGAGACCCGCCGCGCATCGAGGACCATGCGCAGCAGGTCCATCGTCTCCTTGAGGTCGGCGTTGCTCAGGTAGAAAGTGCGAACGACCTCCTCCTCGAACTCGCGCCGCTTGGTCGGCGTGTCCGGGATGATGAGGACGCTGCGTCCGCCGGTGACGCGGTAGAAACTCTGCGTCGTCTCGGACACGGTGCGAAGGGCGGCCTCCAGCGTGTTATTGCGGAGGTCGATGGTGAGCGGCGCATCGCGAAAGGTCGGATCGAAGCTCAGGCTGATGTTCGCGAACCGCGCGATTGCGAGGTAGACGTCGCGGCTGCTGGCCTCGCGGAACACGAGCGAGGTGGGCAGCCGGACATCGCTCGGCAGGCCGAGGCCGACTGGCGGTGTGTCGCGCGCCCGCTCGATCAGCGTCTGCAGTTCCGTCTTGCCCTCGCGGGCGATCGCCACCTTCGTCCGGAGTTGCGAGCGCACGTCGCGCAGTGCGGCATCGATCTCACTGTTCGTGGGATTGAGCTCCAGCGCCAGCTCGTACTCGACCAGGGCCTGATCGAGTTTGCCGGTGGCCGCCAGCCGGCGAGCCGACTGAAGGTGATCATTCGAGGCCCTGAGCTTGGCCCGCTCGAGCGCCTGTCTGGCGCCCGCATCGTCGGGATGCTGCCGCAGCACGTTGGTGTACTCCGCGACGGCCATGTCGTAGTCCTGTCGCTGCTCGGCCGCCGAGCCGCGCCGCAGTGCCGACGACGTGGCACAGCCGGTTGCCAGAAGGGCAACGGTGACGAGGCCGAGGACGCGAGCGCGGTTAACGCCCGCCACTATCAGTAATGACATCAACACCGCGCGGCATCCGAAACGTGAATTCCTTGTCGGCGAGCCCGACGTTCTCCTTCATATTCGAGAAAGAGAAGACCGAGGTTCCGCCCTGGGCGTCTGCCGTCACCATCCCCCGCAGCGTCAGGGAACCTGGATCGACCAGCAGGACCAGCCAATCGTAGTCCGGTTGGGTCCTGCGCGGCACAAGCTTCAACGCACGGGTGCCGGGCGCACTGCCTGACGGCACGTCGCCGGCAGAGGCGGTGAAGTCGCGGGTGAGGTCGCCTTTGCCCGTGAGAAACAGCGCTGGCGTGCTGGCGCCATCGTCCTGCGGCACGGTGCCGACGATGACCTGCTTGTCTGCCGGGATGTAGGAGTAGAGCTTCACCCCGTCCGACACAAACTGCTTCACCTCGGGCGAGGTGTAGTCCCAACGCATCTTGCCCGGCTTCTTGATGAGCAGCCGCCCTTTCTCCGTGATCGACTTCTTCAGGACACCGCCACGATAGGTGTGGGCGAAGTCGGTGGAGAAATCACGGATGGCGGCGTACTTCTTCTGCAGTGCCAGGGCAAGTTCGGTTGGCGTCTGGGTTTGCGCGCTGAGCGGCATCAGGGCGCAACAGGCCAGCAGGAGTCCGGCGAGCACCGGGTGTTGCATGACCATCAACCTTTCAGGGCGCCGGGTTCAGGGGCCGCCTGTTTCGGGGCATCTTTGGCCTCAACGGGGAGGCCGCCGGCCAGCCATTCGCCAATCCCGCCCGTGAGGGCCGCCGCGCGAACGCCGGCGCGGATGAAGCGCGCCGCGACGTGGGAACTGGCCAGTTCATTGGGGTCCGAATCGTAGACCACGACCTCCGACCCATCCGGAATGGGCGGCAGCGGAGCGTCGCCGATGACGCGGAGGGCGCCGACCAGTCGGATTGTGCTGTGTTCGTAGGGGTACTTCAGGCGGGCATCGACAAAGACGATGGAGTCGCCGGCGTCGAGCCGGACCTTCAGGACGTCTCTTGTGATGCGCGGGGTTGCCACGTGGCTATTGTGGGAGTCGCGTACGAGGCGTGTCAATGTGCGGCGGGTGGTGGGCTCACGCCGGCAACCGAGAGTCGCCGACGTGAGCACCCCGGCGTGGTGTCAGACGCGTGCGCGTCGCCCGACCGAGAGTCGGTACAGAAACAGCAGAATGATCGCGCCGAACAGCGACATCACGAAGCCTGCCCCGTCATTCGGGCCGTACCACCCGAGCGCGCGTCCGATGTAACCGCCGGCAACCGCGCCGACGATGCCGATGAGCATCGTCACAATAATGCCGCCGGGGTCGCGCCCTGGCATCACCAGCTTGGCCACAGCACCCACAATCAGACCGAAAATGATCCAGCCAATAATCCCGAACATAGTCACTTGCCTCCGACGAGGCCAAGTGCAAGCCGGAAGACCTCAGCCGGAGTTCCGCTACCTCTCCGCGTCGCTTTGCAGCTTCAGCAGCAGTGCCACGGCGAGGGCTGAGAGCGGGGCGGGTCTTGGCTGCGGTGCCGACGGCTGGGTTTCCCAGAAGAGTGCCATGCACTCCTCAGGGGCAAACGGGATGCCCGCGCGAGGGTGTGAAGCTGCGTGCGCCTCGGACCTTCACGGCGCCAGGGAAACGTCGCTGGCTTACAGATGTGGTTGGTGACCAGGCTTCGGCGTTGGGCCGAAGCGCGGCTGGTAACATCCGAGGGAATGGACGACGCAGAGATTTTTCAGGCCATTGGTGAAGACGGGTTCGAGCGCCTCGTCGCGGCGTTCTACCGGCAGATTCCCGGCGACGACCTCCTGGGGCCCATGTACCCACCGGATGATCTGGATGGAGCCGAGCAGCGCCTACGCGACTTCCTGGTCGGCCGGTTCGGCGGACCGCCGCGTTACATCGAGCAGCGCGGACACCCGCGGCTGCGCATGCGGCACGCACCGTTTGTCATTGATGGCGCTGCCAGAAATCGGTGGGTGGAGCTGATGTCGAAGGCGCTCGAGGAGACGAAGCTGCCGCGCGAGGTCGAACTGGCGCTTCGGCCCTTCTTCGAAGGGGTTGCCACCATGATGATGAACGCGCGCAGCTGAGTGCGTCACGCGTGGCGCCGCGCCGGCCACCGCCTTGCTTCAGTCGTAGTGCGACCGCGTCTCGCGCAGCAGTGGCCAGGGGCGCGTGGCCAGCCAGCGCTGATGGCAGATCGAGCAGACGAACGACTGCACCACAGCGTCGCGCTGCATCAGCAGCACGTTCCTCGTGCCGCAGCGCGGGCAGGTTTCCTTGTTCAGCGGATCCTGTGCGTCCAGCGTCAGCGGCGGATGGGGATGTGCAGCCGCTCCGTGAAGGGGGGCTGCCTTTGGCGCATCTCCCTCGGTCCAGAAGTCGCAGACCGAACATTCGGCTTCGCCGACCCGGTGCGCCGGCCCTGGCGGCCGGGTGCAGACGGGCATCGCGTCATTCCAGGTGATCCAGCGGCAGTTCAGCGGCGAGACGTCGACGACAACTACGCTCATCGTGGTACTCCGCTGCCGGTCGTTACGAGAATCATGCCGCAGCGCGCCCGCGTGAATTGGGCCGCATTTGAGCGGGTGCCCGCGCCCTCACCGGGAATCCGGCGACCGCACGGTAGTCACCCGCCTGACGCTAGTCCACCGCTTCACAGCTGAGACGCAGATTGAATTGCGCGAACGTCCGGGCCGGATTCGGCGCCTCCGGACGCAGCGGGTCGACAGTGTGGACGGCACCCGGTCGTGGATGCCTATGACCTGCGATGGCTCACGGTCCGCCGTTCCCGCACATGCGCGCCGAGTGCCTCGACAGCCGTCATACCGATAGCCCGCCGCTTGTGCCAGCGGTCCAGTAATACAGCCTGCTCCCGAGGAATGCTGCAGCCACTGTCTGCTCGCCCCGCAGCCGCGCACCATCCGCTGTCAACTGTTGGATCCGATGTCCCGCCGGGTTCTGCAACTTGACGGACCTTTCGCTGCCGCGGCACCGTTTCAGGTAACCGCCTTTCTGCTCCCAGGGGTCGCACGCGAAGGTCGCGTCGATGTTGTGCTCGAGCAACGCGCGAAGCTGATGGCAGGTGGGCGTCACGACGGAGACGGGCGGGTCCGCAGGAACGATGTTCCAGAGATCCCATTCCGTCAGCGGCCCGGCGGCTGCCGCTGTGGCATCCAACTGGAGGTCATCCATCGCGGACCTGCCCCAGCGCAGTCGCGAAACGCGGCCACACAAACAAAGACGCCGTCTTCAATGACTCGAAGACGGCGTCTAAAATTGCTGACGTGCTTGAACTTTGTGGTGGACGGCAGGAGGATCGAACTCCTGACCTCCGCATTGCGAACGCGGCGCTCTCCCAGCTGAGCTAGCCGCCCACTCTGACGCTGATCAACTTTCGACCGCGACACGCAGAGTGTAACACGGCGTTTTGCGCCGCGGCAACGTCCAGCGTGGGTCCATTTGCTATAGTCGATGCAGTGTCATCCATTAAACGAATCGGCGTGCTCACCGGGGGAGGCGACGCTCCCGGGCTGAACGCCGTTATCCGCGCGGTCGTCAAGTCTGCCTGCAATAGCGGCATCGAAGTGGTCGGTCTTGAAGACAGCTTCGACGGCCTGATCGAAATTGGACGGTCGAGAATTCTGACCCCGCACGACGTCCGCGGCATCATGCGTCTCGGTGGCACCATCCTCGGCACCGTCAATCGCGGCAATCCGTTCGCCTATCCGATTGAAACCTCCGACGGCACACGCGACTACTCTGACCGCGTTGTCGAGATGTTCGGCAAGATGGGACTCGACGCGCTCGTCTGCATCGGTGGGGACGGCACGCTCGGCATTGCCTACAAGTTCCACCAGAAAGGCATTCCGCTTGTTGGTGTGCCCAAGACGATCGACAACGACATCGTCGGCACCACCAACTGCTTCGGCTTCGACACCGCGGTGGCCTTCGCGACCGACGCCATCGACCGCCTCCACACGACGGCCGAGGCCCACCGCCGCATCATCGTCGTCGAGGTGATGGGACGGTATGCCGGCTGGATTGCGCTGCACGCCGGTGTGGCCGGCGGGGCAGACGCCATCCTGATTCCGGAGATGCCGTTCGATCTCGGCCTCGTCGCCGAGAAACTGCGCGAACGCGACCGCTGGGGTTCGCACTTCAGCATCGTGGTCGTCGCGGAAGGGGCGATTCCGAAGGGCGGCAAGATTGCCCTCGTCGAGGAAGCGAGGGACGGTCGAGTGGAGCGGCTCGGTGGCATCGGCGCCAAGGTCGCCGATGCGCTCGGCCGCATGACGGGGAAGGAAACCCGCTCGGTGGTGCTTGGGCACCTCCAGCGCGGTGGCGCTCCGACCAGCTTCGACCGCATCCTCGCGACGCGCTTCGGCGGTAAGGCTGTTGAACTGATTCGGCAGGGCGACTTCGGCAAGATGGTGGCGTTTGCCCCGCCCGACATCGTCGGGCGCCCGCTCGAGGAGGTTGTCGGCAGGCAGCGAACCGTGCCGCTCGACTCCGACACGCTGCTCACGGCCAAGGACCTTGGTATCGCCTTCGGCGACTGAGGGCTCCGAAGGCGGAACGTCAGTGTACGAGCAGTTCCGAGTCTTTCTTCTTTTCGAGTTCGTCGATCTTGCCGATGAAGCTGTCCGTCAGCTTCTGGACCTCATCGAGTCCCTTCTTCTCATCGTCTTCTGAAATCGACGAGTCCTTCAGGAACTTCTTGAGGCGATCGTTGGCATCGCGCCGGGCCTGACGCACCTGGTTGCGCCCTTCCTCTGTCAATCGGTGCACGAGCCGCGACATCTCCTTGCGGCGCTCGTCGGTGAGCATGGGCAGCGGGATGCGTACCACCTTGCCGTCGTTCGCGGGGTTGAGCCCGAGGTCTGACGCGCGGATGGCCTTCTCGATGATGCCGAGCAGCGACGGATCGAACGGTTGCGCGATGATGAGCGTCGGCTCGGGAATGGACAGGCCGGCCACCTGGTTCAGCGGCATCCGCGACCCGTAGGCGTCCACATGCACGTTGTCGAGGATGGTGACCGAGGCCCGGCCCGTGCGCACGCCGGCCAGTTCGTGGCGGACATGCTCGAGGGTCGCGGTCATCCGCTTGTTCACTTCAGCGAAGAGCGTCTTGAGATCGGCAGCGTCCATTGCAGCGATGTCTCCGTTCGGGCTACGCCATGACGAGCGAACCGATCGGTTCGCCGCTGACGGCGCGCTTGATGTTGCCGGGAGTGAGAAGGTTGAAGACGACGATGGGCAGCTTGTTGTCCATGCACAGCGAGATCGCCGTGGCGTCCATCACCTTCAGCCCCTGCTCCAGCACCTGCAGGTACGAGATGCGGTCGTAGCGTGAGGCATCAGGATGATGCATGGGGTCGGCGTTGTAGATGCCGTCCACCTTGGTCCCTTTCAGGATGACGTCGGCCTTGATCTCCATGGCGCGGAGTGCGGCGGCCGTGTCGGTGCTGAAGTAGGGATTACCGGTGCCGGCGCCGAAGACGACGACGCGGCCCTTCTCGAGGTGCCGGATGGCGCGGCGGCGGATGAACGGCTCGGCAACGGCGCGCATCTCGATGGCTGTGACCACCCGGGTCACCACGTTCTGTTGCTCCAGGGCGTCCTGGAGCGCGAGCGCATTGATGACCGTAGCGAGCATGCCCATGTAGTCGGCGGTCGCGCGGTCCATGCCGCGCGCGCTTGCGGCGACACCGCGGAAGATGTTGCCGCCGCCGATGACGATGGCGGTCTCGATGCCCATCCCCTGGATTTCGCCGACGTCCTTGGCGATCTGGGTGGCGACAGCCGGGTCGATGCCGTAGGTCTGCGAGCCCATGAGGGCTTCGCCTGAGAGTTTTAGGAGAACGCGTTTGTATGCGGGAACAGCCGGGCGAGTCACGAGGAAGATTATAGCGCGCTACGGTGGGGCACAACGCGCGGACACGAGCCAGTCGCAAGGCACCAGTCACGCGAGCGTGGACCGATGACTTGCGACTAGGTCGACTGGCGACTGTTACGCCTGTGCCGCCTCGCCAACCTTGAGGCGGGCGAAGCGGGTGACGGCGATCGTGGCGCCGAGCGACTTGTTGGCCGCGGCGATGACCTCGGCGACCGACAGCTTCGGTTCGCGGATGGACGGCTGATCGACCAGCACCACCTGCGAGTAGAAGCTCCCGAGCTTGCCGTCGACGATCTTCTCGATCACGTTCGCGGGCTTGCCCGAGCCTTCCATCTGGCCACGGTAGATCGCCTTTTCCTTCTCGAGCAGGTCGGCGGGCACTTCGGCGCGAACGGCGTACGCGGGGCTCGCCGCGGCAACCTGCATCGCGACTTCCTTGACCAGCGCGGTGAACTCGTCCTTCGCCGCGATCGCCGGCGTGACGCCCGAGAACTCGACCTGCACGCCGATCTTACCGCCCAGATGGATGTACTGGCCGACGTAGCCCTGCCCGGCGTACCGCACGAAGCGCGGCACGGCCATGTTCTCGCCGAGCTTGGCGATGGCGGCGGCCACGAGTGGGTGCACCGGACCGTCCGGGTCCTGCAGCCATGCGGCATCCGCGGTATCACCCTTCGCGTTGATCTCCGCGATGATGTTCTTGATCAGTTGCTGGAAGTCGTCCGTGCGTGCGACGAAGTCCGATTCGCAGTTCACTTCAACGAGGACGCCGCCGGAGTTGTCGGCGGTGACGGCATTGCCGATCAGTCCTTCCGACGTGGCGCGGCCGGCCTTCTTCGCGGCGCTGGCCAGCCCCTTCTTGCGGAGAATCGTGTTGGCTTCCTCGAAGTCGCCGTTCGCTTCCTCGAGGGCCGCCTTGCAGTCCATCATGCCCGCGCCGGTCTGGTCGCGGAGTTTCTTCACTTCTGCTGCGCTGATTGCCATGGTGAGTCTCGTACGAAAAAAACGCCGGCCCCCGTGAAACGAAAGGCCGGCGTCGATAGGGGATAGTCGAAACGCCAGACTACGCCGTTGCCGGAGCCGCCTCACGGCGACGGGCCGGACGGGCCGCACGGTCGCCGCCGGCCGCGTCATCCGCGCCGTCGCGGGTGGCTTCCGCATCGACCGACTGCTTCATGTCGCGGCCCGAGATCACCGCGTCGGCGATCGCCGACGCGAACAGGCGGATGGAGCGAAGCGCGTCGTCGTTGCCGGGGATGACGAAGTCGACCTGGTCGGGGTCGGCGTTGGTGTCCACGATGCCGATGATCGGAATCTTCAGCTTGCGCGCCTCGTCGACGGCAATCTGTTCCTTCTTGGTGTCCACGATGAAGATGGCGTCGGGCAGGCGCGACATGCCGCGGATGCCTTCGAGGTTCTTCGTGAGCTTGCGGCGCTCCTTCTCGTTGCGCGCAATTTCCTTCTTCGAGAGCGTGTCGTAGCGACCGTCGGTGGTCATCGCTTCGAGGTCGCGCAGTCGAGCCAGGCTCTTCTGGATGGTGGCGAAGTTGGTCAGCAGGCCGCCCAACCACCGCTCGTTCACGTAGAACATGCTGCAGCGCGTCGATTCCTCGGCGATGACGTCCTGGGCCTGGCGCTTGGTGCCGACGAACAGGATGGTGCGCCCGTCCGAAGCCAGGTTGGTGACGAATTCCTCAGCGGCGTGGAACAGCTTGACCGTCTTGCCCAGGTCAAGGATGTAGATGCCGTTCCGTTCGCCGAAGATGTACTCCTTCATCTTCGGGTTCCAGCGCTTCGTCTGGTGGCCGAAGTGCACGCCGGCCTCCAGCAGATCCTTCATCGCGATCGAGCTCAAATTATCTCCATCCTCTCGGTGATCTCAGATGACACCAAAACGACGGCAGGCCTGATGCGGACACATGGTCCGCACTCTGAAATCTGGGCCTGCCGCCTCGTGGATTGTGCCCGCCTTCGCCGTGGCTCCGGCGGGTCCGCCGGCGCGTACTCGCGTCGGCGGAAACTAGCGCTTGCTGAACTGGAAACGCTTGCGCGCGCCAGCCATGCCGTACTTCTTGCGTTCCTTCGCTCGCGCGTCGCGCGTCAGCATGCCTTCTTCCTTCAGCGCCTTGCGCAGTTCGAGGTTGTACTCGACCAGCGCGCGGGAGATGCCGAGGCGAACCGCACCAGCCTGGCCCGACACACCGCCGCCTTCAACGGTGGCGAGGATGTCGAACTTCTCGGTGTTCTCGGTGAGGACCAGCGGCCGCCGGATCTGCATGCGGAGCGCTTCGGTGGGGAAGAAGCCTTCGAACGTGCGGTAGTTGATGGTGATAGCGCCCGTGCCGGGGCGGAGGAACACGCGGGCCGTCGATGTCTTGCGGCGCCCGGTGCCGTAATACTGAACTGCTGCCACGTTAGGCGACCTCGAGCTTGGTGGGTTTCTGTGCCGCGTGCGGGTGATCCGCACCGGCATACACTTTCAGCTTTCGATACATCGCCTCGCCCATCTTGGTCTTCGGGAGCATGCCGCGCACGGCCTCCTCGATCAGACGTTCGGGACGCTTCGCGCGCACGACACGCGCGCGCTCCTCGCGCAGGCCACCCTCATATCCCGAGTGCTGGCGATAGATTTTCTGGTCTTCCTTGCGGCCGGTGAGCTTCACCGTTTTGGCATTGACCACGACGATGTGATCGCCGGTGTCGATGAACGGCGTGTACACCGCCTTGTGCTTGCCCTGCAGCATGCGGGCAGCGACGGTGGCGATTCGGCCGAGCACCTGACCATTGGCATCAATGACGTGCCACTTGCTGTTGTCAAGGGCGTGCTGGGCGTTAGCGATGAACGTAGACATCCTTCAAGTTTCCCGCGGGCATGACAGCACAGTGCAGCTGCTCAGCCCGAATACGACCGATGTTGTGGGAAGTCCCGCCTGTGGAGCACTTCACTTCGCTGACTTGCACCTGTGCGGCGGGTCCAGGCAACGGCAAACCCAAATTCTATGGGCCGTTTGCGGCTGTGTCAACACTCAAGTGCGTACAAACACACGGGTTAGGACGTCCATTATTCCCCCACCTGCATCTCCCGATAAGAGCGGATGAGTGAGTGGGACGGGAACACGCGGCCAGACCAGCTCACTAAATCTGTAACTGGCTGACGGTTTCGTAAGTGAACGGCAACGGGCGAGCGGGCGACGGATCGCAGAACTTGCGGCTTCGCGCCAGTAAACGCTGGAAATGCTCAAGAAATCGGGTGGTACCACCTTTGCCCTCAGCCGATGCGTCGCAACTGAACGAGAGCTGAACACCATGCTTGGTTTTGGAAAACCTAAATCGGTCGTCGGGCTGGACATCGGGTCGAGTGCCGTGAAGGCTGTCGAACTCCGGGCCTCAGGCAAGGGCTGGCGCGTCGCTGCCATCGCCTCGGAACCCGTACCGCCCGACAGCATCGTCGATGGCGCCATCATCGACGGCGGTGCGGTGGCTGATGCCATCAAGCGCCTGTTTGCCAACAAGGCGTTCAAGACGAAAGACGTGGCGGCGTCGCTCTCGGGTAACGCGGTCATCGTCAAGAAAATCAGCCTGCCGGTCATGACCGAGCAGGAACTGGCCGAATCGATCTACTGGGAAGCGGAACAGTACATCCCGTTCGACATCCAGGACGTCAACCTCGACTACCAAGTGCTCGACCCCGGCAACGGCGCCGATGCTCGCGGCACGATGGACGTGCTGCTGGTCGCCGCCAAGAAGGAAAAGATCGCCGACTACACGAACGTCATCACGCAGGCCGGACGGCAGGCGGTGGTGGTGGACGTGGATGCCTTCGCGCTGCAGAACGCCTACGAGGCCAACTACGGCCTGGGGAACGGGGTCGTGGTGTTGCTGAATTGCGGCGCCAGCGCCACGAACGTCAACATCATCGCGAACGGCCAGTCGCTGTTCACGCGCGACCTGTCGCTCGGCGGCAACGCCTACACCGAAGCCGTGCAGCGTGAACTGAATTTGCCGTTCGACGCCGCCGAGCAGGCCAAGAAGGGGTTCCCCATCGAAGGGCACACCTACGACGATGTGAAGCCCGTGCTGCATGCCGTCACGGAGAACCTGCTCCTCGAAATCCAGAAGACCTTCGATTTCTTCCGCGCCACCGCGTTGTCGGACCGCATCGACCGCGTGGTGCTGAGCGGCGGTGGTTCAGCGGTCGACGACTTCGCGGAGGCACTCGCCGAGCGCTTCGACGTTCCGGTCGAGCACTTCGATCCGTTCCGTCAGGTGGCGTTCGACAAGCCGCCCGCCGGCGGGGTTGGTGACCTGGCCGCGACCGCCGCGGTTGCGGTGGGCCTCGCGCTCAGAAAGGCCGGCGACCGATGATCAAGATCAACCTGCTCTCGGCCGAGCGAACGGCCGCCAAGAAGAAGGCCGCCTTCGACCCGACCCAGCAGATCACCGCGATCTGTGCCGGCATCCTCCTGCTGGCGGTCATGGCCATCGGCTGGCGCTACTGGCTGGTTGGCCGCGCCTCGGCGGCGGTCGATACCCAGATTGCGACCGCACAGAAGGAAACCCAGCGGCTGCACAGCGTCATCACCCAAGTGCAGCAGTTCGAGCAGCGCAAGGCGCAGTTGCAACAGCGCGTCACGCTCATCGAGCAGCTCCGCAAGGACCAGATCGGGCCGGTGCACATGCTCGACCAGATCAGCCTCGCGCTGCCGTCCTCGTTATGGCTCTCGGAGATGAAGCAGACGGCGACGCCGAACGAAGTGCTCATCGACGGGCGGTCGCTCTCGCTGACCGGGCTATCGGACTTCGTCGGCAACCTTGAACGTTCCGGCTACTTCCAGAAGTCGGTCGAGATCGTGGACAGCACGACCGACACCAGCGGCGGACCGCAGGGTGAAGTGATCAAGTTCCAGATCAAGGCCGTGTTCAAGGGACCTGGCGACGTCGGAGTTGCCAAGGTTGCCGAGGCGGCAGGCCCAAAAAGCCAGCCGCTAAAGCCGAAGAGCTAAGCCCCCGATACCGCAGGTAGCGCAGGCATCCCAATGGATATCAGTCTCACCAAACTTCCGTGGTACGCGCAGATCGGCGCCTTCGTCGCTCTCAGCGTCGTTGGGGCCGGGATGTTCTACTACTACTACGAGATGCCCGCCCGAGCGGACCTCGCCGATCGAGAGATCACGCTCAATGCACTCCGGGGCGACGTCGCCAAGGGCCAGGCCACCGAGAAGAAGCTGCCGCAGTTCCGGGCGCAGGTCGAGGAGCTTGAGGACCGGCTCGCCAGCCTGAGCGAGGTGCTGCCTGAAGAGAAGGACGGCGCTGAACTGCTCCGACAGATGCAGTCGACCGCGGTCCAGGCCAACCTGGTCATCAAGTCGTTCAAGCCGTCGGCGGTCGTCACCAAGCAACTGCACTCCGAGTGGCCAATCAGTCTCGAACTGGACGGCACCTATCACAACCTCGCGCAGTTCTTCGACCGGCTCGGCAAGTTCGCCCGCATCGTGAACATCACCAACCTGTCGGTCAAGGCGCGTGAGAAGGGCGACGGTCGCGCGACGATTTCGGCCAGTTGCGTCGCCACGACCTTCGTGTTGCTCGACAAGCCTGACCCGAAGAAGGGCAAGGGCGCTCCTGCGGCCAAGCCCGCTCCGAAGAAGGTGGCCTGACATGCGCCCCCTGACCGTGCTCGCTCTCGCGCTGGCCACGGCTGCGGCCTGGGACGTGCCCGCCGTGTCGGCGCAGGCGACCCCTGCGGCGCCGACGGCCGAAGCACAGCCGGCTGCGCCCTACAACTACAACGCCGAGGGGCGTCGCGACCCGTTCCAGAGCCTCACCGGAGGCGGAACCGGCAACGACGCGAAGGCACTCCCGAAGCCAACCGCCGCGGGCATTGCCGGCATTCGGGTCGATGAACTGTCGGTGCGCGGAATCATGCAGAGCCGGGAGCGGCTTGTGGCCATGGTTCAGGGCCCCGACAACCGGACGTATCTCATTCACCAGGGCGACAAGCTCGCGGATGGCGTGGTGAAAAGCATCACGCCGCAGGGACTTGTGCTGGTTCAGGACGTCAGCGATCCGCGCGCCAAGGAAAAAACGCGCGACGTGCGGAAGCTGCTGCGATCGCCTGAAGACGAGAAGGAGTGACTGTGACGAGGGGCGTGGCTCTCTCCCTGGTCGTGATCCTGGCGACCGCCGCGAGTACGTTATCGCGGGCCGCAGGCACGACGACAACCATCCCGGGCGCGAAGCTCACGACGATCACGTCGAGGGGCGATGCGCGTAGCGCGACGTTGGTCATCGAGGCGACCGAGCCGGTGCCATACGTGGCGACGCGGCCGGATCCGCTCACGGTGGTCATCGACTTCCGCAACGTCGCCCCGGGCAACCTCGCCGCATCCAGCGCGCGCCTTGCCGGCCCCATTGCCTCCGTGGACATCGAGTCCGCCGAGTCGATGGGTTCGCCCGTGTCGCGGGTCCGGATTGGCCTGACACAGCCGGTCGCCCACCATGTGCGGGCCGACCGGAACCGGGTGCTGATCGACTTCGACCGCATGGCCGACCCGAGCGTGCCCGCCGTGGCGCCGCCCGTGTCGCGCCAAGCCACCCAACCGATCGTGCAGTCGGGGGTCGACCCCGTCGCCGCCCTCGGCCTCACCTCCGCGCCTCGGGCGCAGAAGCCCGGTGTGCAGCAACTGCTCGCCTCGGGACCACAGGCGGCGCAGGCGCAGGCGCCGGCGACGGCGACGCCATTGTCGAACACCCAGCGCCCGGGGCGGTCGTATAGCGGCAACCCGGTCAGCCTCGACTTTCAGCAGGCCGACCTGCGGGCCGTCCTCCGGGTCTTCGCCGAAATCAGCGGCCTCAACATCGTCATCGACCCGACCGTGAAGGGGACCGTCGACGTCGCGCTTCGCGACGTGCCGTGGGACCAGGCGCTCGACATCATCCTGCGCGCCAACAAGCTCGGGTACATGGTCGACGGCACGGTGGTGCGCATCGCGCCGCTCTCGGCCCTGTCCGATGAAGAGAACCAGCGGCGCAAGCTTGCCGACGATCAGGCGCTGGCCGGGGACCTCAAGGTGCTGACCCGCATGCTCAGCTACGCGCGCGCCGAGGAACTGCAGACGCTGCTGACCAAGAGTGTGCTCTCCAAGCGCGGCAGCGTGCAGGTTGATCAGCGCACGAACACCATCATCATCAGCGACCTGCCGGAACAGCTCGACGCGGCCAGCGCGCTCATCACCACGCTCGACACCGCGCAGCCACAGGTGGAGATCGAAGCGCGCATCATCCAGACGACCAAGACGTTCGCGCGCGCCCTTGGCGTGCAGTGGGGGTCTGCGGGCCGGGTCGACGCCGCCCTGGGCAACACGACGAACCTCGCGTTTCCCAACAACGGCAGCCTGACGAGCAAGGCCAACCTCGCGGTCGGCGCGGCCACCAGCGGTGTCGGGCTCGCGCTCGGCTCGGTGAACGGCGCCTTCAACCTCGACGTCGCACTGAGCGCGCTGGAATCGTCCGGCAACGGCCGGATCCTTTCGACGCCGAAGGTCACCACGCTAAACAACGTCGAGGCCGAGGTGACGCAGGGGATCCAGATCCCGCTGCAGACCATCGCGAACAACACGGTCACCGTGACGTTCAAGGACGCCGCGCTGACGCTGAAGGTGACGCCGCAAATTACCGCGGCCGGCACCGTCATCATGAAGGTGGCCCTCGAGAACGCCACCCCTGACTTCGCCAAGGCGTCAGGGCCCGCGGCCATTCCGCCCATCAACACGCAGCGCGCGCTGACCACGCTTCTGGTGAACGACGGCCAGACCAGCGTCATCGGCGGCATCTACACGAGTTCACTGCAGAATTCCTCGGACCGCACCCCGGGGCTCGGCCAGATCCCGTTGCTGAACTGGCTGTTCAAACGCGAGCGTGTCGATGACGAGAGCCGCGAATTGCTCATCTTCATCACACCTCGCATCATCAAGGGCTGACGCGACATGAACGCCATGCGCCACTTCAACAGACTCGCTGTCCTCGCGGCGTTCGGCGCCGTCACCGCTTCGTGCGGCGACGTCGCCCGCAACGGTCGCGCCCCGGTCTTCCTGGTCATCGACTCGATGGGGGCCACCGCGGGCGGTGCCACCGGCGGGTCGGCGACGGGCTTCCTGCAGTCCGACGTGCAGCGCCTGATCACCACGCCAGCGCCCTGCGCGGTCACCGCGCCCTGCCCGACGACCTTCAGCGACAACGGCTCCGTCACGTTCCATCTGGCGCTGAAGGACATCGGCAGCGTCGACAACCCGACGTCGCCGAGCAGCAATAACCAGGTCACCATCAGGCGCTACCGCGTCGTCTACAGGCGCGCTGATGGCCGCAACACTCCCGGTGTCGACGTGCCCTACGCCTTCGACGGCGGCGGGACGGTTACCGTTTCCGCATCGGGGAGTGCCACGCTCGGGTTCGAACTGGTGCGCCATGTGGCGAAGGCCGAGGCACCGCTCGTGCAACTCATCAACAACGCCACCATCATCACCACCATCGCGGAGGTGACGTTCTACGGGCAGGACCTCGTCGGCAACGAGATCCAGGCGGCCGGGAACATCCAGGTGGACTTCGGCAACTTCGCAGATCGGTAACGACCATGAAGGGGATCACGCTCTCGCTCGCCTGTCTGGCCGCCGTCCTCGTGTCCGGGTGCACCGTGCACCAGACCGAGGCTCCCGACCTGACCGGTCCATCCGAATTCGCCCTCTCGGTGAACATGGCGGCAACGCCGGACACACTGTTCTCCGGAGGCCAGCAGCAGGCCGCGGTCTCGCTGCAAACGCGGGACGTGAACGGCACGCCCAAGGCGGGGCAGACGTTCCGTTTGTCGACACTCGTCAGCGGCGCGAATGTCGCCTACGGCACCCTGTCGACCCAGACGGTGGTGACCGGCACCGACGGCCGCGCCGTGGCCATCTACACCATGCCCGAGTTCACGCCGTTCGACGCCGGCACCCCGGCCCGGACGGTCTCGGTCGTGGCCGTGGCCATCGGCACCGACTACGCGGGTGCCGTGCCGCACAGCGTCGATTTGCTGGTGGTCCCGCCGCCCGTCCCCACGAGCGTAAAGGGCAGTCCGACCGCCGCCCTGCTGGCGTCGACGGTCGCCGCGAAGGTGGGGCAGTTGGTGACGTTCGATGCGTCAGGCAGCGCCGCCGAGCCCGGGCACTCCATCGTTCTCTTCTACTGGAACTACGGCGACACCCTGTTCAACGAGGAGCACGGTTCCGACTCCTCGCACGTGTTCGCGGCACCGGGCAGCTACACCGTGGTGCTCGGTGTGCAGGACGACATCGGCCGCGTCGGCAGCACCTACAAGACGATTGTCGTAACCAACTGATTCGCGCACAATCGGGTGCCCATGCCCGACGCGTCCCGCATCGACGAGCTTCGGCGCAGGGTCCTCACGGATCCTGCGTCGATTGCCTTCGCGCAACTCGGCGAGGAATATCGTCGCGCCGGCCAACTGGCCGACGCGGTGGACACCTGCCGCACGGGTCTCATTTCCCATCCTGCATACGTCTCGGCCCGCGTCACCCTCGGTCGCGCCCTGCTGGCGCTCAACCGGCTCGACGAGGCCATCGTCGAGCTGCGCCTGGTACTGGCGAGCGCACCGGAGAACCTCGCCGCCACCCGCAGCCTGGCCGACGCGCTTCGTCAGCAGGGACGGTTTGCCGAGGCCTTGCCTCACTACATCGATGCGCTGGCGCTTGCGCCACGCGACCCCGATCTCGAACGCAGCATCACCGATACCCGTCAGGCCCTCGCGCCTGCCGCCGCCCCTGGCGCTGCGCGCGCACGCGACCGGGCAACCGTCAGCGCACTCGAGCGCTGGCTCGAGGCCATACATGCCACACGCACCGTCAGACCTTCTTAGCCGCCGACACGCGGCCATCCGGACCGCGATAGCCGACGCCGGGCTCGACGCGCTGGTGGTCTTCGCCGCGCCGAACATCACCTGGCTCACCAACTTCGTAGGCAGCGCGGCGATTGTCGTGCTCACCCAGCAGCGCATCCTTTTCGTGACCGATTCCCGCTATGTCACGGCCGTGTCCGACATGGCGGGGACCAGCCACGACTGTCCGGGACTCGAGCTGGTGGTGGTCGACGGGTCCTACGATCCGACGCTGGCTGCGGTGATGACCGGACGCGGTTTCGGCCGCGTCGGTTTCGAAGCGGCGCATCTCACCGTCAGCCGCTTCCAGTGGCTGGAACAGGCGCTGGCTGCCGAGGCGTCCGCCCCGGCGCTGGTTCCGGTCGGCACGCTGATCGAGGCGGCGCGCAGCGTCAAGGACGCCTACGAAATTGCGCTATTCAGGACCGCGGGCGCGATGTTGTCCGAGGTGACCCTGGCTGTCCTGGCCGGAGTTCCACGGGCCGGAATGACCGAGCGCGAGGTGGCCTTCGCGATCGACGCGCTGATCAGGCACACCGGTTTCGAGAAGCCGGCGTTCGAGACGATCGTCGCGTCGGGCCCCAATGCTGCGCTTCCACATGCGAGGCCGTCGAGTCGAAAGTTGAGCGAAGGCGACCTCGTGGTGCTGGACTTCGGAGGCGTCTACGACTCATACTGCGTTGACCTTACCCGGACGGTCGTGGTCGGCTCGGTCTCGACTCGTGCACGCGACGTGCACGGCGCCGTGCGCGATGCCCACGACCGCGCGATCGAGGCGGTAACTCCCGGGGTGTCACGCTTCGCCATCGACGCCGCCGCGCGCGATGTTCTGGCCGCTGCCGGAATGGGAGCGGCCTTCGGGCACGGAACGGGACATGGTCTCGGAATCGACGTCCACGAGGAACCCCGCATCGCGAAGCGGGGGCCGAACCTGGACTCGAGCCGCGAGGCGGTCACGCCGGGGATGGTCTTCACCATCGAACCCGGCGCCTACTTTCCGGGCTGGGGCGGTGTTCGAATCGAGGACGATGTGCTGGTGACGGAGAGCGGGGTGGACATGCTCACCCAGGCGCCGACGGAACTGATCACTGTCTAACTTCTAACTTCTGATTTTACGGCCCCATTTCTTCCCGATGGATTTCGACCAGCTCAAACAGATTCTCGACCTCGTGCGTGAGCACGAGTTGTCGGAGTTCGAAGTCGAACAGGACGGCCTCCGGCTCAAGATCCGGAAGGACTCGGCCGGCGCCTTCGTCCAGGTTCCGGGGCAGCACGTGCAGGCACCTGCCGCCCCTGCTTACGCTGCACCGCCGGTGCTCGCCGGCGCGTCCGCTCCGGTCGCCAATGCGGAGGTCGACGTCGAACTTGCCGTCGTGAAGTCGCCGATTGTCGGCACCTTCTACCGCTCGGCCGAACCTGGCGCCGCAGCGTTTGCCGACGTCGGCACGGTGGTCAAGAAGGGGCAGGTTCTCTGCCTCATCGAGGCGATGAAGCTGATGAACGAGATCGACTCGGAGTACGAAGGCGAAATCGTCAACGTCTACGTCGAGAACGGCCAGCCGGTGCAGTACGGCGAGCGCCTGTTCGCCATCCGCACAAAGTAGATGTTCAAGAAGATCCTGATCGCAAACCGCGGCGAGGTGGCGATGCGCATCATCTACGCCTGCCGCGAACTCGGCATCAAGACCGTCGCGGTCTACTCCGAGGCCGACGAGAATTCGCTGCACGTGCGGTTTGCCGATGAAGACGTCTGCATCGGCCCGGCGCGCAGTGCCGACAGCTACCTCAACGTGCCGGCGGTCATCAGTGCGGCCGAAGTGACCGGTGCCGACGCCATTCACCCCGGCTACGGCTTCCTTTCCGAAAGCGCCTACCTCGCGGAAGTGTGCGAGGCCTGCCACATCAAGTTCATCGGTCCCGACCCGCAGGTCATTCGCCTCATGGGCGACAAGGCCCGCGCGCGTCGCGTGATGAAGAAGGCGGGTGTGCCCATCCTGCCGGGCAGCGACGGTCCGATCGAGAGCGAAGAGAAGGCGCTCAAGCTGGCGAAGGAGATTGGGTACCCGGTCATCGTCAAGGCCACGAACGGCGGCGGCGGTCGCGGCATGCGTGTGGTGCGCGCGGCCGGCGAACTGGTGCAGGCGGTGAAGACCGCGCAGCGCGAGGCAGAGGCGGCGTTCGGTGTCGGCGACGTCTACATCGAGAAGTACGTCGAGTCGCCGCGCCACATCGAGTTCCAGATTCTCGGCGACACCTACGGCAACGTGGTCCACCTCGGTGAGCGTGAGTGCTCCATCCAGCGGCGTCACCAGAAGTTGCTCGAGGAGTCGCCGTCGCCGGCCCTCACCGAGAAGATGCGCCGCAAGATGGGCGGCATCGTCATCGACGCCGCCAAGGCGGTGCAGTACACGAACGCCGGCACGTTCGAGTTCCTGATGGATTCACAGGGAAACTTCTACTTCATGGAGGCGAACACGCGTCTCCAGGTCGAGCACCCCGTCACCGAGATGGTGACCGGCATCGACATCGTCAAGGAACAGATTCGCATCGCCGCCGGCGCCAGGCTCGGGTTCAAGCAGAGCGAGGTGGTCTTCACGGGCCACTCGATCGAGTGCCGCATCAACGCCGAAGACCCCGATACGTTCGTGCCCTCGCCCGGCCTCATCCGCGTCTTCAGTGTCCCTGGTGGCCCGGGCGTGCGGGTCGAGACGTTCGCGCACAACGATTGCACCATCACGCCGTACTACGACTCGATGATCGCCAAGCTCATCGTGCACGGCCGCGATCGCACCGAAGCGATTGCCCGCATGAAACGCACGCTGGAAATGACCGTCATCGAAGGCATCAAGACCAGCATCCCGCTGCACCTCAAGGTGCTGAGCGATCCGGACTTCATCGCCGGCAAGGTCAGCACGTCGTTCATGGAGCGCTACAGCGTGGCGCGGCCGGCTGGCCGCCTCGCCGAGGCGGTCTGATCGCCCCGGTGCTCCCGCGCCTCTACGCGGTCTGCGACGCCGATGTCTGCGCGCTGGCCGGATGGAGCCTTCCCGACTACGCCGCCGCCCTCATGGACGGTGGCGTCACCCTGCTCCAGCTCAGAGCCAAGCACGCCGCGTCCCGTCAGTTCCTTGCGGACACGGAGGCGGTGATGGCGCGTGCCCTGCCGTACATGGCGGCGGTCGTGGTCAATGACCGCGTCGACATCGCGCGTCTCGCCGGAGCCTCCGGCGTGCACGTGGGGCAGGATGATCTCGCCGCCGCGGACGTGCGCCGCGTGATCGGCGGGGAGGCCGTGCTGGGGCTGTCAACGCATACCGCCGCGCAATTCGACGCCGCGGTGCGGGAGCCGGTTACCTACGTGGCGATCGGACCGGTCTTCGGCACGACGACGAAGGCAACCGGGTACGACGCCGTGGGCCTCGAGCTCGTCCGGCGTGCATATGCTATGGCCGCGCCTGCCGGACTGCCGGTCGTGGCGATCGGCGGCATCACTCTCCAACGTGCATCTGACGTAATTGTCGCGGGGGCATCGTCCGTTGCGGTCATCACCGACCTTCTTGTCGGCAATGACCCAGCGATGCGCGCGCGCGCCTTTCTCGACCGACTCTCGCGCGTATAATCGCCATGAATCCAAGCGCATCCCGCGGCTGGTAGGAAGGCACCACGTGGCAGGTTCATTGTTCCGGACGAAGTCCATCGATCTGCTGATGGCCGATGATGATGGCGACGGGATCCAGTTGAAGCGGACGCTGGGGCCGCTGGCTCTTGTGGCGCTCGGGATCGGGGCCATCATCGGCGCGGGGCTGTTCGTGCGGACGGCGGCAGCGATCGCCGAACGTTCAGGTCCGTCGGTCACGCTGGCGTTCATGGTGGCGGGTCTCGGGTGCGCGCTGGCCGGACTCTGCTATGCCGAATTCGCGTCGATGATCCCGATCGCCGGCAGCGCCTACACCTATTCGTACGCGACGATGGGTGAACTGGTGGCGTGGATCATCGGCTGGGACCTCATCCTCGAGTACGCCGTTGGCGCGGCCACCGTCGCCATTGCGTGGAGCGAGTACTTCAACAAGGTGCTCGAATACGTGGGACTCCAGGTACCGTATCAATGGAGCCACTCACCATTCCAGGCGGCCGCCGGCGTGCACGGGATCGTGAATGTCCCCGCGCTGGTGATCCTGCTGGTGATGTCGCTGCTCCTGGCGCGCGGCATTGCGGAGTCGGCGTTCGTGAACTCCATCATCGTGATCACCAAGGTGGCGATCGTGGTGTTGGTCATCATCCTCGGCTGGGGCTTCATCAACCCGGCGAACCACACGCCGTACATCCCTGCGGCCAGCACGTTCACAACTCCGGAAGGGGTGACGCACGCCTACGGCGGGATAATGGGCATCCTCGGCGCCGCGGGCGTCGTGTTCTTCGCGTTCATCGGTTTCGACGCAGTGTCGACTGCCGCGCAGGAAGCGAAGGATCCGAAGCGAGACATGCCGGTGGGCATTCTCGGCTCGCTGGTTGTCTGCACCCTGTTATACGTGCTGTTTGCCCACGTCCTGAGCGGGCTGGCGCCGGTGGAGTTCTTCCGCACGGCCGGCAAGGAAGCCTCGGTCAGCCAGGCGATCCACGACTTCATGCCGGGGTATCAGTGGTTGGGTCAGTTCGTCACCGTCGCGATTCTGGCCGGCTTCACCTCGGTCATTCTCGTCATGCTGCTCGGCCAGTCGCGGGTGTTCTTCTCGATGAGCAAGGACGGCCTGGTGCCGAAGGTGTTCTCTGAGCTGCACCCGGTCTACCGGACGCCCTACAAGGCCAACATGCTGTTCTTCGTGCTGACTGGCCTTTTTGGCGGCTTCGTCCCTGGTGACATCGTCGGCGAGATGACAAGCATCGGGACGCTCTTTGCCTTCATGCTGGTGTGCGCCGGTGTGTGGATCATGCGGGTGCGCCGCCCGGACCTCAAGCGCGGCTTCACCGTGCCGGCGCTGCCGTTCGTCGCGGTGATGGGCATCGTCGTCTGCGGCGCGATGATCTACGGCCTCGGCTGGACCAACTGGCTGCGGCTCATCGCCTGGCTGGCGATCGGCCTGGTGTTCTACTTCGCCTACGGTAAGCGTCACAGCCGCCTCGAAGGCGTCGCCTAGGACGGCGCCGCGCGCCAGACCGCCGACGTGCCAGACCCCAAGAGAGACACTTCGCCCATCTTCCGCGCGCAGGGCCCGGTGTTTGCCGTGGCCCTGCTCGCGGCCGTCGTTCTCTCCGGCACCCTCGGCTACATGGTGATCGAGGGGTGGAGCGCGTGGGACGCGTTCTACATGTCGGCGATTACGATTACGACGGTCGGCTACCGCGAAGTACACGAGCTGTCGTTCTTCGGCCAGGTGTGGACCGTGCTGCTGCTGTTCAGCGGCGTCGGGTCGGCCCTCTACGTGTTCACCCTCCTCGCCACCGTCGTGGTCGAAGGAGGCTTGCCCCAGCGCCTCCAGAAACGTCGCCAGGCCAAGATGCTTACCCTGATCAAGGATCACTTCATCGTCTGCGGCTATGGGCGCATCGGCAGCATCATCGCGGCGCAGCTCCGGCAGCACAATGTGTCGTTCGTCATCATCGAGCGCGACCCGGCTCGCCTGCAGGCCGCGATGATGGACGGGTGCCTCGCGGTGCAGGCCGACGCCAGTCACGAGGACGTGCTGAAGCGCGTCGGCATCGACAGCGCGCGCGGTCTGATCGCGGCCGTCGGCACCGACGCCGAGAATGTCTACACGGTGCTCAGTGCCCGCGTCCTGCGGCCAGACCTGTTCATCATCGGCCGCGCCGAAGGCGAGGACGCGACGCGGAAGCTGTTGCGCGCCGGCGCGAACCGCGTCGTGTCGCCCTATCAGATTGGCGCGGTGCAGATGGCGCAGACGGCCATTCGTCCGGCCGTCGTCGATTTCATGACGCTCGCGACCAGCTCGGACAATCTCGAACTGGCGATGGAGGAGATTACCGTGCAGCCGACGTCGTCGCTCGTCGGCAAGTCGCTGCTCGATGCCAACCTGCGTCAGCGTTTCGGCGTCATCGTCGTGGCGATTCAACGCGAAGATCGCCGCATGGATTTCAACCCCGAGCCGGACACGGCAATTCTGGCCGGGGATAAACTCGTCGTACTCGGCCGGCCGCACTCGCTGCGCCGGCTCGAGCTGGAGGCAGCTGAGTAATGTCTGCTCGTGTGCTGGATGGAACCGCGGTCGGTCAGGCCATTCGTGCTGACGTCCGTCCCGAGGTCGAGGCGTTTGCGCGCGAGGCGGGGCGTCCCCCGGGCATCGCGCTCGTGCTGGTCGGCAACGATGGCGGCTCGGAACTCTACGTCGGCAGCAAGCTGAAGTCGGCCAGCGAGAACGGCATTCGCGCCGACGTCGAGCGCCTGCCCGCCACTGCGAGCATCGACGAGCTCCTGCAACTGGTCGATCGCCTCAACCGGAGCGAGGTGCATGACGGCATCCTGGTACAGTCGCCGCTCCCGAAGGCGATGGGACCCGATGCCGAGCGCCGCGTGTTCGATGCCATCGACCCGGCCAAGGACGTCGACGGCTTCCACCCGGTGAACGTCGGGCGCCTGGTGCAGGGGCGTGCTTCGCTCGTGGCGTGCACACCGTCCGGCGTCATCGAGATGCTCGATCGTTCCGGTATCGAGATCGCCGGGAAGCGCGCGGTGGTCATCGGCCGCAGCGATATCGTCGGCAAGCCGATGGCGCTGCTGCTGCTGAACCGGCATGCTACCGTCACCATCTGCCACTCGCGCACCCGCGACCTCGCCGCCGTCTGCCGCGAGGCCGACATCCTCGTGGCGGCACTGGGCCGGCCGGCGTTTGTGACGCAGGCCTTCGTGAAGCCCGGAGCCACGGTGATCGACGTCGGTACCACGCCGGTCTCTGACCGTGCCGTCATCGAGGCGCTCTTCGCGCCTGGACATCGGCGTCACACCGCCTTCGAGAAGCGGGGCAGCCTGGTGCTCGGTGACGTCCACCCCTCGGTGGAGGAGACCGCCGGCGCACTGACGCCGGTGCCTGGCGGCGTCGGTCCGCTGACCATCGCCATGTTGCTCAGAAACACCGTGCGCGCCGCGCACGACCGGCTGCGCGCCCGCCAGGCCTGACATGCTCAGGGTGGCGCTCACCGGCGGCATTGCCACCGGCAAGAGTTACGTGCTGCAGCAACTCCAGCAGCACGGCGTGCCGTGCCTCGACGCCGACGCCCTGGCGCACGGCGTCATGGCGCCAGGCACCGAGGCAACGGCCGCCATTGCCGAGCGCTTCGGCGACGTGCTGGACGGCGAGGGCGCGGTCGACCGCGCCAAGCTCGGGCCGTTCGTCTTCGCCGATCCGTCGGCGCGTCGCGCACTCGAGGCCCTCGTCCACCCAGCGGTCTATCGCGCTATCGCCGCCGGCCTGCGTGCGTTCGAGCGGCTCGGCGGCGCGCCGCTCGCGGTGGTCGACATTCCGCTCCTGTACGAAACGGGGAATGCCGCGGAGTTCTCGACAGTGATCGCCACCGTCTGTCGGCGGGAAGTCCAGCTGGCGCGCCTGGAGCAGCGAGGCCTCTCGCGCGAGGCCGCCGAGCAGCGGCTCGCGGCGCAGTTGCCAGCCGAGGAGAAGGCGGCGCGCGCCGACTACGTCATCAGGACCGACGGCCGCTTCGACGACACCGATGCTCGCGTCCGAGAGGTGCTCACGGAGTTGCTGGCTCGCGCACTACGCTGAGACCACGCGCTTTCAGTTCGCGGTGTCCTGCGCGGGCGCGATGCGTTCCTCGACGAACGTGTTCCAGTCGTGGCAGTGCGGACATTGCCACAGTAGTTCGGTGCTGCGATACCGGCAGTGCATGCACACGTGCGGGTCGAGGTAGAACACCGCATGCTGTGTCAGGTCGCTGTAGCGGTCGACGAGTGCCTGCGGATGACCGAGCTGGCCGAGCGTCTGCCAGATCGCCTGGTGGATGCTCAGTGAGTGCGGATTCTGCACCAGCGCGGCGAACAGGAGTTCGAGCGCCTGTGCCGGCTGGCCGGCCGCGACGAAATGCCGGGAGAGCGAGAGCCGCGCGCGCCAGTCCTGCGGGTTCTCCTCGATCAGCCGGCCGCAGAGATCGGTGAAGCGCTCAGGTGTGCCGGCCCGTGCCGCCTGCGCCTCGAGCCGCGCAAACGCCAAGTAGGCGCGGTCGGGTGCCACCTGCACCAGCGTGTTCCAGATCTGGGCGGCGTCCTCTTCACGCCCTTGCGACAGGCGCAGATCGCCGAGGTTCAGGTAAGCCGGCACCGCGCGCGCGTCGAGTTCGATCGCTGACTGGAATCGGCGTACCGCCTCCGGCACGTCTTTTCGGCGCGTCGCTTCCAGGCCGATTTCATTCTCGAGGAACGCCAGGATCGACTGACTCTGCGGCCGTGAGTCGATTGCCGCGAGGTTGGTCAGGCGCTGCCGCGTGTCATACGCCTCGGTCCACTGATGCTGCTCTTCCTGCAGCTTCTGGATATTCTCGAGGGCGTACTCGTTCTCGTGGTCGAGGCGGAGCACCTCGTTGAACGCGTCGAGCGCCCGATCGACGAACCCGCCGCGGCGGTAGTCGAGGCCGAGGCAGAGCAGCACGTAGGCGTGTTCGATGCGGCTCAGTGTCCGTCGCTGCAGCAGCGTCTGATGGATGGTGATCGCCTTGCCGACCTGGCCCTTTTCCCGGTACAGGTTGCCGAGGATCATGTGCACTTCGAGCGCATTCGCGTCGAGGCTGGCCGCGTGGGTGAGCTCCGCGATAGCCAAGTCGATCTGGTTGGCCACGAGGAAGTTCAAGCCGAGGATGTAGTGCGGCGACTCGCGCACGCGGCGGCGGTCGATCCACGTGCCGTCACGCAGCTTGTACCGCTCCCACGCCTTGCCGATCGTCAGCCCGGCCAGCAGGGCGACGAGCGCGGCCAGCAGCGGCGCGTACGCGTTCATTGGCTATGCGCGCTGTCGGCTGGCTCGTGCAGGTAGGCGTCGACGACGCCGTCCCAGAGCCCCTGCACCCGAAGGATGCGTTCGACCAGTTCGCGCGCGGCGCCGGCACCGCCAGCGTTCGAGGTGACCCAGTGCACGCGCGTCCGCACCTCGTCAACGCAGTCGGCTGGTGCCGTCGCGAGCCCGACGCGGTTCAGCACCGCCAGGTCCACCACGTCGTCGCCCATGTAGGCGACGTCGGCGTCGGAGAGGCCGCGGTCGGCGAGGATGCGCTCGTAGGTCGCGAGTTTGCTCGAGACACCGTGGTAGACCAGCGTGATGCCGAGCTGCGCGGCGCGGTGCGGCGTGGTGGGGGAGAGCCGCGCGGACAGGAACCCGACCGTGATGCCGGCGCGCTGCGCCCAGATCAGGGCGATGCCGTCGCGGATGAAGAAGACCTTGCTCTCGCTGCCATCGCCGTTCACGGTGACGCGGCCGTCCGTGAGGACCCCGTCGACATCGAACAGGATCATTCGCACCGCCGCGGCGCGGCGATCGAGTTCTGCGTCGCTGAGGTTCACACCAGCTCCGTTCGCCACAGGTCGTGCAGGTGCACGACACCGACAGCGCGTTTGGGGTTGCCCTCGGCGACAACCAGCGATGTGATCCTGCGCTGCTCGAGGATGTTCAGCGCCTGCGCCGCTAACATGCGCGGCTCCACGGTAATCGGGTTGCGGGTCATCACGTCCGCTGCGGTCAGCGCGAGGGTGTCGATCTCACGCTCCATCAGGCGGCGAAGGTCGCCGTCGGTGATGATGCCGAGCAGTTCGCCCTCCTCACCGGCTACGCACGTCATGCCGAGTCCCTTGCGCGACATCTCGTAGATCACGTCGCGCATGTGGGTGGCCTGCTGCACCAACGGCACGTCGCTGCCGCTGTGCATCATCGTCTCGACCCGCATGAACTTCTTCCCCAGCTTGCCGCCCGGATGCAGGTTCGCGAAGTCTTCCTGGCGGAAGCCCTTTGCCACCAGCAGCGTCATGGCCAGTGCGTCGCCGATCGCGAGCGCGGCTGTGGTTGACGCAGTGGGCGCGAGGTTGAGCGGGCAGGCCTCCTCGGTGACGCTGCAGTCGAGCGACACGTCGGCGGCTTCAGCCAGCGTCGACGTGGTGACGCCGGTGATGGTGACGAGCTTCGCACCAACCCGGCGGATCGTCTCGAGCAACCGCAGCACTTCTGCCGTCTCGCCGCTGGAGGAGATGGCAATCACGACGTCGTCGCCCTGGATCAGGCCGAGGTCGCCATGGACGGCCTCGGCGGGATGCAGGAACAACGACGCGGTGCCGGTGCTGGTGAGGGTGGCGGCAATCTTCCGGCAGATGATGCCCGACTTGCCCATCCCCGTGAGAATGACGCGCCCGCGGCAGTGCTGCAGCAGCGTGATGGCCCGCTCGAAGCGCTCGTCGATGCGTGGCACCAGCGCGAGGATAGCGGCCGCCTCGGTTTCGAGCACCCGGCGTGCGAGAGCTAAATCGATCACGGGCGTGCCGCGCTCCCGGCCGGCAGGGTGCCGCCCTTGACGATGGCATCGATGGCCATCAGGCGGCGCAGCAGCGGTTCCAGCAGGTCGAGACGCAATGCGTTCTGCGCATCGCTCTTGGCGCGCGACGGCTCTTCGTGGACCTCGAGGAACAGGCCATCGACGCCCGCGGCCACACCAGCCGAAGCCAGTGGCGTGATGTACTGCGCGAGCCCGGCGGTGATGCCGTTGCCGGCGCCCGGCAGTTGCAGGCTGTGCGTCACGTCGAAGATCACGGGCAGCCCCTGCTCCCGCATGATCGGGAAGCCGCGCATGTCGACGATGAGGTTGTTGTAGCCGAAGCTCGTGCCGCGCTCGGTCACCAGCACGTTCGGGTTCCCCTCGGTGGTGACCTTGGCCACCGCATGCGTCATGTCGTTCGGGGCCAGGAACTGCCCCTTCTTGATGTTCACCACGCGGCCCGTGCGGGCCGCCGCCACGATCAGATCCGTCTGCCGCGAGAGGAACGCCGGAATCTGGAGGACGTCGGCGACCTCTGCCGCGATCGCGGCCTCGTGCACCTCGTGGATGTCGGTAACGATCGGCACGCCGAAGCGCTGCTTGATCGCGGCGAGCACGCGCAGCCCCTCGGTGATGCCTGGGCCGCGGTACGACGCGTTCGACGTGCGGTTGGCCTTGTCGTACGACGCCTTGAAGATGAACGGCATGCCGACGCGCGTCGTGATCGCGACGAGCGCCTCAGCCAGTTCCATCGCGTGTGCCTCGCTCTCGACGACGCACGGGCCAGCCATGAGGATGATCGGGCGGCCCTCGCCGATCACCATGTCGCGAAGCGTGGCGACCACGGCCTAGGCCACCGTGCCGGTCGTTGCCGGCACGGCCTGCGCTGTCGTGGCCTTGTGCTGATAGCTCGCCTTGACGAATGCCGCGAAGAGCGGATGCGGCGCCGTCGGCTTCGACTTGAACTCGGGATGGAACTGGACGGCGAGGAACCACGGGTGTCCCGGCACCTCCGCGATCTCCACGAACTTCCCGTCGGGCGAGCGGCCCGAGATGCGCATGCCAGTGTCGGTCAGCGCCTTCTCATAGAGGCAGTTGAACTCGTAGCGGTGACGATGGCGCTCGTTGATGAGCGCCACTCCGTAGATTTCGCGGGCCAGCGAGCCCGGGGCGAGTTCGCAGGCGTAGCTGCCGAGACGCATCGTGCCGCCGAGTTCGTCGACGCCGAGCAGGTCGCGCAGCTTGTAGATCACCTTCGTCGGCGTGTCGGGCGCGCACTCGGTGGTGTCGGCGTCCGCGAGTCCGGCGACGTTGCGCGCGTACTCGACCGTGGCCATCTGGAAGCCGTAGCAGATGCCGAAGTAGGGAACCCGGTGTTCGCGCGCGTAGCGCGACGCCACCATCATCCCGCGCGTACCGCGGTCGCCGAAGCCGCCAGGCACCAGGATGCCGTCCGCGCCGGCCAGCAGCGCCGCGCCGCCCTCTTCCTCGAGCGCCTCGGCTTCAATCCACTTGATGTTCACCTTCAACTGGTGCTGGAAGCCGCCGTGGTAGAGCGCTTCGTTCAGGCTCTTGTACGAATCCTCGTAGCCGACGTACTTGCCAACGACGTGGATGGTGAGTTCATCGGTCGGGTGCTTGATGCGCTCGACCAGATCCTCCCAGGCCTTCATGTCGGGCTGCGACTCGGGCAGGTGCAGGTACTTGAGCACGATGCGGTCGAGCCCCTCGGCCTTGAGGACCAGCGGCACCTCGTAGATGCTGGCCACGTCCTTCGCCGTGATGACCGCCTCGTCGCTGACGTCGCAGAACAGCGCGATCTTCCGCTTCAGATCCGGGTCGAGGAAGCGGTCCGTCCGGCAGAGCAGGATGTCGGGCTGGATGCCAATCGATCGGAGGTCGCGGACACTGTGCTGTGTCGGCTTGGTCTTCAGTTCGCCGGCGGCGCCGATGAACGGCACCAGCGTCAGGTGGACGTAGAGCGTGTTGTCGCGACCGACGTCCTGGCGGAACTGGCGGATCGCCTCGAGGAAGGGGAGGCTCTCGATGTCGCCGACCGTGCCGCCGATTTCGATCAGCGCGATGTCGACGTCCTTGGCGGCCGCGCGGATGGCGTCCTTGATCTCGTTCGTGATGTGCGGGATGACCTGCACCGTGCGTCCGAGGTAGTCGCCGCGGCGTTCCTTGTTGATGACGCTCTGGTAGATCTTGCCGGTCGTCCAGTTCGAGTTCTTCGACGGCACCGAGTGCGTGAAGCGTTCGTAGTGACCGAGATCGAGGTCGGTCTCGCCGCCGTCGTCAGTGACGTAGACCTCGCCGTGCTGGTAGGGACTCATCGTGCCAGGGTCGACGTTGATGTAGGGGTCGAACTTCTGCATCGAGATCTTGTAGCCGTGGCCCTCGAGCAGTGCGCCGATCGATGCGGCGGCGAGTCCCTTGCCGAGCGACGACACAACGCCGCCAGTCACGAAGATGTACTTGGTTACCTTCATGTGTGAGTTCCGGGGCATCTGGTGGTGATGCCGGTCAATTCGGACGTCCCGCCCGCAGCAGCCGACGCACCTGCTCCAGGTCTTCCGGGGTATCAACCCCAATCGAGTCGTACGACGTTTCTACTGCCTTGATGCGGATACCGTGTTCGAGGGCGCGCAACTGTTCGAGCGATTCCGACCGCTCGAGCGGCGTCGGCTCGAGGCCGGCCAGCACCATCAGTGCCGCGCGCCGGTAGGCGTACACGCCGACATGCCGGAAGAGCGGGGGATAGCCGCCTCGCGGGTCGCGTGTGTGTGGAATGGGTGCGCGTGAGAAGTACATGGCGAAGCCGGACCGATCGGTCACTACCTTCACGATGTTCGGGTTCAGCAGTTCCGACTCGTCCGTGATCCGCCGGTAGAGCGTCGACATCGAGATGGTGCGGTCGGCAAACGGCTCAACCAGTTCCGTGATGGCGCGTGGGTCGAGCAACGGCTCGTCGCCCTGCACGTTCACGATGACGTCGCAGTCGAGCGCCGCGGCGACTTCGGCAAGGCGGTCGGTTCCGGTCAGATGGTCGGCGCGGGTCAGCCGCACGTTGCCGCCGAATGCAGCCACGCGCGTCGCAATCCGCAAATCGTCCGTCGCCACGATGACGCGCGAGACCACCGGCGAGGCCGAGGCACGACGGTACACGTGCTCGATCATCGGGCGACCATCGATGTCGGCGAGCGGTTTTCCGGGGAAGCGAGTAGAGGCGAATCGAGCGGGAATGACGGCGACGACCTGAAGCGGAGCTTGGGAATCGACCGCAGGACCAGTCGATGCGGGGTGCACGACGAATAGTAACACAGTCAAAAGGGGGGCCGTGCTACGATCCGCGACATCAGGATGGACCTTCGACGTGTCGTCTGGTTCGGCGTTTCCGCGCTCGCGCTCGCGAGCTGGATGGCCTCCGCGTCGACATCGGGTGGTCGTCCGCCAATCGCGCCGCTTCCGCCCGTGAAGCCGGCAGCCATCGACCGGTCGATGGCTGCCCTGCAGTCCGAAATCGGCCGCCTCCACGAACGCCTCGGTCCCACGGCCGCGCCAACCCGGACGCGCGATCTCTTCCGCTTCACCACCCGTGCACCCAGACGTCCTGTCATTGCCCCGGTTGTCGCCGTGGCCGATGCCGAGGCCGTCGTTCCCCTGCAACCGGTCAGGCCCGCCCTTACGCTCATCGGCGTTGCAGAAGACGTCACGCCGGACGGTGTCGTGCGAACGGCGATCGTCTCCGGACTGGGCGACGTCTTCCTGGTGAAAACCGGCGACAGCATCCGCTTGCAGTACCGCGTCGAGCAGGTGTCGGCCGATGCCGTGCAGGTGGTCGACACGGTGACGGCCGCCACCACCACGCTCGCGCTGCGGTAGCCCGTCGCGCCCCGCGACGCATGGTCTCCCTCATCATCAATCCGGTCTCAGGCGGCATCGCGCCCGCCGCTGCCGCAGCGCGCGCGCAGCGCGCCGCGTCGGTGCTTGCGACACGCGGCGAGGCCGGCGAGGTCTGCGTCTCGCAGCGCCGTGGCCACGCGCACGAACTGGCGGCGGCAGCCGTGCGGCGAGGCGACCGGCTGGTGATGGCGTGGGGCGGCGACGGTACGGTGAACGAGGTGGCGTCGGCGCTGGTCGGGAGTTCAACCGCGCTCGGCATCATCCCCGGCGGATCGGGCAATGGCCTGGCCCGCGAGTTGGGGCTTCCGCTGACCGCGGAGGCGGCGCTGCACGCCGCGCTCGCATCGTCGCCGCGAGTCATCGACGCGGGGCAGCTCGATGGCCGCTGGTTCTTCTCCCTGGCCGGCATCGGATTCGATGCGCACGTGGCCGCCGCGTTCGATCGGCATCAGGGCAGGCGCGGTTTCGCCAACTACGTCCGCATCACTGTCCGTGAACTCCGGCGCTACAAATGTGCCACCTACCGCGTGAACGGCGGCGCCGGGGTGCGGGCGCTGCTCGTCACCTTCGCCAATTCCGGCCAGTTCGGCAACGGCGCGCGCATCGCGCCCGATGCGCGGATCGATGACGGTCAGCTCGATCTGGTGGTGTTCCGGGAGCGGTCGCGACTATCGACCGTGCTGGCGCTGCCGGCACTGTTCACCGGGGGCGCGGCCTCCGTGCGAGGCGTGACGATCGAGCGGCTGACGGTGGCGGTGGTCGAGTGTGACGCGCCGATGGGGTTTCACGTGGACGGCGAACCGTGCCGTGGCGGCACGCGCCTCGAGGCGCGGATTCATCCCGGCGTTCTGCGCGTAGCGGCAGGCCGGCAGGCAGAAAAAAAGCGGGACGCGACGGCCGAAGCCGGTCGCATCCCGCCTGAGTCGAGCGGTGCTTGAAGCCCAAAGCCTGAAGCCCAGCGCCCGAAGCCTGCCCTAGAGTCGAACCACCCAGACGTCCTTGACTGCCGCGATCTTGCGGATCGCGTCGACCGACGCGGCGAGCGCGGTCGACTGCGTCGATTCCTCGTCGACATTCACCACGCCGATCGCACCCGACTCGTTGCGGCCGAGGGCGAAGTTCGCGATGTTCACGCCGTGCTTGCCGAGGATGGACCCGACCTCGCCGATGACGCCGGGCTGGTCCTCGTTCGCGATGATGAGGAGCGTGCCGGCCAGCGGCGCCTCGACGTTCACGCCGCGCACCGAGACGAGGCGTGGGCTGTTCGGCGCGAACACGGTACCTTCGGCCCAGCGTTCGCCGTCGCTCGTGTGCAGCTTGAGCGAGACCAGGCTGGCGAAGTCGCGCGAGCGCGAACTGCGGGTTTCGGTGATTTCGATGCCGCGTTCCTTGGCGGCCGCGCGGGCGTTCACCACGGAGACGCCGCCCGACAGGATGGGACGCAGCACACCGGCTGCGGCACTCGAGGCGAGGAGCGAAGCCGCCGAGTTTTCGGCCAGCGCGCCGTAGTAGCGGAGCGCGATCTGCTCGACGCGCGCCGGACCCATCTGCGACACGACCGAGGCGAGCCCTTCGGCCAGCTTCAGCCAGGGCTGCAGGCGCTGCAGTTCGTCGGCCGGAACGGCAGCCGGGAAGTTCACGGCGTTGCGAACCGCGCCGCTGGCGAGGAAGTCGCGAACCGCGCCGGCCGTATCGAGACCGACCTGTTCCTGCGCTTCTTCGGTCGACGCGGCGAGGTGCGGCGTGGCCACGACCTTCGCGAGCTGGGGCAGCGTCCAGTCGACCGGCGGTTCCTTCTGGAATACGTCGATGCCAGCGCCGCCGACGATGCCCGCCTCGATGGCGCGGCAGAGTGCGGCTTCGTCAATCAGTTCACCGCGGGCGGTGTTGATCAGTCGAATGCCCTTCTTGCATGTCGCGAAGCGCTCGTCGTTGAAGAGGTTCTTCGTCTCGGGTGTCGACGGCATGTGCAGCGTGAGGTAATCCGACTCGGCGCACAGTTCATCGAGCGACTTCAGCGCGACGCCGATCGAGGCGGCCACCTCCGCCGAGATGAACGGGTCGTAGGCAATCAGCGTCATGCCGAACGAGCGCGCCCGCGCCGCCACTTCCTGGCCAATGCGGCCGAGGCCGGCGATACCGAGCACCTTGTTGCGGAGCTCGGTGCCCATGAACTTCTTCTTTTCCCACTTGCCAGCCTTCATGGCCTGGTCTGCGGCGGGGACGGAGCGGGCAAGCGACAGCATCAGCGCCAGCGCCTGTTCAGCCACCGCGATGCTGTTGGCACCCGGGGCGTTGACGACGAGCACGCCCTTGCCGCTGGCCGCGGGCATGTCGATGTTGTCCACGCCGCTGCCGGCGCGGCCGATGATGCGCAGCTTGGGGGCCGCGGCGAGAAGGTCCTTGGTGACCTTCGTCGCGCTGCGGACGATCAGGGCGTCGGCGTCGGCGAGGTCGGCGGCGAGTTCTTCAGGCTTACGGCCGGATCGGGCGTCGACAGTCCAGCCTTCGGAGCGCAGGATGGCGAGGGCGGATTCCGGCAGGTCGTCGGAGACTACGATTTTCATTTTTTGGCCGTTGTGGGAGCGAGCGTCCTCAAGTAGTTGACGACGTTCCAGGTGTCATCGGGTTTCATCCGCGCCGCATAACCGCGCATGCCGGTACCTTTGGCGCCGTCGCGGATGACGGTGAAGATCTCGCCGTCGGTCGCGCCGTGCTTCCAGCTTGCGTCAGTGAGATCGGATGGTTTGGGTGGGTTCATCGCGGCGGCCATGCTCCCGTCGCCCTTGCCTGACGGTCCGTGGCACGTCGAACACTGGGTAGTGTACAGCCTCTTACCCACGGCGATCGACGCGGGCGTCGACTTCACCGGGCTCTTCAGTTTTGCGGCGTCCTCGTGATGGTGGGCGCCGGACTCGTGCTGGCCTCCTGCGGCCGCCGGGCCCTGCGCAGAGACACCGATCGTCCAAGCAGATAGCGCGGCAACACCGATAGACCATGCGAGCAGTGATCGCACCGTTCGACCCTCCGTGGCCTACAGTATAATCCGGAGGTTTTGTTCGGTCGGTACGTCCAGCGCCTCTGCGCTTGCCCTGCTGTGGTGCAATTCGCTAAAACGCTCGAAATGAGCTGTCGCAGCGGCGTAAACGTCGCCTTTTTCCACAGAGTTTTCCACAGAAGCTGTGTGAAACGCGCGGCGCAAGCGGGGGAACTGACCTAAACAGCGCGGTGTCCGGCGCAGGTGCGCGGAACAATCGGCAATCAGCAATCGGCAATCTGAATTTCGCTTATGTCCAACACTCCTAGCCTCACTCCGCCGGCAGACGGCGCCGCCATCACGCGACAGCATGGCCGCCTCGTTGTTCCGGACAACCCGATCATCCCGTTCATCGAAGGCGACGGCACCGGCGCCGACATCTGGCGCTCGAGCGTCCGCGTGCTCGACGCCGCCGTCGCGAAAGCCTACGGCGGCACCAAGAAGATCGCCTGGATGGAGGTCTTCGCCGGCGAGAAGAGCTTCACGCAGTTCAGTAACTGGCTGCCCGACGAGACCGTCGAGGCGTTCAACACGTATCTGGTCGGCATCAAAGGGCCGCTCACCACGCCGGTCGGTGGCGGCATCCGCTCGTTGAACGTCGCGCTGCGCCAGATGCTCGACCTCTACGTCTGCCTGCGGCCGGTGCGCTGGTACAAGGGTGTCCCCTCGCCGGTGAAGAATCCCGCGAAGGTCGACATGGTGATCTTCCGCGAGAACACGGAAGACATCTATGCCGGCATCGAGTACGCGGCCGGCACGCCGGAGGCGCAGAAGATTCTCGACTTCTTCGCAACGGAGTTCCCGAAGGACTTCAAGAAGATCCGTTTCGGTACGGACGCCGCCTCGAAGGGGTGGCAGGCGCAGCTCGAAGGCATCGGCATGGCGAAGCGCGACGTCAACGTCCAGGTGGGCGTCGGCCTGAAGGCCGTGAGCTCGCTCGGCACCGAGCGCCTCGTGCACAGCGCCATCAGCTACGCGATTGCGGCAAAGCGCAAGAGCGTCACGCTGGTCCACAAGGGCAACATCATGAAGTACACCGAGGGCGCCTTCCGCGACTGGGGCTACCAGGTCGCGAAGGAGCAGTTTGGTGCCGTCGAGATCGATGGCGGGCCGTGGTGCCGTATCCCAGAAGGGAAGCCCGGCGCCGGCATTGTCATCAAGGACGCGATCGCGGATATCACGCTGCAGCAGGTGCTGACGCGCCCGGACGAGTTCGACGTCATCGCGACGCTGAACCTGAACGGCGACTATCTGTCGGACGCGCTGGCAGCCCAGGTCGGCGGCATCGGCATCGCGCCTGGCGGCAACATCAACTACGTCACCGGCCACGCCATCTTCGAAGCGACGCACGGTACCGCGCCGAAATACGCGAACCTCGACAAGGTCAATCCGGGCTCAGTCATCCTCTCCGGCGAGATGATGCTGCGCCACATGGGCTGGAACGAAGCCGCGGATCTCGTGGTGAAGGGCATGGACGGCGCCATCGGATCGAAACGCGTCACCTACGACTTCGCGCGGCTGATGGACGGGGCCACCGAGCTCAAGTGCTCGGAATTCGGCGACGAGATTATCAAGCACATGTAGGGCGGCTTCTGGCTTCAGGTTCGGGCTTCGGGCGCGTCCCGAAGTCCCACCTGAGGCCGATGCGGCCTGGAGCCGTTGGCCCAGAGCCTGAAGCCCAGAGCCCAGAGCCTTCAAGGAGCACAAGATGAACCGCAAAGTGACCGTAGTGGGCGGCGCCGGCAATGTCGGCGCGACCGTAGCCCGCTGTATCGCCGACAAGGAACTGGCCGACGTCGTCATCGTCGACATCGCCGATCAGAAAGCCGCAGGCATCGCCCTCGACATTCTCGAGGCCTGCCCGATCACCGGCTCGGACAGCCGCGTCATCGGCGGCTCGGATTACGCGCAGACCGCCAACTCGGACGTCGTCGTCATCACCTCGGGCGTGCCGCGCAAGCCGGGCATGAGCCGCGACGACCTCCTGAACGTCAACTTCGGCATCATGAAGGCGGTCACCGAGCAGGTGATCAAGTACTCGCCGAACGCGATCATCGTGCCGGTGGCGAACCCGCTCGACGCCATGTGCCAGGCGGTCTACCGCCTGAGCGGCTTCCCGCGTGAGCGCGTCATCGGCATGGCCGGCGTGCTCGACTCCGCGCGCATGCGCACCTTCATCGCGATGGAACTGAACGTGTCGGTCGACAGCGTGCACGCGTTCGTCCTCGGTGGCCACGGCGACACAATGGTGCCGCTGCCGCGCTACTCGACCGTCGGCGGCATTCCGATCACCGAACTGCTCTCCGCGGAGCGCATCAAGGCGATTTGCGAACGCACCGCCAACGGCGGCGCCGAGATCACCAAACTTGTCGGCACCAGCGCGTGGTACGCGCCGGGCGCCGCAGCGGCCGAGATGGTCGAGATCATCCTGAAGGACAGCAAGAAGATCGTGCCGTGCTCGGTGTTCCTGCAGGGTGAATACGGCATCAACAACCTTTTCGTCGGCGTGCCGGTGAAGCTTGGCGCGCGTGGCGTCGAGCAGATCATCGAGATCAAGCTGACGGCCGAGGAAGACGCCGCGCTCAAGAAGTCGGCTGGCGCCGTGAAGGAACTCACGGACGTCATCGGCGTCTAGGATGGACGGACTCGCGACCGCGGTCGCGAGCCGTGCAGGGTAGAGGCAGGACGGCACGAGCATCAGACTCGCGCCTCCTGCCTCTTTTTCCAATCCAGACGACGCTGTCGCCGCCGGCCGCGGCGTCGAACCGGCGTGCCAACCCGAGGCGTACGGCAGCTACAATGAGGCGCAACGAGGAGCCATGCCCAGACCTATCGAACGTCGCCAGTTCCTGAAAGCCGCCGGCGCAGTCGTGGCACTTGGTGCCTTCGACGCCTGCCGCCTGGCGCCGAAGTCGATCGCGACGCCCCATGCGCCTGCCCTGCAACTGCCGCCGCTGCGCATCGGCATGGACCGCATCACACGCATCACGGTGTGCACCCGTCCATTCCGCCCGCTCGGGCCGCGGCTCGAGACTGAAAAGATCGGCGACAAGACCGTGGTGCACAACTACGGGCATGGCGGCAGCGGATGGTCGTTGTCGTGGGGCTCCGGGGCACTGGCCACCGGCCTGGTGCTGGCGACCGGTGAGCGCGACGTGGCGGTAATCGGCGCCGGTGCCATCGGCATGACCACCGCCCTGCAGTTGCAGCGGGCTGGTCTGCGCGTCACGATCTACGCGAAGGACCTCGCACCCAACATCCGGTCGTCATGGGCGACGGGCAGCTACACGCCCGACTCGCGCATCGCGCTCGAAGAGCACGTGACGCCGGAGTTCAAGCACACCTGGGAACAGATGGCGCGAGAGACCTACTCGACCTTCCAGAGTTTCCTCGGCACGGCCGGCATGCCCGTCGAATTCATCGACAGCTATAGCGTCACCGACACCCAGGCGCCGCGTCGCCGCGACGAGTCGGGGCGCCCCGCATTCGCGGAACTGCAGCGCGAACTGACGCCGGACCTGCTGTCAACGCGGCTGGAATTTGCGCCGGGCACCCATCCTTTCGGGGGGCGGTTCGTGCGCCGCAACACCCAGCTGATGTTCAATCTCGCGTCGTACCAGCGCATCCTTATGCAGGACTTCGAGGCGAACGGCGGACGCGTCGAGATTACCGAGTTCCACACTCCCAACGACTTCCAGCGAATCCGTGAGCGGACGATCGTCAACGCCACGGGCTACGGCGCGCGGGCGCTGATGAGCGACGACTCCATCGTTCCGGTGCGCGGGCAGCTGACACGCCTGATTCCGCAGTCGGACGTCACCTACGGCGTCGGCTACAAGGACGTGTCGTTCCTGCCTCGCCGCGACGGTTTCGTGATCCAGGTCGTCGGTGACAGCGATTACTACGGCTACGGCATCGATACGGCGGTGCCTGACCGCGCCGAAGCCGAGCACGGGGTGACGACTATCGCGTCGCTGTTCCCCCCGTCAGGGGTCTAGCACGCCGGCTCCTGTGTCGATGACACGCGCGCTCCTTCCGGTCGTCCTCGGTGCTGCCGTCCTCGTCGGCCGCGCCGAACAGACGCCACCACTCGAGCCGGCTGCGGTGCCAATCGAGCAGGAGCCGCGTCATCGACTCGTCTTCGTCAACGAGTTCGTGCGCATCATCGACGCGATGCTGCCGCCGCTCTACGTCTCGCAGAATCACACCCACACGCTGGACAACGTCTCCGTCACGATCCTGCCCGGCCTTGACGGCGCGCAGGGGCAGGCACGCGTGGGCTTCGCCGGGTTCTCGCGCGGCGGCTACTCGCACATCATCACGAATCCCAACACGGCGCCGATGCGCTTCATCGCCGTCGAACTGCGGGCGCCCGACGGCAGCGGCGCGGGCGAGGAGATGCCGCAGCCAAATCACACCACGGTGCTCAGCAACACGCGGGTGCGGGTGTCGCGCGTGAGACTGGACGCGGGGCAGGGCATCGCCGAGCACACGCATCAGGCGGGTTATGTCAGCGTCGTGGTGCGTGGTGCCGATGGTGCAGGCAACTGGAAGTGGCACGGCGGGTCCGAGGCCGCGAGTCCGCTCGCGGCCGGCGCGCAGGCGCTCGAGATCGTCGAAGTGGCACCCAGATAGCAGAGGGTCGCGAGAGGATGGCCTGGACGGAGGCGGCGGCCGAAGCCACGACCTCCGCCAGGGCAGGCGTGCGGGTTACTGCTGTTGCTGGGTGTTGCTGCGCGGCTTGACGCCGTTGGTGACGCCTTCGCCAAGTCTGGCGACGCGCTCCGCGTACTCGGCATCACTCAGGTAGACGACATTCATCCAGGCGTGCGCCATCTCGTCGACCGTGCGGTCGCCGTAACCCACCCACTGTTCCGGGTCGGGGTTGGAGCGGTTGGCCTTGGTGTTGTCGTACCAGGCGCTCACCTTGATGATGGTGCCCTTCGGGAACACCGGCGCCGCATCGTCGGTGTAGATGTAGTTGGTCATCCAGTTGAAGTTGAAGTCCTTCACGTAGCTGATGGTCTGGGTGCGCCCATCCGGGAAGATCGCCTCGACCTGCATCGCCTTGCCGCGCAGATGGAAGTGCGGCTGGAAGTTCGTGATGATGGTGTTCTCCTTCAGCACGTTGAAGCCCTCCGTGTAGGCCACCGAGTTCGGCGGAATGTCGAGCGCTTCGGTGCCGTTCTTCAGGCCGGTGAAGCCCACCAGGTAGCTGCGCTTCTTTGGCTCTTCGCCCTTCTTGTACAGCCAGAGGCCAATTTCCGAACCACCGGTGACCGCTTCGCCGACGGCATGAATGTGCTGGTCCCAGGAGATCTTCTCGCCCGGCATGATCAGCTTGCCCGTGCCATCGAGATAGCGGTCGTAACCCTTGCCGATCGCCCATTCCATCAACTGCGGACGACGGTTCACGAGATCAGCGGCGCTAGGCGCGGCCGAACCCGAGAACGACGTTGCACCACGTGCCACCTGCACGCCGGTGTTGACGGCAGCGACGTTGTCCATGTTGAGGATGTGATGGGCGATAGAGTGATGCAGGATCTTGCGCGCCTGCAGGTTGGTCGGACGAATCTCGACCATCCGTACCCAGCGGGGCTCGGTGACCGGGATGTCGCTGACCGGGCGCCACCACTGATCCTGCGAGACCGCAGGCATCGTGTACTCCGGCGACCTGACGACGATGTCCGGCGCGCCGTAGCCGTCGCGCTCGCCCTGCCAGAACAGCGTGGTCGCCACCGGCTTGGCCTTGAAGTCGGACGGGTTGCCCTCGAGGGCGCCGCCGTCGACCCACGCCACAACCGTGGCCACCTGCTCGTCGCTGAGCGACATGTCGTTCTTGAACTTGTTGACGCCGACGCTGCGGTCGATGTGCCACGGCGGCATCTGACGCGATTCAACGCGCTGCTTGATCGACCGTGCCCACGGACGCGAGTCCTGGTAGGTCACCAGCGACATCGGCCCGATCGAGCCGGGCTCGTGGCACGACTGGCACTTCGACTGGAAAATGGGGGCGACATCCTTCGAGAACGTCACCTGTTTCTGCTGCGCGAATGCGGCGCCTGGCAATGCCAGCACTGCGCCGAGGACGAGAGTGCCCGCTCCGACGTGAACTTTCGAACCTGCCATCATTGGCTCCCTTCGAGGACCGGGCAACCGACCCGATATATGCCCGCACGCCGGCGCACCGTCGGGTGCCCCTCATAGCACAAGCGGCGGGATCATAACGGGAAAGCACCTCGAACGATCCCGATTAAGTGGCGAATATCTGGATCTGGATAGGATCTGGCGAGCGGGAACCGACGCCGGGCGTCGTCCCCCGCTCCACTGTTGCGTGTTACTGCTGCTGGGTGGAGCCTTGCGGCCTGACGCCGTTGGTGACACCGTCGCCGTACTTCGCGACGCGCTCCTGGTACTCCGCGTCGGTCAGGTAGACGACGTTCATCCGGGCGTGCGCCATCTCGTCGACCGTGCGATCGCCGTAGCCGACCCACTGATCCGGGTCGGGGTTGTTCTTGTTGGCCTTCGTGTTGTCGTAGTAGGCGGTGACGTGAATGAGGGTGCCCTTCGGGAACACCGGCGCCGCGTCATCCTGGAAGATGTAGTTGGTCATCCAGTTGAAGTTGAAGTCCTTCACGTAGCTGATGACCTGCGTCCGGCCATCCGGGAATATCGCCTCGACCTGCATCGCTTTGCCGCGCAGATGGAAGTGCGGCTGGAAGTTGGTGATGATCGTGTTGTCGCGGAGGACGTTGAAGCCTTCCGTGTGCGCCACGGAGTTCGGCGGGATGTCGAGACCCGCGGTGCCGTTCTTCAAGCCGCTGAACGGAATCAGGTAGCTGCGCTTCTTCGGCTCCTGGCCTTTCGGGTAAAGCCACATGCCGATTTCCGAGCCGCCGGTGATCGCTTCGCCGGCGGCATGGATGTGCTGATCCCACGAGATCTTCTCGCCCGGCATGATCACCTTGCCGGTGCCATCAGCGAGGGACGCCGGGCCGCGAGGTCGGCAGCCGCCTGTGACGACGACCCGGACACTGAGATTTGGCGCCCCGCGCTCGGGTTTACTGCCTCGACGTTCTCCGGGCTGAGGATGTGGTACGCGATGGAGTGGTGCAGGATCTTGCGTGAGGCGATGTTGGACGGACGAATCTCGACCATCCGCACCCAGCGCGGCTCGGTCACCGGGATCTCGCTGACCGGGCGCCACCACTCATCCTGATGGACCGCGGGCATAGTCTGCTCCGGCGCGCGAACGACGATGTCCGGCGGACCGTAGCCGTCGCGTTCACCCTGCCAGCACAGCGTCGTGGCCACCGCCTTGGCCTTGAAATCGGCCGGGTTGCCCTCGATGGCGCCGCCGTCAACCCACGCCACGACCGTCGCGACCGGCTCGTCGCTCAGCGACATGTCGTTCTTGAACTTGTTGACGCCGACGCTGCGGTCGATGTGCCACGGCGGCATCTGCCGCGATTCGACGCGCTGCTTGATCGAGCGCGCCCAGGGGCGGGCGTCCGGGTAGGTGACCAGGGACATCGGCCCGATCGAGCCGGGTTCATGGCACGACTGGCACTTGGACTGGAATATGGGGGACACGTCCTTGCTGAACGTGACCTGACGGGTTTGCTGCGCGGAGGCCGCAGAGGGGAGCAGGACTGACCGTCGGATTGCCGGCGAGTGCCGCCAATCCGACAGCTGTGGGTGCGGTTGCGGGTGCGTTGAGCGAGTGCTACTTGGGTTGCTCGAGATTGACCGTCTTCACCGGACCCATGCCGGTGATGCGAACCACCGCATCCTCTTCGTGAGCGCCGTCATAGTGATGCCCGAACGCCGGGTGGTAGACAAAGCTGCCGGCCTTCATCGCCGTCATCTTCTCCGGGGCGTAGGTGTCGGACTCCGGACCCAGGTGCACATACCAGGTGCCCTTCACCACGGTGACGAGGCGGTCCTGGTCGTGGAAGTGAGGACGGCTACCGGTGCCAGCCTTGAACGTGATCTGCACGACGTAGAGACCCGGTTTGGTCGGGTCGCCGAAGAGCACGACCTGGTTCCCGCGCGTGGCGGTCATCTCCTCTGGCTGGATGTTCTTGAACTCACTCAACGGGATGTTCTGCGTCTGGCTCGACGCCGTCGTGCCGGCCAGGAGGGCCACAACGGCGCTGCACAGCAGCCACCGACCAATCAGGAAACGTCCGCTCATGTCAGTCTCTCCGTTCACGGGAAGGGCCGGACTCCGTACGCCGTGCCGGTGCGAACTGTGCACACACGCGAGGGGCGACGAACTTCGTCGGCGGGCGATTATACCGACAGGGCAGGGTGTTGGCGAGTCCGGGGCTGCGACCCCGCCCGAGGACCGGGCGGGGCATGGGGGATTGGTCGTTCAGTTCGAGGCGGTGGTCGCGGGCGATTCCTCGCTCACGAAGATCTCGGCGATGATCCCGACATAGGCCTCGAACCAGTGACCACCGTGGATGGTTCCGTCCTGATAGGCCACGGAGCCGTGGGCGTGGACGTTGAGGCGCCCCTGCGTATCGCGTTCGATGCTGCCGACGAGCGACACGACCTCGGCCTCCTGGTTCAGCTCGATCTTCTTCATGGCGTTGCCGCGATCGGTGTCGGCCCAGCTGAAAAGCCCCTTCGACAGGGCGCCGATGCCGGTGAAGTGCGCATTGCGGATGTTGTGCGTCTCCGCGAACTGCGTCAGCGCCGTCATCACTTCATCGCCCTTCGAGAGGTTGATGCGGAACGTGCGGCCGGCGGTGCCGAGGTCCGCGACCTTCATGCCGGGCGCGGATGACTGACCGACGCGGGTGCCGCGGGCCACGTAGCCCTCCGGCAGCGGCGCCTGTGCCGCCGCCTGCGGAGCAGCAGCCGCGGCCGACGGCGCTGCCGCCATCGCGGGCGGAATCGGCAGCGTCACGTTGCCGGTGGCGGCCCATTCGGCGCCGCGCGTGAATGTGGTGGTGAAGGCCAGCGTCTGCACCTGGTCGACGTCGTGGCCGAGCGCGGTGGTGAACACGCGTCCCTTGCCGTAATCGCTGACCCACAGCATCGGCTCGCTCGCACCAGCACCCTCGAGCGGCTGCGGCGCGCGCGCGTCCGTGCGGCTGGCCGCGTAGAGCGCGTGGTCGTCATACGCGGTGGCCAGCACCGTGTAGGGACCGGCCGGCTGCCACTTCAGGTTCGCGTAGAGCTCGTCCTTCTGCTGGTCGAACTTGAGCTTCAGCCCTTTGGTAATCGGGTGCTGCGGGTCCTTGACGTCGATCGTGAAGTCGTGCGGCGCTGAGTGATGGCCGAAGTTCGGCCGCCAGTTGGCACCTGAGATCTTCTCGTAGTCCGTCCACCCCTCGAACGACTGCATCGAGAAGTGATACACGACGAGGCCCTTGCCGGCGCTGACGAAATCGAGGAGGGCGGCATCGGCGCGAGCGCCCCAGCGCATCTCCGGTCGGTTGCCGCCGGAATAGTTCAGCACGACGAGGTCGTACGGCGCCAGGGTCTCAGGGCCGCCGCCACGGAACTCCTCGGTGACGCGCACCTCGAACTTGCCCGTGTCCTCCAGCGCCTTCCGCAGCAATGGGGTCGTCCCCTTCCAGTTATGCGCCACCTGCTGACCCGAGATGATCAGCACCTGAAGCTTTTTCGGCGCCGGCGCTGCCGCCGGTGGTGCCTGGGCGAAGGCGGTGCCGGTAGCAAGCGAGGTCAACAGCGCGAGGCTGGCGAGTGCGCGTCTCATGGGTTCACCTTTCCGGGACGGGAAACGAGGTTACCGGGGAGCGGCCGGCGTGCTGACCGGCTTGCCTTTTTCGATGACGTAGGTGGCGACCACCTTGGCCGTGCCGCCCGCGGCCGGGTGGCCGTTGTGGACAACGCCGGCCGGCACGAAGAACGGCTCGCCGGTCTTCAGGGTCTTCGCTGGCTGCCCGTCGACTTCGAGGATGAAGGGGCCCATCTCGACGAACGAAATTTCTTCACCGGGGTGGGTGTGGCGCCCGGTTTCGCTCCCTGCCGGGAACTCCACCGCTGCCATCACGGCCTCGCGCCCAGGGGCCGTGAGGTCCACCTGCTGGAGGATGGTGCGCTTGAAGGCCGGGGCCTGCGCCCCGAGCACGCCGAGCGCCGTCATTACGAGAGCCGCCGTGATGCCGGCGCCGACCGTTACGCGTGTTTTCATCGATGTGTCTCCAGGGCGGACCGAAAGGTCCGCAGTCGCGCTCGTTCCTACGTCGCGGCCAGTACGGCCTTGACGTACTCGCGCGTCATGCGCGCGATGTTCACGATCGGAATGTCCTTCGGGCAGACCGCCTCGCACTCCGCCTCATTCGAGCAGCTCCCGAAACCCTCGGCGTCGGCCTGCTCGATCATGCCGAGCACCCGCCGCTGACGCTCGATCTGTCCCTGCGGCAGCAGCGCCAGCTGCGAAATCTTGGCGCTCATGAACAGGTGCGCCGAAGCGTTCTTGCAGGCGGCGACGCACGCACCGCACGCAATGCACTGCGCGGAGTCCATCGCCGCTTCGGCGATGGACTTCGCTATTGGGATCGCGTTGCCGTCCGGCGCCCCGCCGCAGTTCACCGACACGTAGCCGCCGGCCGCGATGATGCGGTCGAACGCGCTCCGGTCGACGATCAGATCCTTGATGATCGGGAAGGCGCGAGCCCGCCACGGTTCGATGGTGATGGTCTCGCCGTCCTTGAAGCGCCGCATGTGGAGCTGGCACGCGGTGGTGCCGCGGTCCGGCCCGTGCGGGACGCCGTTGATCACCAGGCTGCACGTGCCGCAGATGCCCTCGCGGCAGTCCGAGTCGAAGGCAATCGATTCCTCGCCCTTCTTGGTGAGTCCTTCGTTGACGACGTCCAGCATCTCGAGGAACGACATGTCGGTCGAGACACTGTCGGCAACGTAGTCCACGAGGCGGCCGGCCGCGTTCGGCCCCGCCTGACGCCAGATTTTCAGATTGAGTCTCACGATGAATCCCTCACAGGCTCTAGGCTCCGGGCTCTAGGCTCTGGGGCTTGCCGGCTCCGTGTGCGGGCTGTCGGCGGCACGCTGATGCGCGCCGCGCGCCTGAAGCCCGAAGCCCGGAGCCGAAAGCCGATTACTTGTAGCTCCGCTGCGACGGATGCACTTCGTCGAACACCAGATCTTCCTTGTGGAGCGTCGGACGCTTGCCGACCCCCTGGAACTCCCAGGCAGCCACGTACGAGTAGTGCTCGTCGTCGCGGAGCGCCTCGCCTTCCGGAGTCTGGCTCTCCTCGCGGAAGTGACCACCGCACGACTCCTTGCGGTCGAGCGCGTCGAGCGCGAGGAGTTCGGCGAATTCAAGGTAGTCGGCCACGCGGCCGGCGTACTCGAGGCTCTGGTTGAGGTTGTCCGGTGAGCCGGGCACCGAGACGTTGTGCCAGAACTCTTCGCGGAGCGTCGGGATCTTGGCCAGGGCGCGCGTGAGGCTCGCCTCGGTGCGCGCCATGCCGACGTCGTCCCACATGATGCGTCCGAGTTCGCGGTGAATCTCGCGGATGCCGCGGCCGCCCTTCACCGCCAGCAGGGCATTGATGCGCTGCTGGACGTTGTCGGCGGCGTCCTTGAACGCGTCGTGGTCGGTGGTGACCTTCGGCAGCGCCGTGCTCGCCAGGTAGTGACCGATGGTGTAGGGAATCACGAAGTAACCATCGGCCAGCCCCTGCATCAGCGCGCTGGCGCCGAGGCGGTTCGCGCCGTGGTCCGAGAAGTTCGCCTCACCGAGGACGTGCAGCCCGGGGATGGTGCTCATCAAGTTGTAGTCCACCCAGAGGCCGCCCATCGTGTAGTGAATCGCCGGGTAGATCCGCATCGGCTTCTCATACGGATTGTCGTCGGTGATCTTTTCGTACATCTGGAAAAGGTTGCCGTACTTCTCCTTGATGACGTCGGGGCCGACACGCGTGATGGCGTCCTTGAAGTCGAGGTACACCGCCAGGCCGCTCTCGCCCACGCCGCGGCCGTCGTCGCAGGCCTGCTTCGCGTTGCGCGAAGCGACGTCGCGAGGGACGAGGTTGCCGAAGCTCGGGTACTTCCGTTCGAGGTAGTAGTCGCGGTCCTCTTCCGGAATCTGTTCCGGCGAGCGCGTATCGCCCTGCTTCTTCGGCACCCACACGCGGCCGTCGTTGCGCAGGCTCTCGCTCATCAGCGTGAGCTTGCTCTGATGTTCGCCGGACACCGGGATGCAGGTGGGGTGGATCTGCGTGAAGCACGGGTTCGCGAACAGCGCGCCGCGCTTGTGGGCGCGCCATGCCGCCGTGACGTTCGAGTTCACCGCGTTGGTCGAGAGGTAGTAGACCGTGCCGTAGCCGCCCGTGGCGAGGCAGACGGCATCGGCCGCGTACTTCTCGATCTCGCCGGTCACCAGGTTGCGCACGATGATGCCGCGGGCCTTGCCGTCGACGAGGACGACGTCGAGCATCTCGCGCCGCGCGAACACGCGGACCGACTTCTCGTGCACCTGGCGCATCAGCGACTGGTAGGCGCCGAGCAGCAGTTGCTGGCCGGTCTGGCCGCGCGCGTAGAACGTGCGCGATACCTGCGCGCCGCCGAACGACCGGTTGTCGAGCAGCCCGCCGTACTCGCGCGCGAACGGCACGCCCTGCGCCACACACTGGTCGATGATGTTGACGCTGACCTGCGCCAGTCGGTGCACGTTGGCTTCACGCGACCGGTAGTCGCCGCCCTTGACCGTGTCGTAGAACAGGCGGTAGACGCTGTCGCCGTCGTTCTGGTAGTTCTTGGCGGCGTTGATGCCGCCCTGCGCCGCGATGCTGTGCGCGCGTCGCGGGCTGTCCTGGATGCAGAAGCTCAGGACGTTGTAGCCCAGTTCCCCGAGCGACGAGGCCGCGGAGGCGCCCGCCAGTCCGGTGCCAACCACGATGATGGTGAACTTCCGCTTGTTGGCCGGATTGACCAACTTCATGTCGAACTTGTGCCGGTCCCACTTCTCGGCGATCGGTCCGGCGGGAATTTTTGCGTCGAGTGTCATTGCCCCACCTGCCCGGCGAAGAGGTGCACGTAAACGATGATCACGATAAAGCCGCCGGCAATCACGGCCGCGAGCACCTTGCCCAGGGCCAGGATGCGCGGCGTCCACCGCGGGTGAACGAGGCCGAGGGACTGGAAGGTGCTCGACGCGCCGTGCCACAGGTGGGATCCCACCACCAGCATGCTGACGATGTAGAAGCCGACCTGCACCGGGCTGCGGAAGATGTCGAACACCAGGCGGTAGAGGTCGCGGACTCCTTCTTCGTCTGCCGCGTAGTACGGACCGTACTTGAAGCCCTTGACGTGCAGCACGACGAACAGCAGCAGCCAGAGGCCACTGAAGATCATCGTGGTGGACGAGAACGACTTGCGGCTGGGGCCGCCCTGGCTCTTCTTCTTCTGATAGCCAACCGGGCGTGCCTGCTGATTCCCGAGGTACATCGTGACGGTCTTGTAGATGTGCACCAGGAAGATGAGCGCCAGGCCGATCTCGATGACCGGGATCAGCGGGTTGCTCGTGAGCGCGTGCGAGTAGTGGTTGAAGACCGTCGGGCCGAGGAGGATGAGCGCGTTACCGGCGATGTGCGTGATGAGAAACAGGAAGAGTGCGAGGCCGGTAATGCCGATCAGCAACTTCGTGCCGACGGACGTGGTGAATACGCGGATGCGTGAAGACATCAACCGCAGAGTTTACCCCAAAAAAATGCCCGAACCGTGTCGGGACCGCACGGAGGCGACAGTCCTGTGCCCTTGCGAGTTCCCTTATCTCGGCCGGGTTCGGATACTCGTCGCCGGCCTCGAATTTCGCAGGTGCGCCATTGACGAAACGCGAGCGCGGCACGTAATATCAAGAGCTTCTTTACACGCCCAAATGAAAATCCACGAGTATCAAGCCAAAGCTATCCTTGCGCGGCACGGTGTGCCGGTCCCGCGCGGTGAAGTTGCCTTTAACGCTGCCGAAGCCGGCGATATCGCCCGGCGCCTCGGTGGACACATCGTCGTCGTCAAGGCGCAGATTCACGCCGGCGGCCGCGGAAAGGGCGGCGGCGTCAAGCTCGCCAAGTCGCCCGACGAAGCCGAGTCGATCGCCAGGCAGATGATCGGTATGACGCTCGTCACCCATCAGACCGGTCCCGAGGGGCGCGTCGTCGGACGCGTGCTCGTCGAGGAGGGGCTGCAGATGACGCGCGAGCTCTACTTGAGCATCGTGCTGGACCGCCAGTCGGGCAAGGCCGTGTTCATGGCCAGCTCCGAGGGCGGCATGGACATCGAGGAGGTTGCAGCGGCAACTCCCGAGAAAATTCACCGTATCTACGTCGAACCCGGCGTCGGCCTCGTGCCGTTCCAGGCGCGCCAGCTCGGGTTCGCGATGGGGCTCGAAGGGCCCCAGGTGAACAAGCTCGTCAAGCTGATGGGCTCGCTCTACGAGGCGTTTATCGCCACCGACTCGGCGATGGTCGAAATCAACCCGCTCGTCGTCACCGGCCAGGGCGACCTGCTCGCGCTCGACGCGAAGGTGAGCTTCGACGACAACGCCCTCTACCGCCACCAGGACCTGCGCGACCTGCGCGACCTCGGCGAAGAGGATCACCTCGAGATCGAGGCGTCCAAGTTCTCGCTCAACTACATCCACCTCGATGGCAACATCGGCTGCATGGTGAACGGCGCCGGCCTCGCCATGGCGACGATGGACATCATCAAGCTGGCGGGTGGTGAACCGGCGAACTTCCTCGACGTCGGCGGCGGCGCCAACGCCGAGCAGATTCGCAACGCCTTCAAGATCCTGATGTCGGACAAGAACGTCAAGGCGGTCCTCATCAACATCTTCGGCGGCATCCTGCGGTGCGACGTGCTCGCGCAGGGCGTCATCGAGGCCGTGAAGGAACTCGGCGTGCCGGTCCCGATCGTCATCCGCATGGAAGGCACCAACGTCGAGGAAGGGAAGCGCCTGCTCCGTGAGAGCGGCATGAACTTCGCGACGGCAGATTCGATGGGCGAGGCGGCCACGACGGTCGTCCAACTGGCGGGCGCATAGACAACATGGCAGTACTGATTGACAAGAATACGCGGCTGATCGTCCAGGGGTTAACGGGTCGCGAAGGTACATTCCACGCCAAGGCTGCCGCGGCCTACGGCACCGCCGTCGTCGGCGGCGTCACGCCCGGCAAGGGCGGGACGATGCACGAGGGCTGGCCGGTGTTCGACACGGTCGAGGAAGCGGTCGAGAAGACGGGCGCCAACGCGTCGGTCATCTTCGTGCCGCCGCCGTTCGCCGCTGACGCGGTGATGGAAGCGGCCGACGCCGATGTGCCGCTCGTGGTCTGCATTACCGAAGGCATCCCGACGCTCGACATGATGCGCGCGATGACCTTCCTGAAGACGCATCCGAAGACGCGCCTCATCGGGCCGAACTGCCCCGGTGTCATCTCGGCGGGCAAGGGTAAGGCCGGCATCATCCCGGGTCACATCTGCAAGGAGGGGACGATCGGCATCGTCTCGAAGAGCGGCACCCTCACCTACGAGGCGATTCACCAGCTCTCGCGCCTCGGCATGGGCCAGACCACCTGCATCGGCATCGGTGGCGACCCGCTCATCGGCACCAGCCACATCGACGCGCTGCAGCTCTTCGCCGACGATGCGGATACGGAAGCCGTGATCATGATCGGGGAAATCGGCGGCAGCGCGGAAGAAGAGGCCGCCGCGTGGATCAAGGCGAACTTCACCAAGCCGGTCGTCGCCTTCATCGCAGGCCAGACGGCGCCGCCTGGACGTCGCATGGGGCACGCGGGTGCGATCATCTCCGGCGGTTCGGGAGCCGCGTCCGACAAAATGGCCGCCCTCACCGCTGCCGGTGTCGCCGTGGTCAAGAGTCCGGCCGATATGGGTTCGATGATGAAGGAACGCCTCGGCCGCTAGTTCAGCGTGATGTCGCGCGGTGGCTCACCCCGCTGAGCTGCCGCACGATGTCCGCTCGAGTCCGCTCTCCCCCTCGTTTCACTCGCCTCCTCCGTTTGCTCCCATCGAACGGCGCTATACTCCAGCTTGGAGCGTGTGCGCCGGTAGTCGGCACGCGCCGCCATCGACGCAACACCCAACTGAATAGGATTTACCATGGCGCCTGCAGATTCTGCGGTTCGTGGGCAATCACCCTCGTCGGGGCAGCAGCGGGTCGTCAACGACTTCAGCATCCAGGTTGCGACCGCAAACGGTTCCGGCAGTCAGTCCGCGAATCTCGTCCTCCTCCGTTCCCTCCTCCTCATGGGCATCCCGGCTTCCGGGAAGAACATGTTCCCCTCGAACATCGCCGGCCTTCCGACCTGGTACACGATCCGCGCGAGCAAGCGCGGATACATCGCGCGCAAGAAGGAAGTGGACGTCCTCGTCGCGATGAACCCGGAGACGGCGCGCGACGATGTCGCCGCGCTGTCGCCGGGAATGGTCGTGGTCTACGACGAGCCGCTGAAGCTGACTGAGGTGCGGTCCGACCTGGTGTTCTACCCCGTGCCGTTCGACAAGCTCGTGGCGCCGGTCTGTCCGGACGCGAAGCTGCGGCGGCTCGTGAAGAACATGATCTACGACGGTATCCTCGCGAAGCTGCTGGGCATCGACCCCGCGTTGATGGAGCAGGCGCTGAACAAGCAACTCGGAAAGAAGGCGAAGGCCGTGGCGCTGAATGCCGCGGCGCTGAAGGCCGGCTGGGACTACGCCGAGGCGAACCTGCCCAAGCACGACCCGTTCTGGTTCGAACCGATGAACGAGACCGAGGGGAAGATCCTGATCGACGGCAACGCGGCGGCGGCGATCGGCTGCATGATGGCCGGTGTCACCGTGGTGGCGTGGTACCCGATCACTCCCTCATCGACGCTGTGCGAGTCGCTCATCGGCTACATGAAGAAGCACCGGGTCGACGAGGCCACCGGCAAGCACACCTTTGCGATCGTCCAGGCCGAGGACGAGATCGCCTCACTCGGCATGGTGCTCGGTGCGAGCTGGGCCGGCGCCAGAGCCATGACCGCCACGTCCGGCCCCGGCGTGTCGCTGATGGCGGAGTTCACCGGGCTGGCGTATTACGCGGAAGTGCCGGCGGTGATCTTCGACGTGCAGCGCGTCGGGCCGTCCACCGGGCTGCCGACGCGAACGGCGCAGGGCGACCTGATGAGCGTGGCGTTCCTGTCGCACGGCGACACCCGCCACGTGATGCTGCTGCCGGCCTCGGTGCAGGACTGCTACTCGCTGGCGATGGACGCGTTCGACCTCGCCGAGCAACTGCAGACGCCGGTGTTCGTGATGCTCGATCTGGACCTCGGCATGAACAACTGGGCCTCCGAGCCGTTCGCGTATCCGAAAGGGCCAATCAACCGAGGCAAGCGGCTGACGCCGGAGCTTCGCCAGCGTATCGGCGAGTGGGGACGGTACGAGGATATCGATGGTGACGGCATCCCGTATCGCACCGTGCCCGGCGACGGCATGCCGGCGTCCTTCGCGCGCGGCTCGGGCCACAACGCCAAGGCGCAATATAGCGAACGGCCGGGCGACTACCTCGATAACGTCGATCGTCTGGTGCGCAAGTTCGACACCGCACGCACCCTGGTCCCAGCGCCGGAGATAGCCACAGCGCCAGGCGCGGCGGTCGGGTTCATCGCGTTCGGCACGACGCACTGGGCCGTGACGGAATGCCGCGATCAGATGCGGGAAGAGGTCGGCCTCGACACCTCGTATCTCCGGCTTCGCGCCTATCCGTTCACCGAGGCACTCGGCGCGTTCATCGACGCGCACCAGCGGGTCTACGTCGTCGAGCAGAACCGCGACGGCCAGATGCTGCAGCTGATGAAGCTGGACCTGGCGCCGGCACGCGTGGCGAAGTTGCGCAGCGTGCTGCACTACAACGGTCTGCCGATCGACGCTCGCTTCGTCACCGACAAGGTGCTGGCGCAGGAAGGGCACGCCGTTGCGACCGCCGCCACCATGCGCGCCGCGGCCATGCTGGGAGGGGAGTGACGTCATGTCCACACTGAGGGTGAACCGCATCGGTCTCGAGCCGCAGGTGTACAGGGGCGGCAAGTCGACACTGTGTGCCGGCTGCGGGCACAACGCCGTCTCGGAACGGATCGTCGAAGCGTTCTACGAGATGGGCGTCGATCCGAACCAGGTCATCAAGCTGTCGGGCATCGGCTGCTCGAGCAAGAGTCCGGCGTACTTCCTCGGCTCCGCCCACGGCTTCAACTCCGTGCACGGCCGCATGCCCTCGCTGGCCACGGGTGCGCTGCTCGCCAATCGCAAGCTGATTGCGATTGGTGTGAGCGGCGACGGCGACACCGGCGCCATCGGCATCGGGCAGTTCGTGCACCTGATGCGCCGCAACATCCCGATGCTCTACATCATCGAGGACAACGGCTGTTACGGCCTCACCAAGGGGCAGTTCTCGCCGACCGCCGACATCGGCTCGCGCCTGAAGACCGGTGCAGTGAACGACCTGCCACCGCTCGACCTGTGCGCGCTGGCGATCGAGCTGGGGGCGACGTTCGTGGCGCGTTCGTTCTCTGGCGACAAGCCGCAACTGCTGTCGCTGCTGAAGGCAGCGCTGGCGCACAAGGGGACGGCGATGATCGATGTGCTGTCCCCCTGCGTCACCTTCAACGATCACGAGGGCTCGACCAAGAGCTACGCCTACGTGAAGGAACACGACGAGCGGCTCGAGGACGTCACCTTCGTGCCGTTTTTCGAGGACATCAGCGTGGAGTACGAGCCCGGCTCCGCCCAGGAAGTGAAGATGCACGACGGCTCCACCATGGTCCTGCGCAAGCTGGGCGAGGGCTACGATCCGACGGACAAGATCAACGCGATGACGCACCTCACCGAGGCCTCGCGGCGCGCCGAGTACCCGACCGGTCTCGTCTACATCGAGCCCGACCGCCACGATTTCCTCGACCAGTTGAACGTGGTGGAGGAACCACTCGCCAACCTCGGACTCGAGCGAACGCGCCCAGGGCGCGAGGCGTTCGAGGCGATCATGGAGTCGCTGCGCTGACGCGCAGCACGCCCGCATCGACAGGGCCAGTCCGATTGCAGCGTCCGGCACAGCGCCGCCACAGCGCCGCCACAGCGCCGCCAGGCGTTGTTTATGGCGATTCGGGCGTTCCCGCAGACCGGCGTGCAGCAACCTCCGCGATTCGCGATTGAAGATCGGCGATTCAGGCTGTCATAATCGTGCGATGTCTCAGCGTACGCTTGCCATCATCAAGCCGGACGCCGTCGAGCGGAAGCTCGCGGGCCGGATTATTCAGCGGATCGAAGACGAAGGATTCACCATTCGCGGGGTGCGCCGTATTCACCTGACCGACCAGCAGGCCGGCGGGTTCTACGACGTGCATCGTGAGCGGCCGTTTTTCGCCAGCCTGACCTCGTTCATGGCTTCCGGCCCGGCTATCGTGCTGGTGCTCGAAGCTGAGGACGCCATCAGGAAGTGGCGCACCCTGATGGGCGCAACGAACCCGGCCAATGCCGAACCGGGCACGATGCGCAAGGAGTTCGCCGAATCGATCGAGCGCAACGCCACGCACGGTTCGGACGCGCCGGAGACGGCGGCGTTCGAAATCGGCTACTTCTTCGCAGGGATCGACCTCATCTAGGGCTGGACGGCGGGAACGGCGGGAACGGCGGGAAGGGCTGGGAAGGGCGGCCGGGACTGCTCCTGACAGTCTGGCCCGCCCGACCTGCCCCACCCGCCCGACCTGCCCCACCCGCCTTCGCAATTCCTGTGGGCAAGACGCTCGTCATTGTCGGCCTGGTCATCGCCGCCCTCGGGGTGGTGGTGATGCTCGGTGTCCCGCTCGGAGGGCTGCCCGGCGACATCGCGGTGCGACGCGGTAACTTCTCGTTCTATTTCCCGCTCACGACCTCCATCGTCCTGAGCATCGTGCTGACACTCCTGCTCGCATGGTTTCGACGCTGACTATGGGCATCAAGGCTGATCGCTGGATCACGCGCATGGCACTCGAGCACGGCATGATCGAGCCGTTCGTGGAACGCCAGGCACGCGAAGGTGTTGTGTCGTACGGGGTGTCGTCCTACGGGTATGACATCCGCGTCGCGGACGAATTCAAGGTCTTCACCAACCTGTACAGCACGGTGGTGGACCCGAAGAACTTCGACCCGAAGTCGTTCGTCGACATGAAGGGCGATGTCTGCATCATCCCTCCGAACTCGTTCGCGCTCGCCCGCACGATCGAGTACTTCCGCATCCCGCGCGACATTCTGACCGTCTGCCTCGGCAAGTCCACCTATGCCCGCTGCGGCATCATCGTAAACGTCACCCCGTTCGAGCCCGAGTGGGAAGGGCACGTCACGATCGAGATTTCGAACACGACGCCGCTGCCCGCCAAGATCTACGCGAACGAGGGGATTGCGCAGGTGCTGTTCTTCCAGGGCGATGAGCCGTGCGAGGTGTCGTACAAGGACAAGCAGGGCAAGTACCAGGCGCAGCGGGGCGTCACCCTGCCACGGATCTAGAATCTCGCATCGTCAATCGCGAATCTCGAATTTCCAATCGCGAATTTCCAATCGCGCCGTGAACCATGCGCGTGCCGTCCACTCTCCGCTCCACACGCCTCATCACTGCGGCGGCCGTGCTGGTCGCCGCAGTCGTCCTGTGGGCGCTCGCGCGCCCACTCCCCGAAACCGAACAGCATCGCCGTCACTTCGCCGACCTGCAGCACCAGGTCGAACTGGCGCAACAGACCAAGAGCGCACGCGCCGCTGACCGCGGGCAGGTGATGCGCCTGAGCGCGCAGGCGCGCGGCGCCGCCGGGGCGCAGCGGGCTGGCTTCGACGCGCAGGCCACGGCCATTGAGGCACGGCTCGGCGTGGCAAACCGCGACGTGATCCGTACCTCGGTGTACGCTGCGCCGCTGATCAGCCTTCGCCGCCGTACGTCGCTCGCCGGGTTCTCCGAGCGCACGGCGGAGCAGGGCAGCGGCTGCCAGAGCTGTCATGTCGCGGTGGCTTCGTCCGGCTTCGAACAGTACCCCGCACCCTTCCGCACGCATCCGCGCCTGGCCGCCTATGTCGGCGCCGCGTCGCCCCATCCGCCTTCGCGCGTCGGCTGCGCGTCGTGCCACATGGGCGACCAGTACGCCGCCACGTTCGAGGACGCCGGTCACGTGCGGGCCGCCGACGATCGCCGGCCGCAACCGGCCGAGGTGCGCACGTGGGCTGACACGAGGGGCACCGGCGCCATGCTGCCGCTCGCCCGCACTGAAGCGGGCTGCCCCACCTGTCACTTGGGTGAGCGCTACCAGCCAGGGGCCGCGGCGCTGAACGCGGCGCTGGTGACGTTCGAGCGCTCTGGCTGCTACGGCTGCCACGCCGCTCCCGGCTTCGAGCGCACGGCGAAGCGCGCACCCGATCTGCGCCGCATCAGGGGCAAGCTCTCGCCCGAGTGGGTGCGCCGCTGGCTGGCCGATCCCGCCGCCATCAAGCCGGCCACCTGGATGCCGTCGTTCTTCCAGGCGCCCAGCCCGTCGAGTGTCGACGACCGCGCCACCATCGACGCCATTACTGCCTATCTGTTCGCCACCAGCGACCCGTACACGCCGGTCGCCGCCCGCACGGCGGGCGACGCCGTCCGCGGCCGCGCTCTCGTTGAGTCCGTGGGGTGCCTCGGATGTCACGTCACGGGAGACGCCTCGCGCGAGACCGCAGGTGTGCGTCGCACGTTCGGGCAACCGCTGCAGGGGCTTGGCGCGAAGGCCGACATCGCCTGGCTCGCCGACTGGGTACGCGACCCGTCGCGCTTCAGCCCGGGCACGCGCATGCCGAACCTCCGTCTCAGCGAGGTCGAGGCAGCGGACGTCGCGGTCTACCTGCAGACACTGGCCCCCCCCGACCTTGCGCCGCTGCCGCCGCCGGTTGCGGACCCCGAGGCGTATCGCGCCGTCCTGCGTCGCTACGACGCCTCGACGCCGCCGGCCACGCTGCAACTCGCCGGCGCCCCGCTGGCGGTCGCCGCCGGCCGCGCCGCGATCGACGCGCTCGGTTGCTTCAACTGTCATGAGGTGCGCGGCTTCGAGGCGCGCACCACGACCGTCTCCATGCGCCGGCTCCAGGACTGGACGACGACCGAGGTGCTGGCGCTGTTTCCGCGCAGCGCGGCCGTGGGTGTAGCCGGAACGTCGCGTGCCCTCGCGCCGGCCGCCGCCGGCATCAGGGTTCATCCCGGTCCGAACTTCAGTTTCGCAGCCGACGAGTCTGCTCGCCTGGCGCTGGCGCTCACCGCGCTGTCGGGCCGGGAGCGCCAGCGCCAGGCGCTCACCACCCCGTGGCAGCTCACCAAGTCCACCGGCCGCACGTTCGTGCAGGAGCGCAACTGCGTCGGGTGCCACGTCATCGACGGGGTCGGCGGCGACTTCGTCCAGCTCGTGGCCGAGCCGACGCTCGGGCCGCCGCTGCTCACCCCGGAAGGGTCGCGCGTCCAGCCAGACTGGCTGCGCCGCTTCCTGCAGCAGCCCGCAACCATCCGGCCCTGGCTGTCGGTCCGCATGCCAACGTTCGGACTGTCCGACGATGAGGTGGAGGTGGTGGGGAACTACTTCCGCGGTATCGCGCCGGAGAACCCGAAGCCGATGGCCGGCATACCTGATGTGACGGCCGCAAGTGGGAAGGCGCTGTTCGAACTGCTGAAGTGTCAGCAGTGCCATGTGCTGGGCGCGGTGCCGACGGACCAGCCGACCTCCAACCTGGCGCCCGATCTGCGCCTGGCGCACGAACGTCTGCAGCCGGAGTGGATCCGTGCCTGGCTACGGAACCCCGGCGCCATCCTGCCCGGCACCCGCATGCCGAGCTTCTGGCCCGACTACCCGGCGTCGTTCTATCCTCCGCTGGAGCGGGACGGGCAGAAGCAGGTCCGCGCCATACGCGACCACCTGCTCACGCTTCGCTGAAGGTCTGTCGGGTGCAGCACGGGCAGGTGAGGCTGGTCGGGCTGGGCGGGCAGGCAGGACGTCGCGGCTCTGGGACGGTTGTGCTCGCCACGATTGTCGCGTCACTGTGGGTGGCCGGTCCGCCGCAGAACCACCGTCGGCCTGACCGCCCACTACCCGAACAGCTATAATTACCGGGAATGTTACGACCCTACCGGGGACAGTCGCCCCAGGTCCACCCATCCGCCTTCATCGACGACAGCGCACAAGTCATCGGCGACGTGGAAATCGGCGAGGACAGCAGCGTCTGGATGTGCGTCGTCATTCGCGGCGACGTGAACCAGATTCGCATCGGTCGCCGCTCCAACATCCAGGACGGTACCATCATCCACGTGATGAAGGACACCCATCCCACCCTCATCGGCGATGACGTAACGGTTGGCCACGCCGCGGTGGTGCATGGCTGCACCATCGAGGACCGGTGCCTGATCGGCATGGGCGCTATCCTGCTGAACGGCGTCACCGTCGGCACCGGGTCGATTATCGCCGCCGGCACGCTGCTCCCCGAGGGCATGCAGGTGCCGCCGCGGTCGCTCGTGATGGGGGCGCCGGGCAAGGTGCGCCGCACGCTCTCCGACGCGGATCTGGACGAGATCCAGATGTACGCCGATCGTTACGTCGCCTACCGACTGGATTACCTGTGAGCACGACGTCGACCAAGCCGCCGAGCGGCACCCGCGACTTCCTTCCTGAGGACGTCCGCCGGCGCGACTACGTGATGCGCATCGTGCGCGAGGTGTACGAGAGCTACGGCTTCGAGCCGCTCGAGACGCCGGCCTACGAGAACATCGACACCCTCCTTGGCAAGTACGGCGAGGAAGGGAACAAGCTCATTTTCAAGATCCTCAAGCGCGGCGAGCACGAGGCGAGTGGCGAAGCCGACCTGGCCTTGCGCTATGACTTGACCGTGCCGCTGGCGCGTGTCGTGGCGCAGTACCAGGCCGAACTGCCGCGTTTCTTCAAGCGTTACCAGATCCAGCCGGTGTGGCGTGCCGACCGCCCGGCCAAGGGGCGCTTCCGCGAGTTCTACCAGTGCGACATCGACGCCATGGGCTCGACCTCGCCTGTGGTCGAAGCGGAGTTGATGGGGGCGATTTCCGAGGTGCTCAGCCGTCTCGGGTTCAACGATTTCGTCATCCGCCTCAATCACCGCCAGGCGCTGAGCGCGCTCCTCGAAACCGCCGGGGTGCCAGAGGCGCTGCAGCCCGATGCGCTGACCGCGATCGACAAACTCGACAAGATCGGCGCGGACGGCGTCGGTGCGGAACTGCTCGCGCGAGGCGTCAGCCCCGCCGCGACGAAGGACTGCCTCGACTTCTTCACCGGCATCACGACCGAGATGCCGCACGTCGACACCGCGCTCGAACGGCTGCGGACGTTCGTCGAGACGCATCACGCCGGGCCGAGTGCGGTCGACGAACTCGACACGATCGTCCGCCTGGCAGACGGCGGACCGGCGCACGGGCGCATCCGCATCGACCCGAGCCTGGCGCGCGGGCTGTCATACTACACGGGCGCCATCATGGAGATTGCCGTGCCGGGGTTGCAGGGCAGCATGGGCGGTGGCGGCCGCTACGACGCACTGATCGGCATGTTCCTCGGCCGCGACGTGCCGGCGGCCGGCTTCTCGCTCGGACTCGAGCGCATCATCCTCGTGATGACCGAACGCGGCATGTTCCCGGAGTCCGTGGCGCGGGTGCCGGTGGACGTGATGGTCACCTGCCTCGGTGACGACCTCCGGTCGGACGCGCTGCGGCTGGCGACGGAACTGCGCGCCGAACGGCTGCGCGTGGAAGTGTTCCCGGACGGCAGCCGGAAACTCGACAAGGCCCTGAAGTACGCATCGAGCCGGAACGTCCCGATGTTGGTCATTCTCGGCGAGGACGAACGGGCACGGGGCGAGGTGACCGTGCGCGATTTGCAGACGCGGCAGCAGCAGGCCGCACCACGGGCGACGGCGGCGCGCGACATCGCGCGGCGTATCCGCATAGAGGCGACATAGGCAATGGCAGAACAGCTCGGCGACTGGGTTCGGACACACACCTGCGGCGCGCTCCGCACGGCAGACCTCGACAAGGACGCAACGCTGCTCGGGTGGGTGCACCGCGTGCGCGATCTCGGCGGTGTGCTCTTCATCGACATCCGCGATCGCGAAGGCGTCTCGCAGGTGGTCTTCCGCGACAACGATGAACTGCTGGCCCAGGCCAAGAAGTTGCGTCCCGAGTTCGTGGTCGGCGTGAAGGGACTTGTCGAGCGCCGCTCGCCCGAGACGGTGAACGCGAAGCTCGCGACCGGAGACGTCGAAGTGCTGGCGCGCGAACTGCGGCTCCTGAACGAGGCGAAGACGCCGCCGTTCCAGATCGCCGAAGACTCGCCGGTGTCCGAGGACGTTCGCCTCAAGTACCGCTACCTCGACCTGCGGCGTCCTCGCCTGCAGGGCAACATCGGGCTGCGGCACAGGGTGGCGTTCGCCATACGCGAAGAGTTCAACCGTAACGGCTTCTGGGAAATCGAGACGCCGATCCTCACCAAGTCGACGCCTGAAGGGGCGCGCGACTACCTCGTGCCGAGCCGCGTCCACCCGGGTGAGTTCTACGCCCTCCCGCAGTCGCCCCAGCTCTTCAAGCAGATCCTGATGATCGGCGGCATGGACCGCTATTTCCAGATCACGCGCTGCTTCCGTGACGAGGACCTCCGCGCCGACCGCCAGCCCGAGTTCACGCAGGTCGACGTCGAGATGTCGTTCGCGTCGCCGGATCTCATCTACGGCCTGATGGAGCCGGTGCTGCAGCGCATCTTCGCCTGCATCGGCAAGACGCTGCCGGTGCCGTTCCGCCGCATGGCGTACGCCGAGGCGATGGCGAAGTACGGGTCGGACAAGCCGGACCTGCGCTGCGGCATGGAGATTCACGACGTGTCGGCGCCGTTCGCCGACTCCGAGTTCCGCGTGTTCAAGCAGATCGTCGCCGACGGCGGTGTCATCCGCGGCTTCGCGGTCCCCGGTGGCAACAAGTACACCCGCAACCAGATCGACGGCCTGGTCGACCTCGCCAAGCAGATCGGCTTCGGCGGCCTCATCTGGGTGCGCCCGGGTGAACCGCCGACGAGCTCGGTCAAGGCGCTCAGCGAGGGCTCGCTGCGTGCGGCCGTCGCGGGGATCGGCGCCAGCGCCGACGACCTCGTGCTGCTGGCGGGCGGCCCGGCCGACAAGACCTCGTCGCTGCTCGGGCAGTTGCGCCTGGCCGTGGCGAAGCGCGAGAACCTGCTCGACCCGGAGAAGTACGAAGTGCTCTGGGTGACCGACTTCCCGCTGCTCGAGTGGAGCGCGGAGGACGGACGATGGTATGCGATGCACCACCCCTTCACGTCGCCGATGGACGAGGACATGGACAGGCTCGAGAGCGACCCGGGCTCGGTTCGCGCCAAAGCCTACGACCTCGTGCTCAACGGCAGCGAGATTGGTGGCGGCAGCATCCGTATCCACGCCGCCGAGATGCAGGCACGGATCTTCCGCCGGCTCGGCATCAGCGATGAAGAGGCGACGTCGCGCTTCGGCTTCTTCCTCGAGGCGCTCGAGTACGGCACGCCACCGCACGGCGGCATCGCGCTCGGCCTCGACCGTATCATCGCGATCCTGGCCAACGAAGCGTCGATTCGCGAGGTCATCGCGTTTCCGAAAACGGCGACCGCGGTCGACCTGATGGCCGACGCGCCGTCGACGGTCGATCCGAAGCAGCTCCGCGAGCTGCACCTGAAGAGCTCCAAGTAGCGCGTGGTATGCATACTGGTTTCTGCATGGTGAGTTGATGAGACGTATTACCGTCCCCGAAGACGCCGTTCCGACGCTCTTCGGGACGTACGACGAGAACCTCAAGCACTTCGAGTCGGTTCTCGGCGTCCGCATTCGCACTCAGGGCAACGAGCTCGTCGTCGATGGCGACAACGGCGGCCCCGACAAGCTGAACCAGGTGATTAACCAGCTTGCCGCCCTCATGCGCGAGGGCTACACGGTGTCGAACGCCGACGTGAAGACGGCCGCCGAGCTGGTCGCCCGCGACCCGGCGGTGAACCTGCAGGAGCACTTCCTGAAGGGGAGTGTCACGCCGGCGGGCAAGCGGCGCGTGGCTCCAAAGACGATCAACCAGCGGCGCTATCTCGAGGCGATCGACGCCAACGACATCGTCTTCGGTGTCGGCCCGGCCGGCACCGGCAAGACCTACCTCGCCATGGCGCAGGCCGTGTCCTACCTGGTGAACAAGAAGGTCAGCCGGATCATCCTGGCGCGGCCTGCGGTGGAGGCCGGCGAGAAGCTCGGGTTCCTGCCTGGCGATCTCACCGAGAAGGTGAACCCGTACCTGCGTCCGCTCTACGATGCGCTCTACGACATGCTCGACGTCGAGCGCGTCGCGCGGTATCTCGAGCGCGGCACGATCGAAATCGCGCCGATTGCCTTCATGCGCGGACGCACGCTGAACGACTCGTTCGTCGTCCTCGACGAGGCGCAGAACACCACGTCCGAGCAGATGAAGATGTTCCTCACGCGCCTCGGCTTCGGGTCGAAGGCCGTGATCACGGGCGACATTACCCAGATCGACCTGCCGACCGGGCGCCCCTCCGGCCTGATCGAGGCGATCAAGGTGGTGGGGACTATCGACGGAATCGAATTCGTACACTTCGACGACCGCGACGTCGTGCGTCACAAGCTGGTGCAGCAAATTGTGAAGGCCTACGAGTCCTATTCGAACGGGAACGGCAGCGCGCGCCCGGCGCCGTCCGCCCCCCCGTCGCCCTCGTGACCATGGCACCTGGCGACCAACATCGCGCACGTGCCCGGCTCCAGGTGAGCGTCTCCGATGCGCGAGGCCGCGCGCTCCGTGGCTCGCTGGCGCGCTGGCTGTCCGAGGTCGCGCCCGTCACGGCGCGCGGCACGGTCAGCGTGGCGATCGTCACCGACGCCCGTGTGCGTGCGCTGAACCGCACCTACCTCGGGAAGGACTACGCCACCGACGTGCTGTCGTTCCCGGCGGAATCGGGCGACATCCGGGTGCCGGCCGCGCTGGCCAAAGCGCTCGGCCGTGTGGCGCACCTTGGCGACATAGTGATTGCTCGCGGCGTGGCCCGGCGTCAGGCCAACGCGGCAGGGCACGCCGAGACCACCGAACAACGCGTGCTGGCGTTGCACGGCCTCCTGCATCTCCTGGGCTACAACCATGACGTCGACGACGGCGAGATGGCGCGTGTCGAGAAACGCCTGCGCCGCAAGGGTGGCCTGAGCGAAGGACTGATCGAACGGCAATGATTCCGCTTATCGTCTTCCTGCTTGCGTGTGCCGCGGTCTACCTCGGCACGATCGACGCCGCGTTCAGCGCGCTGATGCGGCTGTCGCTGCGCTTGCTCGCCGAGCGCAGCACGCGCCCCGGCGCGCTCGGTGAATATCTCGACGACCCGGTCCTTCTGTTTGCGCCCGTGCGCCTGCTGCTGGCCATCGTCACCGCTTCGGTCACGGTGCTGCTGGCGCGCGGCATCGGGCTCTACGGGCCGCAGCCCCTGGCGACGGTGTTCGTCAGCGTCGTGCTCTTCATCGCCATCTTCCAGGTCGTGTTGCCGCGCCTGCTGGTCATCGGCGACCCCGAACGGGTGCTCGAGGCGCTCCTGCCGTCCTTCCGGCCGGTGGCGCGCCTGCTCGGCCCCATCGCCAACTGGACGTCGCGCGCCGTGCCCGCCAGGAAAACGTCGGCGGCGGCCTCCGACGAACAGGACGCCGATCCGTCCGACATCGCGCGCGCCTACATCGACTCGGCGGCGGACGAAGGGATCATCGAGGGCGAGGAGCGCCGGTTGCTCCAAAGCATCGTCGACTTTGGCGATACCCTTGTCCGCGAGATCATGACGCCGCGCCCGGACATCGTCGCCGTCCGTGACGATGCGACCGTGGGCGACTTGCTGGCGCTGTTCCGCGAGCAGGAGTACTCACGGTTTCCCGTCTACAAGGACAACCTGGACAACATCGCCGGGTTCGTCTTCGTGAAGGATCTCGTGAAGTTCCAGCAGCGCGACGAATCGCGGCCGATTGCACCGCTGCTGCGGCCGGCGGTGATCGTGCCCGAGAGCAAGCGCGTGCCCGAACTGCTGAAGCAGTTCCAGCGGCAGCAGACACAGGTCGCCGTCGTGGTGGACGAATACGGCGGCACCGCCGGGCTCGTCACTATCGAGGACATGCTCGAGGAGATCGTGGGCGAGATCCGCGATGAGTACGACGTCGAGTCCGAGTCGGTCGTCGATGAAGGGAACGGCAGCTATCTCTTCAACGGCAAGGTGGACATCGACGAGGTGGCGCAGCGGCTGAACGTGCAGATCGCGCGCGAAGGCTTCGAGACAGTCGGCGGCTTCCTGATGACGCATCTGGGACGCGTGCCGATGGTGGGTGAACAGGTTGACGTCGGCGGACTGCACGTGGAAGTGATCGAGGTCGATCGCCGGCGGGTCAGCAAGGTCAGGATTACCAGGCGCGAGGCCACGGTGGCGCCGGAAGGGGAGCGCATACTGTGAAATCTGGATTCGTGTCGTTCATTGGCCGGCCCAACGCCGGTAAGTCGACTCTGCTCAATCGGCTCGTCGGCGAGAAGGTGGCCATCGTCTCCGACAAACCGCAGACGACCCGCAACCGCATTCTGGGAGTGAAGAACTACCCCGATGCGCAGGTCATCTTTCTCGACACCCCGGGCATCCACCGGCCGCTGCACCGCATGAACGTGCGGATGGTCGACGCCGCGCGCGACACCATCAGCGAAGTGGACATCGTCGGCCTCGTGGTCGACGTCAACGAACGGCTGGGGGGCGGCGACCGCTACGTCTTCGAGATGGTGAAGGACCTGCACAAGCCGGTCTTCCTCATCCTGAACAAGATCGACCTGATCAAGAAGCCGAAGCTGTTGCCGATCATGGAGGAGTTCAGCCGGCAGGGGACGTTCGCCGAGATCATCCCCGTGTCGGCCGAGACCGGCCTGAACATCGACCGGCTCGAGCGGGCCATCATCGACCGCCTGCCGGAGGGGCCGGCGCTCTATCCGCCGGACTATCTCACCGACCAGCCCGAGCGGTTCATGGCGTCCGAGATGGTGCGCGAGAAGGTGCTGCAGTTCACCCACGCCGAGATCCCGTTCTCCAGCGCCGTGGTGGTCGACCGGTTCGAGGAACCGGCGAATCCGAACGGCCTGCTCAAGCTGTACTGCACCATCGTTGTCGAGCGCGAGTCGCAGAAGCCAATCATCATCGGGCGCAACGGCGAGATGATCAAGAAGATCGGCACCGCCGCCCGCGAGGAACTGGAGAAGTTCTTCTCGACCAAGGTGTTCCTCGACCTGCACGTCAAGGTGAAGAGCGACTGGCGGGAAGACGACCGCACCCTGCAGGACCTGGGCGTCGGACGGCCGGGAGGGGAATAGCGAGGAGTCCCCGTCGCTTTGCTTCCGACGATTGTGTTTAGTACAGTGAAGCACTTTCCACTGCATGCCGGTGTTCACCAGCGACGCGTTGATTCTCAGAACCTACGCACTGGGTGAGTCGGACCGCATCGTGGTCTTCCTGACGAGGGACCGCGGCAAGAAACGTGGAGTTGCAAAGAATGCACGGCAGAGCCGGCGCCGCTTCGGTGGCGCGCTCGAGCCGATGACCTGCGGACGGGTCACCTACCGTGAACGTGAGGGCAGGGATCTGGCGTTTGTCGAGCAGATTGCTCCGACGCAGTCGCCCCTGCGGATGCCCGCGGGCGCAGGGGATGCCCTCGGGCATGTCGGGTACTTCGCCGAGCTGATCGACGAGTGGGCGCCCGACAACGACCCAAATGAAACGCTGTTCCGTCTGGGGGCCTCGGTCGTCGAGGCCCTGACGGCGGGAATCGCGGTGGAGCCGCTGGCCCGGTACTTCGAGTACTGGCTGCTGCGGCTGCAGGGAGTGTATGAGGCCGACCCGCGCGCGTCGGCCGGCGCCCGCGCGTTCCTCGACGCGGCGCGCACCTGCAGTCCGTTCGGACTGTTGGACGTGACGGTCTCCGTCACGGTGCTGCGAGAACTGGAAGCCGCGCATCGCGCGAAGATTGCGATGCACCTCGAAAAGGAACTGAAGTCCGCGCGCGTGCTGCGCGAGATGCGACGATGACGTTTCAGGGTCTCATTCTCAGGCTGTCGGAGTTCTGGGCGTCGCGCGGCTGCGTACTGCAGCAACCGCTCGATCTCGAAGTGGGTGCGGGCACCATGCACCCCGAAACGTTCCTGCGCGTGCTCGGTCCCGAGCACTGGAGCGTCGCCTACGTCCAGCCGTCGCGCCGTCCGGCCGACGCACGGTTCGGCGAAAATCCCAACCGCGTTTTCAAGCACCACCAGTTCCAGGTCATTCTCAAGCCCGCCCCGGATGACGTCCAGAACCTCTATCTCGAAAGCCTCGAGGCGTGCGGCATCAATCCGCGCCAGCACGACATCCGCTTCGAGGAAGACAACTGGGAATCGCCGACCCTCGGCGCCTGGGGCACCGGCTGGCAGGTGCTGTTCGACGGCCAGGAGATCTCGCAGTTCACGTACTTCCAGCAGGCCGGCGGCATCGACCTGTCGCCGATTGCGGCGGAGCTCACCTACGGACTCGAGCGCATCGCGATGGTGCTGCAGAAGGTGGACAGCATGTTCGACCTCGAGTGGGGCGCAGGCGTGAAGTACGCCACCGTGCGACACCGCGAAGAGGTGGAGCAGTCCAAGTACGTGTTCGGCCAGGTCGACATGCCCAAGGCCGAGTTCGGTGCGTTCCACCGCGACATGTTCGACCGCAACTACGGCTTCTCCGAGGTCCTGCTCAAGAGCGGCCTGGTGCTGCCGGCCCTCGAGTACTGCCTGAAGTGCTCGCACCTGTTCAACATCCTCGACTCGAGCAACAGCATCGGCGTGACGGAACGCACCGCCTACATCCTCAGGGTGCGCCAGCTGGCGCTGCAGATCGCGAAGGCCTATGTCGGCGACGGCGCCGGGAAAGTGACGGCCTGACATGGACCGCGAACTGCTCCTCGAAATCGGCTGTGAAGAACTTCCCGCGAGCTGGCTGCCCGGACTCACCAACCAGGTGGGCGAGGTGGTGCTGGCCCAGTTGAGGGAACATCGGCTGGCGCCCGAGGCACCGGCCGAAACCTACAGCACGCCGCGCCGGCTCACCGTCCGGATCGCGAAGCTGGCCGAACGCCAGACCGACCTCGAAGAGGTGCTGAACGGTCCGCCCGTCTCCGCCGCCTTCAAGGACGACGGCACACCGACGCCGGCAGCCGTCGGTTTCGCGACCAAGAACGGCACCGAGGTGTCGCTGCTCGAACGGATCGACACGCCGAAGGGCACCTACCTCGCGTTCCGCAGGAAGCAGCGCGGCAAGACGGCGGTCGACGTGCTGCCCTCGGTGCTTGGCGGCACGCTGCGCAGCCTCACCTTTCCCAAGTTGATGCACTGGGACGCGATGCTCGAAGACGGCAAGGGCGAACTGCTCTTCGGCCGTCCCATTCGCTGGCTGCTCTACACCTACGGTGGACGCGTGGTCCCGTTCTCGATCGGGCGCACGCCTGGGGCCCAGAGCGGATCGGTGCAGGACGTCCCGTCGGGCGCCGTCACCTACGGCCATCGCTTCCTCACGACCAGCGGTCGCGCCGGGCGCGCCATCAAGGTCCGCTCGTTCGACGAATACAAGTCCCGGTTGCTCGAGAACTTCGTCATCCTCGAGCGTAGTGAACGCCACAACAAGATTGCCCGCGAACTCGATGCGAAGGCGCAGCGCCTGCAGGGGCGCGTCAGCCGCATGGTGCGGCAGGAGTCGGGCCTGCTCGCCGAGGTGCCCGACCTGGTCGAGTACCCGTCGGTGGTGGCCGGCACCTACAGCCTGGAGTTCCTCGAACTGCCCGAGGAAGTCCTCACCACCACGCTGATTCATCATCAGCATTACTTCCCGGTGGAAGCCGAGGACGGCACGTTGAAGAACGCGTTCCTCGCGGTCATCAACACCGAACCCGATAACGAGCGCACCATCGCCCGCAACGCCGAACGTGTGGTGTCGGCGCGATTGCGCGATGCGCGCTTCTTCTGGGAAGCCGACCGCAAGACGACGCTGGAATCGCGGCTCGAACGACTTGGCACGCTGCTGTTCCACAAGAAGCTTGGCAGCTACGGCGAAAAGGCCACCCGCATCGAGCGGCTGGCGCGGTGGATTGCCGCTGAGGCACTCGGTGCCTCAGCAGAGACGGCGGACCATGCGGCACGCGCCGCGCGCCTGGCCAAGGCCGACCTCACTACCGACATGGTGCGCGAGTTCACGGAACTCCAGGGCACCATGGGCGGCATCTATGCCCGCGAGGAAGGGCAGCCCGAGGCCGTGTGGAAGGCCATCTACTACCACTACCTGCCGATTGGCGTCGACGCCGACGCCGCGCCGTCACGTGCGCAACTCGGACAGGCGGCGGTCACCTGGGCTGCGGTCTCGCTCGCCGACAAGGTCGACACGATTGTCGGCCTGTTCGCCGCCGGGGAGAAACCCACGGGATCGCGCGATCCTTACGGCTTGCGCCGCGCCGCGCAGGCGGTGACGAAGGTGCTGACTGACCTGCAGGCTACGACCGGCGTGGCCCGCGCGGTAGCCGTGCGCGACCTCGTCGACCAGGCATTCGAGGGCTATCGCGGGGCGCTCACGCCCCAGGGTGAGGGGTGGCGACAACTTGTCTTCGAGTTCTTCGGCGAGCGCGAAGCGCACCTGCTCGAGCGCCGTGGCTTCAAGTACGACGAGATTCGGGCCGGAATGCCGTCGGATCCGTCAACGCTGCGGCCGTACGACTTGCTCCGCCGCATCCACGCCCTGGCGCAGGCGCGCAAGTCGGCAGGGTTCGAAGGGCTGGCCGTCCTGTTCAAGCGCGTGAAGAACATCACCAAAGATTTCACCCCTGGTCCGACCACGCCGACGGACTTCGCCGGGCTGCGTGCGACCCTCCGGGAGCCGGCGGAACAAGCGTTGCTTGCTGAGTTGGAACAGCGCTGGCCTCGCATCGACCAGGCGCTGAAAGATGAGAAGTTCCTCGATGCGATGACACAGCTCGCGCACCTGCACGCGCCGGTCAACCGGTTCTTTGCCGACGTCCTGGTGATGGCGGAGGAGCCGGCGCTGCGCGACGCACGCCTGGCGCTGCTCACGACCTTGCGGGATACGATCCTGATGACCGGCGGAGATATCTCAGAAATCGCGCCCGAAGACTCGAAGCAGGCCTGAGTCCCTGCACTACAATCACACTTTTCTTATTCCGGTTACGACGTTCGACGGAGTCGCTGATGGCAAAGACAGCTGCTAGGAAGAAAGCGTCCGCCGCCCCCAAGAAGGCTGCGGCCACTCGGAAGACAGCGGTCAAGAAGACTGCTACGAAGGCTCGCAAGTACGTCTACTTCTTCGGGAACGGCAAGGCTGACGGCGACCGCACCATGAAGGACACGCTCGGCGGCAAGGGCTCCGGCC
>JAYTXA010000034.1:0-34422 GCA_043743165.1 Acidobacteriota bacterium
CGGACCCGCGGCGCGAGCGTGCCACACGGCCAATGCACTAGCGCGCCCAAGCGGGACGTGCCTCCCACACCGATCCGGGCCTTCATCTGCCCGTATAACAAGTAATGGAGTAGACCGCGCTCCCCGTTCGGCGCTGCCTAATCCGTCACGAATGCCGGTCATGGTAGCGCACAACTCCCGCAGCCAGAACACGATCCGTTCCAGAACCGCAGCCACCGCCTGACGCGTTAGGCTGCGAACCGACGGATTAGACTGCGGCGCCCCGCTGCCTAAAGCCGCCGACGGCAGGGCCGCGGTCGCGGGAAGTCGCTGCGCAGCCAGGCGTTCAGACCCGCACGCCCGAGCCGGCCGCCGCATTAGGCTGCGAACGGACGGCCGCCTAATGCGTCAGAGGTTGTCGAACGGACTCTTCACCCCCCGCCCACCCCGATTCAGCACATGCGTATAGATCATCGTCGTCGACACGTCGGCATGCCCGAGCAGCTCCTGCACAGTACGAATGTCGTAGCCCGACTCGAGGAGGTGCGTGGCGAACGAATGCCTGAACGTGTGACAACTCGCCCGCTTGGTGACGCCGGCCGCGCGCACCGCCACGGTCACTGCCCGCTGCACCACGGTTTCGTGCAGATGAAACCTGGTCGGAGCCCCCCACTTCGGATCGCGACAGATACGCCCGGCCGGAAACACAAATTGCCACTTCCACTCGGTGGCAGCATTGGGAAACTTGCGCGCCAGCGCCTCGGGTAGCACGGCACGGCCCTCCCCCTGGCGGAGATCGCTCTCGTGCTGCCGCCGGACGTACGCAAGATGTGCGCGTAATTCAGCCTCGATGGTACGCGGCAACATCACCCGCCGGTCCTTCTGCCCCTTCCCCCGTCGCACGGTCAGTTCGCCCCGCTCGAAGTCGAGGTCCTTCACCCGTAGTTCCAGACACTCCTGCAGCCGCAGTCCGGCTCCGTACAGCAGCGAGACTACCAGCCTCGGCACGCCAGTCAGTGCCGCGAGGACCGCGCGCACCTCGCCAATGCTCATCACCACCGGCACACGTTCGGGCCGGCGTGCCTGCACCACCGCCGGCACCTCCCCCGGGTCAACCCCCAGCACCTCGCGGTAGAGAAAGAGCAGCGCGCTCGACGCCTGGTTCTGCGTCGACGCCGACACCCCCCGCTCCACCGCGAGCATGGTCAGGAACGCCGCCACCTCACGCGCACCCATGGTGGACGGGTGCCGCTTGCCGTGAAACAGCACGAACCGCCGCACCCAGAAGACATACGCCTCCGCGGTGCGCGGGCTGTAGTGACGCAGCCGCACGGCGGCGCGGACACGGTCGAGCAACTTCGGTTCAGGAGTCGACACGGGGCTGCGCAGATGCGAGAGCTATGCCCGAACGCACCAGGCAGATTCAGGCGTCATTCGCTAGAAAGTGAAACAACCCTCGGCGGATACTGCCGATGCCACGACGGGGCACGGGGGCGATTTCTGCCAACGACGCAAGGGCGGACCTGAAGGTCCGCAGCTACAACTTCAGGGAGTCCACGGCTTCAACTCTTGGGGCCCGGGTCGCCAGAACCGCAGCGCAACCGCCAGCGTCGCCAGTTGCACGGCAATCACCAGCAGCACGCACGCCAGCCAGCCACCACTCTCCCAGAACAGCGACGGCAGCGAACCACCGAGCGTGCCGCCCAGGTAATACGCCGTGGAGTACAGCCCCACGGCCAGCCCGCGGTCTTGAGCGGTGACGACGCCGATGTAACTGCTTGCGGTAGCCTGCGCAATGAACACGCCGCTCCCCACCAGCGCCAGCCCGACGACAATGAGCGGCAACGGCGCGGCCAGCGTCAGCAGCGCGCCCACACAACCCACGGCCATGCCGACAGAGAGCCCGGCGCGATGCCCATACAGGTCGACCCATCGTCCTGCAAGGGGCGTGACGGCCGCACCAAACAGGTAGACGATGAACAGGTAGCCAAGCGCCGCGGTGCTGAGTAGATACGGTGCAGCCTCGAGATGAAACGTCACGTAGGTGAACACCGCCACCTGCGAGAACAGCACGCAGAAGCCGACGACGTTGGTGGCGAACAACCGTCCGTTCTTCAGCAGCCGCATCAGTGACTGGCCGTGTCCGCCGGTCGGTCGCGTATGCGCCACACTCACCCGTTCGCGCGGCAACCACTTCGCAATCGCCAGCGCCGCCACCACGTTCACTACGGCCAGCACGACGAACGCCGTCTTCCAGCCAACCGACGAGGCCATCAACCCCACCATCGCCCGACCGCAGAAGCCGCCGGTGACAGTGCCCGACACGTAGGCCGCCGATGCCCGCCCCGCGTACCACGCCGGATACTCTTCGTGGATGTAGGCGATGGTGATGGCGAAGATGCCTGGTGTGACCAGCCCCTGCACGAAGCGCCAGGCAATGAACTGGTTCAGGTTCGAGGCCGTGGCGCACAGCGCCGTCGCTGCCGCGAGAATGAACGCCGACCCGACAATCACCCGCTTGCGTCCGGCGAGGTCGGCCACGCGCCCCACCACCGGCGCGGCAATGGCCACGGCAAGGGTGGCGGCGGTGATGGTGAGGCTGACCGCGAAGTGCGACGCGTGGAACACGCGCATCAACAGCGGCAGTAGCGGCTGCGTGGCGTAGAGGTCGAGGAACGCCGTGAAACCGGCGAGCACGACCGGAAAGACTGGCGGGCGGGCCTGCACGAAAGATGGATGACCGCGAAGACCCGGATAAACACACGCGCAGCAAGTGCGGCGTGCATCGGGCCTTCGCGGCCGGAACCTGGTGTCAGCCCATCTTCTGCATGGCCGAGAGGAAGTCCTGGTTCGACCGGGTCTTCCCCAGCTTGTCGAGCAGTAGTTCCATGGCTTCGACACCCGAGAGCGGGTTGAGCACCTTGCGCAGCACCCAGATGCGGTTCAGGTCTTCGCGCGCGATGAGGAGTTCCTCCTTGCGCGTGCCGCTCTTCTGGATGTCGATGGCCGGGAACACACGCTTGTCCACCAGCTTGCGATCGAGGTGGATTTCCATGTTGCCGGTGCCCTTGAACTCTTCGAAGATGATGTCGTCCATGCGCGACCCGGTGTCCACCAGCGCCGTCGCCATGATGGTGAGCGACCCACCCTCTTCGATGTTGCGGGCCGCACCGAAGAAGCGCTTCGGCTTCTGCAGCGCGTTGCTGTCGAGACCACCAGACAGCACCTTGCCTGACGGCGGAATCACGGTGTTGTAGGCGCGTGCGAGGCGCGTCACCGAGTCGAGCAGGATGACCACGTCCTTCTTGTGCTCGACCAGACGCTTCGCTTTCTCGATAACCATTTCGGCCACCTGCACGTGGCGCTGTGCCGGCTCGTCGAACGTCGATGAGATCACTTCGCCCTGCACTGAGCGCTGCATGTCGGTCACTTCCTCGGGCCGCTCGTCGATCAGCAGCACGATGAGGTAGACCTCCGGATGGTTGGTCGTGATCGACTGCGCGATGCTTTGCAGCAGCATGGTCTTGCCGGTGCGCGGCGGCGCGACGATGAGGCCGCGCTGGCCCTTGCCGATCGGCGTCATCAGGTCCATGACGCGGCCCGCGAGGTTCTCGCCCGTCGTCTCGAGCTTCAAACGTTCCTGCGGATAGAGCGGCGTGAGGTTCTCGAAGAACAGCTTCTCGCGCGCCTGGTCGGGGGCCTCGAAGTTGACCGCCTCTACCTTGATGAGGGCGAAGTAGCGCTCGCCTTCCTTCGGCGCCCGGATCTGGCCGGAGATAGTGTCGCCAGTCTGCAGGTCGAAACGGCGAATCTGCGACGGCGACACGTAGATGTCGTCCGGTCCCGGCAGGTAGTTGTAGTCGGGCGCGCGCAGGAAGCCGAAGCCGTCGGGCAGCACTTCGAGCACACCTTCGGAGAAGATGAACCCGCTCTGCTCGGTCTGCGCCTTCAGGATGTTGAAGATCAAGTCCTGCTTGCGCATGCCGGTGGCGCCGACGACGTTCTTGTCCTTGGCAATCTGGGTGAGCTTCTGGATGCTCAGATCCTTCATGTCAGTGAGCCGGAGCGTCTCGCCGCCAGCTCTCTGCTGGGGCACGGCCGGCGTCTGTGGCTGCGGCGGTTCAGGAAGCGTGGCGGCGGCGGTGGGGTCCGCCTGGTTGCCGGCGTTGTCCGACGTGGAGGGTCCGTTTGGGGGGCGCCCACTGGGCTGGCGCTTCTGAGATGTAGGCATGACGTTGCAGTCGATGGTTAGAGGTTGACGACGAGGGGGCGCAGGGATGCTGCCCGATGGCGACGAAGCTGCACGCGACGATGGGAGTGATGGCGAGGCACTTCTACTATACGGAACTCGTTCGTTCGAGGGTCCGTCCGGACTTAGCCGGACCGTGAGGCGATGAACTCGAGCAACCGGGCGCTGCCTTCACGCAGCGTGTCCATCGACGTCGCATACGACAGGCGGATGAACCCGGGTGCATCGAACGCTTCGCCAGGCGTCACCGCGACTTGGGCCTCGTTCAACAGCGCGTCGGCAAACGCCAGCGACGACTCGAATCCTGCGCTTGCAAGAACGCCGCTCATGTCGGGAAACAGATAGAACGCACCAGCTGGTTTCACGATCCGGATTCGCGCGTCGGCCGACAACCAGTCGTGCAACGCGTCGCGGCGCGTGCGGTACTCGGCCAGCATCCTGGCCACCGGCTCCTGCGACCCATTGAGCGCCTCGACCGTCGCCTTCTGCGTGATGGACGAGACGTTCGAGGTCGAGTGGCTCTGCAGAGCGTGCTGGGCGGCAATCGCCGCAGCCGGCCCGAGGGACCAGCCCGACCGCCACCCGGTCATCGCGTAGGCTTTCGAGGCCGAGCCGCAGAGCACACCCAGATCCCTGCAGTGCCGCTCGATGACCGCAGGCAAGTTGTGCGGCGACGGATCGTAGATCAGGTACTCGTAGCAGAGATCGATGACCAGCCAGATGCCCCGACGCGATGTTTCCTTCGCGAGCCGCGTGAGTTCGTCCTCCGTGATCAGCGCACCGGTGGGGTTGCATGGTGAGTTCAGCACAATCCCCTTCGTGCGCGGCGTGAGCGCGTCGAGGAAGAGCTGCGCTGTCAGCGCGAAGCCGTTCTCGGCCCGCGTCCGCACCACCACCGGCGTCGCATCAGCCAGCTTCACCTGCTCGGTCAGCGTCGGCCAGCCTGGCGCGTGCGTGATGACCTCGTCGCCGGCATCGAACAACGTGAGCGCCGTGTTGTAGAGCGCCTGCTTGCCGCCCGCGCAGGCGATGACTTCGTTCTCGCGGTAGTCGACGCCGTAGTCGGCCTTGTAGCGCGCGATGATGGCGCGCTTCAGCTCGAGCGTGCCGCCGACCGGTGTGTACTTCGTGCAGTCGGCGTCGATGGCGGCGTGCGCCGCCCGGCTGATCGTCGACGGCGTCGGGAAGTCGGGTTCCCCTGCGCCGAAGTCCCACACCTGTACGCCGTCGCGACGAAGTCGATCGACCGCCGCAGTCACCTTCATTGTCGGTGACGTCGCGATGCGTGCCGTCCGTCGAGCCAGTGCGGTCATGCGCGGGTGTGGAATCAGGCCGTGGTGCGTGCAGCGATCTTGGCGCGGAGGCGATCTTCCACCATGTCCGGCACCAGGCCGTGCACCCGGCCGCCAAGCCTGAAGACTTCCTTGATCAGGCGAGAACTGGTGTAGGTGTACTGCTCCGCCGGCATCATGAATACCGTCTCGATTTTGGCGTTCAGCCGCTGGTTCATCAGCGCCATCTGGAACTCGAACTCGAAGTCGGAGACTGCGCGTAACCCGCGCACGATGACCTGCGCCTTGCGCTTCTCGACGTAGTCGACGAGCAGGCCGTCGAACGTGTCGACCTCGACATTCGGCACGTGCCTGAACACCTCGCGCGCAATCTCCACCCGTTCTTCCTTGGTGAACAGCGGCGTCTTGTCCGCGTTGATCAGGATGGCGATGATGATGCGGTCGAACAGGCGCGCGCCGCGCGTGATGATGTCGACGTGCCCATTGGTGAGCGGGTCGAAGGATCCGGGGTAGACGGCTAGGGTTGGCATGCGTAAAAGGCCAGGGCGCTGTCGCCCGACACGAGGTCGCGCGTGCGCGTCAGGCGGCCGACGGATTCCGGAGCTGGTGACCGCTGTGCGTGTTCGAAGACAACAAGACCGTCGAGCGCCACAAGCGCATCGACGCCGGCAAGAGCCTCTGCAGCCGGATGATCGTACGGCGGGTCGAGCAACACGATGTCGAACGGCACGAACGAGGCGCCGCGCCGCACGTCCGCGGCGGCCCGGCTGGCAGACGCGCGGATAATAGCATAGCCTCCGGAGATTCCGCACCGCTCGAGGTTCTCCGCAATCAGGGCCTGCGCCCGCCGGTCGCTCTCGACGAACGTGGCATGCGCGGCGCCCCGGCTGAGCGCCTCAATACCCAGGGCGCCAGTGCCCGCGTACATGTCGAGCACACGCGCATCGGCCACGCGCGGCGCCAGCACATTGAACAGGGTTTCACGCAGCCGGTCCGACGTCGGCCGCAGTCCGTCCCAGCTGGGCGTCTTCAGCGTCCGCCCCTTGTGCATGCCGGCTATGACTCGCATATCTGATTTTGCGCACCTGAAGGTGCGCGGCTACATTTCCCGCCTATCCCACTTCCATCAGCCTGAACCGCGCCGACCACGCCCGCAGGAGCTGGGCGATGTCCGCCGGCGTGCGGATCACAATGGAGAACGACTGCTCGGCGTCCTGCAGCGCCTCGTCCATCAGCCCACCGTCGCGGTTGAGATCGATCATCCGGAACGTCGGCATGCCGGCCTGACGCGTGCCGAAGAAGTCGCCGGCGCCGCGCAGTTGCAGGTCGCGCTCGGCGATGGCGAAACCGTCGGTCGTCTCCACCATCGCCGACAGCCGCTCCTTCGCTTCGGCCGACATCGGCGTCTGGTAGACGAGCAGGCACTGCGACTGATGCCGACCCCGCCCGACGCGGCCGCGCAGCTGGTGCATCTGCGACAGACCGAACCGCTCTGCATGCTCGACCACCATCACGGTGGCGTTCGGCACGTCGATGCCGACCTCGACCACGGTCGTCGACACCAGTAGGTTGATCTGGCCCGACGCGAACGCCTGCATCACGCGGTCCTTCGCGTCGTTCTTCATCTTGCCGTGCAGCAGTCCGACGACGAACTCGGGAAACACCTGCTGCTGCAGCGTGTCGGCCATCTCGGTGGCAGCCTTCACGTCGAGCTTCTCGGACTCCTCCACCAGCGGGTAGATCACGTAGGCCTGGCGTCCGGCCTGCAGTTCGCTGCGCACGAACTCGTGCATCTCGTCGCGCCGCGCGTCCGGAATCATTCGCGTCGTGATCGGCAGACGCCCCGGCGGCAGGTCGCGAATGGACGACGAGTCGAGATCGCCGAACATGGCCAGCGCCAGGGTGCGCGGAATCGGGGTAGCGGTCATCACCAGCGCATCGGGGTGCAGCCCCTTCTCGCGCAGCGTCGCCCGCTGCAGCACACCGAAGCGGTGCTGCTCGTCGATGACGACAAAGCCGAGGCGATGAAAGGTGACGTCGCCCTGCACCAGCGCGTGCGTGCCGACCACGAGGTTCACGGCGCCGTTCTGAATCTCGGCCAGGTGCTGCCGGCGCATCGCCGCCGTGGTCGAGCCGGTGAGTAGTGCCACCCTGAACCGCGACGTCGCCAGCAACTTCGAGATGGTGGCGAAGTGCTGCACCGCAAGAATCTCGGTCGGCGCCATGAACGCCACCTGCAGGCCGTTCTCCATCGCCACCACCGCGGCGAGCAGCGCCACGATGGTCTTGCCCGCGCCGACATCACCCTGCAGCAACCGGTTCATCGGGTGCGGCTTCTGCAGGTCGTCGACGATCTCCTTCAGTGCGCTGAACTGTCCGGGCGTCAGCTTGAACGGCAGCACCCGCTTCGCGGTTTCGCGAATCTGCGGCGTCACCACGATTGTGCCGCCCTTCTGTTCCTCCAGCGCCAGGCGACGCCGTGCCACGATGCCCAGCTGGAACTCGAACGCTTCGTCGAACTTCAGCCGGCGCTGCGCCAGCGTGTCGAAGGTGTTGAGCGTCTCGAGGACGGCATCGGAGGGTGGGAAGTGCGTGGCGTGCAGCGCGGCGTAGCGCGTCGGGAAGCCGCGACGCTGCCGCACATCGTCGGGCAGCGGGTCGCGCATGTCTGGCGACAACCGGTGCAGCGCGTCGTGCACCAGCTTTCGCTGCTGCTTGGGCGTGACGGCACCGGCACGCTCGTAGATCGGCACGATCCGTCCGGTGTGCAGCGTCTCGCCGCCCTCTTCGTCATCGAGGATCTCGAAGTCGGCGTTGGTGATCTGCAGGCCGCCGTGCCCGCGCATCTCGGCCAGGCCGTAGATCACCAGGTGCTGGCCGGCCTTGAGGACGTTGGCCAGGAACTTCTGGTTCATCCACGTCAGCATGATGCTGCCGCTGTCGTCGCTGAGGATGGCCTCGAAGATCATGAAACCGCGACGGCGCGTGGTGCGAAGCCCGGCGTGCACGAGCCGGCCGGTGAGCGAGGCGCGCGTCCCCGGACGCACCGACGCGATGGGCAACATCTGGCTGCGGTCTTCGTAGCGCAGGGGGAAGCGGAACAGGAGGTGTTCGACGGTGTGCAGACCGACCCGGGCCAGGTCGGCCGCGCGCTTCTCGCCGACGCCCTTCAGGAACTGAAGCGACGTGTCGAGCGGGTCTTCGTTCACGGGCTGAGGCACCGACTCCGGAGTGTACCACTCAAGAACCACACTCACGAAGGCACGAAGGTGGTCCACCACTGACTTCTGATCTGACTTCCTCCCGCTACGGGTTTCTGGCCCGGTTCGCCTGGCGTGCTCGCATCAGCAGATCGAACTTGCGACGTTCCATCTGCTCCTCGAACACCCGGAAGCGCAGACGCTGGCGCACGTCGAGGACGTCGTCGATGCCGGCCATCGCGTCGCGGACCTCGGTGACCACGCGCGCGTCGACGTCGGCCAGCGCCTTCATCTGGTCGCGGACGGCGCGTTCATCGAGCGACGGCGCGCCGTCGAGACGGCGAAGTTCCTGGATGATGCGTCCGTGCTCCACCAGCCCCTTCTGCCGCGCCGCCTGCAGCGCCTTCACCCGACTGACGAACTTCGGGTACTGTTCGTCGGTCAACTGCAGTTCCTGCTGCGCCTGCATCACGACGTAGGCGTCGAACAACCGCTGAATCTCCCCTGGGGAGACGCCGTCGGCCTGCGCCAGTGGACCATTGCGGCGCGGAAGCCGGCCCTGTGCCGACGCCGCGCTGGCGGTCAGCAGGGCCAGGCCGAACACGGCGGCGGTGGCGATTCGAATCATCTTGGTCATCGGTCTATCCATGGAGCGCACCTGACCGCCTCCGCCAAGGCTACGGCGAGTCCGCCGAAGCATTGCGAAGGCGGAAGGTGCGCGGCTACGACTGATTGAGTGCCTCGCGCAACAGGCGCTGCAGTTCGATCCGCTCGTCGGCTGTCAACTCCGAGGCGGCGCGGTCGGCCAACCTCTCGGTGGTCAGACCGAGTTCGGCCACACCATCCCAGTCGAGATGGCTCGCCAGGTCGGCGACGAACAGCATCGACTCGTCATCTGGCAGTGGCGCCAACGGCTCGGTGGCCGCGAGCGCCGCGATGGTGCCGACACCGGTCGGCTCCGCAGTGCCCACCGCCGGAGTACTCAGGCGCGGCACATTGAGAAACGCTACCAGCGCCAGCGCGGCCACCGCTGCCCCGGCGAGGCCGACCGACGTCCACGACCAGTCGACGCGCCACCACGGCGCGCGCGGCTGCGCCTCGGCTGCTACCGCGTCGTGCACGCGAGCCGACAAGTGGTCCCAGAACAGCGGTGACGGTTCTGGCACCTCGACGTCGGCAGCGGCCTGCCAGGTGACACGCAGTTCGGCCAGTTGCTGCCGGCAGCTTTCGCACAACACCAGGTGCGGCACAGCCGTCTCGGCAAGTGCGCCGCCGAGCAGATCCACCAGGGTATCGGGAGACAGATGCGTCATGGCTATAGCTTCCCCAGCAGCTTCTTCAGGTTCTGCAGCGCGTGGAAGACGTTCGCCTTCGCCGCACCGACCGACGTACCGAGGGTGTCGGCGATCTCCTGGTGCGACTTCTCCTGATAGGTTCGGAGGATGAGCGCCGCCCGCTGCTTGGCGGGCAACTTCGCCACAGCGGCCCGCACGCGCACGGCGCGCTCGTCGCGCAGCATCCGCTCAGTCGGCGTCTCGCTGGTGGTGTCGATGTGCTGCGTCTCGTCCAGCGGCTCGCTCTTCGGTGTCTTTATTGCCACGCGGTTCAGGCAGGTGTTCACGGCGATGCGGTGCAGCCAGGTGCCGAGCGCCGCGTTCCCCTTGAAATTCTTCAGGCCACGATAGGCGCGCAGGAAGACGTCCTGGCTCAGGTCGCTGGCGTCTTCGTGGTTGCCCATGAAGCGGTAGCAAATCTGGTAGACCGGCCGGCGATGGCGTTCGACGATGAAGTCGAAGGCACCGGAGCGGCCGTCAAGCACGGCGGCGATCAGGTCGGGTTCGGCCAGCGACTGCAGCGCCGGATCCGGCACCTCGGCGGTTTCCTGCCTGACAACCGTCACGTTCCAGCCCGCATCTGCTCGACCGTTGAGCGTCACCGTCAGTGGAGTGGCCATGCCCGTCAGTCCGGTTAGACCGGCCGGGCGCGCGAAGGTTTAACGGCGGCCGATGACGACGTAATCCATCGACGAGAAGAGGCGCCGATTCAGCTTGCTGGCGTGGTCGTTGAGCGCGTCGACGACCGGCGCCACGCCGGGCGCGAAGAACTCGGACGGCAGTTCGACCCGAGCCAGACGGTCGTCCTCGGACACCGGTGCCCGGAACTGCACGTCGACATTGGAGAAGCCGCTGGCCTGCACCAGGTGCCGCAGCGTATCGGGATGCAGTGGCTGCTGGTGCGTCAGGTCGCGGATATAGGTTTCGAAGAAGGCCATCCAGCAGTTCGGGTTGATCGTCTCCAGCACGATCGGCGCGCCGGGCGTCAGGGCGTGATAGGCGGCCTCGAGAAAACGGGTCAGGTAGGCGGGCGTGAAGTGTTCCACCACCTGAATCGCCACCAGTCCGCCCAGGCTGCCGTCCGGCTGCGCGGAGACGTAACCCAGCGCATCGCCGAGTTCGACGTCGAACCCTCGGGCGCGGCACATGTCCACCATGGCCGGGCTGACGTCCACACCGCGCAGCGAGGTGACGCCGCTCTCGCGGAGTGCATCGAGCAGTTCGCCCCGTCCGCAGCCGACATCGAGCACGTTCGAGGCCCCGGCGAAGATCGGGACGTAGTCCTCGACCCGCGTGCGAATGTCTTCCTTCGTGCCGCGGAACTCGTCCTCGAATGCCACGTAGGTGAGCGAGTCGACGGTGCCGGTAAAAGCTGCGCCGGGCGATGGGCGATGGGCGATGGGCGATGGGCTCGCCACGCTGGGCTCGGCCGCACTCGACTCGGACAGCACCGCTGGCTTTGCGGTCACCTTCTCCAGGTCGCGCTTCAGCGCCAGCAGCCGCTGCTCGGTGAGCGCCAGCCGCTGGCGGATCTCGGCGCCGTTGAGGCTGCGGTCCTTGCTGTCCACGTAGACGGTAATCGTCTGCAGGTACTGAATCAGCAGCGATTCGAAACGCACCAGCGCCTGCAACTGGTCGCGCGCGGTGCCGACAAGCGCCGCCAGCGCCGCTGTCGTCTGCTCGTGCACGGCGACGTTGCGGTTCAGGTGATCGGCCACCGCACTGTTGAATTGCTGCTGCGATTCGAGTGCCGGCCCGACGAGCCGCCAGATGAACCGGCCGAGCCGCCCCTTCCACGACGAGTCGAAGGTGAGCGTGCCGTGCGGCAGCGTCTGCCAGGTGGCGTTCACATCGGGCAGCCGCGACGCGTCGTAGGGCGGCGGCGCCTGCGGCAGCGACGGCACGGTCTGCAGCGCCTGGTCGAGAGCGGTGAGCGCGTCGTTATAGAGACGATCGGCGGCGATACGCTCGCGGTCGAGCCGAGCGAGCAGGTCTTCGATGGGTGGCGGCTGGTCGGTCACGTGCCTATGAATCTAGCATTACGACCGGGGACCGGACATCAGCATCGCGTCCACCTCCGCCGACGTTGGCAAGCCGCCCCGGGCGCCCAGTGCGCGGCAGTTCAGCGCCGCGACGGCGTTCGCGTACGCCAGCACGTCTTCGACCTCAGCGTCGGGGTTGCGCAGGCAGGCGGCGACGAAGCCGCCATGGAAGGCGTCGCCGGCGCCGGTCGAGTCGACACACGCCACGCGAAACGCCGGGGTCCGGATCTCGCGCCCACCGCACAGGGCGAGGCTGCCCTCCTCGCCAAGCGTGACGGCGACGATCGGCGCCCGATACTCGGCCGCGATGGCCGCGAGCGCCCGCCCCGGATCGCCGAACCCGGTGAGCGCCTCCGGGAAGGCCTCCGCCGCGATGATGCAGTCGATGAGCACCAGCAGGTCATGGATGCCCTCCCGCACCTTCTCCACGTCGACCACGGTCGGAATGCCCGCCGCCCTTGCGACGCGCGCGGCCTTCGTGGCCGCCGACGTCTCGTGGCAATCGACCAGCAGCAAGCGGCCCGACGTCACGTCCGCCGGGTCGATCTGCTCGGCGCGCATGGTCAGGCCGGGATGCCGGTTCCAGAGCACCGTCCGCTCACCGGTGCTGGCATCGACGATGATGACGGCGAACTGGCTGGTGGCACCGGGCACGTCCCACGCCGCTGAGACGTCCACCCCTTCGGCGGTGAGCGACTCGCGCCCCATCACCGCCAGGTCGTCGCTGCCGAACGCACCGATGTAGCGCGCCCGCAGCCCAAGCCGCGCACACACCGCCGCGGCGGTGGCCATCTGTCCGCCTGGCCGCTGCGAATACGATTCGAGCCGCTGCTTCGCGTTGCTGGCCGGATAGTGCGCGACACGGGCGACGAGGTCGATGCTGTTCAGGCCGACCGTGACGACGTCGAACGGTCTGGAGGCGGCGGGGGCGATGGTGATCGGCAGGCGCACGACGAGGAATCGTAGCTGGAATCGGTCGTCGGGCGAGTGCTAAGATTCGCTGGCCTTCCATGCAATTTCGTCCCCCCCGCGTGCCCCAGACGGCATGACCGACCGCGCTCGCCACCGCGGGGTTCTTCTCGCACTCGGCGTCATCGTCATCGTCGCGGCCGTCCTGCGCTTCTGGGGACTGGGCTTCGGCCTGCCGCATACGCAGGCGCGCCCGGACGAAACCCACATCATCGAGGCGGCGCGGACGATGCTGTCGGGGAAGATGCCGCGGTTCTACGATTATCCGTGGCTCTACATCAGCACGCTGTCCGTGCTCTACCTGGGTTACTTCGTCTGGGGCGCCGCCACCGGCGCGTTCCACTCGCTGGCCGACATGGTGGCGAGCTGGCCGACGGACTGGGCGCCCTTCTTCCTCATCTCGCGCGCCCTGGCCGCCACCTTCGGCACCGCCACCGTGCTGCTGGTGTTCCGCATCGGCCGCCGGCTGTGGGGCGACACCGCCGCGTTGCTTGCCGCGCTCTTCATGGCGCTGGCATTCATCCACGCGCGCGACTCGCACTTCGGCACCACCGACACGGCGCTCACCTTCTTCATCGTGGCGTCGGTCGGCGTCCTGATCGACGCGCATCGCACTGGCAGCCAGGCGCAGTTCGTGGTGGCCGGTCTGCTGGGCGGCCTCGGCGCGGCCACCAAGTACAACGCCGTGCTGTTGCTGGCGCCCATCGTCGGCAGCTACGGACTGCACGTGATGCTGGCCAAGGAGCGTCTGAAGGCCGCGCGCGATCCGCGACTCTTCACTTACGGCATCCCCTACCTGCTGGCGTTCGGGGTCGGCATTCCGTTCGTCGTCCTCGACTATCAGAACTTCGCGAGCGCCATGAAGGAGCTGCAAAGCTCGATGACCGGCGGCGATCCGCGCCTGAACCTGGACAACGGCTGGATTCACCATCTCGTGAACTCGATGCGCTACGGGCTCGGCCTGCCGCTGCTGGTGGCGGGGTTGGGCGGCGGGGTGCTGCTGGCGGTGCGGACTCCGGGCGTGGCCGTGTTGCTGCTGGCATTCCCGGTGGCGTATTACTCGGTGGCCGGCGGACTGCGGAACCTCTTCTTCCGCTACACCATTCCGATCGTGCCGTTCCTGTGCCTGACCGCGGCCTACGCCGTCTGGCAGGCGGCGCTGTGGCTCGATTCGCGTGCGAGCGCGGCGCGGCAGCAGCGGCTGGTGTGCGCGGGCGCGCTGGCGATCTTGGGCATCATCGTCATCGGGCCGTCGGCGATCAACCTCTGGCGCTTCGACCGCATCATCAGCCGCACGGACAACCGGGTCGTCGTAGCGGAATGGTTTGAACAGCACGTTCGGCCCGGCAGCTCGGTGCTGCAGAGCGGGTCGCGGTACGGCCTGGCGCAGTTCAACCGACGGCTCGGCTATGTCGAGTGGGTCTGGGACGGCGGCAGGAACCGCTTCAACGTGAACGGCCGTCCAGCGGAGGGCCAGCCCGACTGGATCGTGGTGCAGGACTCGCCGCTGCCCAGCGCGACGCAGGACCAGGTGACGGAGTTGCTGAAAGGCGACTACGTCCTGGTGAACAGCTTCAAGGCGCTGTCGCTGAAGGCACCGCTGGTCTACGACCGGCAGGATATGTTCTACGTGCCGTTCTCCGGGTTGGAGTACGTGACGCGGCCCGGCCCGAACTTCACGCTCTACGCACGACGCGACGTGGCTTTCCATGCACCGCTTCCAACGTCTACGCCCTGACACCGCGGACGACCGGCTGCCGGCGCGGGCCGTTGCCGGCGCGCTGCTGCTGTTCATCGGCCTGGCGGTGGTGCACCTGTGGCCACTGGCGTCGGCGCCGGGCACGCTGTCGCGCAACGACAACGGCGACTTCGTGCTGCACGAGTGGATCATGGCGTGGGTGGCGCACGCCGTTGCCACCAACCCGCTGCACCTCTTCGACGCCAACATCTTCTATCCGGAACCGGGCGCGCTCGCCTACTCCGATCATCTCTTCGTGCAAGGGATGCTCGGTGCACCGCTTCTCTGGGCAGGCACGAGCCCCGTGCTTGTGCACAACCTCGTGCTGATGGCCGGCTTCGCGCTGACTGGCTGGACCGCGTGCCTGGTTGTGCGTCGCTGGACCGGGTCGTGGATGGCCGGCATTGGCAGCGGCTCGCTGGTGGCGTTCAACGCGTTCTCGCTGACGCGGCTGCCGCAGATCCAGGATCTGCACGTCGAGTTCTTCCCGCTGGCGCTGCTGGCCCTCGATCGGCTGCTGGCGCAGCCGCGCCTGCGGCATGCGCTGTCGCTGGCTGGCTGGTTCGTGCTGCACTCGCTCACCGGCACCTACGTGATGGTGTTCGGCAGCCTCTCGCTGGCCGCGGCCGCGGCGGTGCGTCCGGCAGACTGGATCGGCACGCGCGTCAAGGCGGCGGCTGGCTACCTGCTGCTGGCTGCCGGACTGGCGGTGCTGCTGCTGACGCCGTTCCTGCTGCCCTACTACCATGCGAGCGCGGCGGTGGGGCTCGGGCGTTCGCTCGAGGAAACGCAGCGCTTCTCCGCCGAGCTGACCGACTACTTCGCGGCCGCCGGACGGATTCACTTCGATCTCCTGCAGTGGAGCAAGCCGTACTTCCAGGGCGACGCGCTGTTCCCCGGCTTCGTGGCGTTGGTGCTGGCCGGCATCGGCCTCGCGTCGTTCGGTGTGCGCGACACGCGGACGCGCATGCTGGTGGCGATTGCCGTGGTGTCGTTCGCGCTGTCATTCGGTCCGGCGTTTCCGCCATATCGGGTGCTGTATCGCGTCTACCCGTTGCTCACCGGCATTCGCGGTGCGGTCCGCTTCGGGCAGTTCACGTTGATTGCCGTCGGCATGCTGTCCGGCTATGGCATTGCGGCACTACAGCGGCGTCTGCAGCCGCGTGTGGCGATGCCGGTGTGCCTGGCGTGCGTGCTGCTGGTGAACGGCGAAGCGATGCGCGCGCCGATGGGCTATAGCGAGTACCACGGCACTCCGGCCATCTACGACGCGCTGAAGCAGCTGCCATCGCAGGCGGTGCTGGTCTTCTTCCCGTTCTACGACTCGTCGCGCTTCCACATGAACGCGCCGTTCATGCTGGCGAGCGCCGCGACGCAGACCTTTCACCCGATGCTGAACGGCTACTCGGGCTTCAAGCCGGCCAGCTACTACGCACACGTGACGCGGCTCGCGTCGTTCCCCGACCAGGCGTCGATCGACTACCTGCGCGCCGTCGGCGTCACCCACGTCCTGGTCGATGGCCGGAACATGCGCCCGGCTCAGCTCGAGGCGCTGCCCACCGTGCCCGAGCTGCACCTCTGGCAGACCGACGGCAACTTGCGGATCTACTTGCTGACGGGGCGATAGGCAATAGGCGATAGGCGCCTCAGGCGAAGAAAGAGCGGATCACGCCTTGATCTTCGCTTTTGCTTTGCGTATAGTTCGGGCAGCTCAGGAGGCGCCCCGCATGCTGCCACTCACGAAACGCCAGCGAGAAATCCTCGATTATCTGAATGAATTCATCCAGCAGCACGGCTACGCGCCGAGCCTGGAGGAGATCGGACGCCGCTTCGGCCTTTCTTCGCTTGCCACGGTGCACAAGCATCTCACCAACCTGCAGGAGAAGGGCTTCATCAAGCGAGCATGGAACCGCAGCCGGTCGGTGGAAATGGTGCAGGCGCGCACCGGTGGCCGGGCCGTCGAGCTGCCGCTGCTGGGCTATGTCGCGGCCGGCATCCCCATCGAAGCCGTCGCCTCGAACGAAACCATTGCCGTCCCGGAAGACTTTGTCGGCAAGCGCGACACCTACGTGCTGCGCGTGCGTGGCGACTCGATGATCGACGAGCAGATCAAGGACGGCGACTTCGTCGTCGTCGAAGATCGCAAGACCGCCGAGAACGGCGAGATGGTGATTGCGTTGCTGCGCGGCACTGACGTCACCCTCAAGAAGTTCTATCGCGACAACGGCCGCATCCGTCTGCAGCCGGCCAATCCCACGATGCAGCCGATCTTCGCCGAGGCGGATCAGGTGCAGGTGCAGGGCGTGGTGGTCGGCGTGATGCGCAAATACTAGGGTTCCGCTAGGATCGGACCACCATGTCCGACACGCCCAAGCAGATCAACTTCACGATCGTCCCGGCGGATGAGCCGAACGACAAGCCGCGCACCTACTCGAACTTCTGTTCGATCGCACACACCCCGTTCGACTTCACGCTCACCTTCTGCGAGGTGATGCCGCTGTCCGAAAAGGAAATCCGCAACGCCGAGTCGGAGCATGTCGTGCGCGCGCCGGTGCGCGCCACGATCGTCGTGCCGGTCCAGTTCATTCCGAACCTGATCAACGCACTTCAGGAACACATGCGGGTGTACTCGGAGTCGTACAACAACGTCGGCTGGAACAAAAGCGGACCAATTCACTGAGGCTCGGTCAGCCCACCTCGCATCCATGAAATCACCCACCGTAGCCGCGGCCATCTTCGATGCCCTCGACGAGCAGCATCCTGGTGCCGACACCGAGTTGCACTTCAGGAACGCGTACGAGCTGCTGACCGCCACCATCCTCTCCGCGCAGTCCACCGATCAGCGCGTGAACATGGTGACGCCGGCGCTGTTTGCCAGCTATCCCTCACCCGCTGCCCTGGCGACCGCGACCGCCGAGGAACTCGAGCCACAGATTCACTCGACCGGGTTCTTCCGCGCCAAGTCGAAAGCGCTCATCGGCATGGCCACGGCGCTGATGCGGCAGCACGGCGGCGAGGTACCGGCCGACCTGGACGCGCTCGTCCAGTTGCCTGGCGTCGGCCGCAAGACGGCCAACGTGGTGCTCGGGCACGCGCTCGGCGTGCCTGGTTTGCCGGTCGACCGCCACGTGCTGCGCGTGGCCAACCGCATCGGGCTGGTCGAAGGTGAAGACGCCGAGAGGGTGGAAGCGCAGCTGTGCGCGCTGCTGCCGAAGGCGCGCTGGACGCGCGCGTCAGACTGCCTCATCCTCCACGGCCGACGCGTGTGCAAGCCGAAGCCACGCTGCCCCACCTGCCTGGTGTTCGAGTACTGCGATTACGCGCGCACCGGCGACGCCACCGATGCGCGCGGCGCACGTGGCGCTGGGCGCAAGCCAGGACTCACACAGGCCACGACAAGAACCCTCACGAAGGCCACGAAGACAGCCGCACTGAAGGGCGCCGCGGCTCGGATCGTGAATCCTGGAAAGACATCGAAGTGACACGTCTCGAATTCGAACAGCACGTCGCCGCCGCGCTCCAGACCATCCCGGCGCGCTTCCGCGACGCCATGCAGAACCTCGCCATCGTCATCGAAGACGAACCCGACGAGGAGATTCTGGATGAACTGGAGGCGGGTCCGGACGACACGCTGTTCGGGCTCTACACCGGCGTGCCGCTCACGGAACGGCAGTGGGCGCAGGGCAACGCCCTGCCCGACCGCATCCTGCTCTTTCAGGGTCCGCACGAACGCGAGGCTGAAGACGAGGACGACCTCATCGCCTCGATTGGCGAGACGCTCATCCACGAAATCGGGCACTACTTCGGCCTGAGCGAGGAAGAGATCGAACACATCGAGAACGAGTACTGGCGGGGCGATGCGCGCGCCGAGTGAGCGCGGCGACCGCGCCCGGCCGCTCGCCCGCAAACGCTTCGGACAGAACTTCCTCGAAGACGTCTGGGCGCGCAAGGTGGTGGCCGCCATCGCGCCGCAGCCAACCGACGCCTTTCTCGAGATCGGGCCGGGCCCCGGCGCGTTGACGCGACCCCTCGCGGAAGCCGCCAGTTCGCTGGTGGCGTGCGAAATCGACCGCGATCTCGCGGCGGCGCTGCGCAACGAACAGTTGCCGCGCGTCACCATCCTCGAAGGCGACTTCCTGCGACTGCCGTTCGACCAGTTGCGCGACGCGCTGCGCGCGTCGGCACCGGAGGCCACTTCCTTCCGCGTCGCCGGCAACCTGCCCTACAACGTGGCATCGCCGATCATGTTCCGGCTCATCGAGCTGGCCCGGCTTGGCCTGCCACTGGCCGATGCCACAATCATGCTGCAGCGCGAGGTGGCCGACAGGCTGCTTGCCACGCCAGGCAGCGGCGACTACGGCGTGCTGGCCGTGCTCATCGGGCATCGGGCATCGGTCAGCCGACTGTTGAACCTGCCGCCCGGCGCCTTCCGGCCAGCGCCGAAGGTGCACTCCACCGTCGTCCGGCTGCGTTTCCACGACGCCGAGCCGCCCGTGCTGGACGAACAGGTACTGGCCTCGGTCACCAATGCCATCTTTTCGCGACGCCGGAAAACGCTGAACAACGCCCTGCTGGCGTACGGTGCGCTGACGACGCCCACCGCCGCGCTCGTACTGGCCGAAACCGGCATCGACCCGGTCCGCCGGCCCGAAACGTTGAGCCGGATCGAGGTCTGCCGGATGGTCGATGCGATCACCACGATCGCGCACCGAAATCCGGCCGAGCCACCCGCCGTTCCTATGCTATAGTTTTCGAGCTATCTTGTTCTCCCGACGCATTTTGTCGGCACAACCCGCCTTCTTGTTTCAGGCGCACCCAGCAGCCTGATCGAGCTGCCCCACCGGCGGCTCCCGACGATCGACAGCGTCCCGCCAGGGGCGATGCGGCCGGCGGTGTGTATTCATAAGTCATCACGCATGCTCCAAATCGTTCCGCTCGGCGGTCTCGGCGAATTCGGCATGAACATGCTGGCGCTCACCTGGGGTGAGACCACCATCGTGATCGATGCCGGTGTCATGTTCCCCGACCCCGAACTTCTGGGTGTCGACCGGATCATTCCGGACCTCACCTACCTGCAGCAGAAAGGGCGCGCCGCCGCGCTCGTGCTGACGCACGGCCATGAGGACCATATCGGCGGTGTGCCGCACGTGGTGCCCTACCTGTCCGGCCCGATCATCGCGACGCCGCTCACCCTGGCGATGGTCGAGCAGAAGCTGAAGGAACACGGGCTGGAGGACACGCCGACCGAAGCGGTGCGGCCGCGCCAGCGCGTGACGGTCGGACCGTTCGAGATCGAGTTCATCCGTGTGACGCACAGCATGCCGGACTGCGTCGCGCTGGCGATTCACACCCCGCTCGGCGTCATTCTGCACACCGGCGACTTCAAGATCGACCAGACGCCGATCGACGGCGAGCACTTCGATCTGCACCGGTTCGGAGAACTCGGCACGCAAGGCGTGCTGCTGCTCATGGCAGACAGCACCAACGTCGATCGCCGCGGCTTCACCGGGTCGGAGACGGACGTCATCGAGGCGTTCGAGGAGATCTTCACCAGTGCCAGCGGACGGCTGATTGTCTCGGCATTCTCGTCGAGCATCTACCGCATGCAGATCGTCGTCGACCTTGCCGCGCAGTTCGAGCGCAAGGTGGCCTTCGTCGGTCGCGGCATGAACCAGAACTCCGAGATCGCGCAGCGCCTCGGCTACCTGCGGATTCCGGCCGGCATGCAGATTCGCGATTCGGAGATCGGCAACTTCCCGCAGCAGGACGTCCTCTGCCTCACCACGGGGTCGCAGGGCGAACCGATGTCGGCGCTGTCGCGCATCGCGGTAGACGACCACCGCTACGTCAAGCTGACGGAGGATGACACCGTCGTCATCTCCGCGCGCGCCATTCCGGGTAATGAAAAGTCCATCGGCCGCGTGATGAATCATCTCGCACGGCGTGGAACCACGGTCATTCACGAGGGCACGAAGCACGTTCACGTGTCGGGGCACGGCAGTGAAGAGGAGCTCAAACTCGTCCTGTCGCTCGTGAAGCCGCGGTACTTCATTCCCGTGCATGGGGAGTTTCGCCAGCTGTCCCTCCACGCGCGGGTGGCGAAGCGGGTGTTTGCCGGACGCGATCCGAAGCCGGAGATCCTGCTTATCGAAAACGGCGACATCGTCGTGGTCGACGAGGGCGGTGCGCGCGTCGCGGGCAAGGCCCCGGTCGGCCGCGTGCTGATCGACGGCACGCTGACCGGCGAGATCGGCGACGAGGTACTGCGCGATCGCCGGCACCTGGCCGAGGACGGCCTGGTGGTGCCGGTGGTGGCCATCAACAAGCAGACCGGGATGCTCGAAGGCGTGCCGGACATCATCACGCGCGGCTTCGTGATGGAGAACAGCGACGAACTGCTCGCCGACGGCGCCCGCGTGCTGGCCGAGGTCATCGCCAACGCCAGCCTGGAAGAGCGGACCGACCCGGGGATCATCAAGGAGAAACTGCGCGTGGAACTGCGCCGGTTCTTCCGCAAGCGCTCGGGCCGGAGGCCGTTCGTGCTGCCGGTCATCATGGAGATTTGAGACTGTGAAGGGATCCACCATTTCTCGCCGGGTCAGCGAGTTCGTCGGCGTTGCGCTCTTCGCCGCCGCGCTCTTCTGGATCGTCGCCCTGGCGAGTTTCGACCCGTCGGACCCGGTGTGGTACATGAAGGTCGGCGTGGTCGGCGATACCGCGAACTTCGCTGGTCGTGTGGGCGCTTTCCTGGCCGAGCTGTCGTTCCAGCTTGTTGGCTACACCGCCTTCGTCGTGCCGGTGGCCCTGATCGTGGTCGGATGGAACTACTTCTGGTGTCGTGCGGTCGACGCGGTCGGCACGAAGGTCTTCGGCTCGACCCTGCTGTTCATGTGCGTCGGCACCTCGCTCAGCATGATCTTCGCCCTCACGGGTGAGCCGGGCATGGCGTCGAACACCGGCGGCGGCTACATGGGCCGCTGGCTGTCCCAGCAGATGACCTCGAACCTCGGCGCCACCGGGTCGATGATCATTCTGCTCGCTCTCATCTTCATCTCGGTGATCGTCTCGACGCAGTTCTCCTTCGGGCGCGCATTCGCCGCCATCTTCGGCGCGGCCGGCGACGGCAGCACGAAGCTGTTCACCGGCCTGCGCGAGTGGAACGCCGAGCGTCAGCGCGAGCAGCAGCGGCGCGACGTCATCGCCAAGCACACCAGGAAGGCCGGCGCTGATGCCGCGGCCGTGAAGGAAATGTCCGAGGCCGGCGCCAAGGCCAATCGGCGCCGCACCGCGGACGCGGCCGAGCCAGCTGCAGTGACCGCGGCGGGGCCAGCCACCGCGCCGAAGGCGGTCGTGCCGCAACCGCGGCCACGCCCCGTCATCCCGGCGCCGCCGCTGCCACTCACCGACGCCGAGTCCACGACCAAGGCGCCCGCCGAGCGCCGCGTCGGCGACTACATGCTGCCGCCCATGGCGCTGCTCGACGCACCGAAGACGGAGCGCAAGATCGACGAGCGCGAGCTGATGGCGAGCGCCCGCCTGCTCGAGGAGAAGTGCCGCGAGTTCTCGGTCGAAGGCTCGGTCACCCAGATTCACCCTGGCCCGGTGGTCACCACCTACGAGTTCAAGCCCGAAGCCGGCGTGAAGTACTCGAAGATCACCGGCTTGGCCGACGACCTCTGCCTCGCCATGAAGGCCGAGTCGGTGCTGATTGATCGCATCCCCGGCAAGTCGACCGTCGGCATCCAGATTCCGAACAGCCAGCGCGCGCAGATCTCCCTGCGCGACCTGCTCGAATCGGAAGCCTACGAGAACACGACAGCGAAGCTGCCGATCGCGCTCGGCAAGACCATCCACGGCGACCCCTACATCGCCGACCTCGCCGCCATGCCCCACCTGCTCATCGCCGGCTCCACCGGCACAGGCAAGTCGGTCGGCATCAACTCGATGCTCACCAGCATCCTCTACCGCGCCACGCCAGACGATGTCCGGCTGATCATGGTGGACCCGAAGCGGCTCGAACTCGGGATGTACGAAGACATTCCCCACCTGCTGACGCCGGTCGTGGTTGACCCGAAGCAGGCGGCGAACGCGCTCCGCTGGGCGGTGCGCGAGATGGAAGAGCGCTACAAGACGCTCGCCGCCGAAGGCGTCCGCAACCTCGAGCAGTACAACCGCAACATCCGCCAGGCGATCGCCGAGAAGCGCACGCCGAAGGAAGGCGGCGAATATCCGAAGCCGCTGCCGATGATCATCGTGCTCATCGACGAACTGGCCGACCTGATGATGGTGGCCGGCAACGAAGTGGAACAGTCGATCTGCCGCCTCGCGCAGATGGCACGGGCGGTCGGCATCCACCTGATTCTCGCGACGCAGCGGCCGTCGGTTGATGTCATCACGGGGCTCATCAAGGCCAACATGCCGTCGCGCATCTCGTTCCGCGTCGCCTCGAAGATCGACTCACGCACCATCCTCGATGCCAACGGCGCCGAACAACTGCTCGGCCGCGGCGACATGCTGTTCCTGCCGCCGGCCTCGTCGCGTTCCATCCGTCTGCATGGCCCGTACATCTCGGAGCAGGAAAGCGCCCGCCTCGCGAGCTTCCTGCGCAAGCAGGGCAAGCCGAACTACGACGAGACGATCACCGCCGAGGAGAAGTCCGAGTCCGTCAGCGGCATCGACATGGAGAAGGACGACCTCTACGACGAGGCTGCCCGCATCATCGTGTCGAGCGGCCAGGCCTCCATCTCCTACCTGCAGCGGCGGCTTCGCATCGGTTTCAGCCGCGCAGCCAGGCTGGTGGACATGATGGAGGCGGAAGGGCTCGTCTCCCCCTCAGCCGGCGGCAAACCCCGCGAGGTGTTGGTGGACAAGTCGTACTTCGACGAGGTGGACGCGCAACTGCGATGACAGGGGTCGCACGCCTTCGCACGCTGACGGCCGTTGTCACGCTGCTTGCCAGTGTGGCTGGTGTTGCCGTCCGCGCGCAGAGCGCGCCAGTGCCGGTGCGCGCCGCCGACGCCCTCTTCGCCAATGCGGGCGCCAAGGAACTCGCCGTGCGCAAGGCACTCGCCGACCCCTCATCCGAGCCGACGATGCTGAAGGCGGTGCGCACGGTGGTGGCCGACTACGAACAGGTGGTCCGGCAGCATCCGACCAGCGGCTTCTGCGACGATGCGCTGTGGCGGGCGGCAACGCTCGCGCGCGAGGCGTTCGACCGCTTCGGCGAGTTGCGTGAACGCACGGTAGCGCTTCGCCTCTTCCAGGTGCTCACGTCCGAATACCCGACCAGCAAGTTCGCCACCCAGACGCCGGAGCCGGTCGCGTGGCTGACCGCACACCCCGCCACGCGCACGTCACCGGTGCCGGAAGCCGCCACCGCTCCGCACTCATCGGTCGCCACGCCGCCGGCTCCGGCTACGCCGCTGGTGACCGTGAAGGCGATTCGGCGCGCTGTACTCAAGGACGTCGTGCGCGTGGTCATCGAACTCGACGCCGAAATCTCGTTCCATGATGAGCGGCTCGACAACCCGAACCGCGTCTTCATCGATCTGCCGTCGACGCGCGCCAACGCGGCGCTAATCGACCAGACGCTCCGCTTCGATGCCGACACGGACGTCGTGCGGCAGATTCGCATCGGTCGCCATCCAAACAGCGTGACGCGGGTGGTGCTCGAAGCGGCCGGCGTCTCCAGCTACAGCGTGTATCCGCTCTACAGCCCGTACCGGCTGGTGATCGATTGCCTGCGCGAGAAGCCGGTGGCATCGGTCGCCACGCTCGCACCACCCCCGCCAGCGGCACTGCCGGCCCCGAGGGCGCTGGCCCCCGCAGCAGTCGTGCTTCCAGCCGCCTCCCCGCTGCGTCAGCAGGCAATCGCTCCGCTGACACCGGTCGCGCCGCTGAGCCTCGACCTGCTGATCGCGCCGCCACCGCTGGCGCCGCGCCGTATTGCCTCGCTCTCGCAGCTGCCGGTCACCGGCCTGTCGGCACTCGCCAACCCGACGCCAGCGGAACCGGCTGTCGCCGTGACCCCGGCGCCGGTGGCCGCACCTGCACCAGTGGCCGTCCCGAAGCCGGCCGCAGCCGCGCTCACGGCTCCGCCGGCACGCAACCTGGCCGGTGGCCTGTCGCTCGCCCGCCAGCTCGGGCTCGGGGTCTCCCGCATCGTCATCGACCCGGGACATGGCGGCCACGACCCTGGCGCCAAGGGCGGCGGCATCAACGAGGCCGAACTCGTGCTCGATGTGGCGCTGCGCCTCGAGAAGCTGCTGACGAAGCTGCCCGGCGTCGACGTGCTGCTGACGCGCCGCGAGAACATCTTCATCCCGCTGCCGGAGCGGACGGCCATCGCCAATCGCGAGAATGCCGACCTGTTCCTGTCCATACACGCCAACGCCAGCCCGGTGCCCGCGGCTCGCGGCGTCGAGACGTACTTCCTGAACTTTGCATCGAACCAGAGTGCGGCCGCCGTGGCGGCGCGCGAGAATGCGACCTCGGAGCAGACGATGGGCGCGCTACAAGACGTGGTAAAGGCGATTGCGCTCAACAGCAAACGGGATGAGTCGCGCGACTTCGCCACCTACGTGCAGCGCGAGATGCTCGATTCGCTCCGGGACGCCAACAAGACGCTGAAGGATCTCGGCGTGAAGCAGGCGCCGTTCGTGGTGCTGATCGGTGCCTCGATGCCAAGCGTCCTGGCGGAGATTTCGTTCCTCACGAACCCGCAGGAAGCCAAGCTGCTCAAGGCCTCGAGCTACCGGCAGAAGATTGCGCAGGCCCTCTTCGAAGGTGTGCGCGAGTACCAGAACTCGCTGAAGCGGGTGCCGACCGTGGCGCAGCAGCAGAACTAATCAGCGCGTGATGCTGCCCGCCGGGCCGCTGTCACCGGGGCGCTGATCGGACGCCGACGGAAACGGGTCCGCGAACTTCAGTCGGTACAGGTACAGGCTGCCTGCAAACAGCGCCGCCAGAACGAGCGCGCTGACAACCAGTAAACCCACCAGGCCAAGCGAACCGAGCAGGACGTCGGCGAGCCCCTCGACGTCGCTCGGCGGCTGCATGATTTTCACCATGAAGCCTTCCGCCTGTGGCTGCTGCACTGCGAGCATCATCATTTCCAGGTATCCGAGGAAAAGGCCAGTTCCACCAGCGTGCGCACGGCCACACCCGTCGCGCCCTTTGGCATGAACGGCTTGGCATCGTCGGCCCAGGCCGTGGCCGCGATGTCGATGTGCGCCCAGGGAAGATCGCCCGTGAACTCCTTCAGGAACATCGCCGCCGTGATCGAGGTGGCCGGGCGTCCAGCGCTGTTGATCATGTCGGCAATCTCGCTCTTCAACTGCTCGCGGTAGTCGTCGAACAGCGGCAACTGCCACATGCGGTCGCCGGCCCGGTCGCCCGTGCGGCGTACCTGCTCCACCCACCAGTCCGGTGTGCCGAAAATGCCGCTCGTGGTCCGGCCGAGGGCGACGATCATACCGCCGGTGAGCGTGGCCACATCCACGAGGTGCGTGGCGCCAAGTTGCCGCGCATACCAGAGCGCGTCGCCGAGCACGAGACGGCCCTCGGCGTCGGTGTTCACCTCGACCGTCTTGCCTTCGGCGCTGGTGAGGATGTCGCCTGGCTTCATCGCACGGCCACCGGGCATGTTCTCGGTGGCGGGCACGATGCCGATGACGCGGATGGGCGCGTTCAGCTTCGCAATGGCGCGCATGGCGCAGACGACGGCGGCACCGCCGGCCATGTCGTCCTTCATCTTTTCCATGCCGTCGGCCGGCTTGATTGAGATGCCGCCCGAGTCGAACGTGATCCCCTTGCCTACCAGCGCAAGCACCGGGCCCGCCTTCGCCCCGGGCGGATCGTGGCGGAACACCATGAGGCGTGGCGGCTCGATGCTGCCCTTGGCTACACCGAGCAGCATGCCCATGCCCAGCGCGGCGATCTGCGTCTCGTCGAGCACTTCCACCGTCGCGCCGCCTTCGCTCACGATGCGCGTCGCCCGTGCCGCGAACTCGCGCGGCGTGAGGGTGTTGCCCGGTTCATTGGAGAGAGCGCGCGCCAGGTTCGACGCCTCGCCGAGCACATACCCGCGAGCGACCGCGCCCTCGATGCGGGACGGGCTCTCGGGCGAGGAGTCGCGCAGATCGGGAATGACGATGGTAAAGGCGGGCGCGGGCCCGAGCTTCGGCTCGGAGGTCTGGTAGGTGGTGCCGCTGAACTCGGAGAGCATGAGCCCTTCGGCAATCGACTGCGCGAAACCCGCAACGTCCACGTCACCCGACGGCGCAGCCTGGCCCGGCCGCATCACGAAGCCCAGCGTACTGACGCGGCGTGTGCGCGCGGCAAGGCCTGCAGCCGTTGCGAGCCGGCGTGCCAACCCGGCGGTGAATGCCAGTTCCTGCCCCGCGCCGATGAGCGCCAGGCGGCGAGCGCTCCAGCCCGGCTGGACGAGCGGCGTGACAAACAGCTCGTAGGCGCGCCCGGCGAATTCACCGGAGGCCAGCGCCCGCTCGATTTCTCCTGCGGTGGCCGCATCGAGTCCGTCGAACGATCCGGCGGTCTGCCCTTCGAACCACGGCAGCACAAGCAGGTCGACAGCCACGGATGGCAGGGCTCCGAAGCGGCAGGCGATGGACGGCGTCTGTGAGGCGGGCATCGTCATCATTATCCCCGGATCGCGGTTGCCGCGCCCATCGGTGGCCGCTACAATGCCCGGCAGAGTTCTGGTCACCCTTCGAGGAGCGGCATGTTCACTCTGCGACCCCTGTTCACGATGACCGCTGCGACCGGGCTCGCCCTGGCTCTCGCCGGGCTTCCCGCCGCCGCGCGGCAGAACGACAAGTCGAAGGAGGACGATGCCAGGCGGCCGAAGATCCGGCTGCGGGCGCAGCCGCAGGTGTCGATCGCCCCCGCCCGTGTCACGCTCACGGCGGAACTGCAGGGCGGCGCCGACGACTTCGAGGAGTACTACTGCGCCAGCGTCGAGTGGGAGTGGGGCGACGACACGAGCTCGGAATCGACCGCCGACTGCGAGCCGTACGAAGCCGGCAAGAGCGCGCTCAAGCGCCGCTACACGGTGCAGCACCAGTTCCGCCGCCCCGGCACCTACAAGGTGTACTTCCACCTGAAGAACAAGGACCGCATCCTCGGCTCGGGTACCTCCACGGTACAGGTGCAGCCGGGCGCAAGTTCCAGTCCGTTCTAGAGGCGGACCGAGCGCGGCTCGCCGATCGCCGACCTGAAGGTCGGCGGCTACGTACTGGGCTTACTCCGTCGTCGCGTAGGTCAGTTCCGTCACGCTCGTCCCATCGATGGTGAACAGCCGCAGTTCCTGTGCGCCCTGTTCGCCCACGCCCACAATCAGGTGCACGACACCGGCATAGCCGGCTTCGGCCACGTCGGTCTCCGACGGCCAGGCGCGTGAGCGCGGGTGGGAGTGGTAGAAGCCGATGACGTCGAGGTGCCTGGTGCGGGCGTCGCGGATTGCGCGGATGTGATCGCGGGGGTCGATGCGGAACCGCGTCGTGCCCTCTTCGAGGTTGGCGGCCCTGGCGCTGTCGTGGATGCGGTCCGCGACTCCCACCAGCATGCCGCAGCACTCACGGGGCCACGCCTCTCCCGCGTGTGCCCGCACCTCGTCCAGCACGCGCCGGACGACGGCGATCACAGCGCTTCGACGGCCACGGCGATGCCCATGCCGCCGCCGATGCAGAGCGACGCGACGCCGTAGCGCAGCTTCCGCGCACGCAGGGCGTAGACGAGTGTCGTGAGGACGCGGGCGCCGCTGGCGCCAATCGGATGGCCCAGGGCGATGGCGCCGCCGTTCACGTTCACCTTGGCCGGGTCGAGCCCCAGTTCGCGCACGACGGCCACCGACTGCGCGGCGAACGCCTCGTTCAACTCGAACAGGTCGATATCCTCGAGGTGCAGACCGGCGCGGTCGAGCACCTTGCGCACGGCGGGCACAGGACCGATGCCCATGAGCATCGGATCGACACCAGTGGTGACGTAGCCGAGGATGCGCGCGAGCGGCGGAGTGCCGACCGCACGCGCCTTCGCTGCCGACGCGATGACGAGCCCGGCGGCGCCGTCGTTGATACCCGACGCGTTGCCGGCCGTCACCGTGCCGTCCTTGCGGAAAGCGGGCTTCAGTCCGGCGAGCTTGTCAGCGGTCGAACCCGCGCGCGGATACTCGTCGACGGCGAAGCGGATGGGGTCGCCCTTCTTCTGCCTGAGGCTGATCGGGACGATCTCGGCCACGAACGCTCCCGCCGCGATCGCCTCGGCGGCGCGCCGCTGGCTCTCGGCCGCGAAGGCGTCCTGGTCGGCGCGCGACACACCGAACCGTGTCGCCACTTCTTCCGCGGTAATCCCCATGTGCACGGCGTTGATGGCGCAGGTCAGGCCATCGCTGAGGATCGAGTCGAGCGCCTCGGCGTTCCCCATGCGGTAACCCCAGCGCCCCTGCTTCAGCAGGTAGGGCGCATTGCTCATCGACTCGGTACCGCCGGCGACGACGGTATCCACATAGCCGACTCGAATCGCCTCGACCGCATGCATGACGCTCTGGAGGCCGGAGCCGCAGACGCGGTTGATCGTCTCGCCAGGAATCTCGTTCGGCAATTCCGCCTTGAGCGCCGCCTGGCGCGCCACGTTCATGCCGTTCCCGGCCTGGAGCACGCAGCCGAGGATGACGTCGCCGACGTCCTCGTTCGCGACACCCGCCCGGGTGATGGCTTCCCTGACGACCACCGCGCCAAGGTCGACGGCAGACAGATCCTTCAGCGCCCCGCCGAACGACCCGATCGCCGTTCGACACGCGCTGAGAATGACGACCTCGAAGTCCTTATTCAAAGGTGCCCACCTGTTCCGGAATCAGCAGCGGCGCGCCGGTCGCGGCCGTCACCTCGTCGATGGTGCTGTCGGCCGCCACTTCGCGCAACACCAGGCCGTCGGCGGTGACGTCGATCACGGCCATCTCCGTCACGATCATGTGCACGACCCCGAGGCCGGTGAACGGCAGCGTGCAGCGCTCGAGGATCTTGTGCCCGCCGTCTTTCGTGGTGTGCTCCATCGCGATGATGACGCGCTTGGCACCGGCGACGAGGTCCATCGCGCCGCCCATACCCTTCACCATCTTGCCGGGGATCATCCAGTTCGCCAGGTTGCCGTCGCGGTCCACCTGCAGCGCGCCGAGCACGGTGAGATCGATGTGGCCGCCGCGCACCATCGCGAACGAGTCGGCACTGCTGAAGTACGAGGTACCCGGCAGTTCGGTGACGGTTTCCTTGCCCGCATTGATCAGGTCGGGATCGACCTCGCTCTCGAGCGGATAGGGACCGACGCCGAGCATGCCGTTCTCGGAGTGCAGGGTGATGTCCACACCGGGCGGGACGAAGTTGGCGACGAGCGTCGGCATCCCGATGCCGAGGTTCACGTAGTCGCCATCCTTCAACTCGCGGGCGATGCGACGCACGATGCGCGTGCGAACGTCTGCGGCTCCACTCATGACTGGCGTACCGTCCGCTTCTCGATGCGCTTCTCGTACTGCGCACCGACGATGACATGTTTCACGAAGATGCCGGGCGTGACGATCTGGTCCGGATCGAGGGCGCCCGGTTCGACGAGCTGCTCGACCTCGGCAATGGTGATCCGTCCAGCTGTGGCCATCACCGGATTGAAGTTCCGGGCCGTGCGGCGATAGACGAGGTTGCCGTGGCGGTCGCCCTTCCACGCCTTCACGAAGGCGAAGTCGGCGGTGAGCGGCGCCTCGAGCACGTAGGGGCGGCCGTCGATGAGGCGGGTTTCTTTCCCCTCTGCCGCGAGCGTGCCGTAGCCGGTTGGGGTGAAGAAGCCGCCGATGCCGGCGCCGCCGGCACGGATGCGCTCGGCGAATGTCCCCTGCGGGACAAGATCGACCGCCAGTTCCCCGGTGAGGAACTGCCGCTCGAACTCCTTGTTCTCGCCAACGTAGGTGGCAATCATCTTCCGCACCTGCCGCGCGCGGAGCAGGATGCCGATGCCGAAGTCGTCGATGCCGGCGTTGTTGCTGATGACGATGAGGTCGCGCGTGCCGCGCGTATGGAGCGCCTGGATCAGGTGCTCGGGGATGCCGCACAGACCGAAGCCACCCATGAGGATGGAGGCTCCGTCCGGAACCAGCGCGACGGCGGCGGCGGCGCCCGCAAGCACCTTGTTCATAGCGCGATTATAGCGTTGAGCGCGTGGTCAGGTGTTCGCGCCAGCCCGCGGCGTCGGCGAATACCTCCGTCAGCCGGTCGCCAGACGGCAGGTCGTCGCGGAGGCCCTGAAGCACGGCAATGAGTCCGTCGAGCGCCGGCCCGATCTGGTCGGCGTTGCTGGCGGTGATGTCGCGCCAGATACCCGACGGGCTCGACGCCAGCCGCGTCGTATCGATCAGTCCGCGTCCAGCCATCGCCAGTCCATCGGCGCCCACCGCCTGCCCCACCACACCCATAAGGGCGCTCGCGGTGAGTTGCGGCAAATGGCTGAGAAACGCCAGCACACGATCGTGCTCGTCGGCGGCCATCACGCTCGGTATCGAGCCGAGGGCCGTGACGAACGCCGACAGCCTGCCGACGACCGCCTCCGGCGTCTGTGGACCGGGCGTGAGGATCCACGGACGTGTGCGGAACAGGTCGGGCCGCGCATGCTCGAGACCGCCAACCGCCGCGCCGCCGAGCGGGTGTCCGCCGACGAACGTGAGGCAATCTGGCAACGCAGCCGCCGCCGCGAGCATCTCGCGCTTGGTGCTGCCGGTGTCGGTGATGACCGCCGGCCGCTCGAGGTACTCGGCCAGCTGCGCCAGCAACGCCAGGTTCTGCTTCACCGGCGCTGCGAGAATGACGACGTCGGCACCAGCGAGCACACCGAGGTCGCTGGCCCCCACATCAATGGCGTGCAGCCGCATGGCGGTCTCGAGCACGTCTGCGCGGTCCACGCCAATTACCAGCGTCGAGGGCCAGAGCTCGCGCGCCGCCAGCGCGATGGAGCCGCCGATCAGGCCGAGGCCGACGATACCGATCGTCGGAAACACGGGCGGCGCGACATCGGCGCGGCGCGGCTGGATCACGGGAAGCTCCATCTCCGGTTAGCTTCCCCAGCCGCGCCGTGGCGACGCTTCGATGCAGATGGAGCGCCCGATGGCCGGCGCGATGATGCGGAGTTCCGCCATCAGGCGATCGAACTGGGCCGGGAACATCGACTGCGCGCCGTCGCTCAGCGCATGGTCCGGATCGCAGTGCACCTCGACGATGAGGCCGTCGGCGCCGACGGCGACCGCGGCACGCGCGAGCGGCGCCACCATGTCGCGGCGTCCGGCGCCGTGGCTGGGGTCGGCAATGACCGGCAGGTGGCTCAGCTTCTTCACCATGGCAACCGCCGACACGTCGAAGGTATTGCGCGTCGCGGTCTCGAACGTGCGGATGCCACGTTCGCAGAGGATGACGTCGGTGTTCCCGCCGCTGAGGATGTACTCCGCGGAGAGCAGCCACTCTTCGATCGTGGCCGAGATGCCGCGCTTGAGCAGCACCGGCTTGCGGCGATGCCCCAGTTCCCGCAGCAACGTGAAGTTCTGCATGTTGCGGGCGCCGACCTGGAAGATGTCGCAGTAGCGCTCGATGAGATCGATCTGACTGATGTCCATCACCTCGGACACCAGCGCCATGTTCTCGGCGGTGGAGGCATCGCGCAGCAGGCGCAGCCCCTCCTCGCCCAGTCCCTGGAACGAGTACGGCGAACTGCGCGGCTTGAATGCGCCGCCGCGGAAGATCTTCGCCCCGGCACGCCGGACCGCCGCCGCTGCGGCGTGCACCTGCTGCTCGCTCTCCGCCGAGCACGGGCCGGCCATCACCACCACCTCGTCGCCGCCAATCCGAACGTCACCGACAGTGACGACCGTGGGCTCCGACTTGAAGGTGCGGCTCGCGAGCTTGTAGGGCGACGAGATACGCACGACCTCGTGCACCCCGTCCATCAACTCGATCAGCGCCGCGTCGGGGCGCCCTTGTCCGACGGCGCCGAGCACCGTTCTGGTGACTCCGGTGGACTTGTGTACGTCCATGCCCATCTCGACCAGGCGCTTCACCACCTGCTCGACCTGTTCGTCGGAGGCTCCCTCGTGCATCACCACAACCATGACGTCCTGCTCTCCCTATTCCGGCTTCGGTCCTGGCGCCGGGGCCGGCTCGTTCGTCTCACCGTGCATGAGCCGCCGCTCCAGCCGCCGTGCCTCGTCGATGATCCGTTCGAACAACCGCGCCACAGCGTCCGGCCCGAGCGGCCCTTCGGAGGCGACGGCGCGCACGTGTGCCAGCACCTGCTTCTCGCGATCAGGTTGATAGATTTCCATGCCGGTCTCTTTCTTGATCCGGCCGATTTCGCAGACGCAGCGGGCCCGCTCGTTCAGCAGCCGCACCAGCACTTCGTCCACACGGTCGATGTCGTGTCGCAGGTCGTCGAGCGTCATGTCGGTCTCAGGCTTGTTGGGATACGCACGCCGCCCGCAGCGACCGTACGTATTCGTCGACGCGGACAATGAGGTCGGGGGAACTGCTCGCCTCGGCAATCAACGCCACCAGTGCGCTGCCCACCACGGCGGCGTCGGCGTAACGACCGACCTCGGCGACATGTTCGGGACGCGAGAGGCCGAAGCCGAGAGCCAGCGGCAGCGTGGTGAACGCCCGGATGCGCCGCACCATGTCTTCCGCACCGGTCGCCACCGTGGCGCGCGCCCCGGTCACGCCGAGACGCGAGATGCCGTAGAGGAACCCGCGGCCCAGCGCCGCCGCCTTCCTGATGCGGGCATCGGTGGTCGTCGGGCTGAGCAGGAAGATGTTGTCGAGACCGCGGCGGTCCATCGCGGCGCGAAACTCGTCGGCTTCCTCGATCGGCAGGTCGAGCGCCAGCACGCCGTCCACGCCCGCATCGGCAGCGCGATCGACGAAGGTCTCGAGGCCCATCCGCACGATCGGGTTGGCGTAACTGAAGATGACGATCGGGGTCGACACCTCGCGCCGCACCTCGGCCACCATCGCCAGTGTGGCCCGCATGCTGCCACCCGCGGCCAGCGCCCGCTCGGTGGCGCGCTGGATGACCGGGCCGTCGGCCAGCGGGTCGGAGAAGGGCATCCCGATTTCGATCAGGTCGGCGCCGGCGGCTACCAAGGCCCGGAGCACCGGCACGGTGGAATCCAGCTGGGGGTAGCCGGCGGTGCAGTACATGTTAAGGAGGTTGTTCTTTTTGCGGGCAAAGGCCTGCGCTATGCGGTTGGTCATGGCTTCGTGTTGCTGGTCATCGGGAGCCGGCGAAGTACCTTATCGTGCCGGAACAATTGTCAAACGACTCGTTCACCTGGCATAAAGCCCTTCGCGAAGCTCAGGATGACAGGTCTTTTTCTACTTGATCTGGTCGGCGTACTTCATGTAGGTATCCAGGTCCTTGTCGCCGCGGCCGGAAAGGTTGATGACCACTACGTCGTCGGGCCCGGCCCCCAGCTGGCCCAAAGCGGCCAGGGCGTGGGCCGTTTCCAGGGCCGGGATGATGCCTTCCAGCCGGCTGCACTCGGCCACGGCCCGCAGCGCGGCCTCATCCTCGATGCTGAT
>JAYTXA010000035.1:0-48666 GCA_043743165.1 Acidobacteriota bacterium
GTCCACCAGCCGAATGACTGGGCTGATGTCGCTCGTCAGTCGCTCAACAGTGAGGCTGTCGTCGCCAAGATCCTCTTCCTTGAGCAACTGCAACTGGAAGCTCTCGGTGGCTTCCTCGAGAACGCGTGTCGAGCTCTCACTCTTCTTGAGAATCGAATCAATCGCCCATCGCGGTCCGACGACGACCTTGATGTGTGTGGCCAGTAACACTCCGAGCTCGTCGATCATCGGCAGGTCGGTCGGGTCCGAGACGACAATCGAAAGCGTCTTGCCTTCCCGCCGATAGGGGACGAACCCGTAACGGAGCATCAGGTCAGCCGGGATCGAACGGAACAGCTCCTGGTCGATCCGGAACGTGTCCATGTCGACGAACTCGAGCCGGTACCGATCGGCCAGCCGGCGGGCGCGGTCGAGCTCGGCAACCTGCTCATCCGGCCCGAACTCGGGCCCGTCGGCATGCAGCGAAGGTGTGTGGACGTCAGCCATGCGTAGATAGCACTTCAGACTCGCGGGCCACCGGCCTAGCCGGCCAGCACCGAACTGAGCTGGAATAGCGGCATATACAAAGCCAGGAGCAGCCCAGCAATGACGATGCCCATGATCACCAGGAGCACCGGTTCCACCAGCGTAATGAACCGCTCCATGCTGGTCGAGATTTCCTCGTCGTAGAAGTCAGCCACGGTGTTGAGCATGTCCTGGAGGGCGCCGGTCGACTCGCCGACCTCGGCCATCTTCACCGCGACTTCCGGAAACACGTGCCGCGCTTCGAGCGCCGCTGAGAACGACACGCCCTCACGCACACGCGCGCTCACCACCACTAGTTCCCGCGCGATGAACTGGTTCCCCACCGACGTCGCGGCGATGTCCAGCGCATTCACCAGCGGCAGCCCGCCACCGAGCAGCGTCGCCAGCGTGCGTGCCATCTGCGACGTGGCGAACTTGGACGCGACGTCGCCGACAAACGGCACGCCGAGCACAAGGCGATCGAAGCGCGCTTTCTGGCCGGGCCGGCGGATCCATCCCATGAACAGCACCACTGCCGCCACGATGCCGACAAGAATCAGCAGGTACTGCCCGCGGATAAAGTCGGAGACCCAGACGATGACCCTGGTGACCAGCGGCAGTTCCGCGCCGAACGAGGCGTAGAAGTCGGAGAACGCCGGCACCACCTTGAGCACGATGATACCCACGAGGACCAGGGCCAGCGAGATCAGGATGATCGGATAGACGAGAGCGGAGACCGTCTTCCGCTTCACCGTCGCGAGCACCTTGGTGTACTCCACGAAGCGGCGCAGCACGGCATCGAGGTTGCCGCTGCGCTCGCCCGCTACCAGTGAAGCCGTGTAGATGCTCGGAAAGAGGTTGCCGTGTACGGCGAACGCATCAGACAGGGCCGAACCGCCGCGCACCTTCTCGTGCACGTCGTCGAGCACCGTGCGGAACAACGGGCTGGTGACTCGGCTCCTGAGCAGTTCGAGCGACTGCACCAGCGGCATGCCGGCGCGCAGCAAGGTGGCGAGTTCCTGATTGAAGACCAGGAATTCACGCGTGGCGATCGATGAACGGCGGGGCAACTGGAACGGCAACCTGCCGATGACACCCTTCGGTTTGAGGGCGAGGACAAAGACGCCCTTCTCCTCGAAATCGTGGCGCAGGCGTGATTCGGATTCGGCGACGTACACGCCTTCGACGACCTCACCCGAACTGGACGCCAGCCGGCAGTGGAACTCCACCGGTCAGGCCCCCCCGCCGAATCCGCAAGCGCTTGCAGGCGTGGACATTAGCAGTTGAGAGAATATATCAACTTCGCCCTGCCGCAGCCCGCCTAGCGGCCCAGCAGGGCGCGGATGCGAGCGACGTAGTCGAGCGTCTCTGGATAGGGAGGAATGCCGTCAAACCGCGCAACGGACCCTTCGCCGGCGTTATAGGCCGCCAGGGCGAGAGTCAGCGGGAAGCGGTCGAGCAGCGTCTTGAGGTGCGTGACACCGGCCCGGATGTTGGCCGACGGATCGTAGAGGTTGGTGATGCCATAGCGGCGCCCGGTGGCGGGCATGACCTGCATCAGGCCGACCGCGCCCTTCGGCGAACGGGCCCGGGGCTGATAGCCGGACTCGACCTGGATCACCGCCCGCACGATGGCGGCATCCACGCCCTTCTCGGCGGCGAGCCGCGTGATGATGGGGTCGTAAGCCGCGTGCACGGTCAGCGCGCCAGACGGCACAGGCAGTACGGCCGCTTGAGGCACCGGCACGTCGGGCAGCGGTTCCGGATAGGGCACCTCGTCAGGACCGATGGTGGCAACCAGGGCGGAGTCGACCACCATCTCGCCGCCGCCCCGGAGCCTGAAGACCATCGACACGCCGTCCACCCAATGCTCGCGGATCGACATTGTCCGGCCGGTGGAGAACGTCACCAACTCCGCAGAGGCGGGCAGCGCCCCAAGCAGCACACACGTCCACGCCGCCGCCACGAGGGCGACGCCGCGCGAGACGTGTGGTGGTGCCGGGAATCGCATCTGGCGGTCCTACCTGGGATCGATGAAGGCGTGGAAGACGCGAATGCCGAGTACGCGCGGGTCCTTGCTGGTACCGTTTGTCACCATCTGAGGAATGAACGTCTTGTCGACCGCGATCTGCAATTCGGCCAGCTCGCCCTCGCCCATCAGGCTCGCCGGCAGCCTCAGCCGGTCCAGGTGGCTCGCCGCGTCGGGCTGCACCGTTAACGTCTGAACGACCTGACCGCCGAGGCTCAGCGTCACCACCTGCTCACCATGGAGCGTCTTGCCCGGGCTGTCGAACTCGAAGTAGAACCACGCGTCCTTCTTCGGGTTCTTGAATGCCAGCGTCGCCTGCTGCTTCGTCCACTGCCACTCAAGGCTCGGATCGGCAGGCGCCGCTTCAGCCGGATGCCAGCCGTCCTTGAAGACCGTGAAGAGGTTGTCGGTCTGCGGCAGCAGCTGCATCTTCGACACCTTGTACGCGTGCTGTCCGGCGTCCTCACCCGACAAGACGACGCGCGTGCCGTCCTTCAGCGAATGCAGGCCGATCTCCACCGTTGCGTCGCCGACGTAGGGGAAGACCGGCACGAAGATCGTGCGGGTGTACTCGACCGTTTCGCCCGGCTTCCACTGCGACGTCGGGGTCGGCGGGTTGTGGTCGTCGTTCCACATCTGCTCTTCGTCGGTATCGACGACGTGCACGAAGACACGGTAGTCCTCGGTGAACTTCGCGCTGGGGGCCACCACGAACTTGTAGGTGATCTCCAGGGGGCTGCCTGCTGGCGCGCGCTCGTGGCTGAGCGTCACCGTCGGTGTAGCCTGGGCGGGACCGGCAACTTCTTCCCCACCACCGCACGCCACGAGGCCCGCAGTTGCAAGTGTCAGAAGAGCCGCAAACAAAGGAAGGCGAAGACGTTCTCGAATCATGATGCTCCGGGGTCGTTCAGGGTCAGACAGGATCCGTGGAATGCTAGCGGATCCGCGCGGGGCGGCGCAAACGAGCCGGACCGTGTGCTACAGTTTCGCGCGAGGACACAGACGTGGCACAGGACGCGCTCGGACTGGTAGAAACAAAAGGGCTTATCGGTGCGATCGAGGCTGCCGATGCCATGGTCAAGACGGCGAATGTGTCGCTCGTCGCCAAGGAATACATCGGCGCGGCTTATGTCACCGTGATGGTGCGTGGCGACGTCGGGGCCGTGAAGGCCGCCACCGATGCCGGAGCCGCCGCGGCACGCCGGGTCGGCGAACTGGTGGCGGTGCATGTCATCCCCCGCCCGCACGCCGAGGTGGAACGCATCCTCCCCAAGGGCGCATAGCGCACGATGGCAGACGCCGCCGTCAGCCCTCAGACCGACCGCGACCTCGCGTCCATCGCCGAGGCACGCGCGCTCGCCCGCCGGGCCAAGCAGGCCTGGCTCGAACTCGCCGAGTTCTCCCAGGAGAAAATCGACGCCATTGTCGGGGCGGTCGCCGACGCCGCCACGGCGCAGGCCGAAGCGTTCGCCCGCCTTGCGGTGGACGAGACCGGCTTCGGCGTGTACGAAGACAAGATCCAGAAGAACCTCTTCGCCTCCAGGACGGTCTACGAGTTCATCAAGCCGATGAAGACGGTCGGCGTCGTGGCCCGTCATGAAGCTCGACGTGTCGTGGAGATCGCCGAACCCTTCGGTGTCGTGGCGGCGATCGTGCCGTCGACCAACCCCACCTCGACTGCGATCTACAAGGTGCTTATCGCGCTCAAGGCGCGCTGCACGATCGTCATCAGCCCTCATCCGTCTGCGGTGCGGTGCATCACCCGGGTGGCCGAGGTGCTGGACGATGCGGCGCAACGGGCGGGTGCGCCGGCCGGCGCCATCAACTGGATGACGACTGTCTCGCTCGAGGGGACGCAGGCGTTGATGAAACAGCGCGACGTGGCCGTTATCCTGGCCACGGGCGGCATGGGTCTGGTCCGCGCCGCGTACAGCGCAGGAAAGCCGGCCTACGGCGTCGGCCCTGGCAACGCACCGGCCTACATCGAACGGACCGCGGATGTGCGCAAGGCCGTTCGGGACATCATCACTGGCAAGACGTTCGACAATGGCCTGCTCTGCTCCTCCGAGAACTCGGTGGTCGTCGACGCGCCGATCGCGGGCGAGGTCAAGCGCGAGTTCCAGGCGCAGGGCTGCCATTTCCTCAGCAAGGCCGAAATCGACCAGGTGGCCAAAGTGCTGGTCACCGCGCAGCGTTTGCCCAACCCGGCGCTTGTGGGGAGGTCGGCCAGGGCCATTGCCGACGCCTGCGGCGTGACGGTGCCGGAGGCGACGAAGGTGCTCATCGCCGAACTGGACGGTGTCGGTCGCGACTTCCCGCTTTCGATCGAGAAGCTCTGCCCAGTCCTCTCCTTCTATGTCGTGCGCGACTGGCAGGAAGGGTGCGAGCGCTGCAAGCAGATCCTCCGCTACGGCGGCATGGGACACACCATGGGCATCCACTCGCAGAACGAGGCGATCGTCCTCGAATTCGGCCTGAAGAAGCCGGCGTTCCGCATTGCCGTGAATACGCCGACCACGTTCGGCTCCACGGGGATCTCGTCCGGGCTGGCGCCGGCCATGACGCTGGGGTGCGGCGGCTACGGCGGCAATATCACGTCGGACAACATCACGCCGCAGCACCTGCTGAACATCAAGCGTCTCGCCTATGAGGTGCGAGCGGTGCCGAACCGCTGGGAACGGGCCGCGGGCGCGAAGGCGGCTCCGTCCACCGGGCGCTCCGCGGCACCGGTGGGCATCGGGGCCGACGTGCTGAACCAGAAAATCGACCAGTTCCTCGGCTCGCGCGGCTTCTCGGCGGCCTCGGCAGCCACCCCGCCGGCCGCGCCGATGGTGACACCGGCCTCGGCCCCGGCTCCGGCCCTGCCGTTCCCCGGCACCGCCGGTGGCGTAACCGATGCGCCCCTCGACTTCGTCTGCGAGGACGATGTGCGCCTGGCGCTGCGTGCGGGCCGGACACTGACCGTGTCAGAACGGGCGATCATTACGCCGTCGGCACGTGAACTGGGCGACGCAAACCGCATCTTCCGCACCGCACCGTAACGGCTGTTTAATGCTGAGCCACTTGGACTTATTGTTGACCGACCTGCTGCTCGGTGGTAGGATGCCTCAGCCGTAGACGTCGAGCGCAGAGGCGCCGCGTCGGGCGGAGGCCCCAGCCCTCCGCTACACGAACAGGCTCAGCGCGTCCGCGACGCACTGGGTCGCGATTTATCTGAAGCCCCCGCACGACTGGGGGGCGACTTACGATGCGCTGGCCCGGTGGTCGGCGCGGTTTCGGAGCGCCCGAATGGTTCGACGCACAACAACGCGCCTGGCACTCCTCACGTTGCTGCCGCTGCTGGCTGCGTGCGGTACGAGCGCGCGGAAGGCGCCTCTGGCCGCCGCCCCGCCAGGTCAGACTGGACGTCCACCCGAACGACCCTTACCGCTGACCCCTCCGGTCGAAGACCCCGTCATTACCCTAATCGCACAGTCCAATCGTCACTTCAAGGCTGGCCAGCTCGAACTCGAAGCCGGCCATGTCGAAGGGGCGAAGCACGAGTTCGACCGGGCTATCAACGTCCTGCTCGAGTCACCATTCGGCGGCCGCACCGAACCCCGCGTCCGCGAACAGTTCGACCGGCTGGTCGACCGCATCAGCACGTACGAAGTGAAGGCGCTCGCCCAGGGCGACGGCTTCACCGAGAAGCAGCTCGACCCAGCCTCCATCGATGAACTGCTGGCGGTATCCGCCACGCTGGTGCCGCCGGAAGTCAGCGCGGAGTTGAAGAAGGCGGTGTCGTCCGACATCCAGTCCGGTGAGCACGACATCCCGATCCCGCTGAACGAACGAGTGCTCTCCTTCATCGAGTTGTTCCAGGGACGGCTGCACGACTTCCTCGAGACTGGCATGAGACGCGGCAGCAAGTATCTGCCGATGATTCAGGACGTGTTCCGCGCCGAGGGCCTTCCGCTCGATCTCGCCTATGTGCCGCTGGTTGAAAGCGCCTTCAATCCGAACGCCCTGTCGCGCACCAAGGCGCGCGGCGTCTGGCAGTTCATGCGCGGCACCGGCCTCGAAAACGGCCTGCGCCAGGACTGGTACATCGACGAACGCGCCGATCCCGAGAAGGCAACCGTCGCTGCCGCCAAGTACCTGAATACGCTGGCCGGCATGTTCAATGGCGACTGGCACCTCGCCCTCGCGTCGTACAACGGTGGCCCTGGCCGCATGCAGCGCGCGATCAAGGCGGGCCGTGCCGACGACTTCTGGGCTTTGGCCGACACGAAAATCCTGCCGCGCGAAACCCGTGACTACGTGCCGATGATTCTGGCGGCCATCGTCATCGCACGGAATCCGGCCCAGTATGGGTTCGAGTTCGAAGCCGAAGCACCGCACAGCTACGAAACGGTCACGCTCGAGAAGCCGGTCGACCTGCGCCGCGTGGCCGAGTGGGCCGACGTCACCATCTCGCAGATGCAGTCGCTGAACCCCGAACTGCGCCGCTGGACGACGCCGATTCGCGATGATGCGTACACGCTGAAGGTGCCGGTCGGCTCGGCCAACGTCGTGAAGGCGAAGCTGACGAATGCGTCGACGGCCGACCTCGCCTCGCTCCGCTTCTACACCGTGAAGCGCGGCGACACGCTGGCCACCATCGCCCGTACCCTGCGCGTCAACCGGGCGGATCTCGCCGACGCGAACTACGTCAACGTCAGCGCGCGCGTCACACCGGGTACCAAACTGATGGTGCCGCATGAATCGACAGTGCTGATGGCCGCCCGCGCCGACCGCCCCGCGCCGGCGGCAGAACCGGCAACGCTGGCGGCGTCCAATCGGCGTCCGTCCGTGTCCGCCGCAACGAGCCAGCGCCTCAAGGTGACCTATCAGGTGAAACGCGGCGACACGCTGGCCGCCATCGCCCGCGCGTTCAACACCACGGTCAGTTCCATCAAGACCTGGAACCGCATCCCCGGCACGCGTATCTCTGCTGGCGACCGCCTGACCATCTACACGGCACAGGCGAACTGATTCGTCGCTGCCTCCTCGACCTGCGGCCGGTTGCTACCGGCCGCTTTTTTTGTCTACCTTCCCTGCGTCAACCTCGGCACATTTTCCACACTTTTACCAGCTACCGCCCGTAACTGATTGAGCCAGCTACGGCCGGGTTCCGCGTCGTTCCTTGCAACGTCGCGGGCATGCTTGCCACGTTGCGAACAGCGGCGCTTCACGGCGTGGAGGCGTGCGCAGTACAAGTGGAGGTGGACGTGTCCTTCGGCATGCCCATGTTCACGATGGTCGGTCTGCCGGATGCGAGCGTGCGGGAAAGCCGGGACCGGGTGCGCAGCGCCATCCGCAACAGCGGTTTCGAGTTTCCGCCTCACCGCATCACCGTCAACCTGGCTCCTGCCGATGTGCGGAAGGCCGGTGCCGCGTTCGACCTGCCGATTGCACTCGGTATTCTCGCCGCGCAGGGTGTTGTGGCGGCAGAGGCGATGGCCGGCATGCTGGTGATTGGCGAGTTGTCGCTCGACGGCACCATCCAGCCAACGCGCGGCGTCCTGCCGGTGGCTGCGGCGGCGCGACGCGACGGGTTGACGCGCGTCTTGCTGCCCACCGCGAATGCGAGCGAGGCCGCGGCCATCCTGCCCGACGGCATCATGCCGGTCTCGTCGCTGGCCGACGCCGTCGCGGCCATCAACAGCGGCGCGTCCGTCCGTGCGCTCACGGTGGCGGCACTCGCCCCACCCACACATCATGCCGACTTCGCCGATGTCATCGGCCAGCCGCTCGCGCGCCGCGCCATCGAGATTGCCTCGGCCGGCGCTCACAACCTGCTGCTGGTCGGTCCCCCTGGCGCGGGCAAGACCATGATGGCGCGGCGGATGGCGGGCGTGCTGCCGCCACTGACGTTCGAGGAGTCGATCGAAGCCACGACCGTGCACTCCGTGGCCGGATTGCTCCCAGCCGGATGCGGACTCATAGCCGAGCGGCCGTTCCGCGCGCCGCATCACACGATTTCGGCCGCGGCCATTGCCGGCGGCGGCTCACAGCCGCGGCCAGGTGAGGTGAGCCTCGCCCACCACGGTGTGTTGTTCCTGGATGAATTGCTCGAGTTCTCGCGCGGCGCGCTCGAGGTGCTGCGACAGCCAATGGAAGAAGGGGTGGTCACCATCGCGCGGGCGGCACGCACGGCCGTCTTTCCTGCGCGCTTCGTGCTGGTCGGGGCGATGAACCCCTGCCCGTGCGGCTTTGCCGGCGACCCGGTACGCGAATGCCGATGCACGCCGCAACAGGTGCAGCGCTACACCAGCCGGCTATCCGGGCCGCTGCGCGATCGGCTCGATTTGTCTGTGGAGGTGCAACGGTTGCCGGCCGAGATGCTCGGCAGCTCGGGCGATGCCGAAGCCTCAGCCGCTATCCGTGCGCGCGTCGTCACGGCACGCACGCGGCAACGCGAGCGCTACAGCGGGCTTGCCGAGCGGACCAACGGCGCGCTCGGGGCGGCGGCACTGCGCCGTTACTGCGCGCTCGACAGCGCCGGCCTCCGCCTCCTTCGCACCTCGGCCGACCGGCTGGGGCTGAGTGCTCGCGGTTTCGACCGCGTCAGGCGCGTGGCGAGGACCATCGCCGACCTCTCGGGTGACGACACCATTGCGTCCGACCACGTAGCCGAGGCGCTGCAGTTCAGGACCGGGTGAGGCGATGCACGTCAGGGGTGCGTGGCAGGCCCGACCGTCAGGCCGCCGGGGTCGCCCTCGCGCAGCGGGTTGGTGAACTGACGGCCGGCATCGCGCAGGTCGCCGAAGACCGAATCGCCTGCCGGCTTCACGCCGTCGCGCACGTGCCGTGCATGGTCAGCACCGGTCCCTCGAGCCGTCCATCGAACGGCACCAGCTCGTCGAACGGACCCGACGCGCTCCGCACGGCTTGATCCGGCGCCTTGCGGCGCACGAGTTCCGAAAGCCGCGCCGTCGTCAGACCGAGCGCCTCGTCGAGACGGTAGGTGTAGTGCTGGTTCGTCGCGGCGCGGTTCGACGGGGTCGTGCTGCCGGCCAATGCGGCGCCGCTGACGTTCTGCAGGAAGCGCGACCGCAGTCCCTGCGCCGCGAACGGACGCGGCCCGCCGCTCAGCTCGATCTCGACGCTCGCCAGTTGCCGCCCCTTGTCCGTATAGTTCGGCGGTTCGCCAAGCGGCTCGGCCATCCGGCGCGTGTCGGCAGCCACCGTGGATAGGTTCTCGAACTTGACGCCGGTAATGACTTCGGCGGCGGCGCCGACTGCGGTGAAGTAGTCGAACAGTTCAGGACCGGCCGGGCACATGGCGAGGCCGCCGGCGAACTGCGTCGGGAACTCGTGCATGCCGAGCAGCGTGACGTGACCGCCCATCGAGGTCGCGGTGAGATATACCCGCTTCGGAGCCGTACCAGCGTTGAACCGTGTGAACATGTCAGTGAGGGCCATCGTGTCCTGCAGACCCATGCCCGGCACGTAGCCATTGCAGCGGTAGCTCGACGCGGCCGAGGCGAACCCCTCGTCGATCAGATGCTGCCGAATCGCGGGAAGACCGACCCGTAGCCGGCTCCCTGCATACCGCCGTTCGACACGAAACCGTGGGCACTCAGCATTAGTTCGCCGTTCCAGCCTTCGGGAATCTCGATGCGGTAGATGCCGCCCTCGTAGTTGCCGAAGAAGGCGCGCGCGCCTGGCAACGCCTCGAAGGTTGGTCGTCTGGCGCCCAGGTCTGGGCAGGACAGGCGGTAGGGGTAATGCCGGGTCGGCCGACGGTCGAGGCAGCTGTCTGCCAAAGGACAAGGACGGTAGCCAGGGTCATCGCGGTAATCGCGTGCAAGCGCATGGCGGACATCTATACGGCTGCTGCGTCTTCGCCCGATGATCGCCGCGGCCATTTCGTGCTTCCGATTGTGAAAAGCCGTGTGCTACAGTGTGGAAAATTCCCCGTTCAACTGGGCTGGTCCAGGGTACCAATCTGAACCGCGCAGCGCTTTCCACCTGAGAGGGTAATGTTCTCACGCCGTTATACCGTCCTGATTGCTGACCGTTCGACCGGCGTTGTTCGCCGCGTCACGATCAGTCTTCGCGCCGTCGCCATTGTCGTCGGCAGCGCGCTCATGATGCCGGTGCTGATCGGGCTCGGTGCAAAGTGGAGCGCCAGCCTGGAGATGCACCAGCTTCGGGCCACGAACAATGCACTTCAGCTCGAAAACGGGAACTATCGAGACACGACCGGCGAGCTGACCACTCAGCTCCAGTCGCTCGAAGGCGTGATCGACGAACTCGGTTCACGCTCCGCCCTCGACCCGAATCAGGCTCGCGCCATGGCCAAGCTGCCGGCCGTCGTCAAGGACCGGGCGGTCGGCGGGACCTCAACGACGAACGCGGCCATCTCGAACGTCCTGTCGACCTCGTTCATCTCTCCCGAAGATACCTTCGGTGTGTTGCGGACGCTGCTCTCGTCACTCGAAACGCGCTTGAGCAGTGTGCGCAAGGGTGTTGAGCGTCAGGAAAGGCTGGCGGCCGCAACGCCCTCGATCTGGCCGGCCAAGGGCTGGCTCACCGCCCGCTTCGGTGGTCGATCTGATCCATTCACGGGCCAGGCGGCATTCCATCAGGGTCTCGACATCTCGGCCTCCAAGGGCCAGCCGGTCTACGCGACTGCGGACGGTAAGGTCGACGACGCGTCGTACGAGGGCGAGTACGGCAACCTCATCGTGCTGCGCCACGACTTCGGCATTACCACGCGCTACGGCCATCTGAGCGGCTTCAACGTCAAGCCCGGCCAGGCCGTGCACCGCGGCGACGTCATCGGCTACGTCGGCTCGACCGGGCGCTCGACCGGCGCGCACCTGCACTACGAAATCCTCGCGAACGGGAAGCTGCTCAATCCGCTGCAACTCCTCACGCAGCCGACCCAGGCCGCCGAGCGCTAGACTCGCGACGAACCTCGTCACGGCACCCACACACCCCTGGGCGCTGAAGCGATTCCTTCTGCTACAATCACCAGATACTCACGGCACTTCGACGAGCGCTTTGCCGTCCTGAGCCGGTTGAATGACGGGCGGATCCGCGCTGTAGATGCTCCAGACATTTCTCGCCAAGGTCATCGGCACCCAGAACGAACGCGACCTGAAGAAGCTGCGTCCGGTCGTGACGCAAGTGGGCGCGCTCGAAGCCGCCATCAGTCCGCTCTCAGACGACGCGCTGCGCGGCAAGACCGCGGAGTTCAAGGCGCGCGTCGCGAACGGTGAGTCGCTCGACGACCTGCTTCCCGAGGCCTTCGCCGTCGTTCGCGAGGCCGGTCGCCGCGTGCTCAACATGCGGCACTTCGACGTGCAGCTCATTGGCGGCGCGGTGCTCCACCAGGGGCGCATCGCCGAGATGAAGACCGGTGAAGGCAAGACGCTGGTCGCCACCCTCCCGGCCTACCTGAACGCGCTCGAAGGCAAGGGCGTCCACGTCGTCACGGTGAACGATTACCTCGCTCGCCGCGACTCCGAGTGGATGGGCAAGGTCTACCGCTTCCTCGGCATGACCGTCGGCGTCATCCAACACGACCTGAACGACGCGGAGCGGCAGGTGGCCTACGGCGCCGACATCACCTACGGCACCAACAACGAGTTCGGCTTCGACTACCTCCGCGACAACATGAAGTTCGACCTCACGCACTACGTGCAGCGCGGTCATCACTTCGCGATCGTGGACGAAGTCGACAGCATCCTCATCGACGAGGCCCGTACCCCGCTCATCATCTCGGGTCCCGCGGAAGCGTCGACCGACCTCTACTACGAGGTCGACAAGATCATCCCGAAGCTCAAGCCGGGCGCCATTATTCGCGGCGACGTGAAGGCCGAGGAGCGCGAGGAAATCGATCAGACCGGCGACTACATCGTCGACGAGAAGCACAAGACCGTCACCCTCACCGAGAGCGGCATGCAGAAGGCGGAGCAAATGCTGCTCCACCGCCTCAGCGACGGCCACATCTACGACCTCGAGAACGCCCACATCAAGCACCACGTCGACCAGGCGCTGCGCGCCCACGCCATCTACAAGCTCGACGTCGACTACATGGTGAAGGACGGCGAGGTGGTCATCGTCGACGAGTTCACCGGTCGCCTGATGCCAGGACGCCGCTGGAGCGACGGGCTGCACCAGGCCGTCGAAGCCAAGGAAGGCGTGAAGATCGAGCGCGAGAACCAGACGCTCGCCACGGTCACCTTCCAGAACTACTTCCGCAAGTACAAGAAGCTGGCGGGCATGACCGGCACCGCCGACACGGAAGCCGAAGAGTTCGCCAAGATTTACAAGCTCGACGTCATCATCGCCCCGCCGAACCGCCCGATGCTCCGCATCGAGAATCCGGACCTCGTGTACCGGACCGAGCAGGAGAAGTGGGACGCGATCGTCACCGACATCATCGACGCGAACAAGATCGGACGCCCGGTCCTGGTCGGCACCGTCTCGATCGACAAGTCGGAGAAACTGTCGGGCATGCTGGAACGGCGCGGCCTGAAGCGCGGCACCATCACCGGCGGCGGCACCGGCAAGCACGTCGTGCTGAACGCGAAGTACCACGCGCAGGAAGCCGAGTTCGTAGCGCAGGCCGGCCGCGTCGGCTCGGTCACCATTGCCACCAACATGGCGGGCCGCGGCACCGACATCCTGCTCGGCGGCAACGCCGAGTTCATGACCCGCCAGCAGGCGCTCGCCGAAGAAATCGCCGAACGCCTGGCCAAGGGCGAAGAGCGCTTCGTCGACGACGACGACTACGTCTACTACTCGCATCTCGACGGCTTCTACCGGGTCGCCAAGCCGCGCTACGAAGAAATCTTCGCGCACTTCAAGGCGATCACCGACGCCGAGCACGCAGAAGTCGTCTCGCTGGGCGGGCTGCACATCGTCGGCACCGAACGCCACGAAGCGCGCCGCATCGACAACCAGCTGCGTGGTCGCGCCGGCCGTCAGGGCGACCCGGGTTCGTCCCGCTTCTATCTGTCGCTGCAGGACGACCTGATGCGCATCTTCGGGTCCGATCGCATCTCGGGCCTGATGCAGCGCCTCGGCATGGAAGAAGGCGTGCCAATCGAAGCGGGCATGGTCACCAAGGCGATCGAGCGCGCGCAGAAGCAGGTCGAGGCGCAGAACTTCTCGGTGCGCAAGCACCTGCTCGAATACGACGACGTGATGAACAAGCAGCGCGAAAGCATCTACGCGCTGCGCCGCGAGATCCTCGACGGCCAGATCCGGGTCGACGAGGACACGGTGGTCGGTTCGCGCGATTACCTGCTCGAACTTGCCGGCGACTCGCTCGACACCTTCGTCGAGAACTACGCGCCGGCCGAATCCGACCTCGAGCAGTGGGACCTCCCCGCTCTCCGACGCGAAGTGGGAGACACCTTCGCTGTCGACACCGAATCGCTCGACTTCGCCGGCAAGACCGCCGACGACATTCGCGACGAGCTCTGGGCGCTGCTGCTCGCGTCGTACACGGCGAAGGAAGACATGGTCGGCCGCGAGATCCTCCAGCGTGTCGAACGCGACATCATGCTGCAGGTGGTCGACCAGCAGTGGAAAGACCACCTCTACAGCCTGGACCACTTGAAGGAAGGCATCGGCCTCCGCCAGTACGGCCAGCGCGACCCGCTCGTCGAGTACAAGAAGGAAAGCTTCCAGATGTTCCAGGCGATGAAGGATCGCATCGACCTGGAAACTGTGAGCTACCTGTGGCGTCTCCGTCCGGTCCTCAGCGAAGAGGCCGCGCCGCCACCGCCGCCGGTCATCCGACAGGCGCCGCGCCAGCCCGTGATCCTCAACAATCCCGGGGCCGAGACGCAGGCCGCTTCGATCTTCAACTCCTCGCCGTCGTCCACCACTGCGGCGCTGCCCCATACCGCGCCGCAACCGGCCCGGGTCGGCGGCGACGACGCCGACGTGAAGACGGTGCGCCACGATGGCCCGAAGGTCGGGCGCAACGACCCGTGCCCCTGCGGCAGCGGCAAGAAATATAAGAAGTGCCATGGTGCCGCGGCCTGAGAATTCCCTTCCTGACGCACATGGCCGGTCCACCGCAGCCGGCCTGTGCGAGGCTCCACGCTTGCTGAAATCCCCAAGGCCGACGTCTGTCGGCCTTTCGTGTATCCGGACCTATGACGCCCAAAACTGACGTACTCGATACGCTCCCGGCAACCGAGCTCGGCTTTGCCACAGCCCTCACTTTCGACGACGTGCTGCTCGTGCCGCAGCACTCGACCGTCCTCCCCTACCAGGTGGACGTCAGCACACGCCTCACGCGCAACATCCGCCTGAACGTGCCGCTCGTCAGCGCCGCGATGGACACCGTTACCGAGTCGCGCCTCGCCATCGCCATGGCGCAGCAGGGCGGCCTCGGCGTCGTGCACAAGAACCTCTCGATCGACGAGCAGGCCTCTGAAGTCGACCGCGTCAAGCGGTCCGAGAGCGGCATGATCGTCGACCCGATCACGCTGTCGCCCTCACACCGCATTTTCGAGGCGCTCGAGCTGATGAAGAAGTACCGGATCTCGGGCGTGCCGATCACCGAAGACGGCAGCAAGGAGGGACGCCTCGTCGGCATCCTCACCAACCGCGACCTGCGCTTCGAGACCAACGTGCAGCGGCCGATCTCCGACATCATGACGCGTGAGAACCTCATCACCGTCCCGGTCGGCACCACGCTCGACGCTGCGCGCGAAATCCTGCATCGTCACAAGGTCGAGAAGCTGCTGGTGGTCGACGCCTCGTTCCGCCTCAAGGGGCTGATCACGGTGAAGGACATCCAGAAGGCGGTGAAGTACCCGAACGCCTCCAAGGACGCGCTCGGCCGTCTGCGCTGCGGCGCAGCGGTGGGCGTCGCCAAGGACACGATCGAGCGCGCCGAGGCGCTCGTGGCCGCCGGTGTCGACGTGCTGGTGGTGGATACCGCGCACGGTCACTCCCAAGGCGTGCTCGACATCGTCGGGCGCATCCGCAGGCAGTTTCCAGAGGTCGAACTCGTGGCCGGCAACGTCGCCACGGGTGCCGCCACGCTGGCGCTCATCGAACAGGGTGTGGATGCGGTGAAGGTCGGTATTGGCGCCGGCTCGATCTGCACGACGCGCGTGGTAGCCGGCATCGGCGTGCCGATGATCTCTGCCATCATGGACTGTTCGCGCGCCGCGGCGCAGCACGACGTGCCGATCATCGCGGATGGCGGCATCCGGTTCTCGGGCGACATCACCAAGGCGCTCGCCGTTGGCGGCAGCACGACCATGATTGGCAACCTGTTCGCCGGCACCGACGAAAGCCCGGGCGAACTGATCCTGTACCAGGGCCGCAGTTTCAAGGAGTACCGCGGCATGGGCTCAATCGGCGCGATGCGCCGCGGCAGCCGCGACCGCTACTTCCAGGACGACTTCGACCTCGACAGTCCGTCGCTGGTTGGCGAGAAGCTGGTGCCGGAAGGCATCGAAGGACGCGTGGCCCACAAGGGCTCGGTGGCCGCGATGATTCACCAGCTGGTCGGCGGACTGCGCGCGGGCATGGGCTACACCGGCTGCGGTTCCATCCCCGAGCTGCAGCGCAAGGCGCAGATCATTCGCATTACGCCGGCCGGCTTCCGCGAGAGCCACGTCCACGACGTGGCCATCACGAAGGAAGCGCCGAACTATCGCTCCGGGAACTGAGACGAGCGGACCTGCAGGTCCGCGGCTACGTACGGCTCACGCGGGCTGTCGTAGCCGCGCACCTTCCGCCTTCGCAAGGCTTCGGCGGACCGCCGCAGCCTTGGCGGAGGCTGGTCAGGTGCGTATCACTTTCGCATCTACCGCTCGATCGAAATCGACCGCTCGTCGTCACCGACCGCCTGCAACTCGACGCGCACGGCATGCTCTGGCACCCGCGTCCACCGGTCCGGCCACTCCACCGCCACCACCGCACCGCTCACCACGAGTTCCTCGAGCCCGAGGTCGTCCACCTCGCGCGGCGTCAGCCGGTACAGGTCGATGTGATGCAGGATGAGGCGCCCGCCGCGATACTCCTGGATCAGCGTGAAGGTTGGCGAAGTCACCTCCAGGGGATCGAACCCGAGTCCCTCGGCCAGCCCCTTCACGAAGACGGTCTTGCCTGCGCCGAGGTCGCCTGTCAGCAGCACCACATCGTCAGGGCGCAGCTGCGCGGCGAGGGCTCGACCGGCGTCGATCGTCTCGGCTTCCGAGTGGGAGGTCAGCGTCACTGCTTGTCCGGCGCCTTGCGGCGTGCGGTGAGTTCGAGGATGGCGTCGCTGATGTGCGCGGCGACGTCGCCTGCCACCATCGACACTTCGCCTTCGTCGGCCTGCGCGAGGTCGCCCGCCATGCCGTGCAGGTAGACCGCAAGCTTGCAGGCCGCCTCGGCATCGAGCAATTGGGCGAGGGTTGCGCCAATCATGCCGGCCAGCACGTCGCCCGTGCCGCCGGTGGCCATGCCGGGATTACCGGTCGGATTGATGAAGACCGTGCCGTCAGGCGCGGCGATGAGCGTGCGATGCCCCTTGAGCACCACGTAGACGTGATGCGTCGATGCGAAGGTGCGCGCCACCTCGAGACGGTTGGCCTGCACCTCTTCGATGCTCACGCCCACCAGCCGCGCCATCTCTCCTGGATGCGGCGTGATGATGACATCGCGCCCTTCCCTGCCGGCGAGGCGCTCAGGCTGGCCGGCGAAGGCGTTGAGGCCGTCGGCGTCGATGACCAGCGGCACCGTGGCGCGATCGACCAGTGCGTGGATGAAGCTGCGCGTACCCGTGGCCTGTCCAAGCCCGGGCCCCACCACCATGACGTCGCAACTCGTTTCGAGCAACGCCTCGACCGAGTCAGGATCGAGTCCGTCCGGGTTCTCGTCGAGCGGCTCGGTCATGTACTCCGGCCCCATCGACGCCACGATCGGCAGGCAGTTGGATGGTGTGGCCACCGTCACGAGGCCGGCGCCGGCGCGCAGCGCGCCGATCGCCGCCAGGTGCGCGGCGCCCGTCTTGCCGCGCGAGCCGGCCACCAGCAGCACGCGGCCGTAGTCGCCCTTGTGCGTGTCGGGATTGCGCGGCTCGAGCATGGCGCGCATGGCCGTGCGCGTGAGCAGTTCCACCCGCGGGCCGTCGAGGCTCTCGATGACGTCCTGCGGGATGCCGATGTCGGCAATGACGATGTCGCCGGCGCGCGTTTCGGCCGGCGGAAGGACGAGTGACAGCTTCGGCGCCCCGAGCGTCACCGTGGTCCCTGCCACGATGGAGTCGCCGATCGGCTCGTGCGTGTCGGCGGAGAGGCCCGACGGAAGGTCGATGGCGACCACCGGTATACCCGACCCGTTCACGTCGGCGACGACGGTTTCGAGCAGACCGGTGAGCGGTGCGTTCAGGCCGGTGCCGAAGATCGCATCGACGATGAGGGTGCTCTCGGCGATTTCCGAGAAGTGCAGTTCCCACGCCTGGCTGTCGCCCACCTCGACGGTTGAGAAACCGAGCCGGCCGAGAATCTCGAGGTTGATGCGCGCATCGCCGCGGACATCCGCGATGCTGCCGATGACGAAGACCGAGACGTCGACACCGCGCTGCAGCAGCGTGCGGGCCACGACGAAGCCGTCGCCGCCGTTATTGCCGCGGCCGCAGAGGACCGCCACCTGATGTTCCTGGAGATCGCCGTGCACCGCCTCCATGGCAGCCACAACCTGACGGCCGGCATTCTCCATCAGAACCAGCGACGCAATGCCGATATCTTCGATGGTTCGGCGATCCGCCTCGCGCATCTGTGCCGCGTTCACAACTCGCATGGGAAGGGTTGCACCCACGATAGCACAGGCAGTACGCTGGCCCGATGAGCGCGATGGTGAACATCAACGGCCGCTTGCTCGACAAGGAACACGCGGTCATCTCGGTTTTCGATCACGGCTTTCTCTACGGCGAAGGCATCTACGAAGTCGTCCGTACCTATGACGGTGTGCCGTTCCTGTTCGAGCGTCATATGCGCCGCTTGCGCAACTCCGGCGCCATGATCCGTCTCGACCTGCCGGTGTCCGACGCGGAGATCGCACAGCGCGTCCTCGAGGCCATCGCCGCAGCAGGCCTCGGCACTGACGGCCGTGAGGCCTACATCCGCATCCTCGTCACTCGCGGTGTCGGCGAGATCACCTACGACCCGGCCGCCTGCCCCGAACCAAGCGTCGTCATCATCGTCAAGCCGCACGTCGACGCGCCCGCGTCTGCCTACACCGACGGTGTGATGGTGTCGCTGGTCGACGTGATGCGCAACCACCCCGGCACGGTGAACCCGCTCATCAAGTCGAACAACCTGCTGAACAATGCGCTGGGCAACCAGGAAGCGCTGCGTAAGGGCGCGTTCGAGGCGGTCATGCGCAACTACCGCGGCGAGATCGCGGAGTGCAGCCAGTCGAACATCTTCATCGTGAAGAACGGCGTGGCGCTGACGCCGCCGACCGACGCTGGCCTGCTGGTCGGCATCACGCGCGAGTTCCTCTTCGAGGTCGCGCAGGAGCTCGGAGTACCGATGCGCCAGCAGGTGCTGCAGGAGTCCGACCTGTTCGGTGCGGACGAGTGCTTCCTCACCAGCACCACCAGGGAACTGGTCCCGATCGTCCGCATCGACGAGCACGTGATCGGCAGCGGCCGGCTGGGCACAATCACCGCAACGCTGCTCGAGGCCTTCCGCGTGCGCGCCCGCACGGTCCGCTAGTCGCGACCGGTCAGCGCGGCGAGCAACTGCTCCACTTCTTCAGCGTTGACCACCGACGCGGTCGTCGTCGAGCGCTTCACGAAGATCTCGATCACCGCGGCGGGCGTCGCGCCGGTGTTGCGGAAACCGTGCAGCGTGCCTCTCTTCATGAAGAACGCCTGCCCTGGCACAGCGGCGACTGGCGCGTCGCTACCTACCGTAATTTCGAGCGTTCCCACCACCGGCGCCCACACGTGATACTCCACATCGTCGTGCACATGGACCGAGCGGACCGCCCCCGGCTGTAGTTCGACACGGCTGACGCGAATCTCGTCGCGATCGATGAGCCGGAACGGTCGCACCCCTGGGTCGGCTTCGCCCGGTTGCGCCGCAGGCGCCCGCACCGGTTGCTGCGCGCGCCCCCCGGCGGCACAGACGATCGTGATTACGGCGGCTGCGAGCACTCTGGCAACGATCTTCGACATCCTCACCTCGACGCGGCACCTTTGACTGTGGCGTGGGGTAGCCGCACACCGACTGTGGCGTAGCCGCACACCGACTGTGTGGCGCGTAGCCGCGAACCTTCAGGTTCGCCCAACCAGGCCGACCTGATGGTCGGCAGCTCCGTGACCTGCGACGAGTAACTGGCGACCGACGACTACACCGCTGCGTCCGCAAACTCCTCGATCGGCGGGCAGGCGCAGATCAGGTTGCGGTCGCCGTAGGGGTTGTCTATGCGTCCGATCGTCGGCCAGAACTTGCGGGCGCGCACGAACGGCAGCGGATAGGCCGCCTGATGACGCGTGTAGGCATGGTTCCACTCGTCCGCCGACACCGCCGCCGCCGTGTGCGGGGCGTGCTTCAGGACATTGTCTTTCGCATCGGCCTTACCGTCGATGACGTCCTGAATCTCCTGACGAATCGAAATCATCGCGTCACAGAAGCGGTCCAGTTCATCCTTCGGCTCGCTCTCGGTCGGCTCGATCATCAGCGTGCCTGCCACCGGGAACGAGACGGTCGGAGCGTGGAAGCCGTAGTCCATCAGCCGCTTCGCCACATCGGTCTCGTCGATGCCGCTGGCCGCCTTCAGCGACCGCAGATCGAAGATCATCTCGTGCGCCACCCGCCCGTTCTCACGGGTGTAGAGCACCGGGAAGTAGGCCTCGAGCCTCGACTTGATGTAGTTCGCGTTGAGGATGGCGTAGCGCGTGGCGTTGGTCATGCCGTCGGCGCCAAGCATACGAATGTAGGCGAACGAGATGAGCAAAATGCTGGCACTCGACCACGGCGCCGCGGACAGCGCGTGGATCGCCTTCGCGCCGCCGGTCTTCACCACGGCGTGACCCGGCAGGTACGGCGCCAGGTGCGCCGCTACGGCAATCGGACCCATACCCGGGCCGCCGCCGCCGTGCGGAATGGCGAACGTCTTGTGCAGGTTCAGGTGGCAGACATCAGCACCGATCGCCGCCGGGCTCGTGAGGCCGACCTGGGCGTTCATGTTGGCGCCGTCCATGTACACCTGACCGCCGCACTCGTGAATCGTGGCACAGATGTCCTGAATGCTTTCCTCGAACACGCCGTGCGTGGACGGATAGGTGACCATCAGGCACGACAGCCGGTCCTTGTGCTGGCTGGCCTTGGCCTTGAGGTCGTCGACGTCGATGTTGCCGTCCTTCGTGCTGTTCACCACCACCACACGCATGCCGGCCATCACCGCGCTGGCCGGATTGGTGCCGTGCGCCGACGCCGGGATGAGCACGACGTCGCGATGCGCGTCGCCGCGATCGAGGTGATAGGCACGAATGACCATCAGGCCAGCGAACTCGCCCTGCGCGCCGGAATTCGGCTGCAGCGAGACCGCCGCAAATCCGGTGATCGTCGAGAGCGCGTTCTCGAGCTCAGCAAAGATCTGGTGATAGCCGGCCACCTGCTCCACTGGCACGAACGGGTGCGGCTTCGAGAACTCCGGCCACGTGACCGGCAGCATTTCCGATGCGGCGTTCAGTTTCATCGTGCACGAGCCGAGCGCAATCATCGAGGTGTCGAGGCCGATGTCCTTCCGTTCCAGCCCGCGGATGTACCGCATCATCTCGATCTCGGAGTGATGGGTGTTGAACACCGGGTGCGTCAGGAACGAGCTGGTCCGCGCCAGCGCCGCCGGATAGCTCGCGTCGAGTGAGAGCGCCCCGCCGTCCACACTTTTCCCCACCGCCACCTGGAACGCTTCGACAATCCGCGCGACATCGTCGGTGTCGGCCGCTTCGTCGAGCGCGATGTTGATGCTGCCGTCGGCGCGATAGCGCAAGTTGATGCCGCCGGACTCGGCCGCCAGCCGCACGGCGGTCGCGTCGGCACCCTGCACCCGAATCGTGTCGAAGAAGTGCGGGTTCAGCTGCGTCAGGCCGAGCGCCGCGAGCTGCTGCGCCAGCAGGGTCGCCAGCGAGTGCACCCGTTCCGCAATGGCGGTGAGCCCCTTCGGACCGTGATAGGCGGCAAAGAGGCCGGCGATGTTCGCTAGCAGTGCCTGCGCCGTGCAGATATTCGAGGTCGCCTTCTCGCGGCGGATGTGCTGCTCGCGTGTCTGCAGCGCCATGCGATACGCGGTGTGACCATGCACGTCCATCGACACGCCGATGATGCGTCCCGGCGACTGGCGGATGTGCTTCTCTTTCGTGGCGAAGAAGGCGGCATGCGGCCCGCCGTAGCCCATCGGCACGCCAAAGCGCTGCGAGTTGCCGAGCACGATGTCGGCGCCGATTTCGCCCGGGGGCGTGAGCAGCGTGAGGCTGAGCAGGTCACTGGCGACAGCCACGAGAACGCCCGACGCAGCAGCCCGCGCCATGAAGCCACCGAGGTCGTGCACCACCCCGGCTTCGTCAGGCGACTGCACCAGTGCACCGAACACGCGGTCACTGAACTCCACCGTCTGGATGTCACCGACCACCAGCTCGATACCGAGCGGTTCGGCTCGCGACATCAGCACGTCGATCGTCTGCGGGTAGCAGGTGTCGGCGACGAAGAACTGCGCCGGCCCAACGACGTTGTCTATCCGCCTTGTCTGGGCCCGATGCAGCAGCGTCATCGCCTCGCCCGCCGCCGTGGCTTCATCCAGCAACGACGCCGACGCGATCTCCATCCCCGTCAGCTCCGCCACCATCGTCTGGTAGTTGAGCAACGCCTCGAGCCGCCCCTGGGCAATCTCCGCCTGGTAGGGTGTGTACGGGGTGTACCAGCCCGGGTTCTCCAGCACGTTGCGAAGAATGACGCTCGGGGTGATGGTGTCGTAGTAGCCGAGACCGATGTAGGAGCGGAACAGGCGGTTCTTCGCGGCGATGCCGCGCAGGTCGCGCAGGAAGAGGTGCTCGGAGGTGCCCGGCGGCAGGTCGAGCGGCGCGCTCAGGCGGATGCGGGCCGGAATAGCCTCATCGATCAAGCCGTCCAGCGACGGCGCCCCGACCACCGCCAGCATGGCGGCCGTGTCGGCAGCGTCGGGACCGATGTGACGCGACTGGAAGACGTCGTGATCGAGGATGCTCATTTCACCAGGTCTGAATACTGGGTGACGTCGAGGAGTGTGTCGGCCTCGCCAGGATCGGACAGCTTGATGACCACCATCCAGCTCGAATGCGGGTCGGAGTTCACCGCTTCCGGCTTCTCCTTCAGTGCGCCGTTCACCTCAATCACTTCGCCGGACACCGGTGCGTACAGCTCGGACACCGCCTTCACCGACTCGATGTTGCCGAAGGTCTGGCCGGCCTTCAAGACCGTGCCGACCTCAGGCAGTTCCAGGTAGACCACGTCGCCCAATTGCGCTTGCGCGAAGTCGGTGATGCCGACCTTGCCCTGATCACCAGACAGCTCGATCCACTCGTGGTCCTTTGTGTACTTGAGCCCTGCCGGATACGCCATTACTTCGTCCTCTTGTAGAAGGGGGTCGGCACGACCTTCGCCTTGACGCGGCGGCCGCGAATGTCGATGTCGATCTCGGTGCCGGGCACGGCGAGCGCCGCCGACACGTAGCCAAGACCGATGGCTTTCTTCAGGTAAGGGGTCTGGGTGCCGCTGGTGACCGTGCCGACCGCCTCATCGCCTGAGTAGATGGTGTAGCCCTGGCGACCGATGCCGCGGTCGATCATTTCGAAACCAACGAGTTTCTGCGCGGTGCCGTCGGCCTTCTGCTGCTTCAGTACGTCGCTGCCGACGAAGCTATCCTTCTTCCAACCGACGATCCAGTTCAGGCCCGCTTCGACCGGCGTGCGGGTGTCGTCGATATCGTTGCCGTGCAGCGACATCGCCGCCTCGAGGCGCAGCGTGTCGCGGGCGCCGAGGCCGCACGGAATCATCCCGAACTGCTCACCCGATGCCGTCAGCGCCAGCCACACCGCGTCAGCCTGTTGGGGCGGCACGAAGATCTCGAAGCCGTCTTCGCCGGTGTAGCCCGTGCGCGAGACCGTCCCGCGCACACCGGCGATTTCACCGTGCGCGAACCAGTAGTACTTCATCGACGCGAGGTCGATGCCGGTGAGCGGCTGCACGATCTCGAGCGCCTTGGGGCCCTGCACCGCAATCAGCGCATAGCGGGCGCTGACGTTCACGGCGACGGCGTCGCCAGCCGGCGTGATGCCTTCAGAGATGACCGCAAAATCCTTCTCGATGTGCGAGGCATTGACGACGAGCATGAAGTGCTGGGGGCCGAGCCGGTAGACCAGCAGGTCGTCGACGAACGTGCCGGCTGGGGTGAGCAGGCCCGAGTACTGCGCCTGGCCGACCTGCAGTTTCGAGGCGTCGTTGCACGAGATGCGCTGCACCGCGTCGAGCGCGTTGCTGCCGGCAACCTCGATCTGGCCCATATGGCTGACATCGAACAGGCCCGCCCGCTCGCGCACGGCCAGGTGTTCGGCGGTGATACCGGAGTATTCGACCGGCATATCCCAGCCGCCGAAAGGGACCATCCTCGCGCCGAGGGCGCGATGGCGGGCGTTGAGCGGCGTCTTCTTGAGAGGGGTAGCGGCAACCTGATCCATGGGGATTTGTGGGCTGATGGGAACAGGTCAACGGTACTATGCGGCTTCGCGCGTGGTCAAGGAATCGGCCGAGCCAACGCAACGCCTTTCAGACTGGTTTTGGCGAGGTCGGTCACCTTTTACCCGCTGCACACTCCAATGGGCAGGCGCAGGACAATGCCAGACATGCACACGAGGCGACAGTGATGACGAGCACACCCGGCGCGGTCACCCAGCCGAGCGGTACTGAGCTGACGGACGAGGAGGTGGTGCGTCAGGTCCTTGACGGGCAGGTTGCGCTGTTCGAGTTGCTCATGCGGCGCTACAACGAGCGCGCCTACCGTGCCGCGCGCGCCATCGTACGAGACGAGCAGGAAGCCGAAGACGTGATGCAGCAGGCGTATGTGAATGCGTATACCAGCCTGCGGCAGTTCAACTTCACCGCTCGCTTCTCCACCTGGCTCACGCGGATCGTGATAAACGAGGCGCTGGCCCGGGTGCGGCGCCGTGGACGCTTCGAGCTGTTCGACGAGGAACTGACGATGGCGGAACACCCCAGGCTGCAACCACCGGGCACCGACCCCGAGCGGCAGGCCTTCAACACGGAACTCCGGATGGCGCTCGAGTGGTCCATCGATCAGCTGGGGCCAGGCATGCGTGAGGTCTTCATGCTGCGCGACGTCGAAGGGCTGAGCACAGCGGAGGTCGCCGAGGTGCTCGGTGTCTCCGAGGACGTCATCAAGACCCGGCTCTCGCGCAGCCGGGCCACCCTGCGCAGACTGCTGCTCGACCGCGTCGGCGCCGTCACCTCTGACGCGTTCCGCTTCCTGCGCCCACGCTGCGACCGGCTCGTGGCCACGGTGCTCGCCCACATCGACACGCCACCTCTCTAGCGCCGCACCGTCCGCGCCACAACACTCGTGAGTCATAAGGGAGCTGTAGCTATGCGTCTGTTCGTTGCTGGAGTACTCGCGGCCGGCCTGCTGGTCGCGGTCGCGCTGGACCGTTTGTCACCGCTGACACTCGGCGCTCATCTGTCCGCTGCCCAGGCGCGCAGCGGTTCGGGTTCGCCTGCCGATGGTCAGTCGATCTTCCGCTTCGACACCTTCGGCGACGAGCAGTTGTGGACCGACGTCCTGCACATGCCTGAGGTGCTCGCCGCTGTTCCCCCGCGCACGGCGCTGGCCGTTGGCCTGAAGGTCGACCTTGACGCACTGCCGCCAGAGGTGACCACCGCCTTGCGGTCGGGCCAGGTCAACCTCGACGATCCGGCGGTGACCCTTGCCCTGCTCCGGCTGAACGCCGTCGTCGGGGTGAAGGGACGCGTGAACCCTGCCGGCCAACTGGAGACCGTCGGTGTGACCTGTGCACTGTGTCACTCGACAGTCGACGACTCGCTCGCCCGTGGCGTCGGCCACCGGCTCGACGGATGGGCGAACACGGATCTGAACGTCGGTGCCATCGTGGCGCTGTCACCCGCACTCGACGAAGCGACGAAAGCGGAGTTCAACGCCTGGGGACCGGGCATGTACGACCCGCGGCATCACTACTTCAATGGTGCGACGCTCGTCCCGTTGAACAGACCGTCGCTGCCGGTGGTCATCCCCTCCATCTACGGGCTGCGGGGAGTCGGCTTCGAAACCTACAGCGCCGACGGTCCCGTCTCGTACTGGAACGCGTATGTGGGTGTAGGCCAGATGGGCGGACATGGGAGCTTCAGTGACCAGCGATTAGGCATCAGCATCAGTCAGGAGCCCGATCTGGTGACGCCCAAGCTTGGTGCACTCCTCGACTATCAGCTGAGCCTCCGCGTCCCCGCTCCACCCTCGGCGGGTCGCGTCGACAGACAGGCGGCCGCGCGTGGTGCCGGCCTGTTTCGTGGGGCGGCCGGTTGCGCCACGTGCCACCAGGGACCGCACTACACCGACGTGCTTCGATTCCCTGGCAGTGCGACGCCGTTCCTGCACGCGCCGGAAGACACCGGCATGGATCCTCGCTACGCGGAGAGAACGGCAACCGGACAGTACCGCACCACGCCGCTGCGCGGCCTCGCGTACCAGCGGCGATATTTCCACGATGGCAGCGCAGCGGACCTCACGGCCGTGGTGGCGCACTACGACGCATATCTGGGCCTGCATCTGACCGCTGCCGAGACGTCTGATCTTGTCGCGTTCCTGGAGTTGCTGTAAGCGGACGTGCGGGTGCGGTCGGGCCGGGCAGCCTGGCCGCAACCGCCATCAGGAGACGAGAGAATGACGTTGCCGAACCACATGTAGAGTCGGGTGTTCCTGCAACTCGTCCCTGCCGCCCGCAGTGTCGTGCGCGCATCGACGGATATGACATCCACTGCTATTACGTCCGCGGTCGGGGCCCTCGTCCGCTGCCTCTTGTCCTGACGCATGGCTGGCCGGACTCGGTGTTCGAGTTCCTCGAGCCCGTGGGGCCGCTGTCCGATCCGGCGCGATTCGGTGGTGCGGCCGAGGACGCCTTCGACGTCGTCGTTCCCTCCATTCCCGGTTACGGGTTTTCATCCGAGCCGCAGGCTCCGATCGGCTACCCCACCGTCGCCCGCCTGTGGCATCGCCTCCTGACCGATGTGCTCGGTTACACCAACTTCGGGGCGCAGGGCGGCGACCTTGGCAGCGGCGTCACCCGCGAACTTGCCATCGACTTCCCGCGCAACGTCGTGGGGATCCACGTGAACGGCATCAGCGCGGTCACCATGCCGCCCGACGGCGGGTCCGAGGAGGAGAAGCGCTGGCAGGCGGCGAACCAGCGCGAGCGCGCGTTCACCAAGGATCAGTTGCTCACCAACATCATGATCTATCTGGTGACCGAGACCGCTGGAACGGCCGTGTGGCTGTATCGGGGGGTTGGCGACGAGCCGGCGCACACACCGCCCGGCGGAACGTTGAACACTCCGCTTGGCTTCGCTTCCTTCCCCGCCGAAATGCCGCCGCTCAATCCGCCGCGCACCCTCGTGGAACGGAACCACAATCTCGTGCACGACACGAAGATGCCGAAGGGAGGGCACTTCGCCTGTTTGGAGCAGCCTGCGCTCTTCGTCGAGGACGTGCGAGCGTTCTTCAGGAAGGTTCGCTCATAGGGCGCGGCCCCGTGGCACGGATACAAATCACTCAATCAATCGAGTGACCCGTCAGTGCGAGTCAGTGCGCGTACACGACGAACGCCGCCATCAGGAACAACAGCATGACGCCAGGGGCCGCCCAGGACGCGAGCCACGGGAGGATGCCGGTCAGGCTGGGAAGCGTGATCCCGATCGCCGCGAACACGTCGGCCACGCCAAGAAACACCGGTGACCACGAGGCAGCTCCCTGGCCCACCAGCACGTTCAGCGGCGCTCCTCGCTTATACGTTTCAGGATCAGCTCGGCAAGCGGTGCGCCCGTTTCCTGCACCATATGGCTACCCTGTTCGATCACGTCGAAGGAGGCGCCAGGGATGTGCGCCGCGAACTCCTTGCCCCACTCGACGGTGAAGATCAGGTCCTTCCCCCCGAAGATCACGTGCGCCGGCTTTTTCCAGTTCGCAAGCGACGCATAGGCGGCAGCAGTGCGGGCAGCGCCGCCCTCGACCGGATTCACGAAGGGCAGCATCCACGGCCATCGGTGCGCGCCGACCTGCAAGTCCGCGCGATCGGGAGGGAACGGTGCGCCGTACGCCTGCGCCAGCGTCGCCACATCGTCTGGGCTGTTTTGCGCCCAGGGACCCGCACCCACCTTCGAGAAATCCGTGCTGGCGCTTCGCCGGTTCCAGTCGCGCAGGGCCTGCGTCGTGGTATAGCCAGGATGGTCTAACCACGTATTCAGGATGATCGCGCGGGCGAACCTGTCAGGAAGGTCCGTTGTCGTGACAAGGCCGATAGGCCCGCCCCAGTCCTGCACCACGATCGTCACGTTGCGCAGGTCGAGTTTCTCCACAAGCCCGCGGACGATCCCGACGTGCGCGTCGAGCGTGTACCACGACGGTTCGGTCACCTTGTCGCTCTTGCCGAAGCCAATCATGTCTGGCGCGATCACGCGATAACCGGCCTTGACGAAGACCGGGATCAGATTCCGGTACAAGTAGCTCCACGACGGCTCGCCGTGCAGCAGCAGGAAGGTGCCCTTGTCGGCTGTGCCTTCATCGACGTAGTGGACGCGAAGCGTGTTGATCTCTGCGTAGTGGGGGGCGAAGGGATAGCCCTTGATGTTCGCGAAGCGCTCCTCGGGTGTCCGCGCACGCGGCACCTGCGCACCGGCTGGATATGCGCAGCTGAGAATGAATGCGGTCATGAGCAGATGTTTCATCGAGCCTCCTGTTGTGCGTAACGACCGAAGTGTATGGCGAACGCCTGCAGTTTCATCTGAATCTGGCAGGCATCGCCTGCACCGTGGCGTCTGGCGGCCCGTGGCGGGTCTCGGCATCACCATCGATCCGGCTCGCCAACGCGTGGAATGCGAGGGCCGCCCCGTCTCGCTGACACCTCAGGAGTTCCGCCTGCTGCACATTCTCGTGTCGACCCGACATCGTGTTCGGCCGCGCAGAGCTGCTCCGCACCGTCTGGCAGGACGATGTGAACGTCACACCCCGCAGTGTGGACGATCTCGTCAAGCGATTGCGGCGGAAGATCGAACCCGACCCTGCACGGCCGGTTCTGGTCACGACCGTCTTTGGCGCCGGACCCAGTCCCTTCGCCGCTCGCCGTCGGAATTACTGAGCGCGCGCCTTGCGGCGGCGATCGAACAGTCGGGCGACGCGGCTGTCGAGCCACTCCTCGCCCCAGACGCTGGCCATGTCGTGGTCTGCGCAGCGGTCTCACCTACGGACCGATTGATCCCGCGATGGAGGTGCGCGCAGCGATCGCGATGTTGAACGACCGCACGCACACGATTCCTGAGAGCTGGCGCCTCAGCCGTTTTGCAGCCGCGCCCATCATCGTCGATGGCGCTGCCTACGGCGTGGTCGCGACGCCGCCACCGCCGCAGTGGCGTGACATTGGCGTTGCGAGCGCCGGCAGGCCGCGATGCTCACGGTCATCGCCTCCCTGGTATGTTGTGCGCCTGCTGGTCAGACCGGTGCGCTTGCGGGTTTAGGCACTGCAGCAAGCCGCCAACCGGCTGGGCAGTGGCGACCTGACGGCTCACGCCCCGGTCGCTGGCCGCGACGAGATCAGTGACCTGTCGTCTGCCTTCAACACGATGTCCGACGAACTGACCGAGAGGGCCGCCGCACTCGAAACGTCCAATCGCGTCCGCCGTCAGCTCGTGGCCGACGTGTCGCACGAACTGATGACGCCATTGACGTCCATCATCGGGCTGCTCGACACGATGCTGATGCCCGAAGTGCGTCTGACGGAAGAGAGGCGCCAGCGCCACTTGACACTGGCACGTCGTGAGGCTGGTCGGATTGAACGGGTCGTTCGCGACCTCCTGGATGTGGCGAGGCTGGAGGCCGGTGCCGCGGCGCTCGCGGTCGAGCGGTTCTCGATCGCCGAGTTGTTCGAGGACGTTGCCGAGCGCCACGAACAAGCGCTGGCATCGTGGACGCCATAGACCTCGCCGCCGTGGCTCAGGTGATCTGGAAGATCCGATACGACACGCGTTGCGGCACCTGGAAGCTGACGCCAACGAACACTGCCTGGGTGAGCCATTCGTACTTCTTCGAGTCGGTTTCGAAGATCGGCACTGTCCGCCAGTACCGGTCACCCTGCCCTGTCGGCGGCGTGTAGATGACGCCGCGATAGGTCATGTAGATCCGCTGCTCATCGTCGGTCACAAGCAGTGTGCGCACATCGAGAATGCGCAGGTTCTGGTTGACGGCCAGCGGCCAGTCGGCCCCTGGTGAAATGACCTTGCCGCGAAGCTTCGGGCCCTCGAAGGTTCCACCGGTCACCGCCACAACCGTGCGCGCCCCGAGCGAGATCGATGGCTGCGTCTCGAGGATCATGTCCATGAGGAACTCGGACCTGAGCGCCTCCGGCCGCGGCGCGCCTGCGGTCTGCGCGCCGCCCGTGCCAACCTGCGATGCCCGGGCGTCGAGGGGAGCGCTGGCCGCGAGTACCAGGCCCGCTCCGGCGACGCGGGTTCCCATTCGCGCAAACTGTCGTCTCGTCATGCGATGCGGTGTGGCCATCGTGCCTCCCAGTGAGGCGGAGCATACTCCAACCGCTCCCAACACTACTCCCCTATGGCGCCGTGACGCGCCTGCAGGCCACCTTGGCGCGCCCTCGATGTCGAGGGTCCGCAACGAGTCATCGCGGCGGTAAGTGGCTAGGCCGGCTCCGCGGCTTGGTCGGCCGGCACAACCCCAGCGTCCAGCAGTTCGGCGTCCTCGCTTTCGACCTCGCCAGGCACGGCCAGCGGAAACCGCAGGTAGCTGTTCAGGGTGTGGTAGCTGATGCCGAGCACCCGCGACGCCTCGCGCTTGTTGCCGCCGGAGCGGTCGAGCACGATTCGGGCATAACGGCTGCCCCACGCGCGCATGGTCTCGCCCCGCTTCAGCGACGGTAGGAGCACCGTGTCGAAATCGCCGCGGACGATCGGCGGCAGGTCGTCGAGTTCGATGACGTGAGTGTCGGCCAATGCCACCGCGCGTTCGATCATCCGTTCGAGTTCGCGCACGTTGCCCGGCCAATCGTAGAGCAGCAGCGCGTCGCGGGCCGGCTCGGACAGGGTCAGCACTCGCACGTGCCGGTGGCGCTCGAGGAAGTAGGCGGCCAACTCGATGACGTCCGGACGACGCTCGCGCAGCGAGGGCACGCGCAGGTCGACGCCACCGAGGCGGTAGAACAGATCGGCACGAAAGAGTTTCCGCTCCACCATCTCGGCCAGGCTGCGGTTGGTGGCGGCGACAATGCGGATGTCGACCCGCTGCGTGCCGGTGCCGCCCACCCGTTCAACCGCCAGGTCCTGAATGGCCCGCAACAACTTGGCCTGCGCCGAGAGGGACAGGTCGGACACTTCGTCCAGGAAGAGCGTGCCGCCGTCGGCATGTTCGAACTTGCCGCGGCGTCCGCGCACGCCGGTGGCCGTGCGCTCCTCGATGCCGAACAGTTCGGCTTCGAGCAATGTCTCCACCAGGGCGGCGCAGTTGATGGCGACGAACGGTCCCTGGCGCCGGGGGCTCAGTTCGTGAATCTGCCTCGCGACCAGCTCTTTGCCGACGCCCGATTCGCCTTCCAGCAGCACCGTGAAGTCGGTGGCGGCCACTCTCTCGATGCGGTCGCGCAAGGACGCCATCGCCGGTGTCGATCCGATGAGCGGCGCGGCGCCGTCGCGACGCGGCTTCGATGCGACCGGGGTGCTGCCGCGCCCGGCCGCGGCGCGAGCCCGTTCCACCTCCAGCACCAGGGCGCCGAGCTGCGCGGCATGCCCCATCAACTGAAAGTCCCAGTCGCCCAGGCGCCGGCTGCGGTCGAAGGTCGCCTCGAGCATCCCGCGCTGTGCGGCCGAGGGGCCAACCACCTCGAACGCCAGCGCCTCGACCCCGGCGTCGGGCTTGTCGGCCGGCCACCGGCTGGCGCGGTCGCGCAGCACGATGGACCGCACCGGCAACGCCCGCTTCAACGACTCTTCGAACGCGCCGCGGAGCTGTCCCGCATCGGCGCGACCGCTAACCGCGCGCGCCAGCGTCGCGAGCACGTCGCCGAGGCCGCGGCGCCGATCGCGCTGCCGCCGCAATACCGACGACTCCTCTACCCTCTGTCCCTCTGCTGCCTGCATCGATCGCCCCCTGTGTGAGTGTGTGACGGGGGACTTACCAAGCGCAGTGCCAGCAGGCGCGGTCGCGCGAACGTCAATAAATGCAAAGGATTTTGTGAGCGGACCACTTCGAGGGATGCCCGCAAGCGGGCACTTTGTTCCCGCGGGGGGTGGCAAGGTGCCCGTTGCGAGCAGCGGCAGGCCGTACAGGCGGCATACGTAAACTGCCCACCAGATCGGATCAAGCCCAGTAAGTCCGTGGCGGACAACCTTCGCTTGCTTAGTCGGTCTTCGCCTCCGGCAGGTCGACGCCCAGTTCACGACGACGCGCAGCTGGCCCCCGGACGTGTCCTGTCCGGCGCGCACGGCGATGAAGCGCCCGTCGCTGCCGACGTCGTACTCGACCCGGTTCGGATCGTCTCCGTAGGTCGCGCGCAGAAACGCGAAGAGCACCTGTGGCGCTCCCATTCGCGACGGCTCACCGACGCAGGGCACCACGATCATCGAGTCCTCCTGGCGGTAGTAGATCTCACGGCCGCTAGCCGACCATCGCGGGCGGACCTGGCGAGGATACCGGAACCCAGCGACTGAAAGGCCACGCGCTGGCCGTCAGGGCTCCAGACGGGCCCGGGGCAGGCGCCGCGCGCACATTCTGCGGTCCGCAGGGCACCCCCGGCACAATTGGGCCGAATTTCAATCGCATGAGTTCGGCACACCTCTGGCACACGACGACGATAGAATGGGCAGCATGGCGGGACGGAACATCTGGCAACCGGCACGCGTGAGGCTCACCTACGACGATCTGCTGCTGTTGCCCGACGACGGGTTGCGGCACGAGCTGATCGATGGCGAGCATGTCGTGACTCCATCCCCGAACCTGCGGCATCAGCAGATCCTTGGCCGCCTCCATCTCGCCGTCGGCAACTGGCTCGCCGCTCACCCGCTCGGTCAGGTGTTCTTCGCGCCGCTCGACCTCGTGTTCACCACAGTGGACGTCGTCGTACCGGATCTGCTGTACGTGTCGAACCAGCACGCACGATACGCGCTGACGGACGCCCATGCCAGAAACGCTGACCTCGTCGTGGAAGTTGCGTCGCCGAGCACGCGGCGACGGGACGAAACCGTCAAGCGGCAGCTCTATCAGCGTGCTGGTGTGCTCGAGTACTGGTTCGTGGATCCGGACGCGGACGTCGTCACCGTGCACCGGCGGGCTGGTGAGATGTTCGCGGCGCCCGTCCGTCTGTCGTCAGACGAGGGTCACGTTCTGACCACGCCGTTGCTTCCCGGGTTCGAACTGCGGGTCGACACGCTGTTCACGCCCTGAGCGATCGTCCGGCCCGAGCCGTGGGCGGTGATGAGGTTCGTGCGCGCGTGCGCGCCCACTCCAGCGCGCTTGACTCCGCACGGACCCCGAGGCAGGATGTGCCCCACATCGCCGCATCACTCCACACACAGGGGGCCGCATGCTGAGACTTGGTCGTCCGGTCGTCGCCACGTTCCTCGGGATTCTCGGCCTCGTGCTCACCGCGCCTCCGGATGCCAGTGCGCAGAACACCAGCCAGGTGTTCGGCCGGGTCACCGATGCCTCCGCCGCCGTGCTGCCTGGCGTCACGGTGACACTCTCGAGCCAGGCACTGCTCGAACAGCGCGTCGCGATCACCGGTGAGACCGGTACCTACGAGTTCTCCGGCCTGCCTCTGGGCACCTACACCGTCAGATTCGAACTCTCGGGCTTCTCGACGCTCGTCCGCGAAGGGCTGCAGCTCCAGTCTGGCTTCAGCGCCCAGGTGAACGGCGAACTCTCCGTTGGCGGACTGCAGGAGAACGTCGTGGTCACGGGTGTCAACCCGATCGTGGACGTGCGAAGCACGACGCAGGGCACGCGGTTCAATGTCGAGGAACTGCAGGCCATCCCCTCAGCTCGCGACGTGTTCCAGGTGCTGACGCAGACACCTGGTATCGCCGGTGACCGCCAGAATGTGGGCGGCACCCACAACGGCCAGCAGACGGGCATGTTCTCGAGAGGCGCCGGCAACGGCCAAGGGCGATGGTTTGTTGATGGGATCGATCGCAACGACCTCGCCAACGGACGTCCGTTCGTCGTTGACTTCAACTCGGTCGAAGAGATGCAGGTGTCCACCGGCGGCGCCGACGTCACGATGCAGACGCCAGGTGTCTTCGTCAACGTCGTGACCAAGAGTGGATCGGATGCGTTCCGTGGCAGCTCCTGGCTCCTCCGCACCGATCGCCATCTCGGCTCGACCAACGTCACCGACGAACTGCGCGCGCAGGGCGCCAACTCCGGCAACCCGCTGGTCTACACCAACGACTACGGCGGTCAGCTCGGCGGCCCCATCAAGAAGGGCCGCGCGTGGTTCTGGGGCACCTACGGGATGCAGAACGTCCGCCTGGGCGTGTTGAACGTCTACAAGCCCACCAGCGAGTGCGCGCCCGTGAAGACCAACCCGCTGGGCTACCGCTTCTCGGAGGTCACGGACTGCCTGACCTTGAACAAGCAGGATGTCCCTGCCCTCGGGTCGAAGTTCAACGTCCGTCCGGTCTCCGGAAACCTCTTCACCGTCGTCAACTCGTTCGGGCAGCGTGTGGAGAGCAGACGCAGCGCCGACGATCTGCATCCCACGTTCGAGACGACGAACAAGATGGCGTACATGCTGAGGAGCGACAGCACCTACGACCTTGGCCCACGTTTCTGGAACACCGGCATCTGGGATCCGAGCTGGAAGTTCGGCGACCAGCACACGTTCAGCGACCGGTTGCTGGTCGATGTCTCCTTCGGCCATCACTGCTGGTGCAACTCGATCGTTCCGCAGACGCTGGAACTCCGTAAGGTCCAGCCCATGCTGGAACTGTCTACCGGCACGTGGGGCCGCTCCTGGTCCGACTCGACCATCATGCTGGTTACCAACAACACCGCCGAAGGCAACATGACCTACTTCATGCCTGGGCGGCTCGGCGGCGATCACTCGATCAAGACGGGCTACAAGTACGGCCACTACGGCGAGGTGTACGACCGCTCGTACAGCGGCAACGCGCAGGCGGTCTTCAATAGCGCTCGCCCTCTCCCGATCTTCAGCACACCGTTCACGGCGCGCGTGATCCGCGACTACATCACGCCCGCCTTCCTCGACCAGCATTCGCTGTACGTGCAGGATACGTACTCGCGAAAGAGGATCACGGCGATCGTCGGCCTTCGCTGGGACCGCCAGGAGGACTCGGTCGCAGCGGTCAAGATCGCGGCGCACGCCTTCCAGGGGCAGCCGACGATCGACGGGACACCGTTCAGTCTGTTCCCGGCTCTCGATGTCCCCGACGTTCGCTCCGGAGCAATCTGGAATACGCTCGCACCGCGCGTCGGCTTCACCTACGACCTCACCGGACACGCCACCAGCGTCATCAAGGGCTCGTTCGCAACCTACTTCGACCAGCGGTTCGGCGGGCAGCTCTCGCGGGCGCTCAATCCGGCCAGCGCCGCGCGCATCGATCTGGGGTGGAGCGATCTCAACGGCGACCAGACGGTGCAGCCCAACGAGATCAATCAGAACCTGATCCGCTCCGTAACCGGTTTCGATCCGGCCAACCCCGGGCTGCTGGTGAGCACCAACAAGGTCGACCCTGCCGTCAAGGCGCCGCGCACCCACGAGGTGGTCATCGGGTTCGGCAAGGAGATGCCAGGCGACTTCGGCATCAATGCCAGCTACGTCTGGCGGAAGTACGACCGCTTCATCTGGAACGATACCCTTGGCATCACGTCGGCCGATTACTCCCCGGTGCAATTCACGCCGCCGGCGGCTGCGTGCCCGTCCGGAGCCCGCTGTGACGCCGTCACCTACTACGTGCCGAACTTCACGCTGCCCAGCGCCTACGTGGTGACGACGCGGCCCGATTTCAGTCACACGTACAACGGGCTCGAGCTCGTCGTCCGCAAGCGCTCGTCCCGCGGCTGGATGATGACGGGCAGCTATTCGTACAACACGACCATCGAAGACTACGCTTCGCCTGCTGCCTACGAGGATCCGACCAGCATCACCCTGCGGAATGGATTCCAGTACGCGCCAACCAACGGCCTCGGCGGCGGCGGCGGTTCGAACCTCGGCGGGATTGCCATCAACGCGAAGTGGATTGCCAAGCTGAATGGCTCCTACCGGCTGCCGCTCGACATCAATGTTGCCGCCACCGCAGACATGCGGCAGGGCTATCCCTTCCTTCAGGGCATCAACATCGCCTCGCGCCCCAACCGCGCGCCGGCCGTCGCGGTGCTGCTCGATCCGGTTGGCGACGTGCGCTTCCCGGATTTCGCAACGATGGATTTCCGCGTCGACCGATCGTTCTCGCTGGGGCTGGGCGCCTCGAAGCTGCTGGCGTCGTTCGACATGTTCAATGTCTTCAACGCGAATACGGTCATGGGTCAGCGCGCGAATCAGAACGCCGCCAACGCGAACCAGGTGTTCGGCATCCTGGCTCCGCGAATCGCGCGCGTCGGGCTGATGCTGACGTTCTGATTGCGACCGTTGTACGAAGCCTGATCGCGACCGTCGTCCGAAGCCGCCGACATTCCGGAAAGGTCACCAATGAGCGTGTCATCGTCGTGCTACTCGCGCAGCGTGGTTCTGGTAGCCGCGCTTGCGGCAAGCGCACTGGCAGGGTCAGGCTTGCTCGTCACCGCTGCCGCGCCGGACGCGGTCATCCGTCCGAGCGAGTGGAAACACTGGGGCGGTGATGCCGGCGTGAGCCGCTTCTCGCCGATCGATCAAGTCACGGCAGACAACGTCGCTCAGCTGAAGCCCGCATGGGTCTACGACACGGGCACGTTCGGCCGATCGTGGGAGGTCACGCCGCTGCTCGTCGATGGTCTGCTGTACATCGCCGACCCGAAGACGACGGACGTGGTCGCACTGACGCCCGAGACCGGCAAGGAAGTCTGGCGTCGCACGCCGCCGGCGGGGCTCACCGGTGGGGACATACGAGGCCTCTCGTACTGGGGAGGCGACGGAACGATGAAGCCGCGGATCATCACGATCTGGGGGCACAACATGTTCGGCATCGATCCGCAGTCCGGGCGGTTCTCCGCGGACTGGCCCGCCGACGGCTACAACATCATGCTCCCGCCCGTCGGAGTGTCGTGCGCCACCGCAAGCGCGTGCGGGGGTGTGCCTCAGAAATCGCCGCCGGTGATCTACAAGAACCTGTTGATCCTCGCGGATGCCAGCGGCTTCCTGCCCTACCCTGTCCGGCCCGCCGACCCGCGCGCGTACGACCTGCGCACGGGCAAGCTGACCTGGATATCCAGGCTCGTCCCGTCCCTCGGTGAGGAAGGCGGCGATTCGTGGGGTGCCGACCCGCGCAACGTGGCGGGTAACGGCACCTGGGGGATCCTCTCGCTGGACGAGAAGACCGGCACCGTGTACGTGCCTACGGATTCTGGCAGTCCAGACCTCGTCGGCATCTGGCGCCCTGGCGACAACAAGTGGGCGAACTCCACTGTGGCCCTCGATGCCGCCACCGGCCAGATGAAGTGGGCGTTCCAGAACCATCGTCATGACATCTACGACTACGACACGATGGCGGCGCCGGTTCCGGTGGATATCACGCGGAACGGGCAGAAGAGCTCTGTCATCGTGCAGACCACCAAGCAAGGCATGTTGTGGATTCTCGATGCCCTGACCGGCAAGCCGATCCATCCGTACGAGGAGCGCGCCATCGCGCAAAGCAAGATACCTGGGGAGCGCACCGCCGCCACCCAGCTCTTCACCCTGGCACCACCACCACTCGCGCAGATGGCCATCGATCGCGAACATCTCAGCCAGCTATCCCCGAAGTCCAACGCCGAGTGCAAGGCCGTGTGGGACGAACGGCAACTGCAGAACTCGGGTCCCTATACGCCGCCGGCACCCGACGGGGCGTGGACGGTGATGCAACCGGGCGCGATTGGCGGCATCGACTGGGGCGGGGCCTCTGTCGATCCTGACCTCGGCTACGCCATCACCAACGTGGTCAACATGCCGACGATGATCACGGTCACGAAAGGGGACGCCAAGGGCGGCGTGAGAGGCAATGATGGGTACAGCTTCTCGAGCGGCTACGTGCGTTTTTCGGACAGCAACGGCCGGCCCTGCAGCGGCGGGCGCATGGGTGAACTCGTCGCCGTGAACATCGCCACAGGACAGGTCGCGTGGACCGTGCCCCTCGGCACGCTGGAAGACGAGTACGGCGAGAGCGGAAAACAGAGCGGCGCAACCAACATCGGCCCCTCGCTCGTCACGCGCGGCGGCGTCGTCTTCATCGGTGCCGCCACCGACGAACGATTTCATGCCTACAACACGAGAACGGGCCAGCTGCTCTGGCAGACGAAGATGAGCACCTCCTCGAACGCAGGTCCGATGACCTATGTCGGCAAGGACGGTCGCCAGTACGTCGTCATTGCAGCGGGTGGCCCAGGCAACGCCAGGCGCCGTTCGGCCAACGAGAACTTCGCCTTCCACCAGACGCTCGTGGCGTTCGCCTTGCCTCGCCCCGGCGACAGACCGCTGGACATCGTCACGCCGTATCCCAAGCGGCCAGCGCTGCCTGGGGAAAATCTGGGCCCGGTACAATAGACGTGGGTGCGATGCTGATGACACGTACACGCTGGTGCGCAGTGATCACCGTGGCGATCGTTGCCGCCTCAACCAGTGCCTCGGCCCAGCGGCCTTCAGAGCGGCCGGCACAGCGGTGGACGCAGATCCGCACGGCATGGGGCACGCCCGATCTCCAGGGCACCTGGACGAACGAAACCATCACGCCGTTCGAGCGTCCGGCGGCGCTCGCCAATACGCCGTTCCTGACACCGGCCGAGGCCCGCGCCCTCGAAGCCCAGGCGGCGAAGCAGCGCGACAGCTCGGACGATGAGCCGGCGCGCAGCGGGGATGTGGGCAGCTACAACCAGGCGTGGTTCGACTCCGGCACAAAGGTGGTCTCGACGCTGCAGTCGTCGCTGGTCGTCGATCCGCCTGATGGACGAGTGCCGCTGCGTGCAGAGGCCGTGACACAGCACGATGAATACATCGCTCGTGAAACCGACTCGGCCGACTTCATGAGCCCCTGGGACCGCTGTATCACGCGCGGAATTCCCGGCGGCTTCTTTCCCGCGGGCTACAACAACGGTTACCAGATTCTGCAGGGTCCCGGCTACGTGATGATTCATTACGAGATGATTCACGCCGCGCGGATCATCCCGACCGATGGGCGCACGCATCGTCCTTCTCGTCTTCGATCGATGGACGGCGACTCGGTGGGACACTGGGAAGGCGACACGCTGGTCGTGGACGTGACCAACTTCGACGGTCGAGGCTGGATCGCCACCAATGCCGCTGCGGGGCGCATCCGCGGTGTGCTTCAGAGCGATGCCTTGCACGTCGTGGAGCGCTTCACCAGGGTGAGCGCCGACACCATTCACTACCAGGCTACGATCGACGACCCGAAGAACTACACGCGCCCATGGACCCTTGCGGTGCCGCTCGAACGAGACGACAGCTACCGGATTTTCGAGTATGCCTGCCACGAGGGGAATCACTCGGTTGAGAACATGCTTCGCGCGGCGCGGGTTGCTGAAGCCGGCACACGCCGCTGAGAGGTGCTCGCCTGTGATGACGAGGGGATCTCTGTCGTTTCGTTGTGCCGGTCGCGGCCTGACGACCTCGGCCAACCGCAGAACCCGCTGCACACTGATGGTCTGCTCGCCATGTACACGGGGCTCATGAGCAAGGGCATTTCTGCAGCCGACATCGACCTGATGTCGCGCAAGAACCCGGCGCGGCTGCTCGGCCTAGCCCCGTGAGGGGGCAAAGGCGCGCGGATCAGCGGGCTACTCTAGGTGTGCCGATTTAGGTGGTGTAGCCGCGAACCTACACAGGTTCGCTGGGTTGGGCTCGGCAGCTACACGCAGTCGACGTCGGGCTTGCTGCGCGGCTGTCAGCTTCTGCAGATCGGAACCCAGGTTCAGCGTCAGCCCGACCTTCACAGTGGGCCTGGCGGCACCGGGGATGTCTCGCGCGCCCTCGAGCGCGAGGCGCACGTCGCACATGTCGCCCACGCGCTGCTTTGGGTCCTTTCGCACGCACAGGCGGAGCACCTGCGTCACGCGCGGCGGGACAACGCCCTGAAGGGCGTCGTAGTCGGGCTCGCGTTGCAGCACACGCGACAACACGTCGGCAACATCGTCGCCGCCGAACGCGCGCTGGTCCGTGAGCGTCTCGTAGAGCACGCAGCCGAAGGCCAGATGTCGCTGCGCTTGTCTGCGGGTCTGCGCTTCGCCTGCTCTGGCGCCGAGAGGTCATCCCTTCCAGGCCCTCTCGGCCTTCCCGCCGCACCTGCTTGCCCTGCCGAAGCGGCATCGCCGCGAAGGAGGGCCCCTGCGTTCATCGCCTTGGCCAACCCGAAATCAGCACCTTCACCGTGCCGTCCGGTCGGACCTTGATGTAGGCGGGCTTCAGATCGCGATGGATGATCCCCTGCTCGTGCGCCGCTTCGAGCGCGCTTCGCGCTTACACCGCGCCAGGCATTCGGGGTTCTGCGCAACCTCGGGCAGCAGGACCTTGATGGCGACGTCGCGCTTCAGGCGCGTGTCGGTCGCGCGTTAACTTCGTCCATGCCGCCCGACCCGAGGAGGGAGACCACTTCGTAGACGCCGAGCCGCGTGCCTGGGGCGAGAGCCAAGGGTGGCCGGGATTATATGTCGCATGAGCCGCGCGCCTCGACGAGCGGAAGCCATGACTTCGAAGCGGCCGGGGGCCGGATGGAAGCTCAGGCGGGATACGCGCCGCGCGCCAGCTGTTCCCAGAGTTCCACACGGGAACGGTCGTCTTCCAGCGCCAGGTCACATTCTCCCAGCACCTGGGCAACACGTCGGCGGGCGATGTCGTGATGATGGAGCAGCACCAGTTGCCGCGCATCTTCCAGGTCGATCGGCCTGGCAGCAACCAGCTTGTAGATGACCAGGTCCTCGGGATGACAGGCGCAGCGTCGTCTCGTTGAACCGGACGGTCCGACAGTGGCGATGTCATCAGTCGTGCGGATGTGGCCGTTAGCGATGACGGCAATACCGCCGATCAACATCGACCTTGCTGGCAGACTGTCCATGAACTGACAGACCGCCTCGAGCGCGTGCTGGAGAGGCTCAGGAGCGATCCTGGTCACAGGTTCGCCTGACCAGTGTGTGCCAGATATCCGGCACGTCGTCGCGAGCCGGCGGAGCACTCCCGCTCAGTTGCCGGGCGATCCGCATGAGAGAGAAGGCGCGTTCGAGGGCGCCGGCTGTCTCGGGAGCACCGTGTCCACGCGTGCACGCGTCGTTCGCCTCGCGAACTGCGTTCCACCGGTCCACCCACTGCCGGAGCTGGTACCCTTCAGGCGCTCGTGCCGACCACGTCATTGCTGCATGTACGCGCTGACGGTTCGGACCGTCTGAGCGCCGCCGTGTTCGCAGTATCGTGGCTCCCCGTCGACGTCGCCATGCAGTTCCTGCTGATCTATCAGCGCCCTGGGCTCTGACCACGCGGCGCCCAGCCGCCCAGCTATTCCTTCCGCGATTACCAAAAGGCTGAGTTATAGTCCGCCTGCGTTCAAGTACTCCGCTTGGACTTCGGCACTCCACGCCAATAGGCCGCACACATGAAGCTTTGCACCCGCCAGACCGGCCGCCTCTCGCTGCTCGCACTCGGGTTGATCCTCCTCGTCGCAGGCACGGTTCTCGCGCAGGCTCGCAACACCGAGATCGGGAAATGGAAGCTCAATCTCGCGAAGTCCACCTATGAGCCAGGACCGCGCCCAACAAGTGAGATGCGCGTGCTGGAGGTCTGGGACAAGGACGGCGTCAAAGCCGCGACAACGACGGTGGGCCTTGATGGGAAACCCGCGACGCGTTCCTATACCGCGCACTACGACGGCAAGATCAACACCTACCTCGGCACCCCGGACTACGACACCATCGCGCTGACACGGATCGACGCGAACACCACGCGAGCCATCAACAAGAAGGGCACAAAGGTGGTGTTGACGTCGGACATCGTCGTTTCCTCCGACGGAAAGACGCGCACCATCACGATGATTGGCGTAAACCTCAAAGGGCAGAAGGTTCACAACGTCTCCGTGAGCGATAGGCAGTAGTCAGCGGCAGAACCGGGTCACTACGACGCTTCGCTCGTTCATGCCGAGTTCAGCACATACGAACAGAACACACACATGCAGCTTCGCACCCGTCAGATGCTGACTGTCGGTACCATCGCGCTCGGACTCGTCGCCACCCTCGCCGGGTCGGCGCTCGCGCAGACCAACCCGCACATCGGCGTATGGAAGGGCAACGTCGCGAAGTCGAAGACAAGCCCAGGCACGGCGATGACCACCAACGGCACGCGGATCGAAGCCGCTGGTGCAGGCGTCACGATTACGGTCGACTCCGTCGGCACGGACGGTGTGGTCAGGCACTGGGCCTTCACCGCCAACTACGACGGCAACGACTCCCCCATCACGGGCAACAGCCAGTGGGGCGATACGGTGGCCATGACGCGCGTGGACCCCAACACCTCACGCAGCGTCTACAAGAAGGGCGGCGTCGTCCTCGCCACGCAGACCTCCGTCGTCTCCGCAGATGGGAAGACCCGGACCACCAGCACGAAGGGCAAGAACGTCCTCGGCCAGGCGGTCGATAACGTCAGCATCTACGAGCGTCAGTCGTAGCGCCGCCGCGACGCGGCGCGCCAACGTGGCCAGCACGTCGTCCAGTCCGACGCCGGACAACCCGGTGTATCCTTGCCGCCCATGACGCACATCGCAGACCTGTGGACGGAACGATCCGACGAACAGGTTATCGAAGCCGCAAATCATCTGGCCGAGTATTCGCCAGATGCCCAGAGCGCCATTTTCGCCGAGATGGAGCGACGAGGACTGGCCGTCGATTACACGATCGATGTCAGTCGACCTCAGCCAACGCTGAGCGAGTGTTATCTGCGCGGTTGGAGGCAATTCGCCGCGTTTCGAGGTCGCGCGGGGCGGAGGGAGTGCTTCACGTTCGTCGGCGGCAATATTGCCATCCTGCTCGTGTTGCTGTGCATCGTCATCTTCGTCTCGGAGTGGGTTGTCGTTGGAGCGGTCGCGTTCATCATCGCGGCGCAACTTCCTCAGCAGGCCCTTTTTGTCAGGCGCATTCACGATACAGGCAAGACCGGGTGGTGGCTCCTTGTCGAATTCATCCCCGTCCTCGGATGGGTGGCGTTGCTCGGGTTGCTGCTGCAGAACGGCGAGCTCGGTCCCAACCGATGGGGGTACAGGTTTGACTACTGACACCTCAACGGGCCTGGCTCCTGGACATGAACGCCACCGCGTGAACAGGCGGCGTGCAACCACGGGACGGGCCGGTCGAACTGCAGCGCGGTGCGAAACAACACCAGGTCCGGTAGCAGCACGCACACATAGCTCCGCACCACCGATGCCCGCGTTGCGTGCCGGCCGTCGAGCGCGTCGAGCTGCACGTCCGCCGTCGCACCCGGCGTGAGGCGCGTGCTGGTTTCAACCAGCGCGCCGCTATGAGACAGGTCGACCACCAGCACGTCGTGCCCGGGCCTGACTCGCGCCTGCACGCCGCTGAGCCACTCCACCCGTGCCACACGCGGATGCCGGCGCCGTTCGCCGTGCGGACTCATCGCGACCACCAGCGACGGGTGATCGGGCTGTACCGCAGGATGCGGGTGCGCCCCGTTTCGCCGTAGATGCGCACCACGTACTGCGTGCTGCCTCGGCCGCGCAAGTAGAGGCTTCCCGCTGTGGCCGTGCCGAGCGGCGTGAAGGTGACGCTGTCGGCCGAACCGAGGCGAATGGGATCGCTGCCTGGCGCCGTGCTCCCCTCCGCGCCAGGGATGCCCGGCAGCGCTCCGAAGTCGACGCCGGAGTAGAGCTCTGGCAGTCGCTCTGGTGGACCGACCGGTACATCGGTGCCGCTCGCGATATCGGTGGCGAGCACACCGTTCCCGTTACCGTCCTCGAAGACCGTGATGGCGTAGCCACGACTATCGGCGCGGATGCGCAGCGCCGTGGCGCGCGAGCGCGCCAGCGCCCGCACCCGCGCCTGTTGCAATCGAGCGGCAACGTGCCGCGCCGCCCCTGCGGAATGCACCTCGTCGAGCGAGGCCGACAGTTGCGGCACGGCCACCGATGTCAGGGTGGCGGCGACGCCAAGCACGAACAGGAGTTCGATGAGCGAGAACGCCGCCATCACGCCCTACTGCTGCTGTGCCGCCGGGGCGGCGGCGCCGCCGATCGAGAGCTGTGGACGGAGCTTGAGGAAGCTCTTCTCGCCGATCCCCTGCACGTTCATCAGCTCCTCGAGCTTTCGATACGGTCCTTTCTTGGTCCGGTAGTCGACGATGCGGGCGGCGACCTTGGGACCGATGCCGGGCAACTGCTCGAGTTCGGTCGCGGTCGCCGTGTTGACGTTGACCACCATCGCCGGCTTTGCCGTGCGGGAGTCGGCCTTGGTCGACCGCCCCTCGGCCTTCGCCGCCGGCTCGGTCTGCTGGGCGAAGGGGTGCGCGGCCAGGCAAGCCAGCAGCGCGAGAAGCGAAACACCAGTACGGAACATTCGAATCCTCCTTGTGAATGGCGACCCGGGCGCGGCGTCCCAACGCCTGGGAGGTCGGGCCCCGCGGTGGGTTCAGGTCGTCGCCCCGGGTCGGCCAGCACAAGGGCAAGCCGCGCGCCGCCGGCGCCAGATCAGCCGCGACCCGGCAACGTGTTGTCGAATGGTGAGTTATTGAAGCGGGGCCAGACGAGGCGCGCGGGACGGGCGGGGCAGGTCGGAAAAGATGACACCACGCGTTGTCCGGCTGAAGCCGCACACCGCGGCCGACATCGTCTCGGGACGCACCCGGGCCATCAAATCTCGCAGCTGTTCCCCCACTCGTTGTAGGCTGAAGCGTCCATGCCTACACCTGTGCAACGCCTGTTTCTGACGATTCTCGCGATTGCCGTCTCGGCCAACCTCGCCGCCGCGCAAACACCCGCCGCACGCGCGGCACAGGCGCAGCCAGGCGAGATCATCGCGGTCACGCCAGAAGTCCGCACTGGCCGATTGCCGAACGGCCTCGAGTACTACGTGCGCGGCAACGGCACGCCGAAGGGTCGCGCCGAGCTTCGCCTGGTGGTCAACGCTGGTTCCGTGCTCGAAGACGACGACCAGCGCGGGCTGGCGCACTTCGTCGAACACATGGCCTTCAACGGCACGACGAACTTCCCGGGCCAGAACATCCCGGCGTTCATCCAAAGCCTGGGCATGCGCTTCGGTGCGCACGTGAACGCCCACACCGGCTTCGACGAAACGGTGTACCAGTTGCAGATTCCGACCGAGAACCTCAACGTGGTCGATCGGTCGATGCTGATCATGGAAGACTGGGCGCACAACGTCACCTTCTCGACCGACGAGATCGAGAAGGAACGCGGTGTGGTGCTGGAAGAATGGCGCCTCGGCCTCGGCGCCGAAACCCGCGTCCGCGACCAGCAGATGCCGGTCCTCTTGAAAGGCGCCCGCTACGCCGACCGCTCGCCCATTGGTCGTCCCGAGATCCTGCAGAACGTCAGCCCGGCACGTCTGAAGCAGTTCTACGCCGACTGGTATCGGCCCGACCTGATGGCGGTGATCGCGGTCGGCGACTTCGACCCGGCCGTGGTCGAGCGCATGGTGGTGGCGCACTTCGCCCGCATTCCGGCCCGCCTCACCTCGCGTCCGCGTCCGCTCTTCACCGTGCCGCCGCACACCGACACGTTGTTCTCGCTGGTGGCCGACCGCGAAGCGCGCGGCACGACGGTGAGCGTCTACAGCGTGAAGCCGGCTGAGGACCAGCGCACGGTCGGCACCTACCGCCAGCAGATGGTGGAGCGGCTCTTCAGCCGTCTGCTGTCAAACCGCATGGACGAAGAGGCGCACGGACAGGACCCGCCGTTCCTCGCAGGCGAAACCTCACGCGGCCTGTTGGTCCGCTCGGCGGTGGCCACCACCGTCGTCGGGCTGGTGCCCGACGGTGGCGCCGAACGCGGCCTGTCGGCGCTGTTCACCGAGGTGGAACGGGTGATCCGGCACGGCTTCACCCAGACCGAACTCGATCGCGAGAAGCTCGACTTCATTCGCTATCTCGATGCGGCGCTGCTCGACAAGGACAAGACCCCGTCCGGTCCGCTTGCCGATGAACTGGTTCGGCACGTCGTCCAGGACGAGCCAGTGCCCGGCATCATCTACGAACAGGCGATGGCGCAGCGGTTCCTGCCCACCATCTCGCTGGCAGAGATCAATGCGTTGGCGAAGAGCTGGATTCCCGAAGGCGACCGTGTGGTGGCCATCACCGCGCCCGAGCGCGCCGGGCTGTCGCTGCCGGCGCCGGCCCGTCTCTCGGCCGCCATCAGCGCCATCAGCAACGCCACCATTGCCCCCTACGTCGACCGCGTGAACACCCAGCCGCTGCTGTCGCAGCTGCCGACGCCCGGACGCATCGTGCGAACGACGACGCGCGAGGCGATTGGGGTGACGGAGTGGCAGCTCTCGAACGGCGTCCGCGTGCTGGTGAAGCCGACGCCGATCAAGGAAGACGAAGTGCTGTTCCGAGCCATCAGCCCGGGCGGCACCTCTCTCGCCAGCGATCAGGACCTCATTCCCGCAGAGACCGCCGAGCAGGTTGTGGCTGAAGGCGGCATCGGCGCGTTTTCGCGCGTTGACCTGCCGAAGGTACTCGCCGGCTCGAACACGGCGGTGGCGGCCGACATCGGCGATACCGACGAGGGGCTTCGCGGCGGTGCGGCCAAGGCCGACATCGAGAAGATGTTCCAGCTGATCTATCTCACCTTCACGTCGCCGCGCGCCGACGTGGCGCAGTTCGAAGCGCTGAAAGCCCGGTTGCGTCCGATGCTCGCCAATCAGCAGGCACGGCCCGAAGCCGCATTCCGCCAGGCGCTCATATCGGCGCTGACCAACGACCATCCGCGCGCCCGTCCGCTCACCGCCGCCGCAGTCGACCAGATGAGCCTCGAACGCTCGATGGCGTTCTACAAGAACCGCTTCGCCGACGCGAGCGATTTCACGTTCGTCTTCGTCGGCAGCATCGACCTCGACGCGCTGAAGCCGCTGGTCGAGCGCTACCTCGCCAGCCTGCCGTCGATCCGCCGCACCGAAGCCGCCATCGACCGCGGCATTCGTCCGCCGGCGGCGGTGGTGGAACGTCAGGTGGTGAAAGGTGTGGACCCACGCAGCCAGGTGGCCATCGTCTTCAGCGGCGCCTTCGAGAACACGCCGGCGAACCGGCTGCTCATCAAGACCATGAGCGAGATGCTGGGGGGCAACCTGCACCGTACGCTGCGTGAGGAACTGGGCGGCACCTACGGCGTGACGGTCGAACCGAACTTTCACAAGTTCCCGACGCCGGAGTACCAGATCTCCATCGGCTTCAGTTGCGACCCGTCGCGCGTGAAAGAAATGACCGACGCGGCGTGGCAGGTGATCCGCGAATTCGCCACTGAAGGCCCGTCCCCGGACCACCTGGCCGGTGTGCGGGCGGCGCTCGACCGCGACCTGGAAACCGGATTCCAGGAGAACGTCGACCTCCTGAACGAGTTGATGACCAGCGTGGAGAACGGCGAAGACGTGGCCGATGTCTTCAACCCGCGTCCGCTCTACAACCAGCTCACCACGTCGGGCCTGCGACAAGCGGCGCGCGACTATCTCGACCTGAAGCGCTACGTGCAAGTCACCCTGCGTCCCGAGTCGAAGTAGGCCCGGCCATGGAACTCGAGACCGCGACGCTCCGCTGCAGTTCGTGCGGCGCACGCTGCGAACCGACGCGCTCGTTCTGCAAGCGCTGCGGCAGCGCGGTCTTCGTCGACGACACCGTGTACACGCGCCTGAGTCAGATGCCGGACCTCGAGCACAGCGGCTCGCAGGGCGCTTCCGCGTCGGTCTCGGGTCCGTCGACCCTGCCGGTCCCCCAATCCGCGCATCGCCCGGCACGGCGCGACGCGGTGCAACGAGCTCCCGCGGCTGTCGTGGCGAATGCGGGCTGCATCGGGTCGCTGGTGCGCTGGGCGGTGTTCGTCGGCATCGCCTACTACGCGCTCAATGCCTTCGGCCTCTGGCCGGATGTGCGGAGTGCGGCGACCGGACTGCTCGGCGGCGACCGGACCGAACTGACGGCACTCGTCGGTCGGCTTCGCGGAGTCGCCGGGTCATCGACCGGGACCGCACCAGACGCCGACCAACCGCCAGCCTCAGGGGCGCCAGGGAACGGGCTTATCACGCCGCCGGTCGTCACGAGCCGCGTCGCGGCGCGCTATCCGGCCGAGGCCTTTGCGCGCGGCATCCAGGGCACGGTGGTCCTGCGCGTGACCGTCGACCCGGATGGCGCGGTGTCGAATGTGGAGGTCATCCGCTCCGTCGACACGCAATACGGCGTGGACGACGCCGCGGTGGCGGCCGTGAGGGCGTGGACATTCGAACCGGGGCGGCAGGGTGACGAGCGCGTGCGTCTCGCCACCACGGTGTCGGTGCGGTTCGCAACCACGCAGACGCCAGGCACCGCGCCAGCGGCGCGCTGACCTGACCACCCGGAATCAGGCCGCCGGGCGCCGCGGTGCGGAGAGCTGAGGGGGTGTAGGTCATCCCGGACTCTCGACAGGAAGAATGTGCCACTCGGACACGCCGCGACGAGT
>JAYTXA010000036.1:0-8772 GCA_043743165.1 Acidobacteriota bacterium
GCAAGTACCGTAGGTGCCCTTGTCGATCCGCTGAAGCGCCTCTTCGATCGCCTGAAGAATCTTCGCGTCGGTCTGTTTCAGCTTCAGGGCAATGTGGACTTCGTTGTTGCCGCTGGCCTGGTCGGCCATGTCGCCCTGACGCGTGTTGTTTTCCATCGACGCCTGAACCGGCTTGATGCCGCCGGTCCCCAGCAGTTCGATCCGTTTTCTGAGGAGCGCGTCCTTGTACACTTGCTCGTCCATCGTCTCTAGGACTCCTGCAGCATGAGCCGCCCGGCCAAGGGTGTCGAAAAGAGAATCATAGCACTAGGCCTCACGCCTCCGCACCCGGGCGCGCGGGCCGCTGCGGCCTACTCCGCGCGCAGCGTCAGGAGCGGTTTTTCGCGGAGCACGTCCAGGCTGGACAGCACTCCGATTGCCGCCACCAGCACGGATGTCGCCACGACGCCGCCGAGATGCTCCATCCAGAAGAAGCGCCAGGGAATGTCGAGCGCATAGCGGCTCACGCCCCACGACAGCGCGACCGCGCCGAGCGAACCCACCGCGCCGGACAGGAATCCGAGCACGCCGTATTCGAACAGCAGCATGCGGGTGATCGTCCGCGTGTTGGCGCCGAGCGTCTTGAACACCGCCGCCTCGTAGACACGCTGGAACTTCGTCATCGCCACGGCGCCCACCAGGATGAGTGCGCCGCTGAACAACACCAGGCCGCCGACCACGGAAATGGCGAGCGTGACCTTCGACATCACGTCCTGGATGGTGAGCAGGATCTCGCGGAAGTCGATGACCGATACGTTGGGGAACTGCGCCACGAGATCGGACTGGAACTTCGCCCTGGCCGCCGTGCTGCCGGGCCCCTTCAGCGGCGAAATGAACATCTGCGGCGCATCGTCGAGCACGCCCGGGCGGAACAGGAACATGAAGCCGCCGTTGCGCGAGTCGCGCCAGTCGACGCGGCGGATGCTGGTGACTTTGGCCTTGACGGTCCGGCCGAGAATATCGAAGCGGACCGTGTCGCCGAGGTTGATCTGGAATCGCTCGTGGATCCCCTGTTCGACCGACACCTCCGCCTCGGTCGAGGCACCGGTCCAGAATGTCCCTTCCACCAGTTCCTCGTTCGCCTCGAGCCGATCGCGATACGTGATGGTGTATTCGCGCGCCAGCGAACCGAGCGCACGCACGTCCTCGAAGCTCTCGAGTTGCGTCTCGCGCCCTTCGACGCCGGTGACACGCGCGCGCAGCACCGGGATCATCCGGAACGTTCCGGCACCGTGCGCCGGGTCCTGGAGAAACCTTGTGACGCCCGCGGCCTGCCCGCGCTGCACGTCCATCAGGAACATGTCGGGGGCGTTGGCGGTCATCTCGGTCGAGAACTCCGCAAGCAGGCTCGACTGCAGCGTCCGTACTCCGACGATGAAGAAGGCGCCGAGGCCAACGGCCAGCAGGATCACCCGCGTCTGGTTACCTGGACGCGACAGATGTAGCACCGCGTGCCGCAGCGGGAACGACGAGGTGTTCGCCAGCGGCGCGACCACGTACACGAGCACGCGGCCAGCCAGCACCAGCACCAGGGCGAGCACGCTGAACCCTGCGCAGACGATCAGCCCCACCTCGAGCGACGACGCCTGCCAGGCCGTGACGGCGACCAGCCCCGCCGACACCAGCACGAGCGCGGCGATACGGGTCCAGTCGATACCAACGGACGCCGCCGACTCGTCGCGCAGCAGCAGCGACGGCTTCACCGAGCGCACCCGCAGCAACGGCACCACCGAGAACAGCAGCGACACCAGGACGCCGATGCCGATGCCCTGCAGCGCGGCGCTCCACGTGATGCCGTAGTGCACCTCCGCCAGCAGCGACGTGGTGGCGGCCGGCGACGTGACGTAGTAGGGGATGGCGGCCATGGCGACGCGCGCCAGCCCCACGCCCAGCACGCTGCCGGCAAGACCGAGCACCATCACCTGCAGCATGTAGATCGCCATCACCTGTCCGCTGGTGGCGCCGAGGCACTTCAGCACGGCGATGGCGTGCATCTTCTGCAGCACGAACACGCGTGTGACACTCGACACTGCGATGCCGCCGAGAATGACGATGACCAGACCGACCATGCTGAGATAGTTTTCGGCCCGATCGAAGTCGCGCCCGATCTCATCGTCGGACGAGCGGAACGACCGCGCGGTGACGAACGCCTCCTTGAAGTCGGCCTGGAGTGTCTTGACCAGCGCATCGATGCGGGAGTCGGGCATCTTCACCAGCAGGACGCGACGCGCCCGGCTGCCGAAGGTGAGCAGGCCCGTGGCCGCCAGATCCGCCGTGTCGATCAGCACGCGCGGGCCGAGGCTGAAGTCACCGACGCGGCGGCCCGGTTCATCGACGATGACGCCGCGGATAGTGAAGGGGATCTGTCCGATCAGCACCTGGCCGCCGACGGCCACGTTCAGGGCGGTCAGCAGTTCGGGGCGCACCAGCACGCCCTGCCCTTTCAGCAGGCTGTGGGTGTAGGTGGCGCCGCCCTGCAGGGTGAGCGTGCCGTAGAGCGGAAAATCCGGTCCCACCGCACGCAGTTCCGACATCCGCGCCACGTGCTGGCCGAGGTCGGCCGGCCGCACCATGGTTGGTGTCTCGACCGTCTCGGTCTGCGCGGTCGCGCCGTACTCGGACAGGCGACGGTCGATGGTGGCCCGCGTCTCTGGCGTCCAGTCGCGATTGGTCGAGATCAGGACGTCGGCGGCGATGAGCGATTTGGCCTCGGTGCCGAACACCGCACGCACGCTCTGGATGACCGAGCGAAGCGCGACGATCGCCGCCACGCCGACCGCGATGCAGATAAAGAAGAACAGCAGCCGCCGCCACGACGCGCGCGTCTCGCGCACCGCCATCAGCAGGACGAAGCTCACACCACCCTGCCGTCGCGCAGCGAGATGCGCACATCGGCCATCGCCGCCAGTTCCTGGTCGTGCGTGACGAGGATCAGCGTCGTGTTCCGCGACTGATGAATCGACCGCAGCAGATCCATGATGTGCTGGCCGTTCTTGGTGTCGAGGTTGCCGGTCGGTTCGTCCGCCAGCAGGATGGGCGGATCGTTGGCCAGCGCCCGGGCCAGCGCCACACGCTGCTGCTCGCCGCCGGACAACTGCGACGGGTAGTGATGCGCGCGCCCGGTGAGGCCCACCTCCTCGAGCAGCGCCCGCGCGCGAGCGCCCGGATTCGGAGTGCCCCTGATCTCCATCGGCACGGCCACGTTCTCGTGTGCCGTCAGCGACGGAATGAGGTGGAAGAACTGGAAGACAAAGCCGATCTTCTCACCGCGGAGCGTCGCGAGGTCGTCTTCGCTGAGCCGCGTGATGTCGACGCCGTCGATGAGCACCGACCCGGAGGTCGGCGCATCCAGGCCGGCCAGCAGGCCGAGCAGCGTCGACTTGCCGCTGCCGGACGGACCGACGATGGCCACGAACTGTCCGCGGGGAATCGTCGTGGAGAGGGGGTGGAGGATGGTGAGCGGCTCGGTGCCACTCGTGACAGTCTTCGAGACGTCGCGGAGTTCGATCATGATCCCTTCAGCGTCGGGCGCAGCACTGTCCACACGTTGTCGGCTACCGTACGCGCGCCTTCGGCCGTGGGATGAATCCCGTCGCGCTGGTTGAGTCCCTCGCTGCCTGCCACGCCCTGCAGCAGGAACGGTAAGAGAGGGATGCCGTACTGCTTCGCCAGATCCGCATACACCCGCCTGAACGAGACGGTGTAGGTCTGTCCGAAGTTCGGCGGCGCCTCCATTCCGGCAAGAACGACGGCGATCTTCCGGGCCTGTGCACGTTCGATGATGGCGGCCAGGTTCTTCTGGAGTTCCTCTGGCGGCAGCCCGCGCAGGCCGTCGTTCCCACCGAGCGCGACAACCATCACTTTCACGTCGCCGTCGAGCGCCCACTCGAGCCGGCTCAGGCCGCCGGCCGACGTATCCCCGGACACGCCGGCGTTGACGACGTGATAGACAAGCGACTCGGCATCCACCTTCTGCTGAATGAGCGTCGGGTAGGCCTGCTCGGGCGTCAGACCGAGTCCGGCCGTGATGCTGTCGCCCAGAAAGACGACGCGCGGGCGGTTGTCGGCGTGGGCCGGCTGCTCGGGCGCGGCGGCGAGGGTGGTTGCGGGCGCTGTCGACTCCCTGGACGAGGCCGACTGGGTGGTCGACGTCGAGCCACCGCAGCCGACAAGAACCAGCAGCGACAGCGCGAGTGCACCCGCGAACACCAATCGAGCCTGCATCATCGGTTATATGAGAGACGCCAGTTCGGCGTCGAGCGTTGCAATCGCCTGTTCGAGCATGGACCGGTGCGCCGGGCGCCGCGCCTGCTCGAGGTCGGCACGCAGGCGAACCAGCGACAACTGCAGCGTCTCGCGCCGGCTGGCCGCGGCGCGCTCCCCGGGGGTGAGCGCCGGACGTGTCTCCCGACCGCGCTCGCGCTCGGCCTGCTGGAACTCGACGTCCTTGCTCTCGAACCCGCGGGCCATACGGTATTCTACCGTCATGCCTCATGTCGCCTTCCGCGCCGGTTTCCACCTCGTTCCCGGCCCTCTCGCCCAGACGCTGGCCGGTCACTCCGATGCGGCCGTCCAGGCCGGGCGCGGCCTCTTCGCGAAGGACACCGCCACCTGGAGCACCGACCCAGCCGTTCAGCAGAAGATTGCCAACCGTCGCCAGGCCATCGGCGACTTCAACTCGCTCGACACCTCGGGGCGACGCGCCGTGCACATCCACCTGCCGGCGCCAGACCCGACGCTCCTCGCCAACGCCCTGACCTCGCTCCTCGCCCGCCCGTAGTCGCGGTCGTCCGCCGACGGTCGCTGGCCGGACCTGCACGTCTGGCCGGCGCCACCATTTCGACACACTCGCTCCCGAGGGACACATGCAACTTGGCTTCGTCGGTCTCGGCAAGATGGGCTCGAACATGGTGACGCGCCTCACGCGCGGCGGCCATGCGGTGGTCGCCTGGGACAGAAGTCCAGAGGCGGTGGCACGCGTGCGCGACGCCGGCGCCACGGGCGTGGACTCGCTGGCCGCGCTCGTCTCGCAACTGTCCGCGCCCCGCGCCGTGTGGGTCATGGTGCCGGCAGGCGCGCCGACGGAATCGACGGTGGCCGCCCTGGCGGACCTGCTGTCGCCTGGCGATACGATCGTCGACGGTGGCAACACCAACTTCCACGACGATGTGCGGCGGGCAACGGCGCTGGCCGAGCGTGGCCTCACGTATATCGACGCCGGTACAAGTGGCGGTATCTGGGGGCTGACGGAAGGCTACTGTCTCATGGTGGGCGGCGACGAAGCCGCATGCGCCAGGCTCGAGCCAGTCTTCCGCACGCTCGCACCACCAGACGGCTACCTGCGGGTGGGCGGCCCCGGCGCCGGCCACTACGTCAAGATGGTGCATAACGGCATCGAGTACGGCCTGATGCAGGCCTACGCCGAAGGGTTCGAGTTGCTCGGGAAGAGCGACTACGCGGTTGACCTCGCCAAGGTGTCCGCGCTCTGGATGCGCGGCTCGGTCGTGCGCTCGTGGCTGCTCGAGCTGACCGCCCGCGCCCTGGCCGACGACCCGTCGCTGGCGGCGCTCGACGGCTTCGTCGAAGACTCGGGCGAAGGGCGCTGGACGCTGCAGGAAGCGATCGACCGTTCGGTGCCGATGCCGGCACTGACGGCCTCGCTATTCACCCGTTTCCGTTCCCGCCAGGACAATCCATTTGCCGAGCGCCTGCTCGCCGCATTGCGCCAGCAGTTCGGTGGGCATGCCGTGAAGCCAGCCGCGACCGACTCGGAGAGCCGCTCGTGAGCCCGGATACGACACGACCCGGCGGTCCTCAGCCCGCCACCATCGTCATCTTCGGCGGCGCCGGCGATCTTGCGCACCGCAAGTTGCTGCCGGCCCTCTACAATCTGTTCGTCGACGGCGCCCTGCCCGCGAACACCGCGGTGGTTGGCGTGGGCCGCAAGGAGATGTCCGACGACGAGTTCCGCGAGTTCGCGAAGTCGGGCGTCCAGGCATTCTCGCGTCGTCCGCTGGACCAGGGCGTGTGGGACCGTTTTGCCGGGTCGCTGTTCTTCAGTACTGCGGCCATCGACCAGGAACAGGGACTGGCTTCGCTCGGTGCCCGCCTCGACGTCATCGAGCACGAGCGCGGCCTGCAGGGGAATCGGCTCTATTACCTCGCAGTGCCGCCGTCCCTCTTTGTGCCAACGGTGCAGCTACTGGCACGCGCACGATTCATCGGCCCTCCCGATCGCCTGCCGTTCTCACGGCTCATCGTCGAGAAGCCGATCGGTCGCGATCTCCAGAGCGCGATGGCCATCAACGACGCCATCGCCGCCGTCTTCGATGAATCGCAGATTTTCCGCATCGATCATTACCTCGGCAAGGAGACGGTCCAGAACATCCTGGTGCTCCGGTTCGCGAACAGCTTCTTCGAACCGATGTTCAGCCATCGCTACATCGACCACGTGCAGATCACGGTGGCGGAGGAGGTAGGCGTCGGCACCCGCGCCGGCTACTACGACCAGTCCGGCGCCCTGCGCGACATGATCCAGAACCACCTGCTGCAGCTGCTGACGCTGGTGGCGATGGAACCACCGCACTCGCTCGATGCCGACGTCATCCGCGACGAAAAACTCGAGGTACTGCAGTCACTGCGCCCGTTGTCCGGGGCCTCGGTCGACACGTGCGTCGTGCGCGGGCAGTACGGCGCGGGCGAACGCGACGGCACGCCGCTGGCGGCGTATCCGGATGAACAGGGCGTCGCCGCCGGCTCGCGCACCGAAACGTTCGTGGCGCTGCAGGTCTTCATCGACAACTGGCGCTGGGCCGGCGTGCCGTTCTTCCTGCGCACCGGAAAGCGCCTGCCGGCGCGGGCCAGCGAAATCACCATCCAGCTGAAAGACGTGCCCCCCATCCTGTTCAATACCCAGAAGACGCTCGAGCCGAACGTCCTCACCATCCGCCTGCAGCCGGACGAGGGGTTCTCCCTCGGCATCTCGTCAAAGGTGCCTGGACCGCACGTGACGGTGCAGCCGGTGCCGATGGACTTCAGCTACTGCGACTTCTTCAAGATGACGTCGCCCGAGGCATACGAGCGCCTCCTGCTCGACGTCATGGCCGGCGATGCCACGCTCTTCATGCGTCGCGACAGTGTCGAGACGTCGTGGCGCTGGCTGACCCCGGTGCTCGAGCGGTGGGCGGAACGGGGCGACACGCCCCTTCCGACCTATCGGCCCGGCGAGTGGGGACCGGCCGACGCGACGGCACTGATCGAGCGCACCGGACGCCACTGGCGCACGCTGTAAGAGCGCGCGGGACGGGCAGACGCCGAAGGTATACTGCGTGCGGTGCCTTCCCCGTCCCTGCAAGCGTTGCTCACGCGTGCGGGCAGCGCAGTCGAACGCGGCCGCGGACCCGAGGCCGTGCAGATCCTCTCGCCGCTGCTGCGGTCAGCGGTCCTCGTACGCGAGGACGACCTCGCCGTCCGTTCGGCGCTGGCCGAAGCCTGGCTGCTGCAGGACGATCTCGACCAGGCCGCCGCCGTGCTGGGCCGCCCGCCCGACACCTTCCGCGATGAGATTTCCGCCGCACGGCTCTCCGCCCTCTGGCGCCTGCACGGCTGCATCGCGTCGGTGCGCGGCGATCAGTCGCGCGCCATCGCCCTGCAGGGCCGCGCCCTGAAGCACGCCGAGACCGCGCACGACTCGCGCGCCATCGGACTCGCGCACTACGAACTGGCGATGTGCTACCGCCAGGTTGGCGATACCGCCATCGTCCGCGAGCATCTCACCAAGGCGTCCTCGGCGCTGCACGCCGCCGGCGACCGGCGCAACCTCGCGCTCGTCCACTCGCTTTCGAGCATCTCGCTGGCGCAGCTCGGCCGGTATACGGAGGCGATGTCGGCCCTGCGTCAGGCCGAGCGGCTCGCGGCCGGAGTCCAGGCCGACGATGTGGTGGCCATGGTCGTGGGAAACCAGGCCAACGTCCTCACCTTCGAGCACCGCTACGACCAGGCGCTGACGCTCGCCGAGCGCAGCGTGGCGCTGCACGAGGCGCACGGGTCGGGCCACGGCCTTGCGGTGTCGCTCGCAACGATGGGACAGATCCTGGTGCGACTGGGCGACCTCGCGCGAGCCGAGGCCGCGTTGCACCGGGCCCTCGAGGTCCGCAGCCCGATCCAGTTTCACGAGACTGCCGGCGCCGTGCACGACACCCTGGCGCAGATTCACCTCGTGCAGGGGAACTACGAGGCTTCGCGCGAGTGCCTCGAGCGCGCACGCGACGCCTACGGCGCCTACGGGCGCCAGACCAGCCAGTGGTACGACTGGAACGTCCGTGTCCTCCTCGCGCGCCTCGCGCTCCGCCGCGGCGCAACCGCCGACGCCGTGACGCTGGCCGACGACACCATCGCTGCCGGGGCGCCGACGTTCGACGCGCTGCGGGCGACGCTCATTGCGGGTGAGGCGCTGGCATCGGCCGGCCGGCTCAGCGAAGCTGAAGTGCGGCTGAAGAACGCAGCCGACCAGCTCGATCCACGCAGCGCGCCGGAAACCTGGGCTGAGTACCTGCGTCTTCGCGGCACGCTGCACGAGCATCGTGGGCGGCCGTCCGAGGCGTATCACGACTACGCCCAGAGCGCGACGCTGCTCGACCTGCTCGGCGAGCGCTACCTGGCGGCGCTCAGCCACCTGGCGATCGGCCGCCTCGTGGCCCGCGCCGGCGCCCGGTCAGTGGCGCAGCGGCACCT
>JAYTXA010000037.1:0-100328 GCA_043743165.1 Acidobacteriota bacterium
AGATCGCGAGCAATGACCGCGCGGACTTCGTCCGGCCGCCCCGACCCTCCGAGTTCTCTGATGGCTCGAAGTACAGGTCCGATGTACCGGGTGAACTGAGAAGCCGTCTTCTTGTTCTTCGTGGTCATCACAATGATTCTTGTCGGTCCAACGCTGTATAGCTGGAATGCTCCAATTGCCAGACCGTGAGTTCAAGAGCGCACGGCCGGAGCCTTCGCCCTCATCCTCGATCGCGCCATTGTCGGGCGCCTGCATGTCGCGGTCAACTGCTGTGTCCGCTGTTGGTTCGAGCGAGTCCTGCCCGCGGCATCCGGTGCAATGGCGCCGGCTACCTAACCCCGTTCAGCCGCCGTCAGGTGGAGGTCGGTAATTGGTCTCGGAAGCGGTCGGACGCGTGATGGATTCAGCCGCCTCAGTGCGCCGCCGTCCCCGCACCGCCGCCGGCACGCGGCCGCTTCATCAGCAGCACCAGCGGCACGACGACGAGAAAGACGATGCCCAGCAACTGGAACAGTCCGACGAACGACACGATGGAGGCCTGCCGCATCACCATGCCCTGCAGCGCCGCATAGGCGCGGCTGGTGGCGGTGGTGATGTCGGCACCCTGCGCCATGAAGGCGCCGCGCATCTGCAAGAACATCGACTGCGACGTCGGGTCGAGCGCGGTCACGTTCGCGCTGTAGAGCACGCTCGTCGACTGCGTGTGCCGCGCCAGCAGCGTCCCGGTGACGGCAATGCCGATGCTGCCGCCGATGTTGCGCATCAGGCTGAAGAGGCTTGTGGCGTAGCCCATCTTCTCGCGCGGGATGGCGTCCATGGCAATGGTTGTGAGCGGCACGAACAGCAGCGACATGCCGGCGCCCTGGATGACCTGCGGCCAGAAGAAGTCCCAGTAGCCGGCGCTCAGGCTCATCTGCGACAGCCACAGCATGGTGCCGCCGCCGACGAACAGCCCGACGGTCAGCAGCTTACGTGCATCGACGCGGCCGACCATCATGCCGGTGAGCGGCATCATGATGAACGAGCCGATGCCGCGCGGTGCCAGCGCAATGCCGGCCTGCAGCGGCGGATAGCCGAGCAGCGTCTGCAGCATGATCGGCAGCAGCACCATGCTGCCGTACATCACGAAGCCGACAATCGTCATCAGGAACACGCCGATCGCGTAGCTCCGCACCTTGAAGACCCGCAGGTCGACGATCGGCTCCTCCGTCGTCAACTCGTGGATGATGAGCGCGCCGATACACACGGCGCTGACCACCGCGAGGCCCAGGATGAGATTCGACGAGAACCAGTCGTCCTGCTGCCCCTTGTCCAGCACGTACTGCAGCGCACCGATGCCGACCGCCAGCATGCCGATGCCCCAGTAGTCGACCGACTTGCCGGCGCTGCCACGCAGGTAGGGCGGGTCGAAGATGTAGAGCTGCGTCATCACCAGTGAAGCGATGCCGACCGGGATGTTGATGTAGAACACCCAGCGCCAGCTGTACATGTCGGTCAGCCAGCCGCCGAGCACCGGTCCCAGGATGGGCGCCACGACGATGCCGAGCCCCCAAAAGCCCATCGCCTTGCCGCGATCCTTCGGCGGGAACGCCTCGAGCAGCACCGCCTGCGACAGCGGCTGCATCACGCCGCCCGTCGCGCCCTGGATGATGCGGAACACGATGAGCGACGCGAGGTTCGGCGCCAGCCCGCAGAGGAACGACGAGGTCGTGAAGCCGATCACTGCCGCCATGATGAGTCGCTTGCGGCCGAACGTGCTCGCCAGCCAGCCGGTCATCGGCAGGATGATCGCGTTGGCGACCAGATAGGAGGTCAGTACCCAGGTGGCCTCGTCGATGGTGGCTGAGAGGTTTCCCGCAATGTGTGGCAGCGAGACGTTCACCACCGTGGTGTCCAGCACCTCCATGAAGGTGGCGAACATCACCGACACGGCGATGACCCACGGATTGATATGGCGTTCGGCAGACAACGGCGCTGAGCCTCGAAATTCCTGGGGACCTTACTTGGTGTAGACGGTCGGCGTGACCGACATGCCCGGACGCAGCAGCTGTTCGCCGCCCTGGCCCGAGTCGAGCACGATCTTCACGGGCACGCGCTGCACCACCTTCACGAAGTTGCCGGTGGCGTTCTCTGGCGGCAGCAGGCTGAAGCGCGCACCAGTGGCGGCGGCAATGCTGTCGACCTTGCCGTGGAACTGACGGCCGTCATATGCATCCACTTCCACCAGCACGCGCTGGCCGGGACGCATCTCGTTCAGCTGCGTCTCCTTGAAGTTCGCCGTCACCCACACATCGTCGGTCTGCACCAGCGAGAGCAGCGGCTGGCTCGCCTGAATCACCTGCCCTGGGTTCACGCTCTTCTTCGATACGATGCCCTTGGCCGGGGCCTTGATGATGGTGTACTGCAGGTTCAGCTCGGCCTGAGCCAGCGTCGCCTTCGACTGTTCCACCCGCGCCTGCGCCGACGACGCGCGCGCCCGCATCGCCGTCACCTGCTCGGGACCGGTCTGTGCACTGCGCAGCCCGGCACGGGCCTGCGACTCGCCCGACTGCGCCTGCGTCTGCCGGCTCTCGGCCACGCGGATGGTCGCTTCGGCCTCGACGATCTGGGCGCGTGCGGTATCGGTGGCAGCGGCCTGCCCTTCGGCGGCCGCCACGGCGGCGTCATACTGCTGCTGCGACACTTCGTCCTTGGCGAGCAGCCCCTTCAGCCGGTCGGCGTCGCGGCGGGCGCGCGTGGCGTTGGCTTCCACTTCGCGCAGGCGCGACTGCGCGGCGGCGAGCCGCGCCCGTGCCGCTTCCACTTCCTTGCTCGCCGTCTCGATCATGCTGCGCGCCTGGTCGACGCTGCTCTGCGCTGAGGAAACGCCGCTCTCGGTGGACGCCGAGGTGATCGGCACGTTGCTCTGCGCTGCGATGGCGGCCGCTTCGGCGTCGGCCAGTTCGGCCTTCGCCTTGTCCACCGCCACCTGATAGTCGCGCGGGTCGAGCTCGAGCAGCACCGTGCCTGGTTCGACCTCCTGGTTGTCGCTCACCAACACCTTGAGCACCGTGCCGCCGACCCGCGACGCCATCTGCGTCACGTGCGCATCGATCTGCGCATCGTCGGTCGATTCGTAGCCCTGGCTGGTCCACCACCAGGCGCCGGCACCGGCCAGCAGCACCACGACAACGCCCAGGATGACCCGGAAGCGCCCCGTGCTCGTGAAGGATTGTGTTTCGATCGCGTCCGCCATTACCTGCCGCCTCCGAGAATCTGGAACGCCATGGCCTCCGCCTCGCCAAGATCACGGGCGAGCAGCGCCTTGGCGCTGTTGTAGGCGTAGAAAGCCGAAATGTATTGCTCGCTGGATGCCGCCACCGCCTCCTGGGCCTGCACCACCTCGATGTTGCTGGCGACACCCGCCGCGAAGCGGTCGCGTGCCTGGGTGAGCTGTTGCGCGGCCAGCTCACGCGAGCGTGTCGTCACCTTCAGCTGCTCGTCGCTGGCCTGCAGTTCGAGGAAGGTGGACCGCACGCTGAAGTCGATACCCGACTTCAGGTCGGCCACTTCGGCCTGGCGCATGCGCAGGTCGGCGTCGGCCTGCATGACGCGCCCCTTCGTGCGACCGCCGTTGAAGATGGGGATGTTGACCGAGCCCGACAGCGCATAGGTCGCCTGTGCATCGCTGGGTGAATGTCCGATGGTGCCGTAGTCGGCGTTGACCCGCAGCGACGGCAGCCACTCGCCAATCGCCGCCTTGCGCTCCGATTCCGCCGCGCGCATGCGTTCGATCGCTGCGAGGTAGTCGGGACGGGTGCGGTACGCCCGTTCGAGCGCCTCATCGATAGTCATCTGCGGCACCGGCACGCTTGGCACGGTCGGGTCCATGGTGAACGACTGACCCGGGGGCAGCCCGATGACCCGCGCCAGTTGCAGCTTGGTCAGCTCGAACGTGTTTCGTGCGGCTGTCAGGCGCAGGCGCTCCGAACCGAGCTGCACTTCCGAACGAAGGACTTCGATGCCGGCGACGATGCCGCTTTCCTTGAGCCGCGTCGTCTGGTCGAAGAGCGCCTGCGCTGTCTGCAACTGGGCCTGGGCCGACGCGACGCGAGCCTGGGACGCGAGCGCTTCGAGATAGAGGTTTCCTGATACCAGCACCACGAGGTCGCGCGCCGTCTTCACGTTCAGCCGGGCGGCTTCGAGGCGGTGTCCTTCGGCCCTCGACGCGTTGAGCGCTCGGAGGTCGAACACCGGCTGCGACAGCGACACGCGCGCGTCGAAGACGTTGAACGGTCCGACCAGCGACGGCGTGCCGGCCGGCAGCGGGAAGCCGTAGGCAGCCAGGTTCACCGTCTGACGGCTTTCGCCGATGCGACCGCTGACGTTGGGCAGCAGGTCGGCCAGCGCAATCCATCGCGCACCCTGGGCGCGGCCGAGATTCTCCTCAGCATTCAGCAGCCCAAGGTTGTGTTCGAGCGCGCGCTTGATCGCGTCGAACAGCGTCAACGCCACCGGCTGTGCCGTGGCGGTTCCGACGGGAACGCCGCCGAGAAATGGCGACGCGCCGCCGGGCTGGGTGCGAGCGGCGAGCGTGGTGGAAGCCGGCGCCTGAGCGCTCGCGGCCGGAATGGCCGCAACGGAAGCCAGCACCAGGAGTGCGGCCGGCAGAGCGATGTTCACCTCGAATCCTTTCTGACCGGACGTGATGAGGCTCGACGAGAAAGGCGCGGGTGAGTGCTGCCGGTCGAGATGAAGACGTCAGGTGTGGCGATTGGCATCAATCGCATATCTTCCAAGCGTACTACGCGGCACGCGCGGTCGTCATGGGTGGCGGACAAATCGTGACCGAGTGTCGTAAGGCCCGCATAAACGTACGACGAATGTGTCGGATTGCGGCTCGGGTCCGTCGTAGGACGCCGAACCGGGGCAACGCGTTTCGCCGCGCTAATGTGTTCGTACTATTGGCGCACGGCCGCGGCCCCCGTAGCATGAGCCGCGCGCGTCGCCACGTCGTCGGGCCGGTCGCATGATCAGCCCATCCCATCAACGCATCAGGCATCTGCATGAAGCTCTCGCTGAAGACCGTAGTTGCAGTCTCACTGCTGCTGCTGACCCTCAACGCCGCCTACATCTGGGCGCTGCCGTCGGCCACGATCCTCTATATGGGCAGCGTGCTCGCCCATCTGGTCATCGGCATCATCTTCTGCGCCGCCGGCGCGGCGCTGCTGGCGCGCGACGCGGCGTTGCGCAGTCGGCCGCTCGTCCTGCTTGCCACAGTCGCCATGGCCGTGGCGCTCGTGTTCGGGGCGTACCTGGTCTACAAGGGGAACATCCTCGAGTTGCGCTGGGCGCTGAACGCCCACATTGCCGCGTCCATCGCCGGGGTCGTGCTCGTCGTGGCGTTTACGTGGAGCCGCCGCGCGTCCGGTAGTCCCGGCGCACGTGGGTTCTCGATGGCGATGCAGGCAGCGACGGTCTTCCTTGCCGTGCTGCCGGTGTCGGCCGCGCTGTGGGCGAAGTCGCACCCCAACCCGAACGACCGCATCGTCAACCCGCTCGTGCCGCCGATGAGCATGGCGCAGGAGGGCGGCGGGCCCGCATCACCCTTCTTCCCCTCATCGGCGAAGACGAATGTCGGCGGCGTCATCCCCTCCAACTTCTTCATGGACTCCGAACTGTGTGGCGAGTGCCACAAGGACGTCTACGAGCAGTGGAAGGGGTCGGTGCACCACTTCGCCTCGTTCAACAACCAGTTCTACCGGAAGTCGATCGAGTACATGCAGGACACGGTCGGCACCCAGCCGAGCAAGTGGTGCGCGGGCTGCCACGACCACGCGGTCTTCTTCAACGGCCGCTTCGACACGCCGATCAAGGACCAGATCGATACGCCCGAGGCTCACGTCGGCCTCGCGTGCACCTCGTGCCACTCCATCACCCACGTCGAGGGGACGATGGGGAATGCCGGGTTCACGATCGAGTATCCGCCGCTGCACGAACTGGCCACGAGCAAGAACCCGGTGATGCGCCGGCTCGATCGGTTCCTGACCTATCTCAACCCGGAGCCGCATCGCCGATCGTTCATGAAGCCGTTCATGCGGCAGGACCAGTCGGCCTACTGCTCGGCCTGCCACAAGGTGCACCTTGACGTGCCGGTGAACGACTACCGCTGGTTCCGAGGGTTCAACGATTACGACAACTGGCAGGCCAGTGGCTTCGGCGAGGGCGCGCGCTCGTTCTACTACCCGCCAAAGGGACAGACCTGCGTCGACTGCCACATGACGCCGGTGAAGTCGGCCGACCCAGGCCGCCACGCCGACGGCACCGTCCACTCGCACCGCTTCGCCGCGGCGAACACCGCCGTGCCGTTCGTCAACCACGACACCGAACAGCTCGAGCAGACAAAGAAGTTCCTGACGTCGGGCTTCATCAGCGTCGACATCTTCTCCGTCTCGCCGATCGACGAGAAGAATGAAGGCACGCGCATGGTGCGCCGCGTTGGCGACGCGCCGCAGGCGATGTCCGGCTTCGCGGTGGGCGAGGAAGCCGAGCAGCAGCAGCAGGTGACCATCCGCGACGTCGGGCAAGTGGCGGCGCCGATCGACAAGGCACAACCGAAGCTGGTGCCCGGCTCGACGGCGCGCGTCGATGTGGTGGTGCGCACGCGGCGCATCGGCCACTTCTTTCCAGGCGGTACCGTTGACGCGTTCGACATCTGGCTCGAACTCGAAGGGCGCGACGCCGACGGCAAGGTCGTCTACTGGAGCGGCCAGGTGGCCGATGAAGGCCGCGGTCCGGTCGAGCCTGGCGCCCACTTCTACAAGTCGTACCAGCTCGATGCGAACGGCAACCCGATCGACAAGCGCAATGCCTGGCAGGCGCGCAGCCTGCTCTATGTGCGCCTCATCCCGCCCGGTGCCGCCGACGTGGCGCACTACCGCGTCCGGATTCCGAAGGACGCGAAGGGGCCAATCACGTTCACCGCGAAGCTGAACTACCGGAAGTTCGCACACTACTACACGCAGTTTGCCTACGCCGGCCAGCCAATGCCCGGACAGGATCCGTCGCTCGTCGGCAAGGCGCACAACGACCTGGCGTACTCGTTCGACGCGGCGAACATCCCGAAGAACGTCTCGGGGCAGATCAAGGACGAGATTCCCAACCTGCCGATCATCGTGCTTGCCGAAGCGAAGGCGACGATTCCGCTAAGCGACGCGTCGATGCCGACGGTGTGGACGCCGGTGGTCGAGAAGAAGGACCGCGAGCGCTGGAACGACTGGGGCATCGGCCTGCTGCTGCAGGGCGACATCAAGGCCGCCGAGTATGCCTTCAAGCAGGTCACTGTTGCCGAACCCGAGTACGCCGACGGCTGGCTGAACGTCGCACGGGCGCTCATCCAGGAAGGCGAGACCGAGGCGGCGAAGCCGTACATCGCGGAAGCGCTGAAGCGCGACGCGTCGCTTGGACGCATCCACTTCTTCAAGGCGATGATCGAGAAGGCCGACGGCGACTACCAGGCGGCGCTGGCCTCGCTGATGGTCGTTACCGAGAAGTACCCGCGCGACCGTGTGGTGCTGAACCAGATCGCCCGCATCCTGTTCCTCGAACGGCAGTATGCGAAGGCGCTCACCTACCTCGAACGTGTCGCTCTCGTCGACCCCGAGGACCTGCAGATGCACTACACCGCGATGCTGTGCTACCGCGGGCTCGGCAACGCTGAACTGGCCGAGCGCGAGGCGCAGCTCTTCACGCGTTTCAAGGCCGAGGAAGCCTCGCAGGCGATCACCGGCTCGCGTCGCCTGCTCAGCCCGGAAGACAACAACGAGCGTCAGCAGATTCACGAGCACGAGAGTGTGGCGGCGACGCCAACGCCGAGGCCGCTGGCGCCCGCGCGACCATCGCGCCCCGCCATGGCCACGTCGGCTGGCGCAAACAACTGACCCGGACATACTCAATGACACGCTGGATTGCCGCCCTCACTGCCGTCACGCTCGCCGGCGCCGCCGTCGCGGCGCAGCAACCACGTGGCACCATCACGTTCACCGACGTCACCGCCGCTGCTGGCATCCGGTTCACGCACAACAGCGGTCGCGCCGGGAAGAAGTACCTGCCTGAAACGCTCGGTGCCGGTGCCGCGTTCTTCGATGTCGATGGCGACGGCTGGCAGGATCTGTTCCTGGCCAACGGCAGGAACTGGACGCCCGGCGGCACGCGCACGCCGAGCGCGCTCTACCGGAACACCGGCAAGGGCTCGTTCGTGGAAATCACGGCGGGGAGCGGGCTCGACGCCGACATCTACGCGATGGGCGTGGCCGCCGGCGACTACGACAACGACGGCCGCCAGGACCTTTACGTCACGGCGCTCGAAGGCGATCGCCTGTTCCACAACGAGGGTGCCGGCAAGTTCAGAGACGTGACGAAGCTGGCCGGTATCGCCAACGCGAACTTCGGCACCAGCGCCGCCTGGCTCGATTACGACAAGGACGGCTTGCTCGACCTCTTCGTCGCCAACTATGTGCAGTGGACGGCGAAGGGCGACCTATTCTGTTCGCTCGACGGCGCGGCAAAGTCGTACTGCACGCCGGAGTCGTACAAGGGTACGGCGTCACGCCTGTTCCGCAATCTTGGTGGCGGCAGATTCGAGGACGCGGGCAAGAAGGCCGGCGTGGCCGACCCGACCAGCAAGTCGCTCGGCATCACCGTGCTCGATTACAACCAGGACGGCTGGCCCGACATCTTCGTGGCCAACGACACGCAGCCGAACAAGCTGTATCGCAACAACAAGAACGGCACCTTCAAGGACGAGGCGATGGGCGCCGGCGTCGCGTTCAGCGAGGACGGCGTGGCGCGCGGCGCGATGGGCGCCGACTCCGCCGACTACGACCGCTCGGGGCGCCCGCACCTGCTGGTCGGCAACTTCTCCAACCAGATGCTCGGTCTGTATCACAACGAAGGGACGGGGCTCTTCGTGGACGAAGCGCCCAAGTCTACAGTGGGACGCGCGAGCCTGCTGTCGCTGGCCTTCGGCGTCTTCTTCTTCGACTACGACCTCGACGGCCTGCCGGACATCCTCGCTGCCAACGGTCACATCGAGGAGGAGATCGGCCGCGTGCAGCCGCGCATCCAGTACAAGGAGGCGCCGCTGCTGTTCCGCAACGCCGGGCAGAAGCGCTTCGAGAACACCAGCGCCGCGGTCGGTGCAGCGTTCGCGCGTCCCATCGTCGCGCGCGGCGCGGCGTATGCCGACTTCGACCACGACGGCGACCTGGACGTGCTGCTCACCAGCAACCACGGGCCGGCCTACCTGTTCCGCAATGACGGTGGCAACGCGAACAACTGGATCACGGTGCGGACCCGCGGCGTGAAGTCGAACCGCGACGGCATCGGCGCCGTGGTGCGCATTACGAGCGCCCAGGGCAAGCAGTGGAGCATGGTTCGCAGCGGTTCGAGCTACGCGTCGCAGAGCGACCTGGCGGTGACCTTCGGCCTGGGCACGGACACCACGGTGGCCGCTATCGAGGTGGAGTGGCCGAGCGGCGCGAAGGACCGCGTGGCCAATGTGCCGGCGAAACAGCGCATCGTCATCCAGGAAGGCACGGGCCTCGTAAGATAGGCGGCGGATGCCCGCCGTCGACACGCTCCTCCGTCTCTTCCTCCAGCTCGTCGTCATTCTCGCCGCGTGCCGCATCATCGGCGCGCTGGGGCGCCGGCTTGGCCAGACGCAGGCGGTTGGCGAGATGGTGGCCGGCATCGTCCTCGGACCGTCGGTGCTCGGCGCCCTTGCGCCCGCGTTCCAGACCTGGCTCTTTCCGCAGGTGCTGCGGGTTGACGCCGGCACGTTCGCGGTGTCGGTGCCGCACCCGTCCATGGCGATTCTGCTCGCACTGAGTCAGCTCGGGCTCGTGCTCTACATGTTCCTCGTCGGTCTCGACCTGCCACTGGACCGGCTGGCGGGGCGCATGCGCAGCGTCAGCATGGTGTCGGTGGCTGGCATTGCCGTGCCGTTTGCGCTGGGCGCCGGCGTGGCGCTGCTGTTCATCGACGAGCCGCTGTTCTTTCCGGTGGGCATTCGTCCGCTGCACGCCGCGCTGTTCACCGGCGCGGCCATGTCCATCACGGCGTTCCCGATGCTGGCGCGCATCATCCAGGAACAGGGGATGGCGGGTACGCGCGTCGGCACGCTGGCGCTGGCGGCCGGTTCGGTGAACGACATCGTGGCCTGGTGCCTGCTGGCCGTGCTGCTGGCCAGCCTGAACGCGCGCCCGGCCATCGCGCTGCTGGCCATGGGCGGAGGGGTGCTGTTCGCGGTGTTCATGTTCGTGGTGGCACGTCCCGCGCTGCGTGTGCTCTCGCGCTGGACCGAGCGCGACCACGACGTCAGCGCGACGACGCTGCTTTCGGTGCTGCTGGTCGTGGTGGTCTCCGCGGCCGTCACCGACGGCCTCGGTCTGCACCCGGTCGGCGGCGCGTTCATTGCGGGCCTCGTCATGCCGCGCGGACGTTTTGCCGGCGAAGTGCGGCGGCAGATGGAGCACCTCACCACCACACTGTTGCTGCCGCTGTTCTTCGTCTACTCGGGACTCAACACCAGCATCCTGCTGGTGAACACGCCGTGGCTCTGGATGGTGACGGCGCTCATCGTCAGCTGTGCGGTGGCGGGCAAGGCCGGCGCCTGCTCGCTGGCGGCGCGGGCTGCGGGCGAAGCCTGGCCCGACGCGCTGGCGATTGGCAGCCTGATGAATGCGCGCGGACTAATGGAGCTGATCATCCTGAACATCGGCCTGCAGGCGGGTGTGATCAAACCGACGCTGTTCACCATCATGGTGCTCATGGCCGTGTTGACGACACTGATGGCGTCGCCGCTCGTCCGCGTCGTCTACGTCCGTCACCAGCCGACCTAGGTAGAATCGACCGATGCCTCACCTCTTCGAGCCGCTCACCCTTCGTGGCCTGACGCTCCGCAACCGCATCGTCGTCTCGCCGATGTGCCAGTACTCGGCACACGAGGGCTTCGTCAACGACTGGCACATGGTGCACCTGGCCAGCCGGGCCGTGGGCGGCGCCGGGCTGGTGTTCACCGAAGCCACCGCGGTGTCGCCCGAAGGGCGCATCAGTCCTGAGGACCTCGGCATCTGGGACGATGTGCATGCGGCGCCGTTCGAGCGGATTGCCCGGTTCGTGAAGGGCGAAGGCGCGGCGTTCGGCATCCAGCTCGCGCACGCCGGCCGCAAGGCAAGCACGAAGCGTCCGTGGGACGGGCACGGTGCGCTGTCGGAGGAAGAGGGCGGCTGGCCGGTGATCGGGCCATCGGCCACGTCGTTTGCGGACGACTACCCGTCGCCGCGCGAGATGACGCACGACGACATCCGCCGTGTGGTCGACGCGTTCGCGCACGCCGCGTATCGCGCCAGGCGCGTCGGCTTCGACATCGCCGAAGTGCATGCTGCGCACGGCTACCTGCTGCACGAATTCCTGTCGCCGCTCAGCAACACTCGCACCGACGAGTACGGCGGCAGTTTCGAGAACCGCATCCGGCTCTGTCTCGAGGTGACGCAGGCCGTGCGCAAGGCCTGGCCGGAAGATCTGCCGTTGTTCGTGCGAATCTCGGCTACCGACTGGACCGAAGGCGGCTGGGACGTTGGACAGTCTGTCGAACTGGCGCGCCGGCTCGGCACGCTCGGTGTCGACCTGGTCGACTGCTCGACCGGCGGCAACGTCAGGACAGCGACGATTCCGGTCGAGGCGAACTACCAGGTGCCCTACGCGGAGCGGATCAAGCGCGACGCGTCCATCGCCACCGGCGCCGTCGGCATGATCACCACGCCGGCCCAGGCCGATGCGATCATTCGACAGGGGCAGGCCGACGTCGTGCTGCTGGCGCGCGAGCTGCTGCGCGACCCCTACTGGCCGCTGCGCGCCGCGCGCGAACTCGGCCAGCAGGTCGAGTGGCCGTTCCAGTACCTGCGCGCCGCCCCCGCCGGCACGACTGGCCGCTGACGGACGCGACCCACGACCCGACCAATGACCAACGACTAACGACCATCCCATGCACGCGTTAATCATCGAGGACGACACGGCCATTGCCGACTTCATCGCGCGGGGACTGCGCGAGGCGGGCTTTGCCGTCGACGTGGCGTTGAATGGGATCGATGGGCTCGACGCCGCGCTGGCCCAGAACCCGGACGTCGCAATTGTTGATGTGATGCTGCCCGGTCGCGACGGGCTGAGCGTGATCGACGAGTTGCGCAAGCAGGGGAGGACCACGCCTGTGCTGATCCTCAGCGCGAAGCGGTCGGTGGACGACCGCGTTCGCGGGCTCCAGGCCGGCGGCGACGATTACCTCACCAAGCCGTTCGCCTTCGCCGAACTGCTGGCGCGCGTGCAGGCGCTGGTGCGCCGGGCATCGCGCACGCCAGAAGCCACCACGCTTTCCGTGGACGACCTCACCATGGACCTGCTGTCGCGCCGCGTGACGCGGGCTGGGCAGCCCATCGATCTGCGGCCGCGCGAGTTCGCGCTCCTCGAATACCTCATGCGCAGCGCGGGCAAGGTGGTGTCGAAGACGATGATCCTGTCACACGTGTGGGAGTACAACTTCGATCCGCAGACGAACATCGTCGACGTGCTGGTGAGCCGGCTGCGCGACAAGGTCGACAAGCCGTTCGACATCAAGCTGCTCCAGACCGTGCGTGGGGTCGGCTATGTCATCCGCTGACCGCTCCGGACGGTTCGGGCTGCGCCTGGCCGTGTGGTACGCCGCCCTGTTCATTGCCAGCAGCGCAGTCATCGTCCTCATCACCTATCTCCTCACGTCTTCGTCGCTGGCCCAGCGCGACCACCAGATCATCGACGCCAAGCTCGGGGAATACGCGACGGTCTATGCGAACGGCGGCCTCCGCGCCTTGGCGAACACGGTGGACGTGGACCAACGCACCTCGGGCGAGCGCATCTTCGTGCGGGTGCTCGACGGCGGCTCCGAAGCCGTGCTGATGAGCAACGCGGAAGGGTGGGACCCGGCGACGCTCGAAGTGGGCACGGCGTCGTTGCGCGACGGCACGGTCGTGCAGGTGGGGAAGAGCACCGAGGCACGCCGTGACATCCTCGCGCGCTTCAGGGCCACGCTCGGCCTGGTTACGCTCGCCATCATCGTCATCGCGCTGACCGGCGGTTGGGTGGCGACGCAGTCGGCCGTGCAGCCGATTCGCCGCCTGTCCAGCGCAGTGCGCCGCATCATCGCCACCGGTCGCACCGACGAGCGCATGCCGGTGGCGACGGAAGACGATGCCATTACCGAGCTGACGGAGTTGTTCAACGCGATGCTCGATCGCATCGAAGGGCTGGTGCGCGGGATGCGCGGCGCACTGGACAGCGTGTCGCACGACCTGCGCACGCCGCTCACGCGGTTGCGCGGCACGGCTGAACTGGCGCTCGCGGCCGAGCCCGACCTCGAGCGCTGCCGCGAGGCGCTGGCCGATTGTGTCGAGGAGTCGGACCGTGTGTTGGTGATGCTCAACACGCTGATGGACATCTCGGAGGCCGAGAGCGGCGCGATGCCGCTGCGGCGCGAGTACTGCGACCTGGGCGCGGCGGTGACACGCGCGCTCGAGCTCTATCACGATGCCGCGGACGCGAAGGGGGTGCAGCTCGAGTGGGGCGTGCAGCAGCCTGCCGTGGCCTTCGTCGATCCTGTGCGGTTGGAACAGGTGACTGCGAACCTCATCGACAACGCGGTGAAGTACACCCCAGCCGGCGGCCGCGTCGTCGTGGATGTCGATACGACTGATGGACGTGCGCTGTTGCGGGTGCGCGATACGGGCGTCGGCATCGCCCCGTCGGAATTGCCGCGTATCTGGGACCGCTTGTTCCGCGGCGACCGCAGCCGCACCGAGCGCGGCCTGGGTCTGGGGTTGAGCCTGGTGAAAGCGGTGGTCGAAGCGCACGGCGGCCGCGTCGACGTAACCAGTGAACCCGGCCACGGCTCCGCGTTCACCGTGTCGCTGCCCGCCGAGGCGTGACGCTTCCCACCTTCCTGCCCTTCCCGCCCTTCCCGACCTTCCCTTTCACCGATGTAATGTTCGCGACACGGCCGTGAAAGATGGTCTCCCGTCTAATTGTGTGTGAGCGGACAGTTGTCCGCCTAACCACGAGAGGACACAGCAGACCATGGACACCACTCCCAACACCATCAAGACCCGGACGGTCAGGGGTGCCGTGGCACTGGGGGCCGCAGGGCTCCTCATTGCCGGCGCCACGTGGGTCGGCACCGCTGCCGAACCCAGTCATGCCACCATGCCAGGCGGGGCGGTGGCCGAAGCGCCGCAGACGCCGGCCGTTGGCTCGCGCGGCGGCGCCATTGCCGGCGGCCGCGATTCGTACGCCGACATCGTGAAGAACGTTGCGCCGGCAGTGGTCACCATCCGCACGGAAGGGAAGGCCCGCGTGTCGCCGACGCAGTTCGATGGCAACGAGGACATGCTGCGCCGCTTCTTTGGCGAGCGCTTCGGGCAGGGCCAGGGCCAGGCACCAGGGCAGGGGCGGCAGATGCCGCGTACGCCGAAGCAGCGTGGTCTCGGTTCCGGTGTGGTGATCTCGGCTGACGGCTACATCCTGACCAACAACCACGTCATCGACTCGGCCGACGACATCCAGGTGGAGTTCACCGACGGCCGCACGGCGAAGGCAAAGCTGATCGGTGCCGACAAGCCGAGCGACCTCGCGCTGCTCAAGGTGGAGCAGGCCGGGCTTGTCACGCTGCCGCTCGGCAACTCCGACGCAGTGCAGGTGGGCGACGTCGTGCTTGCCGTCGGCAACCCGCTCGGCATCGGCCAGACGGTAACCATGGGCATCATCAGCGCCAAGGGGCGCTCCACAGGTAACGGTGACGGCAGCTACGAGGACTTCCTCCAGACCGACGCGCCGATCAATCACGGCAACTCGGGTGGCGCCCTCGTCAGCACGCGCGGCGAGCTGGTCGGCATCAACTCGCAGATCATCTCGCCCGGCGACGGCAACATCGGCATCGGCTTCGCGATTCCGGCGAACATGGCGCGCCACGTGATGGACCAGCTGAAGACTGACGGCCGCGTGCGCCGCTCGCAGCTCGGGGTCACCGTGCAGCCGGTGACGTCGGCGATGGCCGAGAGCCTGGGCCTGAAGGAAGTGGGCGGTGCCATCGTGTCGTCGGTGGCGGACAACAGCGCGGCCGACCGGGCCGGCGTGAAGCGCGGCGACGTCATCCGCTCGTTCAACGGCCAGCCGATTCACGACTTCAACGCCCTGCGCAACCGCGTGGCTGACGCCACGCCAGGCTCGAGCGCCTCGGTGGTGGTGGTGCGTGACGGTGCGGAGAAGACACTGAGCGTGAAGCTCGACGAAGCGCAGGTGTCGCGCGAGGCGCGTGAGCGGGCCGCGGATAACTCGGACGACAAGGCGGCGCTCGGCGTGGCTGTTTCACCGCTGTCGCCCGACCTGGCGGCGCGCGCCGGCCTCGGCAAGAACGGCCACGGCGTCCTCGTGCAGGATGTCGACCCCGACGGCCGCGCTGCCGATGCGGGCATTGCGGCTGGCGACATCATCCTCGAGGTGAATCGTCAGCCGGTGCAGTCGGTGGAAGACCTGCGGACGGCGGTGCGGAAGGCGGCCGAGAAGCCCACGCTGCTACTGGTGCGCCGCTCGGCGGACGGGGAAGGGCGCGACCTGTTCGTGACGGTGCGTCCGCAGTAGTCCCACGTCGCAAGGCGCAGGTCATTAGTTAGTGGTTGGTCATTGGTCGACGGCCGGGTCGAGGCCGCGGGGATTGGCTCCCCTCGCGGCCTCGTCCTGTTTTCGGGCATAGTCCAACCATGACGCATCAGGACCTCACCACCCTGCTCGACTTCCACTATTGGGCGCGCGACCGGGTGCTGGCCGCCGCGGCGGACCTGACCCCCGAGCAGCTCACGCGCAATCTCGGAAGCAGCTTTCCTTCCGTTCGCGACACGCTGGTGCACATCTACTCATCGGAGTGGGCTTGGTACCAGCGCTGGCACGGCACGTCGCCCTCGGCGATGCTCGACCCGATCGACTACCCGGACGTGGCGCGGCTGCGGACGGAGTGGACCAGGCACGAGGCGCAGATGCGCGCCTATCTCGCCTCGCTCGATGATGCAGCCGTGCGGCAGGTGATCGACTACCGTGCGCTCCAGGGGCAGCCGTATCGGTCGGCCATCTGGGAGATGTTCCACCACGTGGTGAACCACGGCACCTACCACCGCGGGCAGGTCCAGACCATGCTGCGGCAGCTGGGGGCGTCGCCCGCGCAAAGCGTCGACCTGATCGTGTTTTACCGGGAGCGGAACGCGGCAGCGGGGACGTATGCTGCCGACCTGTAGGTCGACGCCCCACCAACCCAGACGGAACCAAATGCGCCCCGGCGCGTCAAAAGCCTCAAGGCAGATGCCTGTCCGAGGCTGTGGCAGAGCTAACGCAACTTCCGCCGGATCTTCGGCAGTGACGTTGTATAGTGGCCTTTGTCCAACCTCTGGACACGCGGTCCGCACACGAGCGGACGCGACGGGAAGGAGTCTCGGATGGCGAGCGGTACGATTAAGCGGATTCAGCGCGACAAGGGCTTTGGTTTCATTCGCGACACGAGCGGTCAGGAATACTTCTTCCACCGCAGTGCGGTTCAGGGAAGTTTCGACTCGTTGTCCGAAGGCGAGCGCGTCAGCTTCGACGAGGAACAGTCGCCGAAGGGCCCACGCGCCGGAAACGTAAGACCCGAGTAAGTCCACGAATCGACAGTCGCCGGTCGCAGCAGCCGTCGCGTTCGCGAAGACTGGCTGCCCGGCGGCTTTCGAGAGCCTTCGTCCCCTCTTACTTTCGCGCTGCTGGCGTCAGCGTCGTTTCCTTCCGCGCCGTCCCCCGCATGTAGATCACCTTCGCGGGCTGCCCAATCTTCAGCACTTCCAGCGCATACGTGTAGTCGTAGATGTTGGCGATTGTCTGGCCGGCAATCTCGATGATGATGTCGCCCTTGGTTAGCCCAGCCTGTTCCGCCGGTCCGCCGCCAATCACCCCGCTCAGCAGCAGCCCCTTCACCTCTGTGGAGTAGTCCGGAATCGTGCCGGTGAAAAGGCGAACGCCCGCGCGGCCGGCGGTGTCGGTCTTCTGTTCCACCTTCGTGAACTGCGGCGCGTCGACGGTGTCGCCGAGGCGCCGCGCGATGGCCGCCGCGAAGGTGACGACGCGGTCGAGGTCTTCGTAGTTGATCTTGTCGGCGGTGTCGGTCGGCTTGTGATAGTCGACGTGGGTGCCGGTGAAGAAGTTGATGCACGGCACGCCGGCCTGGTTGAAGGCCGAGACATCGGTCGGCTGGTAGGGGTCCTGCTGGATCTGCAGGTCGAAGCCGGCGGCGATGTTGGCCTGTTCGACAAGCCGCGCCCACACCGGACTGCTGCCGGTGGCCTGCACCGATAGCTTGTTGTCGACCATGCGGCCCACCATGTCGAAGTTCATGTAGGCTGCCATCTGCTCGAGCGGCACGGCCGGCGCGTTGACGTAGGCGGTCGATCCGATGAGGCCCAGCTCCTCGCCCGACCAGAATTGCAGCATGACGTTGCGGGTGCGCGGCTGCGTCGACAGCAGTTCGCCGACGGCGAGCACCGCGGCCGTGCCCGATGCGTTGTCGTCCGCCCCGTGGTGGACCTTGCCGGCATCGGCCTTCTCGGCGAGCGAACTGCCACTCTCGCCATGACCGAGGTGGTCGTAGTGCGCACCGATGCCGACCCACGGCTTCTGCACGCTCGCGCTGCCGGTCGCGGGGAGGTAGGCGAGCACGTTGTGGCCGGTGCGTTTCTCGCGCACGACGTCGGTGTGCAGGGTGACCGTCACGTTCGGCAGCGCGAACCCTGCGGCGTGCGGGTTCGCATCATCCAGCGAGGTCTGCGCCGCCTTCAGCGTCTTCGCCGGATCGCCAAGCGTCTTCAACATCGCGTCAGCCACGGTGCCACTCACGCTGGCTGCGACAATGCCAGACCCGGCAAGCGCCGTGTCGAACGACATCGGGATGATCTCGCCGGCGTTCGGCGAGTTCGGTCCGCCAACGATGATGATTGCCTTCGCGCCGTGCTGCCGCGCCGCCATCGCCTTGTAGCGCAGGTCCGAGTAGCGGGACAGGATCCCCTTCGTCTTCGGCTCGGCATCTTCGGGGAAGTAGCGGAGCACCAGGACGACCTTGTCCTTCACGTCGAGGGTGGCGTAGCTGTCGTACGGGAACCCCTGCGAGTCGGGCACGACGATGCCGTAACCGGCAAAGACGACGGGCGTGTCGGTCACCTCGCCGTTGTCCGAGAAGGAGAGCGCCTGCACATCCTTCCGCTGGTCGAAGCGCCCGGTTGCCTTGCCGCCAAGGCCCACCCACGAGCCGCCGTCCTTGCTGCCGGCGGTGAAGTCGAACGGCACGGTGTATCCGGTCTGCCCTGACAGCGGCTTCGCACCGATTCGCTGCAGCTCGCTGACAATGTAGGCGCTGGCGCGCTGTTCACCGGCCGACCCGGACAGCCGTCCTTCGAGCTGGTCCGACGCGAGCATGGTGACGTGCGCCTTCGTGTGCGACGCGACCGCGGCGGGCGCCTGCGCGTAGAGCGCGGCGGAGTATGCGACGAAACCGGCGACGAGCAGTGCGCGCTTCATCAGTCCCTCTCTACCGTGTGTTCAGCACGCGTGGCGGCGCATTCTTCAACGCCTCCAATGCCTTCTGGTGGTTCCACTGCGCCAGGAAGATCTGGCCTTCCTGGCCGCCGCCCCGTGTCGACGTCCACGACAGCTGCGTGCCGTCGGGCGAGAAGACCGGCAGGCTGTCGAAGCCGTCAGTGTAGGTGATGCGAACCGGTTCCTTCTTGCCCGCCGTGTCGACGATGAAGAGCTCAAAGTTCTCGAACCCGAGCTTGTTCGACGAGAAGATGAAGTACTCGCCTGACGGGTGCTGGTAGGGCGACCAGCTCATGGAGCCGAACGTCGTCACCTGCCGCAGGTCCTTCCCGTCCAGCGTCATCGTCCAGAGGTCGGCGAGCAGTCCCGACTCGTCGAAGTGACGCCAGACAATGCGCTGGCTGTCCTGCGTGAAGAACGGGCCGCCGTCGTAGCCGAGTTCGGTCGTGAGCCGGCGCTGACCGGTACCGTCGGCCTTCATGATGTAGATGTCCGCGAAGAGGCTGGGGTCCTTCTCGAGCGCGTTCTTCTCGGTCTGGTTCAGCGGACGGTTGTAGGCGTCGCGCATCGACGTGAACACGATCCACTGGCCATCGGGCGAATAGGCCGACTCGGCGTCGTAGCCCTTGGCGGTCGTCAGCTGCTTCAGCGCACCGGTCTTTTCGTTGAGGACGAAGATGTCCATCTCCGGGTCGTAGTCCCACGAATAGCGCCGCTGCTTGCCCGATGCGCGGAAGGCGAGCTCCTCGTCCTGGTACTGCTTCGACTTCGGATCGAGATGGGTCGAGGAGAAGAGCACCTCGTCGGTATTGGGCCGAAAGAACGCACAGGTGGTCTTGCCGATGCCTGGGGAGATCTTCTTCACGTCGCCCGACGTCAGGTCGAGCGTGAAAATCTGGTACCAGGGGTTCGACGGGTCGCGCTCGCTCTGGAAGACCATGCGGCGGCCGTCGGCCGAGAAGTAGCCCTCACCCGAGCGGCGGCCCTCGACCGTGATGCGGCGGGTGCGAGACAGGAAGTCGCGCTCCTGGAGGGACGGTGCCGCCTGCTGAAACGCGGCGGCGCCGAGCTGGGCGACGGCCAGAACGGCCACGGCGGCAGCCACATGTAAAGATCTCATTGGCGTATTATCACCGTGATATTCTCGGTCCTCAACCAGCAGGAGCGTAATTTCATGAAGAAGTTCTTTGGTGTTCTGGCGGCCGCCGCCATGCTTGCGTTCACCTCGGCGTCGGTGTTTGCACAGTCCGGCCCCGCCGGCGACTGGACGTTGGCGATGGCCACTCCGCAGGGCACCACGAACGTGGCCCTCTCGCTGAAGGTGGCTGGCGACAAGGTCACGGGCGAGATGAACAGCCCGATGGGACCGGTCGCTGTGGCCGGCACTACGGCCGGCAACGACCTCAACGTCACGGCTGATATCTCGGTTCAGGGTATGGCGCTCACCTTTGTCATCGGTGGCAAAGTGGACGGCAACACAATGGCCGGCACCGTCAAGATCGGCGACTTCGGCGAGTTTCCCTTCACCGGCACACGCGCCGGCGCAGCCACGGCGGCGGCTGCCGCCGCCGCACCGGCTGGCACGACCGCTGCAGCCATCACCGACTTGAACGGCAAGTGGGACATCAAGATCGTCATCGCCGGCATGGGCGAAATGCCGGCCGTTGCGGTGATGAAGCAGGACGGCGAGAAGCTTAGCGGCACCATCAGTGGCCCCGCGGGCGAGATGACCCTGGCCGGCACGGTCGTCGGCAAGGTGGTGAAGTTCGACTTCGAAGCCGACACGCCACAGGGCAAGCTGCCCGTCGCGATGACGGGCGACATCGGCGCCACGTCAGTGAGCGGCAAGGCGAGCATCGCCGGGATGGGCGAAGCCGACTGGACCGCGACGCGCGCGGCCAACTAACACGCACAAGGCGGGAGGATCCGTGTCCTGGCGTACCCGACTGACTCTGGTCGCGTTGCTGGCGCTTGCGCTGTCGCAGGTGCTCGTCGCCCAGTCGTCCGCGATCAAGCTGGCCACAGTGGTCCCCGACGGCTCCGTCTGGGACAAGAGCCTCAAGCAAATGGGCGTCGACTGGAAGACGGCGACGGGCGACCGGGTCGCCCTCACCGTCTTCAGCGGCGGCTCCCAGGGCGATGAGTCGACCGTGCTCCGCAAGATCCGCCTCAACGCCCTCCAGGGCGCATCACTCACAGTCGTAGGCCTGTCGGCCATCGACTGGTCCTTCAACGTCTTCAACATTCCCTTCTTCTTCCAGTCGTACGACGAACTGAACGCCGTCATCGAGAAGCTCACCCCGACGCTGAGGCAGCGCGTGGAGCAGAAGGGGTTCGTGCTCGTCCACTGGGGGCACGGCGGCTGGCTGCAGGTGTTCTCGAAGCAGCCCGTGCAAACGGTGGCCGACCTGAAGCGGATGAAGCTCTACACCTCGGCCGGCGACGATACGATGACGCAGTGGTACAAGACGAACGGGTTCCAGCCGCGCGCCATGGCCATGACCGATGTCCTCACCGGGCTCACCACTGGCATGATCGACGCGCTGCCCACCACACCGCTCGCCTCCATGTCGTTCCAGTGGTACAAGCAGACCCCGTATATGCTCGACCTCGGGATCAGCCCGATCGTCGGCGCCACGGTGATCTCGAAGAAGACCTGGGACCGCATCTCGCCAGCCGACCGCGCGAAGATGTCGGAGATTTCGCTCAAGGTGGAGAAGCAGCTGCAGGCGGACGTGCCCAAGGGCGACGGCCTGGCCACGCTCGTCATGCAGAATCAGGGGCTGAAGATCACCAAGGGGACCGGCCCCGAGTGGCAGCAGATGGCGAACGCGCTGGGCGCCACGATGCGCGGCAAGATGGTGCCGCCTGATATCTACGATATGGCACTGAAGGAGCGCGACGCGTTCCGCGCCCGCACCAGCGCGACGGCCCCGGCGGCCCAGGCCCAGTCGAAGGCGCCAGCCCCGCGCCAGTGAGGCGTCTCGCCGCGCGCATCGAGGACGCCGTTTCCGCGATCGCGCTGACCGCGATGGCGGTCATCCCCATTCTCGAAATCGTCCTGCGCCGCAGCACCGGCTCGGGCATTCCCGGCGCCGGACCCATCGTGCAGCACCTCGTGCTGTGGGTCGGCTTCCTGGGCGCGGCCATCGCTGCACGCGACGGCAAGCTGCTGGCGCTCGCCAGCGGCACGTTCATCCCCGAGGGGCGCTGGCGTCGAGCCGCAGACATCTTCTCGGCGGCGGTGGCGTCGTGCATGGCGGCGCTGCTGGCCAGGGGTGGTGTCGAGCTGTTCCTCTCCGAACGTGAGGGGACGGCGACCATTGGCGCCGGCATCCCGACCTGGGTGGCGCAGATCGGCCTGCCGCTCGGCTTCGCACTCATCGCCCTTCGCCTTGTCTGGCGCGCCAGCCCGCGGTGGTCCGGCCGGCTGCTCGCCAGCCTCGGACTCCTGGCCGCGGCGGTGCTGATGTGGAACCCGGCGCTGCTCGAGGCACAGCCGGCCTGGCCCTTCCTGCTGCTCATCGTGGTGGCGGCCACGCTCGGCGCCCCGATCTTCTCGATCCTCGGCGGCGCCGCGGTGATCCTGTTCATGATCGACGGCGTCACGCCGGCGGCCGTCCTCGTCGAAACCTACTCGCTCAGTACGTCGCCCACGCTGCCCGCCATTCCGATGTTCACCCTCGCCGGCTTCCTGCTGGCCGAAGGGGGCGCCTCCGCCAGGCTGCTGCGCGTGTTCCGCGCGTGGTTCGGCTGGATTCCGGGCGGCACGGCGGTGGTCTGCGCGGTACTGTGTTCGTTCTTCACCGTGTTCACCGGTGGCTCGGGCGTCACCATCCTTGCGCTCGGCGGCCTGCTGTATCCGGCGCTGGTGAAGGACGGCTATCGTGAGCGCTTCTCGCTCGGCCTGATCACGGCGTCGGGTTCGCTGGGGCTGCTGCTGCCGCCGGCCATGCCGCTCATCCTGTACGGCATCGTCGCGCAGTTGCCGATGGAGGACCTGTTCATTGCCGGCATCCTGCCCGGCATCCTGCTCACGACGATGATCGCGGCGTGGGGCGTGCGTGAAGGCATCGTGACGGGAGCGGGACGGCAGTCGTTCGCGGTGGGCGAGGGCTTGATGGCGATCTGGGCGGCGAAGTGGGAACTGGCCATGCCGTTCATCGTGCTCGGTGTGCTGTTCAGCGGCATCGCCACGACGGTCGAGGCGTCCGCCGTCACCGCGCTCTACGCGCTCGTGGTGCAGACATTCGTGCACCGCGATATCTCGATCCGGCGCGACCTGCTGCGTGTGTTCGCCGAATGCGTCGGCGTGGTGGGCGGGGTGCTGGTCATCCTCGGCGTTGCCGTCGGGCTCACCAGCTACCTGGTGAGCGCGCAGGTGCCGGCGCACCTGCTCGAGTGGACGCAGGGGCACATCACGTCGCAGCTGACGTTCCTGTTCGCGCTGAACCTGTTCCTGCTCGTCGTCGGCGCCCTGATGGACATCTTCTCAGCCATCGTCGTCGTCGTGCCGCTCATCGTGCCGCTCGGCCTCGCGTTCGGCGTGAACCCGATCCACCTTGGCATCATCTTCATCGCCAACCTGGAGATGGGCTATCTGACACCGCCGGTCGGACTGAACCTGTTTCTTGCCTCCTATCGCTTCAAGAAGCCGATGATGGAGGTGACGCGGGCCGCCCTGCCGATGCTGGGCATTCTCGGGATCGGCGTCCTCGTCATCACCTACGTGCCGGTGCTCACGCTCGGGATTCTGCGCCTGCTCGGACGACTCTAGTGGTCATTGGTCATTGGTCATTGGTCGTTAGTCGTCAGTCGCTAGTCGCCCGCCGGCCCGCCGATCCACAATGAAGCATCCAGTACGCCCGGCCGCATTCAGCGTTCTGCAAATCCGCAATCAGCATTCAGCAATCAGCAATTACCTTGGCCTTACTGACTCTCGATCACATCAATCACGCCTTCGGTCATCTTCCGCTGCTCGACGATGTGTCGCTCCAGCTCGAAACCCGCGAACGCGTCTCGATCATCGGCCGCAACGGCGCCGGCAAGTCGACCCTGCTGCAAATCCTCAGCGGCGAACTGGCGCCGGACTCGGGCTCGGTGTGGCACCAGCCGGCGCTACGGCTGGCCCGGCTTGTCCAGGACGTCCCGCTCACCTCGACCCAGTCGATCTTCGAGGTGGTCGCCGAGGGGCTGACCGGGCTCGAGGGGCACGACGCCGACGACTGGCGCCGCGAGCACAAGGTCGATCTGGTCCTCTCGCGGCTCGATCTCGACGGCACCGCGCGGGTCGACACGCTGTCTGGCGGCTGGCGGCGTCGTGTGCTGCTGGCGCGCGCGCTGGTCGCCGAACCCGACGTGCTGCTGCTCGACGAACCGACGAACCACCTCGATATCGAAGCCATCCAGTGGCTCGAGAACTTCCTCGCCGACTACAAGGGCTCGGTCGTCTTCGTCACGCATGACCGCGCCTTTCTCCAGCGGCTGGCGACGCGCATCATCGAAATCGACCGCGGCCGCCTGACCTCATGGCCGGGCGACTACGCCACGTTCCTGCAGAAGAAGGAAGAGTGGCTCGCCAACGAGGCGACGCATCAGGAGAAGTTCGACAAGCGACTGGCGCAGGAAGAGGTGTGGTTGCGACAGGGCGTGAAGGCGCGTCGCACGCGCGACGAGGGGCGCGTGAAGGCGCTTATGGAGATGCGCAACGAGCGTGCGGCCAGGCGCGACGTGCAGGGCAACGTCTCCCTGCGCATCGACAAGGCCGATTCGTCCGGCAAGATGGTGTTCGAGGCCGAGGACCTGCGGAAGGTGTACGGCTCCCGGGTTGTGGTCGGCGGCTTCTCCACCCGCATCATGCGCGGCGATCGGGTGGGTCTCATCGGCCCGAACGGCGCCGGTAAAACCACGCTGCTGCGCATGCTGCTGGAGCAGGTCCAGCCCGACGGCGGGACGATGCGCCATGGGGCGAACGTCCAGATCGCCTACTTCGACCAGCAGCGCGAGCAACTCGATCCCGAGAAGACGGTGTTCGACACCGTCGGCGAAGGGAACGACACCGTCACCGTCAACGGGCAGACCAAGCACGTGCACGGCTACCTGCGCGACTTCCTGTTCGGGGCCGAACGGGCGCGCTCGCCGGTGAAGGCCCTGTCGGGTGGCGAGCGGAACCGGCTGCTGCTGGCGCGGCTGTTCACGCGTCCCGCCAACGTGCTGGTGATGGACGAGCCGACCAACGACCTCGATCTCGAAACCCTGGAACTGCTCGAAGCGCAGCTCGTGGAGTGGCCGGGCACGCTGCTGCTCGTCAGCCACGACCGCGTCTTCCTGGACAACGTTGTGACGAGCACGATCGTCTTCGAAGGTGACGGTCGCATCGAGGAGTACGTCGGCGGCTATGCCGACTGGCTGCGGCAGCGGCGCAAGCAGACGAAGGCGGCGATTGCGGGGTCGCGTGCCGGCGCGTCGGCGGCGAAGCCCGCCGAGTCCGCAGCGGCGCCGGCGGCCCCGCCGAAGAAGCTGTCGTACAAGGAGCAGCGCGAACTCGAGCAACTGCCGCACCGCATCGAGGTGCTCGAGTCGGAGCACTCGCAACTGCAGGCGAAGGTCGGGTCCCCCGAGTTCTACAAGGAGGGGACCGAAGGCATTGCCAAGACGCTGGCCCGTGCCACTGCGGTTGAGGCCGAGCTGCTCGTGGTGTACGCCCGTTGGGATGATCTCGAGTCGAGGAGAGCCCTGTGACCAATCAGCAAGTTGTGTTGGCGAGCCGGCCGGTGACGCACGCGTCGGCAGATAACTTCGCGCTGCGCACCGTGGCCGTACCGGAGCCAGGCGACCGCGAGGTGCTGCGCCGCACCATCTACCTGTCGCTCGACCCGTACATGCGCGGTCGCATGGGCTCGGGCAAGTCGTACGCGGCCGGCGTACCGCTCGACCACGTGATGGTGGGCGGCACGGTGAGCCAGGTCGTCGAGTCGAAGAACCCGGCGTTCGCGCCGGGCGACTTCGTCACCGGCTACGACGGCTGGCAGGAGTATCACGTCTCGAAGGGACACGACCTGCGCAAGCTCGATCCGTCGGTCGCGCCGATCTCGACCGCCATCGGCGTACTCGGCATGCCCGGCATGACCGCATATGTGGGCCTGTTCGACCTCGGCCAGCCGAAGCCTGGCGAAACCGTCGTGGTGTCAGCCGCCTCGGGGGCGGTTGGTGCCATTGTTGGCCAACTGGCGAAGCGGACCGGCTGTCATGTGGTGGGCATCGCCGGTGCGAAGGAGAAGTGCGACTACGTGGTGCAGGAGCTCGGCTTCGACGCCTGCGTCAGCCACTACAGCGACACGTTGCACGACGACCTGGCTGCGGCATGCCAGAAGGGGGTCGACGTCTATTTCGAGAACGTCGGCGGCAAGGTGTTCGACGCGGTGTTCAGCCTGATGAACGTGCACGGCCGCATCCCGGTCTGCGGCACCATCTCGGAGTACAACGACCCGTCGTCGCGAAGCGGGCCGACGCTGCGTGCTCTGCTCACCAGCCGCATCATGATTCGCGGCTTCATCGTGGGCGACCATGCCGCTCGGCAGGGGGACTTTCTGCGCGACTGCGCGCTGTGGATCCGAGAAGGATCGCTGAAATACCGCGAGGATGTGGTGGCGGGGCTGGAGCAGGCGCCATCGGCGCTGCTGCGGCTGTTCGACGGCCGGAACTTCGGGAAGCTGCTCGTGCGGGTCTCGCCCGACCCGACTCAAACGACGCGCGGCTGATCGGGGTTCGGTTGGTCGGGGGCGATGTGCCACCCTTCGGACTCGCGCCGGCCGCGCTTGTCGCTGGCCCAGCCGAGCGCCTCGTCATCGTTGGCGAACACACGCGTGAGGACGACGGCGCCGTCGTTCAGCATGTCGACTTCGATTCCGTAGGGGGCCAATCGCGCGCGACAGGCGATTTCCTCGTTGTCGCGGCGCATCGTCCACAGGGTTACCGGCTGATCGTCCACGCCTTCGATTCTAGAGGGTTTTCCAGCCGTGTGTAGCTGCCGACCTTAGGTCGGCCGGGTTCCGCGAGTCTGAAGGCTCGCGGCTACGTCGCACCGACAGGCACCGCCCACAGGCGGACGAAATCGTTTGAATCCCGCCGGCGGACATGGTCCGTTCGTGGCGACCTGAGGTCGACTCCTCGCTTGCCTGACGCGGCACCGGCGAATTCGCCATATAATCCCGACTCATCTCTTTCGCGGAAGGACCGATATGAACATCTCGCAGCGGACAGTGCAAGGCGTGTGCGTGCTCGATATCGACGGCCCGATCACCCTGGGTTCCGATGGTTCCGAAAAGCTTGGCGACAAGGTGCGGAGCCTGCTGCAGTCTGGTGAGAAGAAGGTGCTGCTGAACCTGAGCGGCGTCGCGTACATCGATAGCGCCGGCCTCGGCGAACTCGTGAACGCCTTCACCACGGTGAAGAAGCAGGGCGGCGCCCTGAAGCTGGTGGGTGTGACGAAGAAGCTGAAGGACCTACTGGTCATCACCAAGCTCGCGACCGTGTTCGACACCTACGACACCGAGGCCGCCGCTCTGGAGAGCTACGCGGGTTAGACATGCTCAACCTGATCGTCGTCGATACGTCCGGCCGGCGCTCGGTGCCGGTGCCGTCGGGGCCGTTCACGATCGGTCGCAGCGGTGACACCCACCTGCAACTGACCAACGGCCACGTGTCGCGACGCCATGCCGAACTCATGCAGGACGGCGGCGGCTGGCGGATTCGCGACCTCGGGTCGCGGGGCGGTACGTTCGTCAACGACCTCAGGATTGAAGACTCGGCGCTGAAACCTGGCGACCGCGTCCGCATCGGCGACACCGAACTGCGCGTCGAGTCCGGCGAAACCAGTTCGCTCACGTCGGGGCACTTCGATTTCCGCCAGGTCAACGCGCTGCTCGCCGGCCTTCGCGCTCTCGGGTCGGGCCAGGTGCTCGATGAAGTGCTCGGCATCGTGCTCGACAGCACCCTTGAACTGACGGGTGCCGAGCGCGGGTTCATCCTGCTCGCCGAACCTGGCGGGCATCTGGTGCAGCGGCTGGCGCGCGGACGCGGCGGCATCACGCTCACCTCGGCCCAGACCAGCACCCAGATTCCCACCGAAGTCTTCACGACCGGCAAGGACCGTATCGTCAGCGACCTGCTCGACGATATGCACGCGTCGCGTCATGGCGGCACCCTGGCGCTCGGTATCCGCCACGTGCTATGCACCCCGCTCAAGATGGGGCAGTTCGGCAACGACCCGGCGTCGGACGCCGGTGAACGCCGCATTGGCGTGCTCTATCTGGACAGCCGCGAGAAGGGCTACCTGCAGGCGGCCGGCGTGCTGCACGCGCTCGCGGCGGAAGCCGCCGTGGTCATCGAGAACGCGCGGCTCTATCAGGAAGCGGTGCAGGCGGAACGTGCCGCGCAGGAGCTGCGCATCGCCTCGGACATCCAGCGGGCGCTGCTGCCGCCGGATCACTTCTCGTCGCCGAGGGTGGAACTGGTGGCCAGCACCACGCCGTGCCGGTCGGTCGGCGGCGACCTGTTCGACTACGTGGCGGGGGACGACAGCACGCTGTCGTTCACCGTCGCCGACGTGGCGGGCAAGGGCACGTCGGCGGCGTTGCTCACCGCCGTGGTACAGGGGCTGCTCGCCGGCGAGTCGGACGCGGTAGGCTCCCCGGCGCAGGTGTGCAGCCGCATGAACCGCGCCCTCTGCCGCCGCGCGGTGGCGTCGCGCTTTGTGACGGTGTTCTACGGTCAGTTGCTGCAGGACGGTGCGCTGCGCTACTGCAACGCCGGCCACAACGCCCCGTTCCTCGTCACGAGCACCGGTCTCTCGCGCCTCGACACCGGCGGCACCGTGGTGGGGCTGTTCGACTTCAGCGAGTACGAGACCGGCGACACGACCGTCAGCGCCGGCGATCTGCTGGTGATCTTCAGCGACGGCCTGACGGAAGCGGTGAATGCGGCGGGCGACGAATTCGAGGACGAGCGACTGGCCGCGGTACTGAACACGGTCCGCGGGCGATCCGCTCAGGACACGCTCGATGCGATCCTGTCGGCGGTCACCGATTTCTCGGGTACCGAGCCGCCCCGCGACGACGTGACGGTAATGGTGATCCGCTTTCTGTAAGCCCCTACGCGTCGCTGGCCGGCACCGCGTGTTCGCGCGCCAGACGTTCGACCGCGAGGTATTCGCGGTAGTGGCGCCAGGCCACCTGCAGCACCCCCACCGTCGGCACCGCCAGGCAGACCCCCACCACCCCGCCCAGTCCGGCACCCAGCCAGATCGCCAGCACCACAGCCACCGGGTGCAGGTGCATGGCTTGCCTGATCAGCCGCGGATAGATCGCATAGTCCTGCAGCAGGCGCAACCCGAGGAGGAAAAGCAGGACCAGCGGCACCTGCGAGGAGGACGCCACCGAGGTGGCTGAAATGGCGACGGCCAGCGGGCCGGCGATCGGGACGGTTTCGAGCAGCCCCGCGACGATGCCGAACATGGCGGCATTCGGCAGCTTCATCAGCGCGAAACCGACGCCGCAGATGACGCCGACGATGAGTGCGGACAGCGCCTGCGCCCGCGTGTAGGCCGCGAGCACCATGTTAACGTTGCGCAGGAACTGATCGGTGCGCCACTTCAGGTGCGCGGTGGGCAGCGCCCGTGCCGCCGAGCGGTGGAACGCCGGCCATTGCCCGACCAGCAGCAGCGCCAGCACCGGCACCGCCGCCAGCCACGGCAGCACGAAGCGTGCGCGTATCACCTCGGCGCCAACCTCGGCGACTTCCGCCTGGATGCTCTGCGAGACGTTGTGCGTAGCCTTGCGGAGGAACGCCCGCGTTTCGAGTTCGAAAGCGAACTGCTCGTGCCACTTTTCGCTGGCGCGCACCTGCGACGCGAAGCGCGCGACGTGATTGGGCACCTCCCGCGCAACATCGGGCACGGTCGAAACGATCTTGCCGCCCCAGATCGCCCAGGTGGGCGCCACGATCATCGCGACCGCCGCATAGACGATCCCGACCGCGAGCAACCGCGACGGCCTCCAGCCGCCGAACCAGACCGGTGCCTGGCGCCGCATGATCTGCACGATCGGCAGCACGAGGTAGGCGAGCGCCACCGACAGGAACGCCACCACAATGACGCCCTTCAGGGCGACCCAGTTGAAGGCGACGGCCACCGACACAGCAAGCAGCAGCGCGGCCGCGGCGCCCAGGTTGAGCGCCACGGTGCCGTCTGGCGGCGGGAACGCCGAGGCGTCGTCGATCGAGGAAGCCGGAAGAGGCACGGACAGTTAGACGTTGGAATTCGGGAATCGGAACGGGCGCCGTCGCGAAGCAGCCATTCTAGTAGCGCGCCACCGTCGGGTCCACCGTCAACGACCACGCATCGATGCCGCCAACAAGGTTGCACACGTTGGTGAAGCCTTCGCGGATGCAGTATTCCGCCGCCGACTGGCTCCGGATGCCGTGGTGGCACTGGAACACCAGCAGCGTGTCGCGGCCCAGGGTCAGGAGATGATCGCCGTAGGCCTTGTCGAGCAATCGGGCTCCGGCGATGCTGGCGATGGCCTGCTCGTCTGGCGTTCGGACATCGACGAACTCGAAGGGTTGACCAGCGCCGAGCATGGCCTTCAGTTCGAGTGCGGAGATCTGGCGGACGCGGGGCGTGGACGACTCGGCGCTGCTCATCGGACCCATCATCCCCATCATCGCAGGTCAGCCGCCCTGAGCGGACCGGAAGATCGCGAGCAGGCGTGACGCCGCAACCTCGAGCGTGAACTCCTCGGCAATCCGCGCGCGTGCGGCCGCGCCCAGTCGTGCAGACAACGCGGGATCGGTCAGCACCCGCTCCAGCGCATCGGCCAGCGCCGTGACGTCATCGGTTTCAACCAGCAGACCGGTCTTTCCGTCGCTGACGGCTTCGGGAATGCCCGAGACATGGGTGGCCACGACGGGAACGCCAGCTGCCATGGCTTCGAGCACGACGTTCGGGATGCCGTCACGGTCGCCGCCGGCGGCGACGCGGCTCGGCATGGCGAAGACTGCGGCACGGCCCATCGCCTCGAGCAACTGTGCGGCGGGTGCCCAGCCCGGCAGTTCGCACGCCGACGCGAGGCCGGCCGCCTCCGTGCGACGTCGAAGCTGCGCCATGAGCGGACCGGTCCCGAAGATACGGCATTCGAAGACGTGCCCGCGTGCGCGCAGTTCGGCGCACGCATCGATGAGCGTGTCGAACCCCTTCTTGGCGATGAGGCGGCCGGCCGCGAGGATGACCGGCCGCGCGTCCGCGTCCAGGCCTCGGTGTGCAGCGACGAGCGAGGCCGCATCGACATCGACGCCGTGATGCACCAACTGGATGTGCGCCGCCGGTACGTCGGGGCACAGGCCGCGGAGGTGGGTGACGTTGTAGCCGGTGCAGGTGACGACGACGCGGGCCGCGCGAATCTTGTTTTCGAGGGCGCTCGGCGTGGCGTAGATGTCGCGCGCGTGCGCCGTGAAGCTGAAGGGGACGCCAAGCAGGCCGGAGACAGCCATCGCCACCTCTGTCTGCGCCAGGGCAAAGTGCGCATGGACCTGACGGCACCCACCCGCGCGCTCGATGGTGCGCGCGACCCAGGCGGCGGTCATGAACAGCGCGATGGCCCGCAGCACGAGGATGCGTGGGCGATGGGGTAGCGCGAGCAGCGCGCCGAAGGTGCGCAGGTAGCGGACGGGCGCGCGCCGGGCCAGCCAGAGGTTGGCCGCGAGGACGCCCGGTGCAAGTAACAGCGGTGCGAAGCGGACGTCTTGATACCACGCGCGGTCGGCGTCCTCGAGGACCTCGGGAGCGCGCCTGCTCAGGGCGAAGACCAGCAGCGGCAGGCCAGCGAGCTTGAGGCCGCGGATTTCGCGCGCGATGAAGGTTTGCGAGGCCTGTGGGAAGGTGCCCAGGATGTAGGCGACGGGACGCTCAGGCAACGCCGTGCTCGCGGCTCCAGAGTTCGTGGATCAACAGCGCCCAGATGCGATGGCCGTTCGGACGTCCGGCGTCGTGATCGGTGAGCAGGCGACGAATGCTGCGCGCATCGACGTACGTGTTCAGGCGTGAGGTGGACGACAGCAGGGCGTCGTGCGCCAGCGGTCGCAGACGGCCACGCAGCCACGCATCGATCGGCGGCTTGAACCCCTGCTTGGGGCGGGCCGCAATCGCGTCGGGCATCATCGCGCCGGCGGCCTCGCGCATCAGCAGCTTGTTCGTGCCGTTGAGCAGTCGCAGTTTGCTGGTGCCCGGAATGCCGAGGGCGTACTCGACGAACTGGTGATCGAGATACGGCACCCGCGCCTCGAGCGAGCACAGCATCGTCATGCGATCGACCTTGACGAGCAGGTTGTCCGGCAGCCAGCCCTCGACGTCGCGCAGCAGCAGCTGGTTCAGCGTATCGGAGGTGCGGCGTCCGCCGTGGGCGGCGCGTTCGAAACGCGACGGACTGCGGCCGAGGAGACGCGAGGTCTCGCGTCCCGAAAAGACGTGGGACGCCTGGTAGGCGGGACGGAAGCGCGCCAGAGGCGCGAGAATGCGGTCGCGACGATAGCGCCGGTAACCTGCGAAGAGTTCGTCAGCGCCCTCGCCGGTCAGCACCACCTTCACGTGCTGCGCGGCGAAGCGCGCGATCAGGTAGGTGGGCAGCGCGGCGTAGTCGGCCAGCGGTTCATCCATGGCCGCGACGATGTGCGGCAGGGTGGCGGCGGCATCGGCATCGGTCACCAGTTGCTCGTGGTGCACCGTGCCGAGGTGGGCGGCCACCTCCCGCGCCGAGCCGCGTTCGTCGAGGCGTGCGTCCTCGAAGCCGACGGAGAACGTGTGGACCGGCCCCGACGCTTCCCGCACCATGTGCGCGACGATGAGGCTCGAGTCGAGACCGCCCGAGAGGAGCGCGCCCACCGGGACGTCGGCCACGAGGTGGCTGCGGACCACGGCCCCGAGGCGTTGCTGGAACTCTTCGGCCGATGAGGCGCCAGGCGCTTTTGCCCGCGCCTGCCAGTAGCGGGCCTCCTTGGGGTGTCCGTCGAGTTGCAGCGTCAGCGTGCAGCCCGGGAGGAGCTGCTTCACACCGGCCACCATCGTGTGCGGCGCCGGCACGTACTGCAGGCGCAGGTAGCGGTCGAAGCTGCGAGGGTCGAGCGCGGGACGCCGGTCGGGTTCGGCCGCGAGAATCGCCTTCAGCTCCGACGCGAAGGTCAGCGTGTGGTCCTGCCAGCGGTAGTAGAGCGGCTTGATGCCGAGCCGATCGCGCCCGGCGAAGAGCCGCCCACGGCGCGGATCCCAGACTGCGAAGGCGAACATCCCCTGCAGACGGTCGACGCACGCGTCGCCCCACTGCTCGTAGGCGCGAAGCACCACCTCGGTGTCGCTCTGTTCGAAGAACGGCTGGCCCTCGCGCGCCAGCAGCCGGCGCAGTTCACGGAAGTTGTAGATTTCGCCGTTGAACGACAGCACGCAGCCAGTGGCGGCCGAGGCCATCGGCTGCCGGCCACCGGTCAGGTCGATGATCGCCAGCCGGCGATGCGCGAGTCCGGCCGGGCCAGAGGCCCACTCGCCGCTTCCGTCAGGGCCGCGATGCGCCATGGCGTCGCCCATGCGGCGCAGCGCCAGTGGGTCGACGGGGCGCGCGTCGGTGTGGACGATACCGGCAATGCCGCACATGCGAGAGCGATCGTACTAGGATTCCGGCTCGAGGTGCAGCGCCCAGTGGGATGGGCAGCCGCCCGACCTGCGACTGCAGGCTGTGATGCGTGCAGAGCGCGGCGTGGGTGAGGAACGGCGAGGGCGAGTACAACGGAGGTGGCGCGCGCCATGCGCACGGATGTCAGCACACGGCTGCCGTCAGCTGCGGTGCGGGCGCCCGAGGGCCGGCACGGCGCTGTCGAAGGTCAGCCGGCCGTGGCCGAGCGTGATGAGGCGCGCGTCGGGAAACGCATCGACCAGGCTCACCGGCCCGGTCACGACGACGGTGCGCTGCTGGCGAAGCCGGTGCACCAATTGCGCGAGCGGGACGGCGTCCCGGTGTCCGGCTGCGGGCACGACGTCATCGAGCAGAAGCACCGACGGGTCGTGGAGCAGGACCTGCGCGATGGCGACGCGCGCGCGTGCCGGTGCATCGAACTGCGCGCACGAGGAGCCGAGCACCGCCTCGAGCTCGCACTCGGCAACCACCTCGCGGAGCCGCGCCGCCAGCTGCTCCGGTGCAATCTGCCTGGCACGGCCGCTGAAATCGAGCAGGTCGCCAGGCCGCATGTCGCCGCACGAGATCAGCGTCTGCGGCACGTAGCCCACCTGTGCGCTGGCCGCCAGCCGCAACGTGCGTGCATCGATGCCGTGGATCCGGATGCGTCCGCCGCTCGGCATGACGTGTCCAGCCAGCAGCTTCAGCAGCGTCGTCTTGCCTGCGCCCGCCGGGCCGGTGACGACCACGAGTTCGCGGTCGTCGGCCGCAAAAGTGACATCGAGCAGTGCCGCCGCCTGACCATGCAGCTTGCTGAGGGCGCGGACATCGATGGCCGGCATCCGGCGTGTCGCGGCAGAGGAGGACGGCACGGTCAACGAAAACCAGGGAGGAGCGCCAGCGCCGACAACGCATCGACGCGTGCCTCCCCGATACGGAGCGCCCAGTGGAGGTGGGGTCCGGTGACGCGCCCGGTGGCGCCGACGAGTCCGACGATTGCCCCGGTGTCGACCGTGTCGCCCTCACGCACGTCGATGCGGGAGAGGTGCGCCAGCATCGAGAACACGCCGAGGCCATGATCGATGACCACCGTGTTGCCGGTGAAGAACAGGTCGCGTGCCGCCACGATGCGTCCGCCGGACGGCGCGTGAATCGGGGTGCCGGTGCCGCTCAGGAAGTCGGTGCCGGCATGCGGGTTGCGTCGCTCGCCGTTGAACACGCTGCGGGTTCCGAAACTGCTGTTGGCAGCTCCGGGCACCGGACGGACGAACCCGCCGGTCCAGGCAGGCGTATCGGACGAGTGTCCGTACGCCGCAGTCATGAAGGCGGCATCCGCAGCAATGCGTGCCATGAGCTCGGGCGACGGGTTGACGTAGTCGGGCGGGACGGAGAGCGTACGGGTGCGGAATTGCCTGGCGACGACCGTGAGAGGGCGGGTGGCGCTGCCGGCGGGCGACGCCACGGCAGCCACGACCTCGTAGGTGGCTGGGCGCCGGTCGAGATCGATGCCGACGAGGGCGCGCCACGTGGTGGCGTTCTCCGGGTAGGCGGGCCACAGCGTATTGAAGGCGTGCACCGTCACGCCCGTGGCGCCCGGCGATAGGGTGACGCGAACCGCAATGACGTCGCCGGGACGGGCGCTGCGCACATTCAGGACGAGGGTCGGCGGTTGCGCTTGCACCCAAGAGGCCGCCGCGAGCACCAGGGCCACCGTGAGGGCTGCCGTGCGCCCCAGGCGCTTAGCGACGGCTGCGGGCGTCGGACACAATCGGCACCTTCAGGTCCAGTGTCCGCCCACCGCGGACCACCTTGATCGTGGCCATCGAGCCGATTTTCGCATCCGCCACGAGGCGGTAGAGCTGCGACGGATCGTCGATCTTCGTGCCGTTGAAGCCGGTGATGACGTCGCCCGGGCGGACACCGGCGTTGTAGGCCTCGGAGCCGCGCATCATGCGGATGACGAGGGCGCCCGACGTGTTCGGCGCACCAACCTCCTCCGCTACCTGCGGCGTCAGCTTGTCGATGGTGACGATGCCGCCGATAGTGCCGCGCTGCACTTCGCCGAACGCCCGCAGGTCGTTGACGACGTGCTGGACGAGATTGCTGGGGACGGCGAAGCCGATGCCCTGGTAGCCGCCGCTCTGGCTGAAGATGCCGGTGTTGATCCCGATCAGTTCGCCGCGCGTGTTGACGAGCGCACCGCCTGAATTGCCAGGGTTGATGGCGGCGTCGGTCTGGAGGAAATCCTCGTATTCCGAGAAGCCGACGTTCGAGCGGCCCGTGGCGCTGATGATGCCGGCAGTGACCGTGCGGCTCAACTGGAACGGGCTGCCGATGGCGAGCACCCATTCGCCCACCTGCAGCTTCGCCGAGTCGCCCCAGGGGATGGTGGGAAGCCCGTTCAGTTCAACCTTGAGCAGCGCGATGTCGGTGGCCGGGTCGGTGCCGATGACGCGTCCCTTCACCTCGCGGTTGTCGCTGAAGGCCACCGTGATCTCACGCACGTTCTCGCCAACCACATGGTTGTTGGTCACGATATAGCCGTCGGACGAGATGATGACGCCTGAACCCAGGCTGGTGGAGCGGCGATCGCGCGCGCCGGCCATGTCCTGGTCGTTGAAGAAGTACTGGAAGAACGGATCGTCCTGGAACGGGGAGTTCGGGCGTCGCACCACCTGCAGCGAGGAGATATTCGCGACGCCTTTCACCGACTGGCCCGCAATCCTCGTGAAGTCGGGACCGGTGGTCACCGGTCCGCTTACGGCTGGTGCTGGCGCCTGGGCAGTCGCGCGCTGCGCTTCCGCCACCGGCGCCGCGGCGGCAGTCTCGGCCACCGACTCGCTGGCAATGCGCATGCGTCCGGTGACGACCATGCCGGCCGCGAAGCCGGCCACAACGAGGACGAAGGTGAGGAGAAGGCGACGGATCATGTCGTTCAGGAAACGTTGATCTTCCGGGCTCCGGGGCCGCCGGATTTCGGTATGGTGACGGTGAGCAGACCGTCTGTCAGGTCCGCGCTGACGTTGTCCACGTCGATCGGATCCGGGAGCACGAAGGCGCGGGAGAAGGGGCCGTGCCCGCGTTCTACCCGGTGATACTGTTCGCACGGCACCTGGGCGCAGACACGTTTGCCGCGGATGACCACCCGGCCGTCCTCGGCGTGGATTTCGACCTGTTCCCGGGTGAGCCCGGGAACTTCCGCGGTCAAGATGAAGGCCTGAGCGGTTTCGTAGAGATCGACCGGCGGTGTCCAGCCCGGCGCGTCGCTGCCGACAAGCTGGCCAATCTGGTCGTGCAGGGCCAGTAGATCGCGGAACGGATCCCAGCGTGAAAATGCCACGGGAAAATCGTAGCACGGTTGCAGGGCGCTCGGACCATATGTGCTACGATTGCAAGGATATACAGTCAAAACTATGGCAGACACAGTACAGGCAAAACGTCTTCGGAAGGGTCAGTTGGTCAAGGTCGGCACCGAGCTGTTCCGCATCCTTGAACTGCATCACCTCACCCCGGGCAACCTGCGCGCGCACGTGCAGTGCAAAATGCGCAATATCCGCACGCTCGCGCTGGCGGACACGAAGTGGCGCTCGGAAGAGGACATCGAGCGCGCGGTGCTCGACGAGAAGGAGATGCAGTATCTCTACAAGGATGGCGACTCCTTCTGCTTCATGGACACATCGACGTACGACCAGATCCATATGTCGGCCGAGGTGCTCGGCGATGCCATGGGCTACATCGTGCCCGACGCGTTGATCCACGTGGAGTTCTACGGCGAGAAGCCTGTCGGTATCGAACTGCCGCAGAGCGTCGACCTGCTGGTGACGGAGACCGTGCCCGGCATCAAGGGCGCGACGGCCAGCAATCAGATCAAGCCGGCCACGCTCGAGACCGGACTTGTGGTGAACGTGCCGCCCTTCATCAACGAAGGCGACAAGGTCCGTGTCAACACCGAGACCGGCGAGTACCAGGGCCGATCGTAACCAGCATCGCTGATCGGGAGCACCGTATGGATGTGCGCAAGAAACCGGAGCATGGCTGGATCGAGGTCATCACCGGCAGCATGTTCAGCGGCAAGAGCGAGGAGTTGATCCGTCGCATCCGCCGCGCCCAGATTGCCCGGCAGAAGGTGCAGGTCTTCAAGCCGCTCATCGACGACCGCTTCAGCAACGACCACATCGTCTCGCACAGCGACATGCGGATTGCCTCGACCACCGTGCGTACGTCGGACGAGATCATCGCGGCCGTGGCCGAGGACACCGAGGTGGTCGGTATCGACGAAGGGCAGTTCTTCGATCCGAACCTGCCGGCGGCCTGCAACACGCTCGCGGACCGCGGCAAGCGGGTGATTGTGGCCGGCCTCGACCAGGATTATCTCGGTCGGCCGTTCGAGCCGATGCCGCAGTTGCTCGCCATCGCCGAATACATCACCAAGACGCTCGCCATCTGCATGGTGTGCGGCGATCCGGCCAACCACACCCAGCGCCTGGTGCAGAGCGGCGAACGCGTGCTTGTCGGCGCCGGCGGCTTCTACGAAGCCCGATGCCGTCATTGCTTCGACCCGACGCTAGCGAATGTCGATAGGCCGTAGCGGCTTCCCGTAGAATCCTGCCGTGGACCTCGTCACCGCCTCGCTGATCCTGCTCGGCGGAGGGTTTCTCGTCGCCAACGCGCGCCTGGCGCTCGAGTACCTGCGGTTCCTCCGCCTCAGGCGGGGGGCACTTCTCGTCTGGCCAAGCCCGCGTCCCCCCTACTACACACTGACCATGGGGCTCGGCGTCGCGACTGGCGTGCTCGTCCTGGTGAAGCTGCTTGTGGTGCACCGGCAGGCCTTCGGCGAGCTGATGATGTTCGTCTATTTCGGGCTGCTGGTGCCGCTCAGCCAGCGCATTGGCCGCGGCTTCTACGAGGACGGGATCTGGGCCGACTCGGGTTTCATCCCCTACACCGAGGTCGGCGGCATCAGCTGGCGGGAAGGAGAGCACGCCGTGTCACTGGTCGTCATCTCCCGGCTGAAGAACCTGGCGAGGCGCCTGGCCGTGCCGAACGAGCACTACGGTGCGGCGCGCCGCCTGCTGCGCGACAAGATCGGGCACCATGAAATCCAGTTCGGCACGGGACTCGATCTGGGCGGTCACGACGAGCGCGACGACGCGTAATAGTCGTTGGTCGGTTGGTCGGTTGGTCCTGTCCGCTTACTTCCCAAGCAGTCCCAGCAGTCCCATGCCGGTGGCCGTCGGATCGCCGAGCCAGTCGGGCGGCACCAGCCAGACGAACGCGAGAATCGAGATCACCCAGAGGTCGTAGGGCACCGACGTGCGCGGGTCGGTCCAGAAGAAGGCGCGGTTGAACGCGCCGCGGACGCCGTCCTTCGACGGCATCGGCAGGTCGTTCAGGGCGAGGTAGGTGTAGTAGATGCGGTTCGCCACCGTCAGCACCGACAGCGAGAGGATGACCCACAGCACACCCGCGAAGCGGTTCGTGAAGGCGCCGATCATGAACAGCACGATGCGCTCGGGCCGTTCCATGAACCCCACCTTGCACTTCTCGATCAGGCACTCGGCGCGCGCGCGTGCGTAGCTGGTCATGATCGTGAAGATCAGCGTGATGGTGGCAATCATCACGTAGTCGGTGCGGCCAATCGACGAGTAGAGATAGATCAGGCCGGCGAACAGCGCCAGGTCCGAGAGGCGATCGAGCGTCGAATCCCAGAAGGCGCCGAAGCGCGACTCGAGGTGGAGTTCGTGCGCCACCTTGCCGTCGATGAAGTCGAAGATGTTCGCGCAGATCATCACGATGCCGGCCAGGCCGAACCGCTGGCGGGCCAGCGCCCAGGCGGCAGCCACATTGATGATCACGCCCACGAACGTCAGAACGTTCGGGTGGATGCGCATCGCGACACAGGCCGCGATGATGGCGCGCAGCGGGAACCAGCAGATAGTTCCGATGATGCCCGTGAAAGTGAGCCTGGACTTGGGCGCCTGCTGAGACTGGCTGGCGCGATCCGGCTGTGAGGCGGCGACGTCGGCGTTCGATTGCACTGGTATTATGGAGGATTCAGAGTAGACGCGTAAACGCGCCATAGTAACGTATGCCCATCCGCGATCTCAAGGATCAGATAGCCCGGTTGCCCGAGCAGCCCGGTGTCTACCTGTATCTCAACGAGGCCGGCGAGACGATCTACGTGGGCAAGGCGAGGGCGCTGCGGGACCGGGTCCGCAACTATCTCGGCGCCTACGGCTCCAGCCCGAAGACCAACGCCCTGCTCGACGACATCGCCCGCCTCGAGTTCATCGTCACCGACTCGGTGGTGGAGGCACTGGCGCTCGAGAATAACCTCATCAAGCAACGGAGCCCCAAGTACAACATCCTCCTCCGCGACGACAAGAACTACCCCTTCCTGCAGTTGACGACGACCGAGGCCTTTCCCCGGGTGCGTGTGGCGCGCAGCGTCGAGCGAGACGGCAACGTCTACGCCGGGCCGTTCATGCCGGCGCGGTTTGCGCGCAAGACCATGGCGCTCACCCACAAGCTATTCGGCATCCGCTCGTGCAACGAGGTGATTACCGGGCAGCGCCACCGGGCGTGCCTCGAGTACGACATCAAGCGCTGTATCGCCCCGTGTGTCGAGTCGATCTGCGGTCCGGAAGAGTACGGGCGGGCCGTGGAGCACACGCGCCTGTTCCTCGAAGGGCGCAACGAGGAGCTCACCCGCGACCTGCAGGCGCAGATGATGGCGGCCTCGGACGACCTGCGCTTCGAGGAGGCAGGCCAGATTCGCGATGCCATCCGCACCATCCAGACGCTCGAGGAGCGCCAGCAGAAGATGGCGACGGTCGAACTCGGCAACCGCGACGTCTTCGGCATGAAGGTCGGTCCGGCCGGCGCCGCGGTGCAGGTGTTCCAGGTGCGCGGCGGACGCGTGGTGGAGCGGGTCGACCTCGGCACCGAGACCGCGGTGGTCGGGCAGGACGAGGCCGAGGTGCTCACGGCGGCCATCCAGCAATTCTACGAGCTGCGCAATGCGCCGCCCGAGGTGTACGTGCCGTGCGAACCTGATGAGTGCGAGGCGCTCGAAACCTGGCTGACCGAACGTGAGGGGCGGAAGGTGCGCCTCATCGTGCCGCAGCGGGGCGACAAGCGCGGTCTGGTCGACCTGGCCAATCGCAACGCCGGGCACTCGTATCAGACGCGGTTCAACACCGACACCGCCGCCCAGTACGACGCGCTGGCCACCCTGCAGCATGTGCTGTCGCTGCCGTCCCTACCCCGGCGCATCGAGTGCTTCGACATCTCGACGTTTCAGGGGAGCGAAACCGTGGCCTCGATGGTGGTCTGCGAGGACGGCCGGATGAAGCGCAGCGAGTACCGCAAGTTCCGGGTGACTGGGGCGAAGGTGACGGAGCACCAGGGGCGAGGCGCGTCCGGTGCCATTCGCCCCGAGGATGCGACGGGCGCTGCCGTGCCTGGTGCTGCTGCACCGATCGCCAGCCGCGATGCCGTGGCGCACATCCCGCTGCCGACCGACGGCTCGGCCGGCCGCGTCGCCAACGACTTCGCCTCGATGCACGAAGTCGTGCGGCGGCGTTACCGGCGGGTGCTGGAGCAGGGCGGGCCGTTCCCGGATCTAGTGCTGATTGACGGCGGCAAGGGGCAGCTCGAGGCGGCGTACGCGGCGCTCGAGGAACTCGGGCTCGCCAACCTGGTGGCCGCCGGCATCGCCAAGAAGGAGGAGTTGCTCTTCACGCGCCAGCACCCGAACCCGATCGGGCTGAAGGCCACGGACCCCGCGCTGTTGCTCATCCAGCGCGTTCGCGACGAAGCGCACCGCTTCGCGGTGACCTTCCACCGGAAGGCGCGGTCGATGCGGGACCTCGGGTCGGAACTCGATCAGATTGCGGGCGTCGGCCCTCGCCGGCGTCGCCAACTGCTCACGACGTTCGGGAGCGTGGCGGGTGTCCGGCGTGCCACTCGAGAGGAATTGGCCGCGGTGATTGGCCCGAAACTGGCCGATGCGGTCCTTGCCTTTTTCGCAGGGCAGCCGTAACCTGTACCGCCTTGCCGGCAATCGATTTCGCTCAGGTTTTCATCGCCTTCATCGTTCTGCTGTTTTCCCTGACGGTCCATGAAACGGCACATGCGTGGACAGCCGATCGCCTGGGCGACCCGACGGGGCGTCTGCTTGGCCGAATCTCCCTGAACCCGCTCGTGCACATCGACTGGCTCGGCACGGTGCTGTTCCCGCTCATGGGCTTGCTCGGAGGCGGCGGCTTCTTCGGGTGGGCGAAGCCTGTACCGGTCAATGTGGCGCGGCTGAGGCGCCGGCGGTCGGATTATGTGCTGGTCGCGGCGGCGGGTCCGGCGAGCAATATGCTGATTGCGGTCGTGGCGGCGGCCGTACTGGCGTTGATGCCAGGGACCACGATGACCAGCGACGCGATGCGGATCGTCGAACCGCTCCGCCGTTTGCTGTGGTTGGCGATGTCACTCAATGTCACGCTGGCGGTGCTGAACATGCTGCCCATCCCACCGCTCGATGGCGGCACGGTGCTGAGCGGACTCCTGCCGGGGGCGTGGGCCAGGCGATTCGACGCGCTGCGCCCCTACGGCTTCATCATTCTGCTGGTGCTGATGGTGCGAGGGGGATACGAATACCTCGTCGCCACACCGGCGCAATTCATCTTGTCGTGGCTGCGATGACTGCTATGTCGACCTCTGGAAAGGCTCGTGTCGTTTCGGGGATGCGTCCCACCGGGCAACTGCACCTCGGTCATCTCGTGGGAGCGCTCGGCAACTGGGTGCCGCTGCAGGACCAGTACGACTGCTTCTACTTCGTGGCCGACTGGCACGCCCTCACCAGCGATTACGCCAATACCGCGCAGCTCACGACCTACGCCTACGAGAACGCTGCCGACTGGATTGCCGCCGGCCTCGACCCCGAGAAGAGCACGCTTTTCATCCAGTCGCTGGTGCCCGAGCACGCCGAACTCTACCTGCTGCTCTCGATGGTGGTGCCGGTGCCGTGGCTCGAGCGCGTGCCCACGTACAAGGAACAGCAGGAGAACCTGAAGGACAAAGATCTGTCGTCCATTGGCTTCCTCGGCTATCCCCTGCTGCAGACCGCTGACGTGGCGATCTACGACGCGCGCTTCGTCCCGGTCGGCGACGACCAGGTGGCGCACCTCGAGCTCGCCCGCGAGTCGGTACGGCGCTTCAACAACTTCTTCGGCGAGGTGCTCGTCGAGCCGCAGCCCATGCTCACCAAATTCAGTCGCCTGCCCGGGCTGGACGGCGACAAGAAGATGAGCAAGAGCCTTGGCAACACCATCCACCTCTCGGACTCGGCCGCCGACGTCATGAAGAAGGTGCGGTCGATGTACACGGATCCCAAGCGCGTCCGGGCCGACATTCCGGGAACGGTCGAAGGGAACCCGGTGTTCATCTACCACGACGCGTTCAATCCGGACGTCGACGAGGTCAACGACCTGAAGGAGCGCTATCGCACCGGGAAGGTCGGCGATGTCGAGGTGAAGACGAAGCTGGCCAACGCGCTGAACGTGCACCTCGAGCCAATTCGCGAGCGCCGCGCGGCGCTGCTGTCGACCCCGAACACGATTCGCGACATCCTGCACGACGGCTCGGCGCGCGCCCGCGCGGTTGCCGTCGAAACCATGGCCCGCGTCCGCAACGCGATGAAGTTGTCCTACCGGTAGCATGGCGCAGTCCGACGATTTCGAGTCTTCGCTCGACGCCCTGCCCATCCGGCTGGAAGCGGTCGACTTCCAGGGGCCGCTCGACCTCCTGATGCACCTCATCAAAAAGAATGAGGTGAACATCTACGACATCCCGATCGCGCTCATCACGCAGCAGTATCTCGACACGATCAACCTGATGCAGGAGCTCGACCTCGACATCGCCGGAGAATTCCTGGTGATGGCGGCGACGCTCATCCACATCAAGTCGAAGATGCTGCTGCCGCGTCCTGAGACGGCGGCCGCCGTGGCGGGCGACGACGACGATCCGCGCGACATGCTCGTGCGCCGGCTGCTCGAGCACCAGAAGTACCAGGCGGCCGCGGAACTGCTGCACGAGCGCGAGCAGCTGCGTGCGGCGCAGTGGCAGCGTCCCGATGAACGCGTGGCGAAAATCGCCGGCGACGACTTCGAACCTGAACTCGAGGTCGATCTTTTCAGCCTGCTGTCGGCGTTTCAGGCGGTCGTGCATCGGACGCGGGCACGGCCGAAGATGGTGCTGCCGCCGGAAGAGATGCCGGTGGAACTGCGCATCGAGCAACTGCTCGGTCGCCTCTCGGAAACCGAGGCGTGCGGTTTCGAAGACCTGTTTGTCGATGTCGGGGACAAGGCTGGACTCATCGTCACCTTTCTGGCATTGCTCGAGATGATTCGTTTGAAGCTGGTGAGGGTGTTCCAGTCCGGCGGCTTCGGCCCGATTCGCGTGTACAAACGTCCGCGCCCGGCCGGCGCGCCGCACTCGATTGGTGACCCGGAGGCGCATCGTGGCTGATTGGACAGAGCAGGACGGACCCAAGGACCGCGTGGGCACCGAGACCGAACAGGTCGGCGAAGTTGTCGTGGCGGAAACGGCCGATGTCACCGAGACGGTGGAGCTGTCGGAGGCCGACGCCCAGATGGACGCGGTCGACGAGGCCGAACTCCGGCGTCCGATCGAAGAACTGCAGGCGATTGTCGAGGCGATGGTGTTCGCCTCGCCGGAGCCGCTCACGCCGAAGGCGCTGCTCAAGCTGCTCGACACCGAACCCAAGGAAGACGTGCTCGAGGCGCTCGAGGCGCTGAAGGCCGACTACGGGCAGCGCACCGGTGGACTGCAACTGGTGGAAGTGGCGGGTGGCTTCCAGATCGTCACCCGGCATGACCTGCACGAGTGGGTGCGCCGCCTGTTCCACGAGCGCAGCACGCAGAAGTTGTCCGTGCAGGCGCTCGAATCACTGGCTGTCATCGCCTACCGCCAACCGATTACCTCGCTCGAGGTAACCGAGATCCGCGGCGTCAGCGCGTCGGGTGTGCTGAATACCCTGCTCGAGCGGCACTTGATCAAGATCGTGGGTCGCAAGCAGGTGGTCGGGCGTCCGTTTATGTACGCGACAACCAAGGAGTTCCTGATCCGGTTCGGGTTGAAGGACCTGAGCGACCTGCCCAGGGTCGAGGACATGGCCGAGTCGCTCGGCATCGAGAGCAACCTGCTGGTGGAGCAGGAAGCGCCGGAAGAGCAGTTGCCCCTCAGCGAACCCGACCTCGAATCGTCAGACGACGCGGGGGGCGATGCGTTCGAACCGAGCCTCGACGACGACGACGAGACCGACGACCCGGAGCCGTCAGTTCACTGAGAGACAGGTTGGGTCGATGACCCGGCCTCCTGCATCTATTCGTCGCGCGAGGGGCGACGCTGGCGTCCCTCGGTGGAACGTCGCGTTCTCGCTGGGCGAGTCGCCGGCTTCGGCCGGGCCCCCACCTTCGAGCTGGCGGTCCGCACCCGCCCGGTCTTCGGCGCCGCGGTGGTCGAGGCTGCGGCCTGCGCAGCGTCGCGCGGCTTCGGCAGTCCGACCGGCTTGGCACTCCGCTTCAGCGCCGCCACTTCACCCGGCGTGAGGTCGCGCCAGTAGCCCGGCTTCAGTTTCGGATCCTTCAGCGGTCCGATCGCGATGCGGCGCAGGTAGTCCACCGGATGGCCGATCGAATCAAACATCCTGCGGACTTGCCGGTTTCGGCCCTCGGCGATGGTGATGCGAAGCGTGGCGTGCCTGTCGTCCTTGCCCGGCAGCATCTCCACGTCCGCCGGTTCGGTGCGGCGCCCGTCGATCGTGACACCCTTCGCCACGCGGGCCAGGTCGTGCGCGTCCGGAACGCCGGCCACCTTCACTTCATAGACGCGCGGCACTTCATGGCGCGGGTGGGTGAGTCGCGCCGCGAGGTCGCCGTCGTTCGTGAGCAGTAGGAGCCCTTCGGTGTCATAGTCGAGACGACCGACCGGATAGATGTACTCGCGTATCGCGCTGAGCAGTTCCATCACCGTTGAACGCCGCTGCGGGTCCGACCGGGTGGTCACGAAGCCCTTGGGCTTGTTCAGCAGCACGTAGCGTGGACGCTCGGCCGACTTCACACGGCGGCCATCGACACGGATGTCGTCGACTGCGGGATCGGCCTTGGTGCCGAGTTCGCGCACGGGTGTGCCGTTGACGGTCACACGCCCCTGCGTCATCAGCTCTTCGGATGCGCGTCTTGAGGCGATGCCCGCCTGCGATAGAATTTTCTGGAGCCGTTCCAATTCGTTCTGTTTCCTTTCGTCGTCCCCGTCATCCTACTATCTGCACGCCATGCGAAAGCTGATCATCGCCATCGACGGCCCTTCGGGCGTCGGCAAAGGCACCGTTGCGCGCGCCATCGCCGCTGAACTTGGATACCGGCATGTCGACAGCGGCGCCATGTACCGCGCGGTCGGCTGGAAGGCTGCCCAACTCGGCGTGCCGCTCGATCGGGAAGACGAATTGTCCCGGCTCGCCACCGACTCGGCCATCGAGATCTCGTCGACGCTGGTCGCCATCGACGGCACCGATATCACCCGGACCATCCGAACCCCCGCGATCGACAAGGCGGCGGCGGCCGTGGCGCGACTGCCGAAGGTGCGCGCGATCCTGGTCGACCGGCAGCGCCAACTGGGGGTCGACAGGGGCATCGTCATGGAAGGGCGCGATATCGGCACCGTGGTTTTTCCGGACGCCGACCTCAAACTCTACCTGGACGCATCGGCGGAGGAGCGGGCCCGGCGACGCGCCAGCGACCCGGCACACTCGGGTCCGGTTGCGCTGGCCGAGGTGGCCACGGCGCTCAAGGAACGGGACCAGAGCGATTCGACCCGCGCCGCCTCGCCGCTCTACGCGGCAGCCGACGCGATGGTCATCGATACCACCGGCACCCCGGTCGACCAGGTGGTTGCGCAGGTCATGGCGATGGTCAGGAGGATTGCCGATCGCTGATTGCGGATTGCTCACTGAAAGACCGGTGCCGGCGCTTCCACTCAGCAAGTTGCAATCAGCAATTCGTCGGTCGCTTACTTCCGATCCCGGTCGCGATAGTCTTCGGCCGATGCCGGGTCGAGTTCCCAGCGGTGCTTGTCGCGGTCGGCGACCTTGTCGCCGGCCCGCAGTTCCTCGTTGTCCTGATACTGCAGCCCGAGCGCCTTGCCGATGTCGTCGACGATGTCCTGGTCGGGCGTCGGGTTGTCGCCCCCAGGGGCCTCGTCGCCCGTGAAGTAGGCATCCTCCACACTCGCGTCGACATCGCCCCCCGTAATGGACGGGGTCATCGTGGCGTGATCGGCCCGATGTTCGGCCATCTCTTCGCGACCCGTTCTTACCGCTGAACCGCGCCGGATCATGTTGAGCGACGATGGCGGCGAGGGGACCGTCTCCTCGAGTTCACGGCGACGCGCGTCGACGCTGCTGAGGCGAGCGCGCGTCGGTTTGACGGCCTTGCTGCCAGGCGTGGCCGTCCTGGCCGGTGTTGCCTTCGTCAGGGCCACCCGGGCCGGCGACGCCTTCTTCCGGGCCGGAGCCACCTTCCTGCTGGCGCGGGCCTTCCGCGCGTTCCGTGGCGCCGCTTTCGTCATCGGCTTCGGCGCAGCGCGCTTCGTCTTCTTCACGGACGCAGCTTTCTTCGCCTTCGCAGGCGCAGCCTTCTTCTGCTTCGCTGGCGCAGCCTGCTCCGCCGGGGCGGCTTTCCTGCGCGCCGTCTTCTTCTTCGACGGTGCAACCTTCTTGGCTACCGTGGCCGCGGCCTTCCGTGCCGGGCTGGCCTTCTTCTTCGATGGTGCCGCTTTCGGGTGACGGAGAGCCGTGCGCTTGGCCATGTGCGAGTCCTTTCGGAACCTTGACAGTGTTGCGTTAAGTGTCGTACTCTCCGATGCTTATCGGAAATCAGACGGCGCTGCAGAGCACTTGCTGACATGCCGAAATTGCGGGCCGCCGGACCCCGCTACCAAACGCCGGCACTCGTACGGGTGTGTTTCGGATTCGCCGGACCACGCGTGCGACGACAAGAGGAGTGCGCAAGGCATGGCAAACGTTGAAGACGAGCAGACTCCAGGTCCAGTCAGGGGCGCTGCGGGAACGCTCGACCGCGCAGAGCGCGGTGATCGCGGCGGGCTGAAGGCCCTTCCGCGCGATGACGACGACCAGATCGACCCCGAAGAATACGCCCGACTGCTCGATTCCTACGATAGCAGCTTCCGGAACATCGCGGAAGGCGAGGTGGTCAAGGGCACCGTGCTCAAGGTGACCGCTTCCGAAGTCATCGTGGACGTCGGCTACAAGTCGGAAGGCATCATCGCGGTCGACGAGTTCATCGACGAAAATGGTCAGGTCACGGTGGAAGCCGGCGACATCGTCGATGTGCTCCTGGAGCGGACGGAAGACCGCGAAGGCTACGTCGTCCTCTCGCGCGAAAAAGCCGAGAAGATGAAGATCTGGGACGAGGTCGAAAAGGCCTACGTCGAGCGCAAGGTCGTCATCGGCCGCGTGATCGAACGCATCAAGGGCGGGCTGGCCGTCGACATCGGTGTCCGGGCGTTCCTGCCGGGCAGCCAGATCGACGTGCGCCCCGTGCGCAACCTCGACGCGCTTCGCGGGCAGGAACTCCGCATGCGCGTCATCAAGGTCAACAAGAAGCGCGGCAACATCGTGCTCTCCCGCAAGGCCCTCCTCGAAGAGGAGAACGCCGAGAAGAAGAAGCACACCCTCGAGACGCTGGCCGAAGGCAAGGTTTTGCGCGGCGTCGTCAAGAACATCACCGATTACGGTGCGTTCATCGACCTCGGCGGCATCGACGGCCTGCTGCACATCACGGACATGTCGTGGGGTCGCGTCGGTCACCCGTCGGAACTCTTCAAGGTCAACGATGAGATCGATGTCGTTGTCCTGAAGTACGACGCGGCAACCGAGCGCGTCTCGCTCGGCCACAAGCAGCTCATCACCGACCCGTGGGCGAACGTGATGGACCGCTACCCGGTGGGCGCCCGCATGGGCGGCAAGGTGGTCAGCCTGACGGATTACGGCGCCTTCGTGGAGCTGGAGTCCGGTGTCGAAGGGCTCATCCACGTGTCCGAGATGTCGTGGAGCAAGCGGGTCAAGCACCCGTCGAAAATCCTCAACGTCGGCGACACCGTCGACGCCATGGTGCTGGGTGTCGACCCGACGGCTCGCCGCATCTCGCTCGGCCTCAAGCAGGTCGAGAGCAACCCGTGGCACGACCTGGCCGACAAGTACCCGGTCGGCTCCAAGATCCAGGGCAAGGTCCGCAACCTCACCGAGTTCGGCGCGTTCGTCGAAGTCGAGGAAGACATCGATGGCCTGATCCACATCTCCGACATGTCGTGGAGCAAGCGGATCAAGCACCCGTCGGAGGTCCTGAAGAAGGGCGACGTGGTCGATGCGATGGTGCTCAATATCGACGCCGAGAACCAGCGTCTCTCGCTCGGCCTCAAGCAGCTCGCCACCGACATCTGGGACGACTTCTTCTCCCGCCACCAGGTGGGTAGCACCATCGAAGGCAAGGTTGTCCGCATGACCAACTTCGGCGCGTTCGTCGAGCTCGACGAGGGCATCGAAGGCCTCATCCACGTCTCCGAGTTCGATGACTCGCGGCATGCTGGTAAGGACGACGAGAAGATCGAGCTGAAGGTGGGCGAACCCTACCAGATGAAGATCATCAAGCTCTCGCCGGAAGAACGGAAGATTGGCTTGTCCATTCGCGCGCTGAAGTCCGACGAGTTCCGCGCCGACTGGGAAAGCTATCAGGAGTCGGCCGGCGACGGTTCGGCAACCCTGGGCGACCACTTCCGCAACAACAGGTAAGGCTCTGGACTTCTGGCTCTGGGCTCCCGGCCGCGTCGGCTTCAGCTGAAGCCGACAACACCTGAAGCCTGGAGCCTGAAGCCTGAAGTCTTCAAGGATCAAGCATGACTGGCGGCAGCATGACCAAGGCCGAACTCGTCGAGGAAGTCTCGCGGGTCTCGGACCTCACGAAGAAGCACTCCGAAGTCATCGTCGACACGGTGTTCAAGAGCATCATCGACGCGCTTCACCGGGGCGAGAAGATCGAGCTCCGCGGTTTCGGCAGCTTCCGCCTCCGCAAGCGCGAGCCCCGCAAGGGCCGCAACCCGAAGACCGGTGACAAGGTGGACGTTCCGCCGAAGAAGGTGCCGTACTTCAAGCCCGGCAAGGAACTGAAGGACCTCATCAACCGCGAGTCCGACGCGGCCGCGGCCGAGCCGAACGGTTCGAGCACCCCGCCAGACGCGATCTCGGTCTAGTCCCGCCCTCGTGGGGCAACCACGCCCCACGCCCCCCACCGACAACGCATCCGCAAGGCTGCGCGGCCACCAGCCGTCCGCGCTAGACTTGACTCGTGCGAGCGAATTTCCACAGCGAACGTCGGACCTCGGGCTTCTCACTGCAATTCTGACTTCTGACTTCGGAACCGAGATGGAGCGACTGTGGTCCCCCTGGAGACTGGCCTACGTGACCAGTAACGCGACCAAGCCCGAGGGCTGCGTGTTCTGCGCGGTCACGTCACCAGGAGTCGGCCTGCATGGCGACCCCGAGCGCGACGCGCTCGTGCTGGTTCACGGCCAGGGCTGCTACGTCATCCTGAATCTGTACCCGTACAACAACGGCCACCTGATGGTCGTGCCGCGCCGGCACATCGCCTCGTTGACGCTCGCGACCGCCGCTGAACTCGAAGAACTGATGCAGTTGACGCGCGATGCCGAGGCCGCGCTCACCGAGGCCTATCAGCCGCAAGGGATCAACGTCGGCATCAATCTCGGCCGCTCGGCCGGGGCGGGGATTGCCGACCACATGCACATCCACCTCGTGCCGCGCTGGACCGGCGACACCAACTTCATGTCGGTGGTGGGCAACACGCGTGTGCTGCCGGAAGACATGCTCGAGACCGCAGCGCGGCTCCGCCCCGTTTTCGCACGGCTGCTTCGCGCGCGCACGGAACCGGGGGCCTGACCATGGTGCTGGAACTGACCGACGCCCAGACGGCGTTCCTCGCCGACGTCACAACGTTCGCGGCCGAAGCGGTGGCGCCTCGAGCCGCGGCCATCGACGAGACCGGCCACTTTCCGACGGACGTGATGCGCGCCGCGGCCGCGCGCGGCCTGCTCGGCATGACCGTGCCGAAGGCATGGGGCGGACTCGGCCTCGACTACGTCAGCTACGGGGTGGCCATCGAAGCCATCTCGCGCGCGAGCGCCACGGTGGGGGTGTCGCTCGTCGTTCACCACTCGCTCGTGGCCGACCTGCTGGCGCACGCGGGCCGAGCTCGCCAGAAGGATGAATGGCTGCGCCGTCTTGCCTCGGGCGAGGCGCTGGCGGCGTTCGCGCTGTCCGAACCCGACGCCGGCACCGACGCCGCCAACCAGCAGACCCGCGCCGAACGCACCACCAACGGTTACCGCATCGTCGGCCGCAAGGTGTGGGTGGCCAATGCCGACGCCGCCGCGGTGGCGATTGTGTTTGCCTGCACCCGCCCTGGCCTGCGCGGGCAGGGTGTGACGGCGTTTCTCGTGCCGATGGACACGCCGGGCATCACACGCACGGCTCGCGCCGACTCACTCGGTGTGCGCGGGCTCGGCTGCATGGACCTCGACTTCGATATCGAGGTGTCGGACGAGCAGGTGCTCGGCTCGGTCGACCAGGGCTTCCGGCTGGCCATGTGGGCGCTCCAGGGCGGACGTGTCGGGGTCGCGGCGCAGGCGCTCGGGATTGGCGAGGCGGCCATCGCTGAAGCCATTGCCTTCGCCAGGACGCGCGTCACCTTCGGGCAGCCGATTTCGAAGTACGAAGCCGTGCAGTGGATGCTGGCGGACGTGGCGACCGAACTCGAGGCGGCTCGCATGCTGATGTGGAAAGCCGCCGATGCAAAGGATCGCCAGGAACGCTTGCGGGTCGAGTCGTCGATGGCCAAGCTCGCCGCGTCTGAGGCTGCCCACCGCGCCACCGACAAGGCGATGCAGATCATGGCGTCGGCTGGTTACCGGCGCGGGTCGACGATCGAGCGCCTCTTCCGCGACGTACGCGCCACCGAGATCTACCAGGGCACATCGGAAGCGCAGCGCATGATCATCGCTCAGGGGATTCTGGCGGCGTCCTGAACTCGGCCGACCGCCCCTTCGCAATGCTGAGCGTTGTCCAGCGCGGGCCAGCCAGGTGCTTGGCCAGGAACACAATCTGCCCAACGTGATAGGCCGTGTGCGCCACTGAGCGGTTCAGCGCTTCGACGACCACGAGCGGCTCGCGGCGGATGAAGACGGTCTGCTCGAGCGATTCCGGCGTGAGCCGATCCAGTTCCGCGAGCACCAGGTCCCACGCCGCATCCCACGCACGCAGCAGCGCTGCCCGGTCAAGCGACCGCGGTTCGAATTCACCATCCCGGTTCCGATCGGGCTTCTCGCCGTCGCTGGTGAGGAAGTCGCGGAAGCGCGACCGCAGGTTCCCGGCGACGTGCTGCATGATCACCGCAATGCTGTTGTCCTCGCCGTCCAGCACCGTCGTCAACTGCGTGTCGTCTACTTGCGCGATGGCACGCTCGGCCATCTGCCGATAGGTGCCGTACGTGAGGCGGATGTCGGCGAGATAGGTTGCGTGCATGGCAGCCTCAGCTCCCCAGCAGCTGCTTGGCGATGGTCTGCAGTTGCAGGTTCGACGTCCCCTCGTAGATCTGTCCGATCTTCGCGTCGCGATAGAGTTTCTCGACCGGATAGTCCTTCACGAAGCCGTAGCCGCCGAACAAATTCACGGCCAGCGACGTCACCCGTTCGGCCGATTCCGACGACACCAGCTTGCACATCGCCGCTTCGGTGAGGAACGGCAGCCCGGCGTCGCGGAGGCGGGCGGCCTCGTACACCAGCAGGCGGGCGGCGTGCACGTCGGTGGCTGCGCGCGCCAGTTGATGCTGCACGGCTTGGAAGTCGGCGATGGCTTTGCCGAACTGCTTGCGTTCCTTCGTGTAGCGGACGGCATGGTCGAGTGCGCCCTGTGCCAGTCCCACCATCTGCGCGCCGATGCCGATGCGCCCCTCGTTCAACGTTTCGATCGCGGTCTTGTAGCCCTTGCCGGGTTCGCCAAGCACATTGGCCGCCGGCACCTGGCACTCTTCGAAGAGCAGTTCACAGGTGCTGCTGGCGCGAATCCCGAGCTTGTCTTCCTTCTTGCCCACGGTGAAGCCGGGCATGCCACGCTCGACGAGGAACGCGGTGATGCCGCGATAGCCAGCCTCGGGGTTCAGGTTCGCAAAGACGATGAAGAGGTCGGCCTCGTTACCGTTGGTGATCCAGAGCTTCCGGCCTGTCAGGCGGTAGCCATCGCCGCCTTTCACCGCGCGTGTGGTCAGCGCGAAGGCGTCGCTGCCCGAGCCGGCTTCCGACAGGGCGTAGGCGCCGACGGTGCCGCTGGCCAGCCGGGGCAGGTACTGCTGCTTCTGGGCGTCGGTTGCCCACCGCAGCAGGGCGTTTACCACGAGCGTGTTCTGAACGTCGACGACAACGCCAACCGACGGATCGACGCGCGACAGCGCTTCGACGGCGAGCACCGAGTGGAAGAACGTGCCCCCGCTTCCGCCGTAGGCCTCGGGAATCTCGATACCCATGACGCCGAGGTCGAACAGCTGGGTCAGCAGGGCACGCGGCATCTTTGCGTGCTCGTCCATCTCCCTCACCAGGGGGCGGATCTCGCGATCGGCGAATTCGTATACGCTGTCGCGCAGCAGCAGCTCGTCCTCGGACAGGCGGGTCAGTGGCTGGCGGCTCTGGTCACTCGATGAGGTGCTCACGGCCCGGAATGTTAACAGGCGCCGAGGCTAAGATAGAAACATGGTGAAGCTCCTTCGTGTCACCGCCGCAGCGGCCCTGATGGCCGCGCTGGCAACGGTCGTCCCCGGCCATGCGCAGCAGCCGGCCGGTGCGCCCGCGCAGGGGCAGCCGCAGGGTGCCCAGCCCCAGCCAGCGCAGCCGGCCGCGAACCAGCCGGTGTTTCGCGCCGGCATCAACTTCGTCCGAGTCGACGTCATCGTCACTGACAAGAACGGCAACCCGGTCGACAAACTCAAGCCCGAAGACTTCGAGGTCGTGGAGGACGGCAAGGCCCAGTCGATCGACACCTTCAAGCTCGTGTCGCTCGACGGCGGGCTGATCGAGAGCACGAAGGAGCGGCCGCGCCAGATCCTCACGGATGCCGACGAGGAATCGGAAGCGGCCCGCGACGACGTCCGCCTGTTTGCCTTCTTCCTCGACGACTACCACGTGCGGGTCGAGAGCAGCATGCAGGCGGCCGCGCAGCTCGCGCGCTTCGTGCAGACGCAGCTCGGACCAACGGACATGATCGGGATGATGTATCCGATGCAGGCCACCGCCACGGTGCGCATGACCCGGAACCACGACGCGATCATGAAGGGGCTGCAGCAGTTCCGTGGCCGCAAGTTCGACTACACGCCGCGCAACGAGTTCGAGGAACGCTACGCGTACTACCCCACCGAGACGGTCGAACAGATCCGCAATCAGGTGTCGATGTCGGCGCTGAAGGCGCTCATCCTGCACATGGGCGGGCTGAAGGAAGGGCGCAAGGCGCTCATCCTGGTCAGTGAAGGCTATTCGGCGATGCTGCCGCCGCAGCTGCGCAACCAGATCGCCACCATTCCCGGCTCGGGCAACAGCGCCGCCGGCGACCCGTTCGCCGGGCAGAACAGCCCACTCGAGGATCGCGCGCAGTTCATGGCCGGCGCGACGATGGAGTCGGACCTGCGCGATGTCTACGACCTGGCGAACCGCAACAACGTCGCCATCTATGCCGTCGACCCGCGCGGGCTCTCGGCCGGTGAGTTCGGCATCGATCAGAACATCAGCCAGGGCATCGATCGGCAGTACCTCAGCTCCACGATCGAGACCTTGCGGACGCTGGCGATCAACACCGACGGCCGCGCCATCGTGAACCGCAACGACCTCACGATGGGCATGAAGCAGATCGTGCGCGACACCAGCGCCTACTACCTGCTCGGTTACAACTCCACCTACACCGGGACCGACGGCAAGTTCCACGACATCAAGGTCCGGGTGAAAAAGCCTGGTGTCCAGGTGCGGGCGCGAAAGGGCTACTGGGCCTTCACGGCCGACGACGCGAAGCGGGCGCTGGAGCCGCCGAAGCCGGAGTTGCCGAAGGCGGTCACCACAGCGCTAGCCACCATCACCACCCCGATCCGCTCGTCGCGTCTGGTGCGCACCTGGATCGGCACCGAGCGCGGTGTGGGTGGCAAGACACGCGTCACCCTCGTCTGGGAACCGGTCCCCCGCGCCCCTGGCAGCCCGGCCCGTGCGACCGAGGTTGCCGCACGTCTGTCGGTCACGGCGGTGGCGCCGGACGGCTCGCCGTATTTCCGGGGCAAGTCGCCCGAGGCCGCGGCCGCCTCGTCCACGGCGGTACCGGCCGGCGGCGCTGTGACGTTCGAGGCCGCGCCCGGCACATTGCAATTGCGACTGGCGGTCGAGAGTGCCGATGCCGAGGTGCTCGACAGCGAATCGCGCGAGTTCACCGTGCCCGACCTGACGGCGCCAGGTGTCCTCATTGCAACTCCTGCGGTGTACCGCGCGCGGACAGTCCGCGAGTTCCAGCAGGTGAAGGCCGACCCGAAAGCGACGCCGACGGCCGCGCGTGAGTTCAGTCGCATGGAGCGGGTCTTCGTTCGCGTGTCGGCGTACGGCGCGGGCGCGGCGGCGCCGGCCATCACCGCACGCCTGCTGAACAGGACAGGCCAGTCGATGGCGGAACTACCGGTGGCCGCGGCTGGAACGGGTGAGGAGACGGCCCGCGACGTGGAGCTGGTGCTCTCGGCCTATCCGGCCGGCGAGTACCTGCTCGAACTCACGGCGACTGGCCCGGGCGCCGGCGACCCGGTCAAGGAACTGGTCGGGTTTCGCATCACGGGCTGACGATGCGCCTGGCCTGTGCGTGCGTCGTGCTCCTGGCCGGCAGCGCACTGTGCGCCCAATCGGCGCACGACACGCTTGCCCTCGACGTCCTGGTCGATGAGCCGGGGCCGAACCGCGTGCTGCGTGCGGCCGACTTCACAGTGACCGACGCCGGCACAGCGCTCGCGGTCGACGCGGTCACGCTGGTGCAGCCTGCGTCGAACCCGGCGCCGCTCCCTCCCATCACGACCCGCGACGACGAAGCACGTGTGGCCGTCGACGCGTCACGGATCGTCGCCGTCTACCTCGACGAATACCACCTTCGCGATGACGCGGACTTCAGGGCGGCGCGGGCAGCGGTCGCCGCATTCGTGCGCACGCTGGGACCGCGCGACCTCGTCGTCGTGCGGAAGCCGCTCGACTCGCTCGTCACCATCCGCACCACAACCGATCACGCCGCCGCCGCGCGTATCGTCGAAGACGCGGTCCCGCGCGAGGACGACCTCACCGCACGCTCCGACTTCGAACAGCAGTTCATCGCCGCCGCCCCCGCGCGTGTTCGCGCGACCCGGCGGCAGATCGCCGTGTCGTCGTTGAGTGCCCTGGTCTCGCACCTCGGCAGCCTGCCTGGCGGCCGCAAGACGCTGGTGCTGCTTAGCAACGGCTTCACTGTGCCTTCGTCGCAGGCGAGTGGCGGCGAGCAGGCGCTGCCGGGCATCGATGCCCTGGTGCGTGCGGCGAACCGCGAGCGTGTGGCGATCTACGGTGTGCGTCCCGCCTCGACGGCGGCAGCCACGGCGCTTGGCGATGCCGGGCTGGCCGCGCCGGGCGGCCGCGAACTGCTCGCCGCCATTACCGTGCCCACGAGCGGCTTTGTGGTCGACGGCGGCGACGCTGCCGCGCCTGGCCTGCAGCGTGTGCTGCGAGACGCCAGCAGCTACTACCTGCTGACCGTGCGCACGAGCCAGGCGCTGGCCGACGGCGGGTTGCGCCCACTTGATGTACGCCGGCTCCGGTCGAGCACGCCCGTGCGCACGCGCGCCGCATTCGGCGTGCATCGCGACGTTCCGCCGGCCTTCGTGTCTCGCGGTGCCGTGCTGCCCGAGGGGCTGAAGGTGCCGCGGCGTACCTCGCCGCTCATCCGGACGTGGTTCGGGCAGTCCGCTGGCGGCAATGGCCGCACGCGCATCGCCTTCGTCTGGGAACCAGCACCTCGCGTGCCTGGCGCAAGCGGACCGCTCGTCAGGCCGTCGCGGATTGCGATGGCGGTCACGACGATGGACGGTGCACCGGTGTTTCAGGGCAACGTGTGGCCGTCGGGGCGTGACGGAGTGGTGGCGGCCCAGCGTCCTGAACTGGCGTTCGACGCCGTGCCGGCGACGCTGCTGGTGCAGATGGAGGTGATGGACGCAGGCGGCCGCGTGCTCGACCGCGACGTGCGCGATCTGGTAGTGACCTCGTTCACCGCGCCGGTCGCCTTCGGGTCGGCTGCGGTGTACCGCGCCCGGTCGGCGCGGGAACTGCGGGTCATCGGCGAAGGGGGCGCGTCGCCCGTGGCGTCACGCCAGTTCAGCCGCGCCGAACAGCTCGTGGTGCGAATCCCGGTGGGCGGCGCAGGGGCCGCGTCCACCGTCCGGGCACGGTTGCAGAGCCGGTTCGGCTCGCGCCTGCGCACCCTGCCGGTGCGTGCAGCGGACGCCGGAGACGGGGCGGTGCAGGTCGACCTGGCGCTCGCAGGGCTGGCGTCAGGCGAGTATGCACTCGAGTTCGAGGCGCAGGGCGAGCGCGGCGCCGTCGTCGCACGCGTCGAGTTCACGGTCACCCCCTGAGGCCGCCGCGGTTGTGTGCGGTCGCGCCCGTTCGAGGATTGCGACAATTTCGTGGAGCATATGTCGCTATTCCTACGTATCTGTATGATGCCAGGCCTCTCGCAGGTGACAACCATCGTGCGTTTTACGCCAAATTTGTGCAACTCCAGGCGTCGGCACGACGCGTCCACATGGAATCCGCCTTGCTCAGGTGGACCGGTGACAGCGCGCGTGGTCATTCCCGGGGAGTTGGGCACATATGTCGTCGCAGGTCGCACAGTGGATGGAGCCGGATGCAGCACATGCCGGTGAAGTACGGAAGCTCTCGACGCTGCTCGAAGCCAGCCAGGCGCTGTCTGCCACCCTGGACCTCCATGCGGGGCTGACACGCGTGCTCGAGATCCTGGTTCGCCATCACGGCTCGGTGCGCGGCGCCGTCGTGCTCCAGAACGAAAACACCGGCGATGTCGAGCTCGAGGCCTCCGCTGGCGCGATTTCACCCGGCAAGCGCGTCCGGTTCAAGGTCGGCGAAGGGATCATCGGGCGGGTCGTGCAGAACGGCAAGCCGATGGTCGTGCCACGCGTCTCCCGCGAACCCCTGTTCGTCAACCGGCTGTCCGACCGTCCTGAACTCCGCGAACAGGAGTTGAGCTACGTCGCGGTGCCGATCACGCTCGACAAGAAGACCGTCGGCGCCGTCAGCATCGACCTGCGCTTCAAGGCCGACCGCGACTACAACCGGATGTCGAAGTTCCTGGGCGTGGTCGGCTCGATGATCGCGCAGGCGGTGCGTGTGCATCGGCTCATCCAGGCCGACAGGCAGCGGCTGGTAGACGAGAACACGCACCTCCGCAACGAACTCAAGGAACGCTACGACTTCAGCAACATCATCGGCACCAGCAGCCCGATGCGGCAGGTCTACGAGCAGATCGCCCAGGTGGCTCGTGCCAACACCACCGTGCTGTTGCGTGGTGAGTCGGGCACGGGCAAGGAGCTGATTGCGCACGCCATCCACTACAACTCGGCGCGTGCCAAGAAGCCGTTCATCAAGGTGAGCTGCGCCGCGCTGCCGCAGGACCTGATCGAGTCCGAGCTGTTCGGCTACGAGAAGGGCGCGTTCACCGGTGCTCACGGCACCAAGAAGGGGCGGTTCGAGGCGGCCGAGGGCGGCACGCTGTTCCTTGACGAAATCGGCGAATTGAACCTCGCAACGCAGGTGAAGTTGCTGCGGGTGCTGCAGGAGCGCGAGTTCGAGCGGCTGGGCGGCACCGACACCATCCGCGCCAACATCCGGCTGATTGCGGCAACGAACAAGGACCTCGAGAAGGCGATTGCGGCCGGCGAGTTCCGCGAGGACCTCTACTATCGCCTCAACGTGTTCTCCATCTTCACGCCGCCGCTCCGCGAGCGGAAGCCCGACGTCCTGCTGCTCGCCGACTACTTCCTCGAGAAGTTCTCACGCGAGCATGGCAAGTCGGTGAAGCGCATCTCGACGCCGGCGATCGACATGCTCACCAGCTACCACTGGCCTGGCAACGTCCGCGAACTGGCCAACGTGATGGAACGGGCCATCGTCGTCTGTGACGCGCAGGTTGTGCACGCGCACCACCTGCCACCGACGCTGCAGACGGCGGAGGCGACGGGTACCAACCAGACCTCGACGCTGCGCGATTCGATGGAGGCCTTCGAGAAGGACGCGCTGCTCGACTCGCTGAAGAGCGCGCGCGGCAACCGCGCCAAGGCGGCGCGCCTGCTGGGCACGACGGAGCGCATCTTCAACTACCGCGTCCGCAAGTACGGTATCGACTGGCGGCGCTTCAAGGGCTGACGGCAAATACGTAGCTGCCGAGTTACGCGTACATGCCGCGCATCCGCGTCACGGTGGCGACGCGGTTGATCGCCACGATATAGGCAGCGGTCCGCAGGTCGACCCGGTACTTCAGTGACGTCTGCAGCACCGCGTTGAACGCCTCGCACATCTTGAATTCGAGCCGTTCGTTGACTTCCTTCTCGGTCCAGAAATACCCCTGACGGTCCTGCACCCATTCGAAGTAGGAGGTGGTGACACCACCGCTGTTCGCCAGGATGTCCGGCACGATGAACACGCCGCGCTCGTGCAGGTGCTTGTGCGCATCGGGGCTCGTCGGGCCGTTGGCGCCCTCCACGATGACGCGCGCCTTGATCGCCGGCGCGTTGTCCATGGTGATCTGGTTCTCGAGCGCCGCCGGCACGAGGATGTCGACGTCGAGCGTGAACAGCTCGTCATTCGTCAGCGTCGTCGCACCGGGGAAGCCGGCCACGGTCTTCTGCTGCCGGACATGGTCGTTCAGCTTCGCGAGGTCGAGCCCCTTCTCGTTGTAGACCCCACCCTTCCAATCGGTCACCGCCACGATGCGGGAGCCGAGCTGGGCGATCAGCTCCGCCGAGATCGAGCCGACGTTGCCGAAGCCCTGCACGGCGACGGTGGCAGTGCTGATGTCGAAGCCGAGGTGCGCGGCCGATTCACGCGCCGAGATCATCACGCCTCGCCCCGTGGCCTCGCGGCGCCCGAGTGAGCCGCCGAGTTCGAGCGGCTTGCCGGTGACCACCGCGGTCGACGTGTGGCCGACGTGCATGCTGTAGGTGTCCATGATCCACGCCATCACCTGGTCGTTGGTGTTGACGTCGGGAGCCGGCACATCCTTCTCCGGCCCGATCGCGTCGATGATCTCCGCGATGTAGCGGCGCGTCAGCGCCTCGAGTTCGCGGCGCGACATCCGGGTGGGATCGCAGATGATGCCGCCCTTACCGCCGCCAAACGGGATGTGCGCCACCGCGCATTTCCAGGTCATCCACGCCGCCAGCGCCGTCACTTCGTCGAGGCTGACGTTCGGGTGGTAGCGGATGCCGCCCTTCGCGGGGCCAAGCGTGATGTTGTATTGCACGCGGTAGCCGGTGAAGACCTCGATTTCACCGTTATCCATCTGGACGGGGCAGGAGACGGTGATCTGGCGTTTGGGGTGCGTCAGGATCTTCCAGATGCCCGGTTCCAGGTTGAGGATGCGAGCCGCGCCGTCGAACTCCTGCAGCATGGCGCCGAAGATCGAGCCGTTGGTCGACATAGTGTCCCTAATATAATGAAAGATCGATGGCTACGACCGCTGAGACGGCAAAACGCCGGTGGGAGCGCGAAACGCTCGAGCCGGCACTGACGAAGGCGCCGGAGCGTGCGGCCGCATTCACCACCATCTCCGCGCACCCTATCGAGCGCCTCTACACGCCCGACGACGTAGCGGACGTCGACCCTGTACATGACATCGGCACACCGGGGGCATTTCCGTATACCCGCGGCATCCACGCCTCCGGGTACGAAGGCAAGCTCTGGACCATGCGGCAGTTCGCCGGCTTCGGCACGCCCGAAGAAACCAACGCCCGCTACCAGGCGCTGCTGAAGGCGGGCGGCACCGGGTTGAGTGTGGCGTTCGACCTGCCAACGCTCATGGGCCGCGACCCTGACCACGAGCTGGCGCTGGGTGAAGTGGGGAAGTGCGGCGTCAGCATCGCGTCGCTGGCCGACATGGAGACGCTGTTCGAAGGCATCCACCTCGGCGACATCACCACGTCGATGACGATCAATTCACCGGCAGCCATCATCTTCGCCATGTACCTCGTGGTGGCGGAGCGGCAGGGTGTCGAGTGGCGGCAGTTGTCGGGCACGATCCAGAACGACATCCTCAAGGAATTCATCGCGCAGAAGGAGTTCATCTACCCGCCACGGCCGTCCATGCGCCTCATCACCGACACGTTCGCCTTTGGCGCCACCGACGTGCCCAAGTGGAACACAATCTCGGTGAGCGGCTATCACATTCGCGAAGCGGGTTCGACGGCGCTGCAGGAACTGGCCTTCACGCTGCGCGACGGCATCGAGTACGTGCAGTGGGGCGTGGACGCCGGACTCGACGTCGACACCTTCGTGCCGCGCATGTCGTTCTTCTTCAACGCGCACTCCGACTTTTTCGAGGAGATCGCGAAGTACCGGGCGGCGCGGAACCTGTGGGCGCGCGTCATGCGCGACCGCTTCGGCGCCAGGAGCGACCGCTCGTTGAAGCTCCGTTTCCACACCCAGACGGCCGGGGTGTCGCTCACCGCACAGCAACCGTACAACAACGTGGTGCGTACGGCGCTGCAGGCGCTGTCGGGCGTCCTCGGCGGCACGCAGTCGCTGCACACCAACTCGCTCGACGAAGCGTTGGCGCTGCCCACGGAGGAGGCGGCGACACTGGCCCTGCGCACGCAGCAGGTGCTGGCGTTCGAAAGCGGCCTCACGGCGGAGGTCGACCCGTTCGGCGGGTCGTACTTCGTGGAGAAGCTGACCCGCGAGATGGAAGAGGGGGCGATGGCCTACTTCGACCAGATCGACCGGCTGGGCGGCATGGTCGAGGCCATCGAGCAGGGCTTCCCGCAACGTGAAGTGGCGGAAGCCTCCTACCGCTTCCAGCAGGCCTTCGAACGCAAGGACAAGGTCGTCGTCGGCGTCAACGAGTTCGTGCAGGAACACGAGCCGCCGATCCAGATCCTCTATATCGACGAGGGGGCAGGCGAGCGGCAGTTGGCGAAGCTGCAGGCGCTGCGTGCGTCGCGCGACAGCGCGCGGGTGCAGCACGCGCTCGAGGCCATGAAGACCGCCGCCGCTGGGACGGAGAACCTGATGCCGCGTATCCTCGAAGCGGTGCGGGCGTATGCCACGCTTGGCGAAATGTGCGACGCCCTCCGCGACGTGTGGGGTGAGTATGAAGAAACCCCGATGATCTAGAATCGCGAATCGCGACGTTGCCGATTGAAGATTGAAGATTGACGATGCGAAAGCTCCGAGTGGTGATTGCCAAGCCCGGGCTCGACGGGCACGACAGGGGCGCCAAGGTCATTGCCCGCGCGCTGCGCGACGCCGGCATGGAAGTCATCTACACCGGCCTGCGGCAGACGCCCGAGCAAATCGTGTCGGCGGCGCTCCAGGAGGACGCCGACGTCATCGGCTTGTCGATCCTCTCCGGCGCGCACAACCACATCGCGCCAAAGCTCATGGCGCTGCTGAAGGACCAGGGGATCGACGATGTCCTGGTCCTGGTTGGCGGTATCATCCCGGACGTCGACGTGCCGAAGTTGCACGCGATCGGCGTGAAGGGGGTGTTCCTGCCCGGCACGCCGATGCAGGCGATCATCGACTTCATCCAGGCGAACGTCCGCGTGCGGGCGTAAGCTGGAGCACACCATCGTGCCAAAGACCGTTCTTCTTGCCGACGACAGCGTCACGATCCGGCGGGTCGTCGAGCTGACGTTTGCCCGGGAGGACATCCGTGTCGTCTCGGTCGCCGACGGCGACCAGGCGATCGAGGCCATCAGGCGCTCGGCGCCGGATGTGGTGCTGGCCGACATCGACATGCCCGGTCGTTCCGGGTTCGAGGTGGCGCAGTTCGTCCGCAGTCAGCCCGCAACCGCAGGGGTGCCGGTGCTGCTCCTGGCTGGCGCCTTCGAAGCGGTCGACCAGGTGCAGGCGCATCAGGCTGGCGCCGACGGCATCCTCACGAAGCCATTCGATCCGGCGGTTCTGGTGAGCCGCGTGATGGCACTGCTGACGGAGGGGCGCGGCGCCGCGTCGGTCGTCCACGTCCATCCGCCGTCGCCGTCGGCGACGTTCCGTTCCCCCGTGCCCGTTGCCGCAGTGCCTGACGCCGCAGTGCCCGATGCCGCAGTGTGTGACGAACCGGCCCTGTCGCCCGAGCCGATGCCCGCGGCGACCGACTACTTCGACCAGATCGACCAGGCCTTTGCCGCGCTGTCGAAGAACCCGCGCCCACCTGTGCCCGAGGACGACGACGAGTTGCCGCCGCTCGATGACGAGCCGCTGCCGGCCGTGCCCACGCCTGGCGCTGTGCCACGCGCGCTGCCGCTGACCGACGCGTTCGCGGCGTTGCTGGAGGCCGAGCGCGCGGGACAGCCCGAGCCGACGCTGCGCGTCGTTGCCGCGTCTCCCGCCGCCCACACCGCCCCTGTCGCCGCGCCGGCCATCGACCTCGACGCGCTGGCCGACCAGATCGCCAGCCGCGTGCTGGCGCAACTCTCCGACCGCATCGTCCGCGAGACGGTAGCCGACATCACATCGGCCACGGCCGAGCGGCTGGTGCGTGAAGAGATCGAGCGGATCAAGCGCAACATCAAATAAGATCAGCCGATGTCCGGTCCGCAGCGTTCCCTGACTCACCTCGACCCCGCACGCCTGAATTTGCCCGAAAAGCCGGCCCTCGAAGGGCTCGAAGCGAAGTGGAACGCGCTGTGGGCGTCGAGGCGCGACTACGCCTTCGACCGCAGCCAGGCCCGCGGCGACATCTACTCGATCGATACGCCGCCGCCCACGGTGAGCGGGTCGTTGCACGTCGGGCACGTCTTCTCCTACACGCACACCGATCTGATGGCGCGGTTCCAGCGCATGCGGGGCAAGGCGGTGTTCTATCCGATGGGATGGGACGACAACGGGCTGCCGACCGAGCGCCGGGTGCAGAACTACTACGGGGTGCGCTGCGATCCGTCGCTGCCGTACGACCCGGCTTTCGAGCCGCCAGCCACACCGCCCAAGCCGCCGATTTCCGTGTCGCGCCCGAACTTCATCGAGCTGTGCAACCGGTTGACCGCCGAGGACGAGAAAGCGTTCGAGCACCTGTGGACCTACCTCGGACTCTCGGTCGACTGGTCGCTCACCTACGCCACCATCGGCACACGCGCGCAGCGGGTATCGCAGGCGGCGTTCCTCCGTCTGCTGAATCGCGGCGTGGCCTATCAGATCGAGGCGCCCACGCTGTGGGATATCGACTTCAAGACGGCGGTGGCCCAGGCCGAGCTCGAGGACCGCGAGATGCCCGGTGCGTATCACCGCATCGCCTTCGCGCGGGCCGACGGCGGCGCCCCGATCGAGATCGACACCACGCGCCCCGAGCTGATTCCGGCCTGCGTGGCGCTGGTGGCGCATCCCGACGACGAGCGCTATAAGCCGCTGTTCGGCACTGAGGTCATCACGCCACTGTTCGGCGTACGCGTGCCGGTGCTGGCGCACACCCTGGCCGATCCGGCCAAGGGCAGCGGCATTGCGATGATCTGCACCTTCGGTGACACCACCGACGTCACCTGGTGGCGCGAGTTGAGCCTGCCGGTGCGTGCCGTGATCCAGGCCGACGGCACGCTGAAGCCGATCACCTGGGGTGCGCCGGGCTGGGAATCCCGTGACGCGGCGCGTGCGCAGCAGGTGTACGACGAACTGGTGCGCCTGTCTGCCGCGAAGGCCAAGGTCAAGGTGGTCGAGCACCTGCGACAGAGCGGCGAGCTGATCGGCGAGCCGCGTCCGATTACGCACCCGGTGAAGTTCTACGAGAAGGGCGACCGTCCGCTCGAGATCATCACCAGCCGGCAGTGGTTCGTCAGGACCATCGACTTCCGCGACGACCTGCTGCGTCGCGGCCGCGAACTCCAGTGGCACCCGGAGTACATGCGCATTCGCTACGAGAACTGGGTGAACGGGTTGAACGGCGACTGGTGCGTCAGCCGCCAGCGCTTCTTCGGGGTGCCGTTCCCGGTGTGGTATCCGATTTCGGCGAACGGCGGCGTCCGCTACGATCAGCCGCTCTGCCCGAGCGAAGCGCAACTGCCGGTCGATCCCTCCACCGACGTGCCTGCCGGCTACACCGCCGACCAGCGCGGCCAGGCCGGTGGGTTCACCGGCGACCCCGACGTGATGGACACCTGGGCCACGTCGTCGCTGACGCCGCAGATTGCCGGTGGCTGGCCCGACGACACCGATCTGTTCGAACGTGTCTTCCCGATGGACCTGCGTCCGCAGGGGCACGACATCATTCGCACCTGGCTGTTCTCCACGGTGCTGCGCGCACAGCTCGAACACCACTCTCTGCCGTGGGCCAACGCCGCGCTCTCGGGCTTCATCACCGACCCCGATCGCAAGAAGATGTCGAAGTCGAAGGGGAACGTCGTCACGCCGATGGCGCTGCTCGAGGAGCACGGTTCGGACGGTGTGCGCTACTGGGCGGCGCGAGCCCGTCCGGGCGGGGACGCCATCTTCGAAGCGGCCGAGATGAAGGTGGGCCGGCGCCTCGCGATGAAGCTGCTGAACGCGTCGCGCTTCACGCTGAGTTCGGCGCTGCCGCAGGGGCCGATCACCTATTCGGTCGACTGCGCCATGCTGCGCAGCCTCGCGGACCTGGTCGACGACGCCACCAAGAACTTCGAGGCCTACGACTATGCCCGTGTGCTCCAGCGCACCGAGGAGTTCTTCTGGCGCTTCTGCGACGATTACCTCGAGTTGGTGAAGGGGCGCCGCTACGGCGAACAGGGCGAGGCAGCTGCGGCGTCGGCGAACTCCGCACTGGTGGCGGCCCTGTCCGTGATGCTGCGTCTGCTCGCGCCGTTCCTGCCGTTCGTGACCGAGGAAGTGTGGTCGTGGTGGCAGATTGGTTCCGTGCACAAGGCGGCCTGGCCGACCCGCGCCGAGATCGAGGCGCTGGTCGAGGATCGTTCGACGGCGCGCCGCGACGCCGACCAGCAGATCTACGACTGGGCGACGGTCGTCCTATTCGAGGTGCGCAAGCAGCGGTCGGAAGCCAAGCAGCCGCTGAAGGTGCCAATCACGAAGGTGACTATCACCGCTGATGCGGCAAGCGTGGCCTTGATGCCGGCGGTGGACGCCGACCTGCGTGCCGCCCTGCGCGTGCAGCAGTTCGCATGCGCTGCGGGCGACGCGAAGTCGTTCGTGGTGGCGGGGTACGATGCCGTCCCTCCGGCCTGAGTCCTATCAGGACATCGTCCGTCGCGCCCTGGCCGAGGACGTCGGCACTGGTGACGTCACCACAGAAGCCACCGTGCCCGCATCGCAGCGGGCGCGGGGCGTCTTCCTGGTGAAGCAGGCGTGCGTGCTGGCGGGTGTCGACGTGGCAGCCGAGGCGTTCCGTCAGTTGGAGCCCGGCGTCGAGATCCACTTCCGCAAGACCGATGGCGACCGTTGCGCCGTGGGCGAGGAGATTGGTGAGGTCGTCGGCTTCGCGCGCACCCTGCTCGTGGCCGAGCGCACGGCGCTGAACTTCCTGCAGCGCCTCTCGGGCATTGCGACGCGCGCGCGCGCCTTCGTCGCTGCGTCGAGCGGACGCATCATTGTCCTCGACACGCGCAAGACCACCCCGACGCTCCGCGCGCTCGAAAAGCATGCCGTGGCGGCCGGCGGCGCCACCAACCATCGCATCGGGCTCTACGACGCCATCCTGATCAAGGACAACCACGTGCGCCTGGCTGGCGGCGTGGCGGCGGCCGTGGCGCGCTGCCGCGCGAGCCGCCCCGATCTGCGGCTCGAGGTCGAGGCGCAGTCGCTCGAGCAGTTCGATGAGGCGCTGGCGGCCGGGGCCGACATCGTGCTTGTGGACAACATGCCGCTCGACGAGGTGCGCGAGGCGGTGCGGCGTGCGGCCGGACGGATCAAGATCGAGATCTCCGGCGGCGTCACGCTCGACCGCATTCCAGAACTGGCGTCCACCGGGGCCGACTTCGTCTCCGCCGGCGCACTGACGCACTCCGCTCCGGCCATCGACATCAGCTTCGAGATCGAACCGATCTAATCCAGCGTGTCCGACGAGCCACGTCCACTGCCACACGAACTCGACGATGCGCTCGAAGCGCGGCGCGATCGCCTCGGCGCGCTTGCCGGGCGGATCCTCTATTTCGAAACGATCGGGTCGACGAACGACATCGCTTCCGGACTAGCGCAGCATGGTGGACACGAAGGGGCCGTGGTCATCGCCGATGCACAGACCGCGGGGCGCGGCCGCCGTGGGCGCGTCTGGTTCTCGCCACCGTTGGCGGGGTTGTACGTGTCCGTCATCCTGGCGCCCGGACGTGCGCGCGTGTCGCCGGAACGGGCCACCGCGCTGCTCACGTTGAGCGCCGGCGTAGCGTTGTCCGAGGCGGTGGAGCGGGTTACCGGGCTGGCCCCGGCCATCAAGTGGCCAAACGACCTGCTGGTGGGACGGCGGAAGCTTGCCGGCATCCTCGCCGAAGGGGTCGCGTCGACAGCCGCGGTTGGCCTGCAGGCCGTCGTGCTGGGCTACGGCATCAACGTGATGTCGGCGGCCTACCCGCCGGAACTGGCGTCGATCGTCACGTCGCTCGAAACCGAACTCGGGCGGGGCATCGACCGCGCGGCGCTGTGCGCCGAATCGATTGCGTCGCTGGCGGCGCGCTACGACGACCTGCTCGAAGGGCGCTACGATGCTATCCTCGACGCGTGGCGGGCGCGGGCCTTCGGGAGCCGCGGCGCCAGGGTCGAGTGGGACACGCCGTCGGGCGTGCGGCACGGAATCACCGAAGGAATCGATGCGATGGGCGCGCTCCTCGTGCGGAGCGCCGGCTCGGTCGAGCGGATCGTGGCCGGGGAAGTGCGCTGGGGACTCCATGCTGCTGGCAATTGACGTCGGGAACACCAACATCGTCCTGGGCGTGTTCCAGGGTACCGAACTGATTCGCAGCTGGCGACTGCAGACGCTGCGCGACCGCACCGCCGATGAACTCGGTCTCGCCGTTGACGGCCTGTTCGTGCACGGCAAGATCGACCAGACCCGCATCGGAGGCGTCGTCCTCGGATCGGTCGTGCCGCCGCTGACGAACACGGTGGTCGGCATGCTGTGGAAGTACTTCGAGCGCAAACCGCTCGTCGTCGATCCGGCCGGCAATTCGGGCATGCCCATCCTGTACAGCAATCCCTCGGAAGTGGGTGCTGACCGCATCGTGAATGCGATTGCCGCCTTCGCGCAGTACGGCGGCAGCGGCCGTCCGCTCATCGTCTGCGACTTCGGCACCGCGACCACGCTCGATGCCGTGAGCGGCAACGGCGAGTATCTGGGCGGCGCCATCTGCCCGGGCGTCACCATCTCGGCCGACGCACTCTTCCAGCGAGCGGCGCGGCTGCCGCGCATCGAGGTGCGCAAGCCGGCGACCGTCATCGGCCGCACCACCGTCGGCGCGATGGAGTCGGGGCTGTTCTTCGGCTACGTTGGCATGGTCGAAGGGCTGGTTCGCCGCATGGACACGGAACTTGGCGGCAATGCGGTCTGCGTGGCAACCGGTGGGCTCGCCGTCGTGATCGCACCCGAGACACAGCTCTTCCAGCACGTCGATGTCGAACTCACGCTGCAGGGGCTGCGGCTGGTCTGGGAACGTAACCAGGCACTCTGAACACTGGCGCCTCGAATCGGCAATCTGAAATCTGAAATCTGCACTCTGCAATTCCCCGAATGGATCTGTCCGAGTATTGTCGCGAGATCGAAGCGCACCTGTGCCGTAAGAACGACGGTCATCTCATGCGCATCGTCGGACCGTCGTTCGAGATCGTGACGCGGTGGGCGGCGGACGGCGTGCCGTTGAAGGTGGCGCTGGGCGGCATCGACCGCTACTTCGAGCGCTACTATCGCAAGGGGCCGCGCAAGCGCCCGGTGAAGGTCGACTTCTGTGAAGCCGACGTCCTCGACGTGTTCGACGAGTGGCGCCGGGCCACCGGTCTCACCGCCTCGTTGACCGACCAAGCGCCTGCGGACGCGTCGGCGCCGGCCGCACCGCAGCGCCGGAAGGGGCCGTCGTTGCCCGAGCATCTCGAGCGGGTGCTGGTGAAGTTGAGCAGTTTGAGGGCGACGGGCGTCCTTGGCGACGAGGCCGACCCGCTCGTCGATCGCGTCTCGGCGGAACTCGATGCGGCGCGCGCCAAGAGCGCCGGCGTGCGTGGCGAGGAACGGCGTGCCACGGTCGACCGCCTCGCGGCGCTGGACACCGAGCTGATGGCGTTGATGCAGGGCGCAGTAACCAAAGACTTCTCCGCCGCCCTGCGCAAGGAGGCCGGGGAGGAACTGGCCGCGTTCCGTTCCACCATGGCGCCAGACCCCTTTGCGGCCGCGCTGGAGCGGGCCATCACGCGCCTCATGCGCGAGCGGCTCGGCCTTCCGGTCATTTCGTTTTCGTGACATCGCAACAGCGCACCCGGGAGTGCGCGGCGACACAGGTCCCATGCTGAACGTCGGACAGACTCTTTCACTCACCATCGAGAAGCCCGCCGCCGGCGGGCGCATGATCGCGCGCGCGGACGGCCAGGTCGTGCTCGTGTCCGGGGCTATTCCCGGCGAGCAGGTGACGGCGCGGGTCGAGCGCGTCGGCCGCGGCGTCGCGTATGCGGACGTGGTGACGGTGGACGAGCCGTCCGCCGACCGGCGAGCGGTGTCGGCGGATCCGCTGTGCGGCGGCTGTCTCTACGCCCACATCACCTACGCGCGTCAGCTCGAGGTGAAGGGGCTGGTCATCGAAGACGCGCTCGGTCGTATCGGCCGGCTCGCGCTGCCCGGTGCCGTGGCCGTGTCGGGTTCCCCCGAGGACGGCTACCGGATGCGTGCGCGCCTGCACGTGCGCGGCGGCCGTGTCGGGTTCTTCCGCGAGGGCACGCACGACCTGTGTGATGCGCGCGAGACCCGGCAGCTGCGCGGCGATACCTGCGACACCCTGGACCGCCTCGCGGCTGGCCTGCGCTCACTGGGCATGGCCGGCGTGCGCGAACTCGAGGTGTCGGAGAACGTGGACGCGTCGCAGCGGGTGGTGCATCTCGAGACGTCGGCGTCGGTCAGCCCGCGCGTCATGTCCACGCTGGGCCACTCGGACGGTCTGACCGGACTGACGCTGTCGGTGGCCGAGGCGCGCGGCGCGGCCCGCACGGCCGTCGTGTCGGGCGACCCGCATGTGATCGATGTGCTCGACGTCGATGGTCACGCGGTCAGCCTTCGCCGGCACGTGCTCGCGTTCTTCCAGGGCAACCGCTTCCTGCTCCCCTCGCTCGTGTCGCATGTGGTGTCGCACGTCGCACCGGGCGACCGCGTCATCGATCTCTATGCCGGCACCGGGCTGTTCTCGGTGGCGGCCGGCGTAGCGCGCGGCGCACTGGTGCTGGCAGTGGAAGGCGATCGCACCGGGGCCGCCGACCTGATTGTGAACGCCGAACGGACGGCGGGTGCCGTCAAGGCGGTGCACGAGGGGGTGGAGACGTTCGTAGGACGTCAGCACAACACGCCGAACGTGCTCATCGTCGATCCGCCACGTACCGGCATGTCGAAGGACGCACTCGACGGCGCCATCGGCCTGAAGGCGCCGGTGGTGGTGTACGTGTCGTGTGACGTGGCGACCCTCGCGCGCGACGCGCGCAAGTTCGTGGACGCTGGCTACACGCTCGAACGGCTGGTAGGGTTCGACCTCTTCCCGAACACGCCGCATGTCGAATCGGTCGCGACGTTCAGGCGCACGTAGCCGCCCCGGTACGTAGTTGCCCAGGCACGTAGCTGCCGACCTCAGGTCGGCTTGTCCAGCGCACGTGGAGGTGCGCGGCTACGTCATGCGGCTACGTCATGCCCGCGGGCTAGGTCGTGCGCACTGCGGCCGCTTCGAGGAATCCCTCGAAGAGCGGACGGAATTCGCCCGTGCGCCAGAAGTTCTCGGGATGCCACTGCACGCCGAGACAGAAGCGTGCCGACGGATCCTCGATCGCCTCGATGATGCCGTCTGGCGCCGTCGCCACGACCTTGAGGCCCGGCGCCACGGTCTTCACCGCCTGGTGATGGCGGCTGTTCACGGCACACGAATCGGAACCGTTCAGTCGTTCCGTCATCAGCTTCGCGAGCAGCGACGAGTCGTCCACCCACACGTCGTGCGCGTAGTCGAAGGGCTTGTGCGGCGGGATGGTGAACGAGTGGGACTGAGCGTTCGGCATCTGCGTCGGGATGTCCTGCACCAGCGTTCCGCCACACGCGACGTTCAGCACCTGGACGCCGCGGCAGATGGCGAAGATCGGCAGGCCGATCCGGCGCGCCTCCTTCACCAGGGCAATCTCGAACGCATCGCGCTCGGGCTCGACCTCGACGGTGGCCGCGTGCTTCTCCTCGCCGTAGATGGCGGGAGCCACGTCCTCGCCTCCCGTCAGCAGGAGGCCTCCGACACCGTCGAGCGCCGCCGCGACCGGCGTGCCGTGTTCGATGATGCGCACTTCACCGCCGGCGTGAACAAGCGCCTGTTTGTAGTCCTCGATCTTGGCGCAGTTGGTGACCGCGATCTCAGCCATGGTTTACATCCGTTCTGGCACGTCAATGCCCATCAGATCGAGTGCGCGCGTGAGCTGCGCACGGAAATAGGCGACACCCGCCGCCCGCCACCGCCGGCGGTCCGCGTTCTCCTCGTTGAGGATCGGATAGCGGTGATAGAACGCGTTGAAGAGTTGTGCCAGCCCGAATGCATACTTGGCCAGCAGGGAGAACTCGAGCGCGCGCACGGTTTGCTCGACGATATCGTCGAGCCGCGAGGCTTCGTACACCAGTGCCCACAGGTCGTGCGCCTCGGGGTCGGCACTCGGCGCGAGTTCGTCCAGCGCCGCAGCGTCGAGGCTGGCCAGCACGTCGGCTTCGCTGAGGCCGTCGCGCTGCTGCAGCTTGTTGAAGATGTTGTTCGCGCGGACGACGGCGTACTGCAGGTACGGCCCGGTCTCGCCTTCGAAGCTGAGCGCTTCGTCCATATCGAACACGATCAGCTTGCCGCGCGAGAACTTCAGCATGAAATAGCGGATTGCGCCAACGGCAATCTGCTCCGCCACACGCCGGCACTCGTCTGGCGTGAACTCGGGGTTGCGGCGCGCGACCTCGGCCTTCGCCGTCGACTCGAGCACATCGAGCAGGTCGTCCACCTTCACGCCGAGTCCCTTGCGTCCGGAGACCTCGACAAACGGCTTCTTGTCCTCCTCGGCTTCAGCCGGGTACCCGAGCTTCTGCGCCGTCGAGTGCGACAGCGCCACCATCTCGTACGAAAAGTGGATGGAGTTCTCGGCCTGTTCCGGGTGGCCGAGCGTGCGCAGGGCCTGCGCCAGCAGAGCCTGCAGGTACATCTGGCGCGAGTCGATCACGTTGTAAATGCGCGTGGCGCCGCCGAACGACGGCACGCCGCTCGTTTCGCCCTCGGCCGTCGTCGTCGCCCAGAGCTGACGGTCGCCGTTCTGAACCGAGAACTTGCGATAGTTGAAGTCGCGACCGAGCAGGCCGAACTTCCAGAACTGGTTCGCGATGTCCTTGCCGACGTAGGTGACGACGCCGTTCGAGCGGACGATGACCTTCTCGCGTGCTTCTTCGTCCTTCTCCTCACCCTCGGCTGCGGGCTCGGCGTCGCGTCCGTCGTCGATGCGCATCACCCAGCAGCCCGCGAGCTTGCCTTCGGTCTGCAGGAACACGGCGCCCTGCGCCTTCAACGTCTCGAAGCAGTGCGCCCAGAACTGCAGGCGGATGATGTCGCCTTCGTAGGTGAGCAGGTCGTAACCGATGTGCAGGCGCGCCATCGTCTTCAGGTGCGCCCGCACGATGTGATCGACGATCACTGTGCCCATCTCGGCCACGTCGGTGCCGCCGTGTTCGAGGTCGTGCAGCGCCTGCGCGCGCACTGCGGCGTTCTTCTTGTCCGCGTCGTGCCAGTGCGTGACCTTCGCGTAGAGATCCCAGCAGTAGTAATCGAAGCGCGTCGTCGCCGCGATCTGCTGGACGTCGGCCACGCCCTTCTGCTCGAACTCCTTGAAGCCGACGATGACATCAGCCACCTGGACGCCCATGTCGTCGATGTAGTTCTGCGTCTCGACCGGCGTGCCGCGGAAGCGCAGCACCCGCACGAGGGTGTCGCCGAGCGTGGCGTTCCTCAGGTGTCCGATGTGCGCGGCCTTGTTGGGGTTGATGGCCGTGTGCTCGACCACGACCTTCCCCTCGGTGACCGGCGCGGCGACGGCGCGTCCCGTCACCCGATCGACGACGAATGGCTTCCGTTCGAGGAAGAAGTTCAGGTAGCCGGTCGGGGCCGCGGTCACCGTCGCAACACCGGGAACCGGTGCGATGGCGTCGGCAATCTCCTGTGCGATCGCGCGCGGCGCCTTGCGCAGCGAACGCGCCAGCTGAAAGGCTACGGTCACGGCCAGATCGCCGAGGGCACGGTTCGGCGGCGTCTCGACCGTGAACGGCGGGATCTCGGCGAGGTCGAACGCACGATGAATCGCCTCGGTGATGGCGGAATGAACCTGTCGCTGAATCGGAAGAATCATGGGTCGGCGGAGGAGGAGCAACCGGTCCCGGCTTGGTCCGGGAGGTCGGTAAGCTCGTGATAGATTACAGTTTAGTGGTTCTGCTGAGATTCGAGCGCATCGAGCGTCGCCTGTGTGTTCACATTGGCGAGCAGGGAGTCGGGTTCTCCGAACGACGCCAGTTCGGGACCGTCCACAGTTCGAATTCGCAGGTCAGCGAGCAGATCCTGCATGCGCAGGTGCCCCTCTTCGAGACGGCGCTGCACCGCACTCCTGCTGGACTGCGCGTACACCGCACACAACGGATGATATCCGCGTTCCGTCTTCGGCACGACAGCATCGACGCCGTCGATCTGATGAATCAGGTGGGTCAGCAGTGCCGTCGTCACGTTCGGCATATCGCAGGCCAGCAGCAGCACGGAGCCGGATGGCTCGGCCGCCAGGGCGGCGTCCAGGCCGCCGAGCGGCCCACGGTCGGGTATGCGGTCAGCGAGGGCAGACAGCGGAAGCGCCAGCGGTACGGCGCCGTGATACCCGGCCAGCCAGATGTGATCGACCGCGTCGCGCAGGGCGTCGAGCTGCCGCGCGAGAATGGTGCGGCCGCCCACGCGCAGCTGGCTCTTGTCGCGCCCGTCGAATCGACGAGCCCGTCCTCCGGTCAGTATTGCCGCGCTCGTCATCTCCTATCGATCTTACTCGCGGCCTGACGATGCGAGAAAGCGGCGTCGGTCGTGTGCTGGTGGCCAGCCTGCATCAGGCAATCGGGGACGTCCTGCCCACGCGGCTCGGCTTCTACGAGAACTGGCTGACCTCGGAGGGGCTGCGCGACGGCACCATCGGGCTCCCGCCGCTCTACGCGGTGCTGAGTTTTCTCCGTCAGGAAGGACCCATCTACGCCGAGGTCACGCGCACGGCGGGCACGTATGCCGCCGAGTGGACTGTGGCGTCGATGTCGTCCTTCAGCCGCTCGCTTGTCGGTGGTTTGCCGCGTTTCATCCGTCGGCGCGTCGTGCTTGGTCGAGCCGCGGCGCTGGTCCACATGAGTTACGAGGGCAGCCGTGCCTCGTCGCGGACGCGGAAGGGCGTGGCGCTCGTCACCATCAGGGCGTCGGTGTTTTGCTCGGTGCGCGAACCCGTGGCTCATCCATTGTGCGGGTACTACGCGTCGGCCTCCCAGCGCATGCTGGCGTTGTTCGATATCGAGACGTCGGTTACCGTGGAGTCGTGCCGAGGAACAGGCGAGGATGCCTGCATGCTGCGGGTGCCGTTCACCAGCGTCGTCGACGCGGCCCAGGTGGAGGCGCCATGAAGCGGATTGCCACGATCGTCGTGATGCTGTGCACGGGACTTGTCGCGTGGGCGGGACCAGCCGCTGCGCAGACCGCCGTGCCCAGCCGCATCCTGGTCATGCCGTTCGAGAACGCCTCGCGCGAGGGACGGATTGTGTGGCTGGGCGAGGCTGCGTCGGTGCTGCTGGCCGACGATCTCAATGCGCTCGGCGCCCCGGCCATTACACGCGACGAGCGTCGCATCGCTTTCGATCGGCTGCAGGTGCCGCCGGCTGCTTCACTGACCGATGCGACGGTCATCCGCATCGGCCTGCTCGTCCGGGCATCGCAGGTGGTGGTCGGCTCGCTCAGCATGGACGGCGATCAGCTCGTGGTGCGCGCCCGCGCCATCGTGCTCGACACCGCGCGCGTGCAGGCCGACGTGACCGAGCGCGGGTCGCTGCCGGAGCTGTTCGCGATCTTCGAACGGATTGCGCGGCGCATCGCACCCGCGTCGGCCCGGACGTCAGCCGAAGTGGAGCGGAGCCATCCGCCGGTCGCCGCCTTCGAGAACTACATCAAGGGGCTGCTCGCCGAAACGCCAGCCACCGCCGTCGGCTACCTCGACACCGCGCTCAGGGCCGACCCGACGCTCGACCGCGCGCGCCTCGCGCTGTGGGAGGTGTTCGACGATCAGGGCGAGCACGCCAAGGCGCTCACCGCCGCCAATGCCGTGGCGGCCACGTCGCCCCTGAACCGCCGCGCCCGCTTCCGTGTGGCGCTGTCGCAGCTGAACCTGAAGCGCTACGACGAGGCGTTCACCATCTTCAAGACACTCAACGAGCAGCGATCGACGCCGGCCATCCTCAACAACCTCGGCGTCGTGCAGCTGCGCCGCGGTGGCACGCCGACGCAGGGGGTGGCCACGTATTTCTTCGACAAGGCGGCCGATGCGGACGCCACCGAACCCGATTATTTCTTCAACCTCGGCTACGCCTACTGGTTCGACAAGGACACCCAGGCGGCCATTTACTGGCTGCGCGAGGCGCTGCGTCGCGACCCGACGGACGGCGAAGCGCACTACGTGCTCGGTACCGCGCTGGCTGCGGCGGGCAACGCCAGTGAGGCGACGCGCGAGAAGGATCTGGCCAGGCGGCTGTCGTCCGCCTATGACGAGTGGGACAAGCGCTCCGCGGCCGATCCGATTCCGCGCGGACTCGAGCGCGTGAAGGGCGACGTGGAACTGCCGCACTCTCGGCAAATCGAACAGACGCTGGCCAGCGCGCAGAGCGACCAGCGCGAGCTGGCCAGTTTCTATCTGGAACGTGCGCGCCGGCTGGTGGCGCAGGACAGCGACCGCGAGGCCACCGCGGAACTGAACCGCGTGCTGTTCCTCTCGCCGTACGACGCCGAGGCGCACCTGCTGCTTGGCCGGGTGCACCTTCGTGCCGGGCGCGGACGCGAGGCAATCGACGCGCTGAACATCTCGATCTGGAGCGCCGACTCGGCCGACGCCCACGCCCTGCTGGCCGAGGCGTATCTCGACACGAAGGATCTGGCAGGCGCCAGACGCGAGGCCGAACGTGCCCTGGTGATGAGCCCGGGTCACGAGGCGGCCACGCGCCTGATTGCGCGCCTGCCACCGCGTTGATCGCTGCACGCGCGTGCTAACATCAACGCGCTTTGGCAGTTACCACTTCTCACGAAGACGGCTTCCGCGAAATCCAGCTGAGCGGCAAACAGCTGGTGTTCCTGTTCATGGCGGTCACGGTGGTCCTGGTCGTGACGTTCCTGACCGGGGTTCTCGTCGGCCGTGGCGTGCGTGCCGAGCGCTCCGCGCAGGCCGATGCGGACGTCATCACCGAGTCGCCGGCCGAGCCGGTACGTGCGACTGTGACGCCACCGGTCGACGATCCGACCCGGGCCGCACCACCGGTCGAAGCGTCCGAAGACCCCGCACCGGGGGACAAGCCGCCAGTTGCGATCGAGCGCGGCCCGGCGCCCGCGCCCAAACCCGTGGAGCCGGTGAAGGCGGTACCCGCCCCCACAACTGCGCCGCCGGCCGCCAAGCCCGCGCCCGCCAAGCCCGCGCCGGCCGTGGCCTCCCCCCCTGGCGCCGCGCCGGCAACCGCCGTGGCCTCGACTGCAGCCAGTGCTCCCGTCCGCAACGGCTACGCCGTGCAGGTGGCGGCAGTGAAGGAGCGTGGTGAAGCGGACCCGATTGTGAAGCGCCTCTCTGGTAAGGGCTACGACGTCTACGTCGAGGCGCCGAAGGGCAGCCAGAAGATGTTCCGTGTGCGCATCGGCTCCTTCAAGACGCGCCGCGAGGCGCAGGTGCTCGCCATCAGGCTGCAGAAGGAAGAGAAGCTGAAGCCCTGGGTCACTCGCTGAGTTCACGGCGCGTCGTGCCGTTCGCGCTCGCCGCCGCCTCCGGCCTCCTCCTCGCGTTCAGCTTTCCCAGCTTCGGCCATCCCGCATTCGCGTGGGCGGCGCTGGCGCCGCTGCTGCTCGCGCTGCAGCGCAGCACGGTGCGCCAGGCGTTCACGCTCGGTCTCATCACGGGCATCGTCTACTTCGCGGGCACCCTCTACTGGATCACGCGCGTCATGACCGTCTACGGCGGGCTCGCGCCGGTGGTGGCCGGTCTGGTGAACGCGCTGCTCATTGCCTACCTTGCGCTCTTCCCGGCGGTGTTCGCCATGGTGATGAGCCGCTGTGCGTCGGCGCTCGGCCCGCGCAGCCTGGCGGTGGCGCCGTTTGCGTGGGTGGCCACCGAACTCGGGCGCAGCCACATCATGACCGGCTTCCCGTGGGTGCTGCTCGGCTACAGTCAGACGACGGTGCTGCCGGTGGCGCAGCTGGCGTCGGTGCTCGGCGTCTACGGTCTTTCCGCGCTCGTCGCCAGCGTCAGCGCCGCGCTGGCGTACGCAGGCGCACGCAACCTGCCGCCGCGCTCGAACAGCGTGACGCGGCCGGCCGGCATCGCCGCCTACCGTCCGCTCGTGGTGACCATTGGTGTGGTCGTCGCCCTCGGAGCCTGGGGTTCGGCGCGCATGCGCGACAACGCGCTGACACGCGAGGGCGAGCCGATCGCCGTCGGGCTGATTCAGGGCAACGTCGACCAGGCAGACAAGTGGGACGAGCGGCGGGCCGGCGGCATCTTTCGCGAGTATCTCGACATGACGCGGCGCGCCATCCGGGACGGCGCGCAGCTGGTGCTGTGGCCCGAGTCGTCCACGCCGTTCTACTTCGAGGAGGATCGGCCCGGCGCGGAGCAGGTGCGTGCCATTGCCCGCGAAACGAAGACGCCGATCCTCGTCGGCAGCGATCAGATCGATCGCTCCACCCCGCAGACGAAGTACTACAACTCGGCGTTTCTCGTCCGTCCCGACGGCGTGACCGGCGCCATCTACCGCAAGATGCACCTCGTGCCGTTCGGCGAGTACGTGCCGCTGAAGACGCTGCTGTTCTTCGCGGGGCCGCTGGTCGAGGCCGTGTCCGACTTTTCGCCGGGCGATGCCGCCGTGCTGCTGCCGGTGCGCGGACATTTCATCAGCACGTCGATCTGCTACGAGGTGGTCTATCCCGGCCTGGTGCGGCAGATGGCCGCCGACGGCGCTGACCTGCTCACCACCATCACCAACGACGCCTGGTTCGGGCGAACGTCGGCGCCGTACCAGCACTTCGAGCAGGCGTCAATGCGCGCCATCGAGAATGGGCGCTACCTGGTGCGAGCCGCCAACACCGGCATCAGCGGCATCGTCGATCCGTACGGCCGCGTGCGTGCCCGCACGGCGCTCTACGAGCCAGCAATCGTGGTGGGCGAGGCCCGCTTCGTGCGTGCGCGCACGATCTACTCGCGTATCGGCGACGCCTTCGCGTACGCATCGACCGTGCTGACGCTCGGCGTGCTGCTGCTCGTGCGGCGGCGGCGTGTAGAATAGCCGCATGGCCACCCCCGACGAGCTCCGGAGACGCTACGAGGATCTCAGCCGCCGCGCTGCCGATCTGCGTAGCTATCTTTGAGGCAGCCAAACCCGACGAAGAACTCGCCCGCATAGAAGCCAAGGCCTCCGCTCCAGAGTTCTGGAAGGACCAGGTCGAAGCCCAGAAGATCCTGCAGCGACGCAAGGGCGTCGAGCACGATCGCGATCTCATCCTCTCACTGCGCAAGCAGGGCGAAGACCTGTCGGTGCTCACCGACTGGCTCGCGGCCGGCGAACCGGTCGATGCGGAGCTGGCCCAGGGACTCGAGGCGTTTGATCAGGACGTCCAGGCTGGCGAAATCAAGAAGATGCTCGGCGGCGAGCACGATCGCAAGAACGCCATTGTCACCATCCATCCCGGCGCCGGCGGCACCGAGTCGCAGGACTGGGCCGAGATGCTGCTCCGCATGTACCTGCGGTGGACCGAGCGGCGCGGCTTCAAGCGCGAGCTGATCGACTACCAGCCGGCGGAAGAAGCGGGGCTGAAGAGCGCCACCTTCACCGTGCTGGGCGACTATGCCTTCGGCCTGTTGTCGGCCGAGGCCGGCGTGCACCGCCTGGTGCGCATCTCGCCCTTCGACCAGGCCGCGCGGCGACACACCTCGTTCGCGTCGGTCTACGTCTGGCCGGAACTGCCAGATGATGTCGATGTCGAGATCGACGAGAAGGATCTGCGCGTCGACACCTACCGTTCGAGCGGTGCGGGTGGTCAGCACGTGAACGTCACCGACTCCGCCATCCGCATCACCCACCTGCCGACCGGCATCGTCGTGTCGTGCCAGAACGAGCGGTCGCAGCACAAGAACCGCGCCTCGGCGATGAAGGTGCTGCGGTCGCGGCTCTACGACCTGAAGATGAAGGCGCAGCAGGCGAAGCTCGATTCGATTGCCGGCGAGAAGCAGCAGATCGCGTTCGGCAGCCAGATCCGGAGCTATGTCCTGCACCCGTACCAGATGGTGAAGGACCACCGCACGCGCGAGTCGATGAGCGACCCGAACCGCGTGCTCGACGGCGACATCGACAGCTTCATCAAGACCTACCTGATGCAGAAAGCCAGCGGCACGCTTGGCGAAGCGGCCGCCGACGATGACGACGAGTAGGGCAGTGGTGCGGACCGAGGTGTCCGCAGAGCGGTGAATCGCGCCGTCTTCGTTGCGGCCGGCATCCTCATCAGCCGGATCGCGGGCTTCATCCGCGCGCGAGTCTTCGCCTATTACTTCGGGCTGTCCGATTCTGCCGACGCGTTCAACGCGGCATACCGCATCCCGAACTTCTTGCAGAACCTGTTCGGTGAAGGCGCGCTGTCGGCGTCGTTCATTCCTGTCTACGCGGCGCTGGTGTCGAGAGGGAAGCGCGAGGAAGCCGACCGGGTGGCGGGCGCCGTCTTCGCGCTGGTCGCGGTGGTCACCTCGGTGCTCGTGCTGGCAGGCGTGCTGGCCACGCCGTTCCTGATTGCGGTGATTGCGCCGGGGTTCACCGGTGAGAAGCGCGAGCTGGCGGTTTCGCTGACGCGCATCCTGTTTCCCGGCACCGGCATGCTGGTGCTGTCGGCGTGGTGCCTCGGCATCCTCAACAGCCACCACCGCTTCACGCTGTCGTACGCAGCGCCGGTGATGGTGAACGCCGCAATGATCTCGACCATGGTCTACTTCGGCGGCGGCAGCAGCCTGTCGGAGTTGGCCAAGTACCTGGCGTGGGGCGCCGTGGTGGGCAGCGCGCTGCAGTTCGGCGTGCAGCTGCCGGTGGTGTTCGCCGTGGCGCCCAACCTGCGCCTGTCGTTCGACACCGCGTCGGAACACGTGCGGACCATTGCGCGTAACTTTGTGCCGGCGTTCATCAGCCGCGGCGTGGTGCAGTTGAGCGCCTACATCGACTCGCTGCTGGCCAGCCTGCTGCCAACTGGCGCCGTCACCGGGCTCACCAACGCATCGCTGTTGTACACGCTGCCGGTCAGTTTGTTCGGCGTGGCCGTCGCGGCCTCTGAACTGCCGGCGATGGCGGGTGCGGCGGGCGTAGCGGCGCTTGATGCCGCGGGGGCCGAGGCGGTGCGGCTTCGGCTCGACGCCGGGCTGCGGCGCATCGCGTTCTTCGTTGTGCCCTCCTCGGTGGCCTTCCTCGCGCTCGGGGATGTCGTGGCTGGAGCCGTGCTGCAGACCGGCCGCTTCACCGCAGGTGATACCAACTACGTCTGGGCCATTCTTGCTGGTTCGTCGGTCGGGCTCGTGGCGTCCACACTGGGGCGGCTCTATTCGTCCACCTGCTATGCGTTGAGGGACACGCGCACGCCGCTGCGCCTGGCGCTGGTGCGGGTCACCATCACCACCGTGTTGGGATATGCCTTCGCCATTCCGCTGCCGCACCTGCTGGGCATTGGCGCACGCTGGGGTGCGGCGGGGCTGACGTTGTCGGCCGGGCTTGCCGGGTGGGTGGAAATGTTCCTGCTGCGCCGAGCGCTGCGCGGGCGAGTCGGTTCGACCGGCATGCCGGCGATGTACGTCGTGTCGCTGTGGACCGCGGCGCTGACCGGTGCCGCGGTCGGCTGGGGCGTGAAGCTGTCGTTGCCGCCGGTGCACCCCATCGTCGAGGGCGCGGCGGTGCTGTTGCCGTACGGCGTCACCTACTTCGGTGTGGCGCTGGCGCTGCGTGTGCCTGAAGCGAAGGCCACTCTGCGCCGCGCGCTGCGGCGGTAGGAGCACGTAATCACGGCGGGCGGTACGGAGCCTGGGCGCGCCCGCGCACCGTCGCTGGTGGGTTGGTGGGCCACTGCACACGCGCTGCTAGCCTGCATCGCCGAGTGCATCGAGGTCCGCCACGTCCTTGGGTCGCCCCGCCGCTCGCTTGTTCTGAATCAGGGAACGGCGACCGATGACTGGCACATCGTGCGTTCCGAAGCGTCCGCGTGTCGCGTGTGCGTGCGCGTCCTCCCACGACACTCCGCTGATGGCGCTCATGACGTGCAGTTGCACCGGAGGAAGCCCCAACTCGAGCATGCGCCTCGGATCGACGAGGTCTGCCGGGACGAGATCCGCGGTCGGGAATCCGAAATCGGCGATGGCCTGGAGGAGGCGAGTGGCATTGTCCGGCGAGGGGCGCACGAGGATGTCCAGATCGCCGGTGAATCGGGGAACGCCATGGAACGCCAGCGCGTAGGCGCCGACGATCAGGAACTCAACCCCACGGGCAGTCAAGCACGCGATAAATTCGTCGAAGTCGGGCGCCAGATCCATTGGCCTGCCTGCGGAGAAACTCGACCGCGGCCACGCGCTCTTCGGGCGGCCGGGAGAGCCAGTACTGCAAAGCGGGTCTGCGCCGCTCTTCGTCGTCGAACGTCGTCTGGGTCACGACGCGTTGGATTCTGAACGCCATGTCGATTGCCGTCTGCAGTGTAGCGCGTCAGTCGAGGTTGGACGCAACGTGACCCGTGCCCGCCGGCGACGACGCCTTCAAGCGTTTCAGGCGTGCCTCCGACGTGAGGACGGCCTTCTCCGAGAACGCCTCTCGGTGCCGTGTTACCACCTGCTCGAAGGCCATGTCTTCCATGCCCATCTCGACCAGCGTCGTGTAACACGCCGAGTCGTCGGGCTTGGACACGAGACGTTCGACGGCGACCAGGATGCCGAGGCGTTCGATCATCGGCCACGTCCGGGTGGCGCGGAACGGCCGGCCCGCCTGCATTGAGCGCGCCTCCTGGTAGGCGTAGACCGCTTCGAGCGCTTCGCGTTCGACATCTGTCGCCGGTTCGTGGGCCGCAGCCCTGGCCTGCACCACCTGTCGCTTGTTGGGTTTGGGGCGTCCCTTGTTGGTACACACGGCGCAGAAGCGGTCGTCGATTCCATGAATGCAGTTAGGCACGAGGACTAGTATCGCGCGTTCGGGGCCTCGGCGTGGCGAAGGTCTGGCGTATGACCACACCTGACACCGGCCCTGCTAGTCTTCCCGCATGGATTTCAGGAGTTGAGATGGCTGCTGCGAGTTACGAGTTCTACCGTCTTGCTTTCAAGCGTGACGTCATCGAGCGCCTCGCGACTGACCAACGCTTTCGAGTGACCACGCCCCAGGGCACCTTCGAGATGACGCGCGCCGACTTCGGGCGCGTCTCCGATGATGTTGTCCGCAGCCAGAGCTACAGGCTGAAGGGCCTCTATCACTATCCCGTTGTGCCAGAAAAGGCCGAGCCGTTCAGGGTCGCATGATGGGGCCGCGTCGATTGAACGCCGTCGTCCTGTCGGTGGCGTGCGCGTCTGCGCTGACCGTCGCTGTCGTCCGGTTGCGCGGGCTCGAGTGAGGTGTCCGGGGCGAGAAGTCGTGGTCCACTCGATTGATTGTCAGTGCCCACGCGCCGCTCTTCATTGCGCCGGGGATTCTGCTCGCGCACACGTTCGTCCTGATTCGCCACATCTTCACCGGTGGCACCGATCCGATCGACATCCACGAGTCGCTGCGCGGACTGTTCCCAAAAGCGCCGCTCGGTTATGGCCTGGAGCCGCGTGCGCCGATCGGGACGGTGAAGGTGAAGGCGCGCGGCGCGACGCGGTGATGATCTGGGTGGCTATCGGGCCGACCTGACCAGCCTCCGCCAAGGCTTCGGCGGTCCGCCGTAGCACCTGCGAAGGCGGAAGGTCGGCAGCTACGAACCTACGAGGCCGTGGCACTGCTTGAACTTCTTCCCGCTGCCGCACGGGCACGGCTCGTTCCGCCCCACCTTGGTGACGCGCCGCTGCTCGACCGGCGCATACGCCTCCGCCAGCACGTTGCGGCCCATGTCGGAATAGCTCGCCATCGCATCGGGCACGAGCCCGAGCAGGCGAGTGGCGACCACCTCGAGCGATTCGTCACCGAAGTCGCCGTCGCGCTGGAATTCCTCCGCCACATTGCGCGACGCGAAGAAGGTGAGCGCCATCAGCACGGCGTCCAGCTCGTTGTCCATCTCCTCCGGCAGCTCGACCTCCCATAAGTCCCCGAGCCAGTCGTGCCCCTGCAGGAAGCCGCGCGACCACGCCGCCAGCGGCGCATCGTGGTCGAAGTTCACCATCACGTCGGTGGCGACGAAGCAGTCGGCGGGAAGCGACGGCCGCCCCTCGAGCACACCGGCGTTCACGTCGTTGTAGAGCGTCATGAGCTGGTCGAGGATGTGCTGTGCCTCAGCCCTCGACGCGTAGACCACGTCCTTGTCGTTGAAGATGGCCGCCAGCCAGTCCGACGGCCGAATCAACTCTGGTGACGAAGCGATCGCGAACAGAAAGCCCTGCAGCTCGTGATACGTGAAGGTGCCGGCAGGGCGCGTGGGGTGGACGAGGAAATCGCGGAGGGTGGGCAGGGCGTGAGCAGTCACGAGGTCAGATTACCGCCTTCGCCAAGGCTTCGGCGAGTCAAGACCGCACGAGCACAGGCTTCGGCGAGTCAAGACCGCACGTGCCAGGCTTCGGCGAGTCAAGGCCGGACACGACGCCAGACAGGACGTAGCTGCCGACCTCAGGTCGGCTACGACATTCAGTTACAAACGACCGAACCAGACCACCGTGGGAGGGCCATATAGCGGAGTTATTCAACCTCAGTGGACGGCACCGCGGCAGCCTTGCCGACTGCTTGATTGCCGCAACAGCGATGGAGTCGGGTGCGGCGCTCGCAACCGAGAACCGAGCCGACTTCGACCGATTCGTGACGGCGGGCCTCGCTCTCGCCGACTGAGCCCGTGCCAGCCTGGCCGACATTCAGGTCGGCCTGACACGGCGCATCGAAAGATGCGCGGCGACGCCATGACCCTTCCAACCCGGACTACGACGAGTCACACCAGCCAGGCACTCAGGTCCCTGCCGACCAGCGCCGCCGTCGCCACGATATCGTCGCGATACACCGCCGTCATCGCCGCCCGCTGCTCCGGCGGAAACGGCGGCGCCTTGCGGTAGGTGGTGCGTAACAGCCGCTCGCCGAGCCCAGATCCGCGCCACGGGCGTGGCAGCACTTGCTGCGCCGCGCCGACGCCCGCCCACATCACGCGGCTGAGCCGCGCCGAACGCGGCAGCTCCGCCGGGTTGTAGCGCCGGCTGGTATCGACGGGGAAGTCCGGGTCGACGCCGATGAACGCGAACAGCTGTCGCAGCGTGCCTGCGCTGTCGCGTGCATAGTCGTCGTGCAGCAGCACCAGCAGCTGCTCGCGCGGCACGTGCGCGAGGTAGCGCGCCAGCTTCGCCGCGTAGAACCCATCCTCGCGAATCCGCTCGCCCGGACCAGTGGCCGCCTCGAACGAGCGCAGCTCGCGCCCAATCCGCACGCGACCGAGATAGTCCGAATACGCGCGGTCGGCGGGATGACGCAGCGAGACCACCAGCTTCGCCGCCGGCAGATCGGCGCGTATGCGCGCGGCCGCAGACGGACTGTTGAGGTATTGCGGTGAGATCTCGCCGATCGCCTGGCCGTCCGACGCCGCCGCGAAACAGCCGATATACTCCGCGAACGTACGCGGCACCTGCCGTCCCGCCGCCACCGCATCGTTCCAGTAGTAGTTGATCTCTTTCGCCGCCGGCATGTACACCGACGGGTGCTGTCGCAGGTAGTAGTGCAGCGAAGTAGTGCCGCCCTTCGCGGCGCCAATCACCAGGAACGTTGGGCGCGGCATGAACCCATGGTACGCTGCGACTGCAATCACTTCCGTTCAAAGGACTCACTGAACTCATGCGTTTCCGGTACGGACGCGAGCCGCACCCGCACATCTACATCGAAGAAATCGTCGACCCGGCGATCTACGCGACTCTGACCTTTCCAGACACTCACATGCTCCACGGACAGCACTGGGGGCTGACGACGTCAGACGCCGGATACGCCGACGTGCTGAACCACCCGGGCTGGCGCCTGGTGCACGACACGCTCCGCGGGGACGCCTTTGTCTGCGACGTGCTGGCGGCGTTCGCACAGGACATGCGCGACGCGCACTGTTTGGTCGACCCCGACACGGCGACGCTGACCCGCTATGTCGAGACCCGCGACGAGAAGGAGATGCGGACGCTGCCGTTCGACGGCGACCCGAACCAGCTGTTCACCCGCATGGACTTCCAGTCGAAGGGGCTTGGTGCCTACAAGGAGTTCGTACACCTCGACTGGGATCGCCGCATCGTCGGCGGCATCTTCTTCTTCTGCGATGCGGAGGAGCAAGGTCTGGTTGGCGGAGAGACGGCGCTCTACCGCGACAAGGCGTTCCGCAACGATCGCTGGTGCCACGACCCCGAGCTGACGGCGACCTTCACCCCGAAGCACAACACGGGCATCATCTTCCTCAACTCGAACACCGGCTTCCATGGGCCACGCGGCATCACCGCGTTGCAGGGGCGTCGCCGGTGGCTCTACTACACCATCTCGAGCACGCGCGACATCTGGCCGGCGGCCCCCCGTGCCACACGCACGTAGCTGCCGACCTTCAGGTCGGCCTGGGATAGGACGATAGTGCGCGTGCTGCTCGTGTGGGGCGGGACCGGCACTCGCGCCGAAGCCGACCCGGTCCGCCGGAGTCGTGGACCGCTGCTGCAAGCGCTGACGGGGTGCGGCATCGAGCCGTGCGTGGCGCTGCTCGACGACCGCGGCGGCCTCGGCGACGACCTGGCTGCCAGCGGCGTCGAAGTGCTGCACATCGACGCCGGCCTGCCGCCGCGGCCGGCCGCGCTGCCGCGACTCCCCGGTGCGGTCCTGGCGATCCGCCGGGCCATCGACGCCACGCGTCCCGCCGTCGTCGACGCCTCGCATCCGCTGCCCGCCATTGCTGCGTCGCTGGCGGCGCGGGGCACGCGCATCCCGGTCTGCTACCGCCGCCATCACGCCGGTGGCCGGCGTCCGCTGCTCGTGGCCAGCCGTCTGGCGTCGAGGCTGGCACAGCGCACGATGGTGTCGAACGAGGTGATGCGTGCCGCGGCCGCCACGCAGGACGGGACACCGCTCGAGCGGATCGACGTGACGCCGAGCGGATCGCCCGACGCGCCGGCGGTGCCGATTGCGCAGACGGCTGCGCTGCGCCAGTCGCTGCACCTGCCGCCGCATGTCCACGTGCTGCTTGCCGTCGGTCGGCTGCGGTACGAGAAAGGGTTCGACCTGCTGCTCGACGCCGTCGACCGGCTCGACGGCCGAGACGATGTGCAGTTGGTGCTGGTAGGAGACGGGCCTGAGGCCGCAACGCTCCGCGCGCGCGCCGCGCGAGCGCGCATCCCGGTCCACATGCCCGGGCACGTGTCGGAGGTGCAGCCGTGGCTGGCGCTTGCGTCGGTCCTGGTCATCCCGAGCCGGCGAGAATCGTTCGGGCAGGTGACGCTCGAAGCGATGGCGTCCGGGCTGCCGATCGTGGCGGCGCGGGTGGGCGGGCTGCCGGTGGCCCTCGACGACGGCGAGTGCGGAGTGCTGGTGCCGCCCGAAGATCCAGCCGCGCTTGCGGCAGCGATCGGGCGTCTGCTCGACCATCCCGCCGAGCGCGTCGCTCTTGGCGCCGCGGCGCGGCGACGACATCTGGAGCACTACACCATCAATCACATGGCGTCGGCATGGGCGGGCGCGTGGCGCGGGCTCGTCGCCGCCAGAGCGGGACAAGCGTGACCACCATTTTCTGTGTTCGGCCGACCGGCTTCAACATCGGCAACGACACCATCTTCGTCGGGCTGCGCCATCTGCTTCGCGGCGCCTTCGGCGAGCCGGTGAACCTGGTGCACGTGCCGGCGGTGCGCGGCGAAGCAGGCAGTGCGCTCTATGGCCTGCTTCCGGCCAGCGTGCACCAGATGAACCAGTACGGGCACGGCGTGGTGGTGGGTGGCGGCAACCTCTACGAGAACGGCGGCCTGGAAGTGAACGCGCAGGCGCTGTCTGCCCTTCGCCTGCCGCTGATGCTGTGCAGCCTCTCGCACGGGCGCATCTACGACCAGCGCCACCAGCTGATGCCGCGCACCGACGCGATGGCCAACAGCACGACGGTGGCGTTGAACGCCGCTGCGGCCATCTCGCTGGTGCGAGACGAGGCGACGCTGCGCTACGTACAGGCGCTGGGCATCGACACGGCACGGCTGGCGGCGTGCCCGTCGCTGCTGCTCGGTGAGCTGCCGGCCACTCCGGGTGCCTCGAGCATCCCGCCCGGCGGGACGCTGCTCTCCATCCGCAGCCCGCGGCTGATGAGCATTCCTCCCCGCGACGAAGCGCGCATGCACGGCGTGGTGCGGCGCCTGCTCGACAACCTCCAGCACCTCGGCACGGGTCCCGTCCGCCTGCTGTGCCACGACATCCGCGATCTGGAGTTCGCCTCGTCGTTCGACGGCGTCGACTACATCCTGCCAGACGATGTGCACGCGTACTTGCAGGTGCTGCGCGAGGCGCGGCTGGTGGTGTCGTTCCGGCTGCACGCGTTCGTGCCCTGTCTCGCCTTCGGCACACCGGCGATCAACCTCAGTTACGACGAGCGTTCGGTCAGCCTGGTGCGTACGCTCGGGTTCGAGCAGTGGGACGTGAACGTGGTGACGTCGCCAGACCCGCTGCGAGAGGTGATGGACCGGTGCGCACGCCTGGACGACTACGCGGCATTGCGCGAGGCGCAGCGGCCAGCGTGGGAGGCGTTCGTGTCGGTGATGCGCGAGTCGGCAGCGGCGTTCGCGGCGCGGGTGCGGGCGTATCGCGACGCGACACACGCCCGTACGTAGCTGCCGACACAGGACGTGGCTGCCGACCTTCAGGTCGGCTTGTGACACGGCGCATCTAAAGATGCGCGGCTACGTTCGGCGTGCGCGGCTACGCGTTCACGTTTCGAGCAGGCGGTTCTCGATCGCGTAGCGCATCAGCTCGGCGTTACTCCGCATGCCGAGCTTTTCCAGCACACGCGTCCGGTAGGTGCTGACGGTCTTCACGCTCAGCCCCAGGTCGCGGCCGATGTCCGAGATGGTCTGGCCCGAGCCGATGAGGCGCAGTACCTGGTACTCGCGGTCCGACAGCGACTCGTGCGGCGGCGCTTCCCACGTGGCGCCCTGGCGCAGCAGCAGGTCCGCGGTATCGCGGCTGATGTAGCGGCGACCGCGCCGTGCGTGCTCGATCGCGCTGACGAACTCGTCGAGATTGCTGTCCTTGGTGATGTAGCCGATGGCCCCCGCGCTCAGCGCTCGGCGCGCGAACTGCGACGGCGGATGCATGCTGAGCACGAGGGTCGGCAGCGTCGGCCTGATGCGTCGCAGTTCCTTGACCAGCTCGAGGCCGCTCATGCCCGGCATCGAGAGATCGGCAATCACCAGGTCCCAGGTGCCGTTCTCGACCTGGCGTAGCGCCGACAGGGCATCGGGTGCCTCGCCCACGACTGAGTCCTTCACCCGATCGACGAGCAGCGACTTGATGCCGTGCCGTGCGACAGGGTGGTCATCCACCAGCAGTATCCGAATCATCCGCGTGACGGCTCCGTCCGTATGCGGGGCCGGTGCACCGCTGACAATTCGCCAAGAGGGACGTGGACCGACACCACGGTGCCCTTGCCGCGCGCCCCGGCGATGGTGAACCTGCCGCCAATCAGCGCCGCGCGTTCCTTCATGCCCAGCAGGCCGATCGACCCCGCCGCCGCCGTCTGCTCGGCCGAGATGCCACGGCCGTTGTCGCGAATGCGCATGTCCACCGCATCGTCCGTTTCCTTGATCGAGACCTGCACCGAGCTGGCGTTCGCATGGCAGACCACGTTGTTCAGCGCTTCCTGCAGGATGCGAAACAGCGCTGTCTGCTGCTCCGCGCTGAGCCGCGTCTGCTGACGGTTCGCGCGCAACTGGCAGCGGATGCCGGTGCGCGCCTTGAAGGTCAGCGCCTCCCACCGGATGGCCTCCGCCAGCCCCAGGTGGTCGAGCGTGGCCGGGCGCAGTCGCGCCGAGATGCGCTTGACCGTGGCAATGCCAAGGTCGACGAGGCCCACGATCGACTGGAGGCGGTCGACGGTGGTCACGCTGCTCGGTACGGAAGCGAACGCCGCCACGGCACGGTTGATCTCGAGCTTGAGGGCGGTGAGCGTCTGCCCGAGCTCGTCGTGCAGTTCGCGCGAGACTTCGGCCCGCTCTTCTTCGCGGGCGCCCTGCAGGCGGGCGGCCAGCTGCCGCAGTTGGTCCTCCGACTCGCGCAGCCGTCGTTCCGACTCGACGCGTCCGGAGACGTCGCGCGCAATCCCCTCGAGACCGATGATGTGGCCAGCGGCATCGAACACGGGAATGCGGTAATGCTCGACCCAGACGATACGGCCGTCGGGGCGCACCCAGCGGTAGGTGACGGTGCTCGGCATCTGCGCCGCGGCTTCCGCGGTGAGTGCAATCAGGTGCAGGTCGTCCGGGTGGACGGAGCGCGGCACCAGCGTCGGGTCGGCATAGAACTCCTCGGGGGTATAGCCCGTGAGCGCCTTCACCGCGCCGCCGACGTATTCCACGCCGAGCGTCGGTAAGAGGCGGGTGCGGTAGATGATGTCCTGCTGCGACCGCTCGACCAGCGTCTTGACGCGCCACTCGGCGTTGGAGGTTGCCCAGGCCGGCGTGCGCTGGTCAGTGACGTCGAGGCAGCATCCCATGTGCCCCATGAACTCGCCCGCCGCATCGAACCACGGCGTGCCGTGGTCGCGCACCCACCGCCACTCGCCGTCGGCGCGGCGGACGCGGTACTCGGCATCGTAGGAGACGCGGCGCTCATGCGCCTCGAGGAAGCGGGCAACGGCCTGAGCCATATCCTCGGCGTGGACGGCGTGCGCCCAGCCGTCGGGGAGCGCATCCTGCGGGCCGGCGCCCCGAAATGCGCGCCATCCCTGGTTGAGGACGAGCGCGCGACCGTCGGCGCCGCTGACCCACATCATCATCGGCGCACGCTCCGCCAACGCGTGCAGGGGCGACTCGCGGTCGGGCGGTTGGTTAGGGCTGGAACGATGCACCGCTCTGTTTAGACCACGAGTCGGGCCGGATGTCCAGACCTTGGCATCGAGGTGTAGGACATAAGCCGACCTGGAGGTCGGCAGCTACGTATCGAGCTGATGTAGCCGCGCACCTTCAGGTGCGCTCATGGCTGTTGCTGCGGCTGGGCCCGATTGAGGCCGCCCGGTTCCGTGCCGGCGATGAAGGTCTCGGTGATCGCGGCCGGCGACTCCTGTACGGTCGCGGCGCCGGTCGACCTGTCGACGGGCAGGAACACGATATTGCCGGGCGGCTGAAACTGCGGCGGTGTGGCCCGATCGGCGCGGGCCGCAATGTAGCCCTGCATGAAGTCCATCCACATCGGCAGGGCCGCCTTCGCTCCCTGCTCGTCGCCGCCGAGCGACTTGCGCTTGTCGTCCATGCCGATCCACACACCGACGGTGATGTCGGGGTCGAAGCCGATGAACCAGGCGTCGGTGTTGTTGTCGACTGTGCCGGTCTTGCCGGCCATCGGCCAGGTGGCAGCCATGCTCGCGGCGCGTGCGCCGGTGCCGCGCGGCGTCAGCACGCCGCGCAGGATGCTGGTCATCACGAACGCCGAGTCGGCGCCGATCACGTCGGAAGGCTCCGGCCGATTCTGCTCGAGCAGGTTGCCCTCGCGGTCCTTCACGTTCAGCAGCGTCCACGGCTTCATGCGGATGCCCTGGTTCGGGAAGGTGGTGTAGGCACTCGTCACTTCCATCAGGGTGGCGTCGCCCGCCCCGAGCGCAATGGGCAAGTAGGGTGGGAACTCTTCCTCGAACCCGAAGCGCTTCGCGTAGTCGAGCACGGTCTTCGGCCCGAGGTCGGCCATTACCTTGATCGCGGGAATGTTGCGCGACTCCTCGAGGGCATACCGCAGCGTGATGGGGCCCATGAACGTATGGTCGTAGTTCTGCGGCGACCAGGTGCCGCCGTTTCCCGACGGGTACGCAACCGGGGAGTCGACGATGAGCGAGGCGGGTGTGTAGCCGCGATCGATCGCGGCGGTGTAGACGATCGGCTTGAACGTCGAGCCGAGCTGGCGGTAGGCCTGCACCGCGCGGTTGAACTTGCTGCGCTGGAAGTCCCAGCCGCCAACCATCGCCTTCACCTGGCCCGTGTGGTTGTCGAGCACCACCATCGCCGCTTCCGCCAGCGGGGTCTGCTCGAGCGACACCGTGGCGAGCTTCGTCTCCTCGTCGAGCGTCTTGATCTGCACGTCGACGATGTCGCCGACCCTCACCAGGTCGGCCGCTGACGGCTTGCGGGTCCACGAGAACCCCTCGCGTACCAGGTCGGCGCGGTAGCCGCCGATGAGGAGGCGGGCGCCGGTGGCAGGAGCCGGCTTGCCGATCGCCTCCACCACGGCAGGAACGACGTCGCCGACGCGGATGGGGCTTTTCCAGCGTTCGTCCTTGTAGGTCTCGACCGTCTGCCTGGCACTGGCCACCGTACGAACCGCTTTCCGCCAGCCGTGCCGTTTGTCGTAATCCCGCAGCCCCTTCTCGATGGCGCGGTTGGCGAGGCGCTGCAGTGCCGGGTCCAGTGTGGTCGTCACGGCAAGCCCGCTCTCGTAGAGCGCCTTGGCGCCGTATTCGCGCTCGAGGTGCTTGCGCACTTCCTCGAGGTAGAACGGCGCAATCGACTTCTCGGGCTGCGGCTGTCCCTTCAGAACGATCGGGCTGGCCTTGGCGGTGGCCGCCTGCTCGAGCGTGATGTAGTGCTCGTCGGCCATGCGCTGCAGCACATAGTTGCGGCGCCGCATGGCAGCGGCCATGTCGACATACGGGCTCTGGCGCGCCGGCGACTGGATGATGCCGGCGATGAGCGCCGCTTCCTCGAGCGTGAGTTCCTTCGCGCGCGTGTTGAAGTACAGCCGTGCCGCCGATTCGACGCCGTTGGTGCCGTGACCGAAGTGGATCTGGTTGCAGTAGAGCGTGAGGATCTCGCGCTTGGTGTAACGCTTCTCGATCTGGACGGCAAGCAACGCTTCCTTCACCTTGCGTTCGAGGCTCTTCTCGAACCCGATGGGGAAGAGGTTGCGCGCCAGTTGCTGCGTGAGGGTGCTGGCGCCGGCAGGGTTGCCGAGTCGCCGCTGGAACACGTCGCGCAGCACGGTGATGAGGATGCGGGAGATGCTCAGGCCGAAGTGCGAATTGAAGTCGGCGTCCTCGGCCGAGATGATCGCCTCGCGCAGTTGCGGCGCGATGTCGTCGTAGCCGATGACCAGCCGGCGCTGAATGGCGAACTCGCCGATCACCTCACCGTTGGCCGCGTAGACGCGGGTGATGGTGCTCGGGTTGTAGTTGTCGAGCGCCGAGATCTCCGGCAGGTCGCCGGCAAAGGCGAACAGCACGCCGCTCAGGGTGCCCAGCAGCGCGGCCGCCGCGAAGAGCGCGATGACGGTGGCACTGCGGGCAATGCGGATGACGTAATGGGCCACTGGGGAAGAGTGTAGCGCTGCGCGCGTGGCTTCGGGCTTCAGGCTTCAGCCTGCGAGCCTGGAGAAGGCGCGGTCGCAGCTCGACCGCTTGCGAGGCCCGTAGCCCATCGCCCCACGCCTAGCGCCAACTAAAGCTTGAACCTCCTCCACTCAGGTTTTATACTTGAACCCATATCATCCCTGAGCGGATTTCGAGGAAATCAATGAGCAAAATTATCGGCATCGACCTGGGCACCACCAACTCCGTCGTCGCGGTCATGGAAGGCGGCGAACCGGTCGTCATTACCAATCCTGAAGGCGGACGCCTCACCCCCTCGGTTGTCGCGTTCACCAAGTCGGGCGAACGGCTGGTGGGTCAGGTGGCGAAGCGCCAGGCGGTTACCAATCCCGAAAACACGGTGTTCTCGATCAAGCGTTTCATGGGACGTCGCTTCGATGAAGTGGGCGAAGAGATGACCATGGTCCCGTATCACGTGGTGCCCGACGGCCAGCGTGTCACGGTGAAGGTCGACGGTCAGGCCAAGCCGCTCACCCCGCCGGAGATTTCGGCGATGGTGCTGCAGAAGTTGAAGCAGGCGGCGGAGGAGTACCTCGGTCAGACCATCACCCAGGCGGTGATCACCGTCCCGGCCTACTTCAACGACGCCCAGCGTCAGGCCACCAAGGACGCCGGCCAGATTGCCGGCCTCGAGGTGATGCGCATCGTCAACGAGCCGACGGCGGCGGCGCTGGCCTACGGCCTCGACAAGAAGAAGGACGAGACGATTGCCGTCTACGACTTCGGCGGCGGCACGTTCGACATTTCCATCCTTGAAGTGGGTGAGGGCGTCGTCGAGGTGAAAGCCACCAACGGCGACACGCACCTCGGGGGCGACAATCTCGACCAGCGCGTCATCGAGTGGATCATCGCCGAGTTCAAGAAGACGGACGGCATCGATCTCGGCAAGGACCGCATGGCGCTGCAGCGCCTGAAGGAAGCTTCGGAGAAGGCGAAGATGGAGCTCTCCACCGTGATGGAGACCGACATCAACCTGCCGTTCATCACCGCCGACCAGACCGGCCCCAAGCACCTGCAGATGAAGCTGACGCGGGCGAAGTTCGAGCAGTTGGTCGAGGATCTGCTGGAGCGGACGGTTGGTCCGACGAAGCAGGCGCTGGCCGACGCCGGACTCGACCCGTCGAAGATCGACGAGGTGGTGCTCGTCGGCGGTTCGACGCGTATCCCGAAGGTGCAGCAGATCGTGAAGGCGATCTTCGGCAAGGACCCGCACAAGGGCGTCAACCCGGACGAAGTCGTGGCCATCGGCGCCGCCGTCCAGGCGGGCGTGCTGGCGGGCGACGTGAAGGACCTGCTGCTGCTCGACGTCACCCCGCTGTCGCTCGGCATCGAGACGATGGGCGGCGTGATGACGGCGCAGATTGCCCGGAACACCACCATACCCACCCGCAAGAGCGAGGTGTTCTCGACCGCGTCCGACAGCCAGACGAGCGTCGAGATTCACGTGCTGCAGGGCGAGCGTTCGCTGGCGCGCGACAACCGCACGCTGGGCCGCTTCCATCTGGACGGCATCCCGCCCGCTCCGCGCGGCGTGCCGCAGGTCGAGGTGACGTTCGACATCGATGCCAACGGCATCGTGAACGTGCAGGCGAAGGACCTCGGCACGGGCAAGGAACAGAAGATCACCATCACGGCCTCGAGCGGCCTGAGCAAGGACGAGGTCGACCGCATGATGCGCGAGGCCGAGTCACACGCCGACGAGGACAAGAAGCGCCGCGAAGAGATCGAGAACCGCAACAAGGCGGATCAGGCGGTCTACGGCGCCGAGCGCTTCATCAAGGACTCGGGTGACAAGCTGCAGGCCGCCGACAAGACGGCCATCGAGGCCGCCATCGAGTCGCTGAAGAAGGCGATCGAGTCTGGCGACGCCGCGGCCATCGCTCGCGAGATGGAAAACCTCACCCAGGCCCAGCACAAGGCGGCCGCCACGCTGTATCAGCAGGCGGCTCCGGGTGCGGGCCAGGCGCCTGGCGGCGATGGCCCTGGCCCGGGCGCGACCGGCGGCGATTCGTCCAGCGGTGCGGCGTCGTCCGGCCCGCAGGGCGACGTCATCGATGCGGAAGTGGTCGACGACAAGTAGGCAGGAACACTGAATTGCAGATTTCAGAACTCAGAATGCAGATTCGAAGTTCAGCAGCTCCGGGAATTTCCAATCTGAAATCGGCAATCTGAAATCTGCATTCCCAGTCCCATGGACTTCTACCTGCTGTTGGGCGTGGAGCGAGAGGCGACGGCCGCTGACATCAAGCGTGCCTACAAGCGTCTTGCGCGCAAGTTCCATCCCGACATCAACCCTGGCGACCGTCTGGCGGAACAGCAGTTCCGCCAGATCGCCGAGGCGTACGAAACGCTGGTTGATCCCGACCGCCGCCATCACTACGATGTCGGCGGTGGCCCGTCGATATCGGTCGACGCCGTGACGTTCGGATTCGAGGGGTTCGACTTCTCGATGCGGGTCAGCGGCGATGCGGCGCCGACCTTCGGCGACCTCTTCGCCGACGTGTTCACGCAGCGGGCGACGGCGCCGGCGCGTGGCGACGAACGCGGCGTCGACCTGCACGCCACCTTGCGGCTGTCGTTCGAGGACGCCCTGCGTGGCGGCTCACGGCAGGTGACGGTGACGCGCCTGGTGCACTGCCGCAGTTGCCGCGGCACCGGGCACGTGACGATGCCGGAGCGGCGCTGCCAGCACTGTCACGGGTCGGGCGTGGTGAAGTCGACGCGCAGCCACATGGTCTTTTCGAAGCCATGTGCGCCGTGTGGCGGCTCCGGCGTCCAGGCGGTGGCGCGTTGTCCCGAGTGCCACGGCCGACAGTTGGAGATGCTGTCCGAGTCGGTCGTGGTCGGATTGCCGGCCGGCCTGCAGGACGGCGCCCGCATCCGTCTCGATGGCAAGGGGCACGCCGGTGCGAACGGCGGACCGGCAGGCGACCTCTACATCGCAGTGGAGGTGGAGCCGCATCCGCGGTTCCGGCGCGACGGCGACGACCTGCACGTGACCGTGCCGGTCGCCATTCACGAAGCGGCGCTCGGCGCGAAGATCGAGCTGCCGTCGTTCGATGGCCCCGTCCGGCTGCGGGTACCGCCGGGCACGCAGTCGGGGCAGCGGTTCCGGCTGAGCGAACGCGGCGCGCCCTCGCCGCGCGACGGACACCGTGGCGATCTCGTGATCGAAGTGCGGCTCGCGTTGCCGCGGCTGCTCGATGAACGTTCGAAGGAACTGCTTCGTGAATTCGGCCGCATCAACAGCGCGGACGTGCGCCAGGAGCTGGCATGAAGAAGACCGGCAAAGCCTATTTCATGATCAGCGTGGTGGCGCAGAAGTACAACATCCACCCGCAGACGTTGCGGCTCTACGAACGTGAAGGGTTGCTCAAGCCGTCGCGCACCGAGGGGAACACACGGCTCTACTCGGAGGACGACCTCGAGCAGCTCGAAACCATCCTCTCGCTGACGCGCGATCTCGGCGTGAACCTCGCGGGTGTCGAGATCATCCTGAACATGCGCCGCAAGATCGAGCGCATGCAGGCCGAAGTGAACGAGTTCATGGCTTACGTGAAGACGGAGCTGTCGCGCGGCATCGACGCCGCCTGGGAGCAGCGCCTGTCCACCGCACTGGTGAAGTCGGCGCCGACCGATCTGGTGCGTGCCTCGACGCAGACGACGACGTCACCGGTCCCTCCGGTCGAATAGGGCAGGCAGTCGTAGCCGCGCACCTTCCGCCGTCGCAAATGCTATGGCGGACTCGCCGAAGCCCGGGCGAAGGCGGAAGGTCGGCCGCGACGTACTGCTGGTATACTACCGTTCGGTTTCGACCCGGATACCTGCTGCCCCTCATGCCCTGCGAACTCTGCGACGACACTGGCTGGAAACCGGTCGAGGACAACGGTGTCCGCACGGTCGTGCGCTGCGATTGCAAGCGCACCGAGGCGGGCCAGATGCGCCTGGCCAGCGCCAACATCCCCAAGCGCTACCAGCACTGCACCATCGCCAACTTCACGGCTTACAACGAATCGTTGAAGAAGGCGGCCGTCCGTGCCGCACGCATCGCCGAGGAATTCCCGGCGGTGTCGAAGGGGCTGTTCCTCGAAGGGCAGCCCGGCGTCGGCAAGACGCATCTTGCCGTCGCCGTGCTCAAGCAGGTGATCCAGACCAGCGGTGCCCGCGGCATCTTCTACGACACGCGCGATCTGCTCCGCGTCATCCGCAGCACCTACGATCCGTCGACCCGTACTACCGAACTCGACGTGCTGCGGCCGGTCATGACGGCCGACCTGCTCGTGCTCGACGACCTGGGCGCCGAGAAGACCTCCGAATGGGTCGAAGAGACGATGAACCTCATCGTCAATACGCGCTACAACGAGCGGCGGCTCACCATCTTCACGTCGAACTACAAGGACATTCCGGACGACACCGACCCGAACGCCCTGCTGTTCCGCATCGGCCATCGCATGCGCTCGCGTCTGCACGAGATGTGCGACTTCGAAGTGCTCGACGGCGCGGACTACCGTGAACTGCCGACCAACGGCGGTCCGGAAGACCTGATGATGATGTGGAAGATGCGGAGCAAATCGCTGCCGTCGCCTGGACGCAGCGGCCGCCAGGCGCGTGCGCAACTCCGCGAACCCGGCCTGCGCGACGGCAAAGCCGATCTCAAGTGGAGCGGCGGTCGAGCCGGACGCGGATAGCGGCCATGGCGCGGCTGTTCCTGCTGCTCCTCGGGGTGTGCACCGTCACCACGCCGCTGTTCGCGCAGGTGCCGGCACCACCGCCCGCGGCTCCGGCCACCGCCACCGCCACCACCGCCACCACCGCCACGGCCGCCCAGCCGTCCACCGCCACGTCCCGCGCCAGCGTGCTGCTGCTCTTCGTGCGTGCGGACGCCGCCGACGCGCTAGAGCAGTCGGCGTTCATGAAGACGCCCGGCTGGAGCATCTTCAAGGAGACCGGACCGCTGGCGGGGAAGGGCGGTTCCGTCCTCTACGTGCTGTTTCCCCAGTCATCGCCGTCCACATCGGCGGCACCGTCGGCCGACGTGATCACGGCAGCGAGCAGCTATCTCGCGCAACGCGGCGCGAACCGCTTCGAACTCGAACCCCTGATCGACTTCGGTGCGGGCGCTGCTCCCGCGGCTCGTGCCGGCAGTGCGCAGGCCGCGCCGCCGGCTCCTGAGGTGTCGAGCGATAAGATTGCTCAGGGCGAGTGGCAGTTCTCGGGCGAGCGCGGCCTGCTGCTGCTGTTCGTGAAGGCCGGCAAGGAGACGTTGTTCAAGGGTGTCCTCGAGACGCTCCGGTCCGCTCTGGAGAAGAGCCCGGATGTCCGGCGGCGCCAACAGGCGCGCGGGTGGACGGTGATGAAGGTGAACGGCAACGGCCCGTCCGGCACCGTCGTGTACCTGTCGGTGCTCGACCCGGTGGTGCACGGCGTGAATTACGCGCCATCGTCGATCTTGTCGGAGGCGCTCGACGGCGAGGCGCTGCTGCGCGCCTACGCCGAGTACTCCGAGGCGTTGTCGTCGTTCAACCTGGTCGACCTGGCGCAGGTCCGTCAGTGACCATCCGCCGTGAACGGGAGAGGCTCGGCCTCTATGTGCATATCCCGTTCTGCTCGGCTATCTGCAACTACTGCAACTTCAACCGCGGCCTCTTCGACGCCGACCTGAAGCAGCGCTACGTCGACGCGCTGGTGCAGGAGATTGCGGCGGCGCGTCGCGAGGGGCAGCCGGAAGCCGCCGACACCATCTTCTTCGGTGGCGGTACGCCGTCGCTGCTCTCGGCCGATGATGTGCAGCGGATTGTCGACGCGTGCGCAGCGGCGTTCGCGTTCGGCGCCGACACCGAAATCACGCTCGAGGCCAACCCGGAAACGGTCAGCGCCGACCTGCTGCGCGCGTTCCGCCGCGCCGGCGTGAATCGACTGAGCTTCGGCGTGCAGTCGTTGCGCGACGACGAGCTGAAGCGGCTGTCTCGGTTGCACGGCGCCGCCCGCGCCCGCGCGGCGGTGACTGAAGCGAGGGATGCCGGGTTCGACAACCTGAGCGTCGACCTGATGATGTGGTTGCCAGGGCAGAGTCCGGCGCAGTGGCTGGAATCGGTCGACGGCGCCATTGCCCTCGCGCCGGATCACCTGTCGCTCTACATGCTCGAGGTCTACCCGAATGCGCCGCTGCGCGACGAGATGGCGCGCCGCCACTGGTCGCAGGCGCCGGATGAAGATGCCGAGACGATGTACCTGTCGGCGATGGATCGGCTGGAAGCGGCCGGCCTGTTCCAGTACGAGATCTCGAATGTGGCGCGGCCGGGTCGCGAATCGTGGCACAACCTCAAATACTGGCTTGACGGCGAATGGTGCGGCTTCGGCTGCGGCGCCCATACCACCCGCGACGGCGTGCGCTGGAAGAATGTGTCGGCAACCGCCGACTACATCGACCGTGTGGTGCGTGTCGAGTCGCTGCGAACCGACGAACGGCAGCTGACGCCAGACGAGCGCCTCGGCGATGCCCTCTTCACCGGTCTGCGACTCTGCTCGGGAATCGACCTAGATGAGGTCAACCGGCGCTATGGTTCGGACGTCTGGGCGCGCTATGGTGCCGAGCTCCAGCCGTTCATCGACGAGGGTATCCTGATTCTGACCGGACCCCATCTTCGCCTGACCCGCCGAGGAATGCTTCTTGCCAATGAGGTAATGGCCGTCTTCGTATGAGATGATGCTACCGCGCAAGGCGCCAGCCCACCCGGGCTTGGAAACCTGCCTGCCATGTGAGCCCGACGGACCGCTTCAGCTGGCCGTCAAGGTCCGATAAAGTACCAGCCCTTTCGTGAAGGAGGCCGTGATGCTTCGACAGTACGTGCCGGTGGTTCGACGCCGGGTAGGTGTGGTGGTTCTTGGTTTGATGATGGGTGTCGGCGTCGCCGGGACGGCGCAGGCCCAGCAGAAGAGTCCGTATGCGTTCGGCGGCGACAATGCCGTCTTCATGAATTTCATCAAGCCGGACAAGACGGCCGACTACGAGATGCTCATCCAGAAGGTGAAGGATGGGCTGAAGGCTAGCGAAAAGCCAGAGCGCAAGCAGATGGCCGAGAGCTGGAAGGTCTACAAGGCCGTGGAGTCGGGCCCGGGCGGCTCGGCGATCTACATCTCGGTGATCGCCCCGGTCGTCAAGGGTGCCGATTACTCGCTCACCGCGCTCCTTGCTGAAGCGTTCCCTGCCGAGGCGCGTGCGTTGTACGACACCTACATCGGTGCGTTCCCGCCGCCCCCGACCGGTCAGCTCTTCAACATGACGCTGGTCAACGACCTGGCGAAGTAGTTCCACTCGCACTCGACAATGGAAAGGGCGGGC
>JAYTXA010000038.1:0-133812 GCA_043743165.1 Acidobacteriota bacterium
GTTGGCCGCCAGGAGGCGGCCAACTCTCTCTGCCCCACGCGACCGTGCTGGACGGCACACTTAAGATGTGGTTTGGTGACGAGCGGCAGCCGGCGCTAACTTTGCCTTTGATTGACTTGTCAACGCTCTAGAGCCAAAAGAACGGCACGTGGTCACCTTGCAGCACGTCACCTAAACGTGGCCGAGTGGGTATGGATGTAATCGAACTGTGGATTCCGTGGCCGGCACTCGTGATCGGCGTTACCGTCCTAATCGTCACAGTCGTCGTAGTCGCCCGGCTTCGGCGATGGCGCCGCCGCTGCGGCTCGAGGTGTCCCTTGGAGCAGACGTCGCGCTGAGCACAGAACGTGGAGCGGCTGCGGTGTTGTCGCCCGACGGCACGCGCATGGTCTTTGTCGGTCATGAGCCGGGCGGCCTGAATCGGCCGTATGTGCGTGAACTCTGAAGCGGGACGATATATGCGCTGCCTTTCGATGCATCGACGGCGACCACGACAGGCAACCCCGTTCCAGTAGGCCCTCATCGCACCGAGCCCATCCTCCGCCCGCGATAGGGTGGACGGCCGGCCAGGGCGCGCGCTTCCGACGACCAGCACCGTGGTGCTGGTCACCAACTTCCTCGACGAACTTCGGCGCCTGACGGTTCACGGAGCTGTCGTCAGCGCATGCATTCACGGACGCGCGGGACAGTTCCGGAATCCTGAGCAGCGACTGCGCCGGGTCCGTTCTGCTAGCATCACTCTCGTGGCTGACGGCTTGCGCGAGGTGCTCGACGCACTCGGGCGCACGTGAAGGACCTCCAAGGGCTCGACCTGCTGTTTCTGTTCGGGTCGCGTGCGCGGGGCGACTTCCACGCCGCGTCGGACTGGGATTTCGCCTACCTGGGCGCGGCGCACGTCGACGGCGAAGGGTTGCTTGCGACGCTCGTGCTTACGTGCGGCACAGACCGGGTCGATCTCGTAGACCTTGCTCGGGCGGGTGGGCTTCTTCGGTACCGGGTGGCCCGCGACGGCCAGGCCATCGTCGAGCGCCCACAGGGAGCGGCGGATCGATTCAGGGTCGAGGCGGCCGCCTTCTGGTGTGACGCGGGTCCTCTGCTCGAACGCGAGTACGAGGCGATTCTCACGAACCTGCCTCAATGAGTATCGATCGAGCTGTCCTCGCCGAACGTGCGGCTGCGGTTGACCGTCACCTCACGCGTGTCGCAGCGCGCCTACCGCACAATCCGGACGAGCTCCAGCCCGCCTCCGATGCCTCGGACGCAGTGATCCTCCACCTGTGGCAGGCGACGCAGATCGTCATCGATCTGGCGATGTCCGTCTGCGTCTCCTTGAAGTGCGGCACACCCTCGAGCTATGCCGATGCGTTCCGCAGGTTACAGCAGGGCGGCTTCGTGGAGCCGTTGCTGGCAGACCGTCTGGTCCGATCGGCCGGGTTCAGGAAGGTCATCGCGCACGCGTATGAGGCTCTGGATATGCGGCGCGTCCACCGCGCTGCCTCGGAAGGCCCTGCCGACTTGCGGTTGTTCCTCGCGCGCGTCGCCGACCTGACACAGTAAGTCAGCGCAAAAAGGGCCACCGAAGGCTCGCATGCCCGCGACCACAACCCAGCCTTTCGCCCAGCGCCAATCGCCCATCGCCTTGAATCGCCTTGAAAGCCCATTTGCCCTTCCCAGCGTCTATATAATGTGCAAATGACGCGCAAGGCGTTCGGTCTGGCTGCGGCGCTCGTGCTCGGCGTCACGTTCACGGTGGCGGTTGCGCAGGTGCGCCGGCCGCCGGCGCTGGCTGCCGTGCCGCAGACCCCGGCCCAACTCGCCATGCGCGCCCTCGTCGAGGGCCGCTACGACGACGTGGCCACCCTCACCGCGAAGGACCCGTTCGATGCGCCGCTGATGGCCATCCGCGCGAAGGCTCTCGTCGAGCGCGGAAAATACACGGAGGCCGAAGACGTCCTGCGCCCGGTGGCGCAGCGGCAAGTGGTGAGCGATGCCGCGCTCGAGTTGGGGCTCCTGCTGCACATGCTCGGCCGCCCCGAGGGAACGCCGATTCTCACCCGCATCGCCGATGAAGCCGACACGGCCAACCGCGCCACCGACCTCGCCCGCAGCGCCCGCGCCCTTCGTGCCCTCGGTCGCTTCAACGAAGCCAACGCCGCCTACCGCGACGCCACCACCGCCGCGCCGCGCGACGTCACCATCCAGACCGCGTGGGGCGAGATGTTCGTCGAGGGGCGCTGCCAGACCTGCAATGCCGATGCGCTCAAGTCGTTCCAGGCCGCGCTCAAGGAAGACGCCCGCTGGGTTCCGGCGATGATCGGCATGGCGCGAGCAATTGCCGACGAGAACCCGCCCGAGGCGGTCGGTCTCGCCAAGAAGGCGCTCGAGATCAACGCCTCCTCGGTTCCCGCCCAGTTGATCATCGCCACCGACGCCTCAGACTCGCGCCGCGACGATGCGCGCGCGGCGCTGACGAAGGCGCTCGACGTGAACCCGTCGAGCCTCGAGGCACACGCGCTGATGGCAGCCGTCTCCTACGTCGACGACAAAACGGCCGAGTACGACGAACACATCAAGGCGGCGCTTGCCGTCTCGCCGAACTACGGCGAGGCCTACCGCGTCACCGCGGAACTGGCAGCGTTCAACTACCGCTACGACGAAGCGGTGGTGCTGGTGCGCAAGGGGCTGGCGCTCGATCCGAACAACGCCCGTGCCCTCACCGACCTCGGTACGCACCTGCTCCGCACCGGCGACGAGGCCGGCGCCCGCACCGCGCTCGAGCAGTCGTTCAAGGAGCATCCCTACGACGTCGTCTCCTACAACCTGCTCCAGATGATGGACACGCTCGACACCTTCGTCACCGTGCGCGACGGCGATCTCGTCATCCGCATGGACAAGGCCGATGCGCGCGTGATGCAGGACTCGGTGGTCGCCCTCGCGAAGCAGGCGATGGCTGCGATGACGAAGCGCTACCAGTTCACGCCGAAGGGGCCGGTCCTCATCGAGATCTTTCCGAAGCACGACGACTTCGCAGTTCGTAACGTCGGCCTCCCCGGCATGATCGGCGCGCTCGGCGCCTGCTTCGGCCGTGTGGTGACGATGGATTCGCCGAAGGCGCGGCCTCCGGGCGAGTTCCAGTGGGAAGCGACGCTGTGGCACGAACTGGCGCACGTCATCACGCTGCAGATGTCGAACCAGCGTGTGCCGCGCTGGCTGACCGAAGGCATCTCGGAATACGAGGAGAAGATCGCCAGGCCCGACTGGGCGCGCGGCATGGACGTGGAGTTCGCGGCCCGCCTGAACCGCGGCGACACGCTGAAGCTCGAAAACCTCAACTCGGCGTTCCGCGACGGCCGCACCATCGGCCTTGCCTACTTCCAGGCGTCGCTGCTCGTCGAGCACATCGTCGCCACCTACGGCGACGACGGGCTGCACAAGCTGCTGAAGGCCTACGGCCAGGGGCTCGAGACGAACGCGGCCATGCGCGCCGCCGTTGGGGAAGACCTCGGCCAGATGCAGTCGGCGTTCGACCGCCGCATGGAAGAGAAGTACGGCACGATTCGGGTCGCGCTCAAGGAGCCGCCGCAGGACGTCAACCTGCCGCGCATGCCGCTCGACGAACTGAAGGCCTACGTCGCGAAGAACGAGGGCAACTACATCGCGCAGATGGCACTCGGCGTCCAGCTGCGCAAGGGCGGCGACTTCGAAGGGGCCGTGACGGCGTTCCGCAAGGCCGCCACGCTGGTGCCGATCGCCGGCGGCGACGACAGCCCGCACGCCCTGCTCGCCGATATCGCCATGCAGCGGCGCGACAACCCGGGGGCGATCGAGGCGCTGCAGGGGCTGGTGAACGTCGACTTCAACAACATCGACGCGGCCCGCCGCCTGGCGCGCCTGCTGCGCGACACCGGCGTCACCGACGTCGCCCGGCTCGAGCCAGTCTACCGGCGCATCGTCGACATCGACCCGTTCGATGCCGACGCGCGCACGCAGTTCGGACGCGTGCTGATGTCGGCCAACAAACCCGACGCCGCCGTTCGCGAGTTCAAGGCGGTTGTGGCGATGAATCCGGTCGACCAGGCGTCTGCCTATACCGATCTCGCGGAAAGCTATTTCCAGAGTGGCCAGCGCGCCGACGCCCGCCGCCAGACGCTGGCGGCCCTGGAAGTGGCGCCGAGCTACGAACGCGCGCAGGACCTGCTATTGAAGCTGGCCGAGGCGCGGCCGTGACAGCCGGGAAGGGCCGGCTGCTGGTACTGGCAGCCGTGCTCGCGCTCACGCTGATGCCGACGCTGCAGCCGAAGGTGGATGCGCAGTTGCCGACGGCGGGCGACGACCGCTTTGCCGGCCTGCAGTGGCGCTTCGTCCGCATCAAGTACCACTACGACGCAGAGGCCTCGCGCCAGCAGCTCGAGTTCTACGGCGAGCCGTGGCTGATCGACGGCCCGGCCGCCGAGCAGAACCTCTCGCGCCGCATCAGGACTGCCACCTCCATCGACGTGCTCGACCCGATTGTGCTCACCCTCGATGACCCGCGCCTGTTCGAGAACCCGTGGATCTACTTCGTCGAGCCGGGCAACCTCGCGCTGACCGACAGCGACGCGAAGATCCTGCGCGAGTTCCTCCTGCGCGGCGGCACGGCCCTCTTCGACGACTTCCACGGCCCGTTCGAGTGGGAACACTTCGCGAAGGAAATGAAGAAGGTGTTTCCCGACCGGGCGATCGTCGACTTCCCGAAGGACCACCCGATCTTCAGTGCCTTCTATAAGCTCGATGGCTATCCGCAGATCGCCGGGCTCGGGTCGTTCATGGCCGGGAGAAGCTGGGAGAAGGGCGGCTTCGTCGCGCATCTCCGCACGATCTTCGACGACAACCAGCGGCCGATGCTCTACGTCAACTGGAACACGGATATGGGCGACGGCTGGGAGTGGTCCAACGCCGAGGACTATCCCGGCTACCTGAAATACACGTCGCTCGCCTATCGGATGGGCATCAACGAAGTCGTCTACGCGCTGACGCATTGAGGAGAACCGTTGGATAACGAGTCGAAGGCTGGCGCCGCCAGCGTGGAGCGGGTGGCCGAAGGGCGCCAGCGCATCCTCACCGAACTGCGAAAGGTCATCGTCGGGCAGGACGACGTCATCGATCATGTGCTGGTGGCGCTCTTTACGGGCGGTCACTGCCTGATCACGGGTGTGCCCGGCTTGGCCAAGACGCTGCTCATTCGCACGCTGTCGGACATCCTGGACCTCGACTTCAAGCGCATCCAGTTCACGCCCGACCTGATGCCGTCCGACATCACCGGCACCGAGATCCTGGACGAGGACTCGGGCGGACGTCGCCTGCGCTTCGTGAAGGGGCCGATCTTCGCGCAGATCATCCTGGCGGACGAGATCAACCGCACGCCGCCCAAGACGCAGGCCGCTCTGCTCGAGGCGATGCAGGAGTACCACGTCACCGCCGCGGGTCGCACCTATCCGCTCGACCAGCCGTTCTTCGTGCTGGCCACGCAGAACCCGATCGAACTCGAAGGCACCTATCCGCTGCCGGAAGCGCAACTCGACCGGTTCATGTTCAACCTGGTCATCGATTACCTCAGTGAGGACGACGAGGTGGCGGTGGTGACCAGGACGACCGGGACGAAGCAGTCGAAGCCCGAGCGCGTGCTCAGCGGGCCGGAGATCCTCGAGTTCCAGCAGCTCGCCCGCGAGGTGGTCATTGCCGAGGAAGTGGCGCGTTATGCCGTGCGGCTCGTCGACGCGTCGCGTCCGGGGCGACCGGGTGTGCCGGACTTCGTCGACAAGTGGGTGAAGTGGGGCGCCGGCCTGCGTGCGTCGCAGGCGCTGGTACGCGGCGGCAAGGCCCGTGCGCTGATGCATGGCCGCTATCACGTGTCGATCAAGGACATTCAGGCGCTGGCGAAGCCCATTCTTCGTCACCGCGTCATGACGAACTTCTACGCGGAATCCGAGAACATCACGTCGGACACGATCGTCGACCGTCTGCTCGAGACGATCACCGTGCCGAAGAGCGGAATGTAGGACGTGGCCCAGGGCGCGCGCACACGCCAGTTCCTCGACCCGGCGGTCGTGGCGCGCTTAGGCACGCTCGAACTCCGCGCCCGCACCATCGTCGAGGGTTTCCTGACCGGGCTGCATCGCAGTCCGTTCAAGGGGTTCAGCGTCGAGTTCGCCGAGTACCGGCAGTACATCCCGGGCGACGACCTGTCCACGATCGACTGGAAGGTCTACGCGCGCAGCGACCGGCACTACGTGAAGAAGTTCGAGGAGGAGACCAACCTCAACTGCCACATCCTGCTCGATGTGAGCGGCTCGATGGGCTACGGCTCGCGCGGCCTGACGAAGTTCGACTACGCGCAGTGCCTGGCGGCATCGCTGGCCTACCTGATGAACCGGCAGCGCGACGGCGTCGGCCTGACTGCGTTCGACGACGGGATTGTCGGCATGCTTCCGGCGAGTGCGCGCACCGGGCATCTGCGTGCGCTGCTGCTTACGCTCGAGCGGCTCAAGCTGGGACAGAAGACCAACGTTGCCAAGCCGATGCACCAGCTGGCGTCCTCCATCCGCAAGCGCGGGATGGTGGTGCTGATCTCCGACCTGCTCGACGAGCCCGAGCGGGTGATACGGGGCCTGAAGCACTTCACCTTCCGCGGCACCGACGTCGTCGTGTTCCAGGTGCTCGATCCGCACGAGCTCGAGTTCCCGTTCGAGCGTGCCACGCGCTTCACCGACATGGAGAGCGAGGCCGAGGTGACGGCAGTGCCGGCCATGGTGCGCGAGCACTACATCGAGGCGATGCAGGCGCTGATAGCCCGCTACCGGCGTGAACTGGGCGGCGCCGGCATCGACTACCACCTGCTCACCACCGCCGACCCGCTCGAACTCGCGTTGATGCAGTATTTGTCGACGCGTGAGCACGCGTTCTGATGAACTTTCTCGCGCCCTTCTTCCTGATCGGAGCGCTGGCGGCAGCCGTGCCGATTGTGCTGCACCTGCTGAAGCGCGAACCCGAGAACCGCGTGCGCTTCTCCGCGGTGCATTTGCTGACCCATGCGCCGGTCGAGCACTCGAGCCGGCGACGGCTGCGTGAGCTGTTGCTGCTGGCCCTGCGCGTGGGCGCGCTGCTGCTGCTGGCGCTGGCATTCGCGCGTCCGTTCCTCGCGTCCACCTTTGCCACGTCCGGCGCCACCACCGTGGTGGCGCTCGACACCTCGCTGAGCCTGTCGGCGCCCGGGCAGTTCGAGAAAGCCCGCACGCTCGCGAAGAAGGCCATCGCCGACGCGCCTGCCGGACACCTCGTGGCCGTGGTCACGTTCGCGGACGGCGCCCAGGTGGCGAGTCAGCCGTCGAGTGACCGCGCGTCGGCGAATGCCGCGATCGATGCGGCCCAGCCCGGCGCCGGCGCCACGCGCTACCGCGCCGCGCTGAACGCCGCGGTCGATCTCATGCGTGGCCGCCCCGGTGCCATCGTCGTGGTGACCGACCTGCAGGAAACCGGCTGGGACGTCGGCGACCGGACAACCGTTCCAGAGGCCGTGACGGTCGACGTCGCCGATGTCGGCGCGCTGCCGGCGAACCTCGCCGTCGCTTCGGTGCGAACCACGGCCGATCGCGTGCTGGCCACCATTCGCAACGCCGGAGCCGATGCGCAGCGCGTGCGGGTGCAGCTGCATGTGCACGACGCGGCGGACAATTCGGCGTCCACTCGCGTTGTCGCGGAAACGACGGTGCCGGTCGGCGGCGGCAGCACGGCGACCACCTCGTTCGCGGTGCCGGCCGGCCGCTGGGCGTCGGTGAGCCTGGACGATGCCACGGGGCCTGCAGCAGACAACGCGGGTTATCTCGTGCTCGACCGCGCCTCGAAGCCAACCGTGCTCGTCATCAGCACGGCAGGTGACCTCGCGCGTGAGGCGTTCTACCTGGAGCAGGCGCTGCTGGCCGCCGGTGCCGATGGCCGGGCGTACGCGGTTGACGGCGCCGCCGCCAGTGAACTGGCGACGTGGGATCAGGCGAAGCTCGACGCCTATGTCTCGATCGTCCTCACGTCGACCCGCGCGCTCGAGCATCACGGCCGCGAGTTGCTGACGGCCTATCTCCGCCTGGGCGGCGGGCTGATTGTGGCGGCCGGACCGGAGGTGGACGGCGACGTGCTGCAGGAAGTGCTGGCCGGGCCGCGGCTGACGCTGGTCAGCGCGGGCGCATCGGCGCCCGGCGCACGCGTCTCCCGCACCTGGGGCGCATCGGACGTGCGGCACCCGGTTGTGCGCGCGTTCGGGTCGACCAGCGGTGCGCTGGGGTTGGTGCAGTTCCAGCGTGTGGCCGTCCTCCGCACCGCCGACTGCCCGGTACTGGCCCGCTTCACGAGTGGTGAACCGGCGTTGGTCGACTGTGCGTCAGGAGAAGGGCATGCTCTGGTGCTGGCGTCCGACCTCGACAACCGCGGCAACGACTTCCCGCTGCACGCCACCTTCGTGCCGTTCCTGCACGAGGCGGTCCGCTACCTGACCGGTGGCCAGCAGCAGGCGTCGGCGTATGTGGTGGCAGACGTGCCGGCAGGGGTGCCGCCGACCCCGGGCGTGGCAACGCTGCCGGGCGGCTCGGGCGCACCCCGGCTGGTGGCGGTGAATGTCGACCCGTCGGAAATCGACCCCCGACGTCTTACGATCGACGAGTTCAAGGGCGCGGTCGTAACCATGGGTGGCGGGGCGCAGGCGGGCGCCCGCCTGCAGGCGCAGGAAACCGAAGAACGGCAGCACATCTGGCAATATGTGCTGGCGGCGATGCTGGTAATGCTGGCGATTGAAAGCTGGGTGGCGGCGCGGGCCGTCTGACGACGATGAGCGAGCAATTCGGGCCCATTCAGGAACTGCTGGACCGCGTGCGAGCGCGGTGGCGCCGTCTTGTACTGCTCGACGTCACGACACGCGGCGCCCTCGCCGGCACGGTCATCGTCGGGTGTGCGTTCGTGCTGTCGTTCTGGATGTCGCGCGCGCCGCTGGCGCTGGCCGTGGTTGGGGCTGTGGCCAGCCTCGCTGGTTTCATCGCGCTGGTGTGGGCCGCCTGGCCGGCCCGTCACGTACCGTCTGAGCGGAGCGTGGCGCGCTACATCGAGGAACGTGCGCCGGCGCTCGATGAACGCCTGGTCAGTGCCGTAGACGTGGTGAGAACCCGCGATGCGGACGAGCGTCCGGCTCTGGCGGCGGCGATGGTGCGCGACGCCGCGCGCGCCGCGGCCAGCGTCGACGCCGCCACGATCGTGCCGACCGAGGCGATTCGCCGCCGCGCCCTTCGTGCCGCTGCGGCCTGCGCCATCCTGCTCGGCATGCTGTTCGCCTCGAGGCATGCGGCACGTCAGGCGCTCGATGCGGTCGCGCTGACGCTCTTTCCCTCGCGCATCACGCTCGAGGTCACTCCGGGTAGTACGCGTGTGCAGGCCGGCTCAAGTCTCACCGTCGAGGCCAGGCTGGTGGGCAACACCGCGCCGGTGGTGGCCCAACTCCTGCGCGCGGTCGCCGGTTCTGATGACTGGCAGCCGGCCGAGATGGAGACCGACGGTGCCGGGCACTTCCGCCTGGCGCTGGCGTCGCTCACCAGTTCGTTCCAGTACAAAGTGCTGGCGGGCGGCGCCGCTTCGCCGGTGTTCGACGTCGCCGTCGTGCGTCCGCCGCGTGTGGCGCGCATCGACGTCGAGTACGACTATGCGCCGGCGCTTGGTCTCGAGCCGCGTGTCGAGGAGGATGGCGGCGACATCTACGGTCCAGAGGGGACGCGCGTCACGGTGAAGATCCACACCGACGCACCGGTCGCAACGGGGCGGATGGTGCTCGGCCCCGACACCGCCGTGGTGCTCAGCGCCGAGTCGGCGACGGTGATGACCGCCTCGCTGCAGATCGCCGAGAACGGCTCGTACCGCGTGGCGCTTGCCGATGCCGACGGCATGAAGAGCGACGGCGACACCGAGTATTTCATCCGCATCCTCGACGATCGTCCGCCCGAGGTGCATGTGGTCCGTCCCGCCAGCGACCGCCGTGTGACGCGGCTCGAGGAAGTGGAGATTGCCGCCGAAGCGCAGGACGACTTCGGTGTGGCGGCCCTCGATCTCGTCTACGCCGTGCGCGGCGGCGTCGAGACGGTGGTGCCGCTCGGCATCCCGCCACGCTCGACCGCGGTGAGTGGCCGGCATGTGATGTATCTCGAAGACATCGACGTGGCGCCGGGCGACTTCATCAGCTACTACGTGCGTGCCCGCGACCTGCCGCGCGGCAAGCGCGCCAGCGAGTCGCGCAGCGACATTTTCTTCCTCGAAGTGAAGCCGTTCGAGGAGGAGTTCAGCCTGGCCGAAACGCAGGCGGCGCAGGGTGGCGGCAGCGGCAACCCGCAGCTCGACGACCTTGTCGCGGCGCAGAAGGAGATCGTCGTCGCGACGTGGAAGCTCGATCGCCGCTCGCGCGATGCGCAGGGGGCGAAGTCGGAGCAGGACATCCGCGCAGTGTCGAAGTCGGAAGCCGAGTTGAAGGTGCGCGTCGAGCAGACATCGAGCCAATTCCGCTCCACCACCATGCGCGACCCGCGTCGGAACCGGCCGGGCACGCGCCCCGGCGCCGGCCCGCAGCCTGCGCCCGATCCGAATGCGCCGCGTGTGGGGCAGGCCACGGAAGAGGAAGACGCGATGACGACCGCGTCGAAGGCGATGGGTAAAGCGGTCGACTCGCTCAACGCCCTGAAGACGACCGACGCCATGCCGCACGAGATGCAGGCGCTGAACGCGCTCCTCAAGGCACAGGCCGACGTGCGGAAGCGCCAGATCCAGCGGCAGCAGGCAGGTCAGGGCTCGGGGCAGAACCGATCGACCGAAGATCTGTCGAGCCTGTTCGACAAGGAGCTGGCGAAGAACCAGCAGACGAACTACGAGAACAAGACCAGCGCCGAGCAGACGGAAGATGCCAACGCTCCCGCCGTCGATCGCATCAAGGAGCTGGCGCAGCGCCAGGATGAACTCGTGCGCAAGCAGCAGGAGTTCGCGCGCGGCCAGAACCAGATGACGGCGGAGGAGCGCACGCGCGAGCTCGAGAGCCTGACGCGCGAACAGAACGACCTGCGCAACCGCGCCGAGCAGGTGGCGGCGCAGCTGCAACAGCAGGCGGGCCAGCAGCAACCCGGGCAGAAAGGCGAGCCCGGACAGCAGGGGCAGAAGGGCCAGTCTGGCCAGCCGAGCGGCCAGCCCGGGCAGTCGGCGGGCCAGCAGGGACAGGCGGGGCAGAGCGGTCAGCGCCGCCCCGGCACCAGCCAGAACGCCCGCGCCGGCTCGCAAGGGGCCGACGGCGAGAGCTCGGAGCAGATGCGCGGCATCTCCGAGGAGATGCGCAGCGCCGCCAACGACCTGCGGCGGCAGGATGCCGGACAGGCCAGTGCGCGCGGGTCGCGCGCGCTCGACCACCTGCGCGAACTCGAACGTCAGCTTCAGGCCAGCACTCCCGAAGGCCGTCGTCGGGCACTGGGCGATCTGCAGCTCGAGGCGCGGCAATTAGCCGATGCGCAGCGGCAGATTGCCGCGGAGTCGGGCCGGGCGCGCGAGGGGCAGGCAAGCACCGATGCCCTGCGCCGGCTGGCAGGCGAGCAGGACCGCCTGGCCGAGCGGGTGCAGCGCGTGCAGCAAGGGCTGCGTCAGCAAGGGCAGGGCACGCCGGGGGCACAGGGCACACCCGGCCGTCCGCAGGCCTCCGAGAACCTGCAGCAGGCCGCGACCGGCGCGGCGCGCGACATCGAGCAGCAGCGCCTATCAGAACGCATGCAGCAGTCGGCCGAGTCGATGCGCCGTGCGTCAGGGCAATCGAGCTCGGGTTCGTCGGCCACCGAGGGGCAGCCGTCGAACGGCACACCGCAGGGTACGCCGACCGCGCGGCAGGGCGCGCCGAACCAGGCCGGTGCGCAGCAGGAACTGGCGCGGGCGCTCGATCGCCTCGCCGATCGCCTGAACCTGGTCGACCAGCCGCAGGACAACGACTCGAGACGGATGAACGAGCAGGTGGCACGGGCGCGCGAGATGCGCAACCGGATGGACGACCTGACAAAGCAGCTCGAGGAGCTCGATCGCCAGGCCTCGGGCGAGCGTGGCTCGCCACAGTCGTCGCCGTCCGCGCAGGGGCAGGCGTCGCAGAGTGGACGTCCGGGCCAGGGCCAGGGCGGCGGCACCGGAGAGCCGGCCACGATCGACGAGTTGCGTACGGCGATCAGCAAGCAGATGCGCGAACTGCGCGAACTGCTGACCGAAACCCAGAAGGATACGAACTCGCGCAACACCGGCGGCCCTGGCTCCACCTTCGAGGGCCAGGGCATGGTGATGTCGGCGCCTGGCAGTGAAGGCTTCAAGCAGGACTTCGCGAAGTGGCAGGAACTCACCCGTCAGGTGACGCTCGCGCTCGACGACGTGGAGTCGTCGCTGACGAAAAAGCTGCAGGCGAAGGGGTCGAAGGATCGTCTGGCGTCAGGCGGCGATGAGCGCGCGCCCGCCGGATATCAGGAGCAGGTGGACAGCTACTTCAAGGCGCTCGCCACGAGGAAACGGCCCTGATCCACTTCGCGTCGCCGCTCCCCTGGTGGCTCATCACGCTTGTCGCGGTCGGGTTCATCGGGGTCGCCATCTACTCGTACCGGCGTCCCTTCGTTCCGCTGACGCGGGTGCAGCGCGGCGCGCTCATCACGCTGCGCGCGCTGGCACTGTTGGCGGTGCTGCTGTTCGCCTGCCGGCCCGTGCTGTTCCTTCCTCCCGTCAACGCTGGCGACATCGTCGTGCCGGTGCTGGTGGACACGTCGCGCAGCATGCGCGTGGCAGACGCCGACGGTAAGCCTCGCATCGCCGAGGCGCAGACGTTGCTGACGTCCAGCGTGTTGCCGGCGTTGTCGGCGATCGGACGCCCGGAGCTGTTCGCAGTGGGCGAACGGGTGACGGAGTTGTCTGCCGAGAACCTCACTGCTGACGCGCGCCGCACGGAACTGGCGACGGCGGTGTCGACGATTCGCGAGCGGTTCCGCGGCCGTCGCGTCGGCGGCATCATCGTGCTGTCGGACGGCGGCGATACCGGGCAGGGCAGTCGCGACGTCGCCATGCGGGCGGGCGCGCCGGTGTTCGCCGTCGGCATCGGCTCGGTGGATGGCGTGCCCGATCGGGAAGTGGTCGGCATCACCGCTGGCGATCCACGGCTCGATCAGTCGCTTGTCGATGTGCACGTGATCACCGTGTCGCACGGCCTCGGCCGCGAGCCGTACGCCTTGCGGTTGATGGCCAACGGACAGCTGGTCGAAACGCGACGGATCGCCTCGGCCGCCGACGGCACGCCCGGCGACGACACCTTCTCGGTGACGCCGGATCCGCTCAACGCCACCGTCTACACGGCGGACGTGGCCGTCGATCCGCGCGAGTCGATCGCCGAGAACAACACGCGCAGCCTCCTGCTGAGTCCGGCGGCGCGCAAGCGCCGGCTGCTGGTGCTTGGCGGCGCGCCTGGCTACGAGCACAGCTTTCTCGTGCGTGCGCTGTCGCAGGATCCCAGCTTCGAGATCGACTCGATCGTCCGCAAGGGGAAGGACGACAGTGGCCGCGACACGTTTCTCATCCAGGCGGGCGGCGGCCGCGGCGCGGGCCTGGTCACCGGCTTCCCGACGACGCGCGAAGCGCTGTTCGCGTACGACGCTGTCATCATCGGCAACCTCGAAGGCGAGTTCTTCGGGCGCGCGCAGATGGATTTGCTTACCGACTTTGTTGGCACACGCGGCGGCGGGCTGCTGCTGCTCGGGTCGCGCACGTTTCTGCAGCGAGGTCTGGCGGGGACGCCGCTCGAGGACGCGCTGCCGGTTGAACTGAACGACCGGCGTGGCGGCGCGGCCTCGCGCCAGGGCGACAGCGCCGCCGCGATGGTGCGGAACGCGGTGACATTGACCGACGAAGGGGCGGCGCACCCGATCATGCGCATTGGCGCTACGCCCGAGGCGTCGCGCGCGCAGTGGGCGGCGCTGCCGCCGCTGGCCTCGGTGTCGCCGGTGGGCGGGCCCCGGCCCGGTGCCACCGTGCTGGCGGTGTCGCAGTCGGACAACGGCGCCGCGGTGCCGTTGATTGCGATTCAACGCTTCGGGCGCGGGCGGTCGATGGTCTTCTCTGGCGAGGCGTCGTGGCGGTGGCGCATGATGCGCCCGGCCGACGATGCGAGTTACGAGCACTTCTGGCGTCAGGCCACCCGCTGGCTGTCGAGCGACGCGCCGGACCCGGTCACACTGGCCGTGCCCGACGCTCCGGCACTTGGTGACACCATCCCGGTACAGCTCGACGCGCGCGATGCGGCGTTCAACGTCGTGACCGACGCGACTGTCGAGGCGACGCTCACCTCGCCTGGCGGCGAGCCCGAGCCTCTGGTGCTGAGGCCATCCGGCGCGGGGCAGCATGCCACGACGCTGGTGGCCACGACGCCAGGCCTCTACCGTATTCGCGCCGAGGCCCGCCGCGGCGCCACGCTACTGGGCGTGGCCGATCGATGGGTCTATGTCGGCGGCACCGATCCCGAATATGCGGATCCGCGGCTGAACGAGGGCTTCCTGCGAAGGCTGGCGCGGCATTCGGGTGGACAGTACGTGCAGGCGTCCGACATCGGGCGTGTGCTGTCGGCCATCTCGGCGGCGGTGCCGCAGACGCTGGAGCCCGAGCGTCGCGACCTGTGGCATGAGCCGTGGGCGTTCCTGCTGGTCCTGCTCCTGCTTGGTGCCGAGTGGGTGTTGCGCCGCACCTGGGGGCTTCGATGAGATCTGTCGTAGTGTCCGGCTTCAGCCGGACCTGTCATCGTCAGGGATAATGCCTGCAGTGACTGGGCCCCGTCGCTTCCTCGCGTTCGTCGTGCTGCAGGGCTGCCTGTTGCTGGCCGGCAGCGGCGTGGCGCGTGCGGGCGAACGCTACGCGCTGATCATTACCGGCGCGTCGGGCGGTCCGCAGTACGCCGAGAAGTACGACGAGTGGCGGTCGTCGTTCGTCCAGTTGCTGCAGGGGCCGCTTGGCTACCCCGAGGCGAACGTGCTGGTGCTGGCTGAAGAGGAGTTTGCCGGTGCGCAGAGGGCGACACGCGAGAACGCGCGTGCAGCCATCGCCGACCTGCGCAAGCGCGCCACCAAAGACGATGTAGTGCTGGTGGTGCTGGTGGGGCACGGCAGCGGTAACGACGTCGGCGACGCGAAGTTCAACCTCGTCGGACCCGACATGAGCGCGGCGGAGTGGGGCGAACTGTTACGCCCAATGCCCGGACGCCTGGTGTTCATCAACGGCGCCAGCGGCAGCGCTCCGTTCCTGCAGGAACTGTCGGCGCGTAACCACGTGGTGATTACGGCCAACGACTCGGCGGCGCAGACGTTCGAGACAGTCTTTCCGCAGTTCCTGCTCGAGGCCTACCGTAACAACGGCGCCGACCTGGACAAGAACGATCGGGTGTCGGTCTTCGAGGCGTTCGCCTTCATCAGCTCGCGTGTGCGCGAGTGGTTCGAGCAACGCTCGCAGCTCGCCACCGAGCACGCCGTGCTCGATGACAACGGCGACGGCGTCGGCCGCCTGATCGACGACGAAGGGGCGGACGGCCTGCTGGCCCGCCTCACCTACGTGCGGGCCGACCCGCGCATCGAGGACACCGGCAATCCCGAGCGGACGGCGATGCTGCGTCGCCGCGCCGAGCTCAATACCCAGATCGAAGAACTTCGCGCGCGCAAGAACACGATGCCGCTGGACGACTACGCGCGTGGGCTCGAGACGCTGCTGCTGGAACTCGCCCGCATCGACCGCGCGCTCAGGTCCAAGTCGTAGGCGGCACGCTCACGAAGCGCACGAAGATCACGAAGCCTTTCTTGGGGACCGGGGTTCCGGCTGCAGCATCCGGTCGTAGTGTCCGCCTTCAGGCGGACCGAGACTCCGGGAACGTGAGGGTAGGCACGGCGGTTGCGCAAGTCCGTGCATGCGCACCGGCCGTCCCGAACGCCTTCGAGGCTTCACCTACTGTGGATTCCATCGATATTGCCTGACGTTCTGTACGTTCCAGCGGCGCCGCTGGTTCGCCGAGGCGTCGAACGTGACCTCCTCGCTCGATCAAATTCATCAAGCTCGCGAAGCAGTGCAGCGGCCACGCCTTCTCGCGGGCCCACTGCGAGCATCTGTGGCAGCGAAACGGGTACGAGCGCGTGTTGCGAGGTGATGAACAGACACTGCAGGTCGCACGGTACATCCTCGAGAATCCGGTGCGGGCCGGTCTCGCCGAGTGTCCTGGCGAATACCCGTTCAGCGGAAGCCCGTTGCATTCGATGCAGGCGATGATGGACGCGGTCGCGTGGAAGCCCGGGTGGCGGGAGCCCACCTGAAGGTGGGCACTACGACAGGTCGTTCAGTAGATCCACTCGTTCGGGGGCTGCTTCTTCCTGAACACCAGCACCGCACCCATGCCGGCGACAAACCCGGCCACGTGCGCCATGAACGCGACGCCGCCGCCACCGCCGCCGGCGCTTGCGGTCACCGCGATCGCACCAGCGCTGAACAGTTGCATCAGGAACCAGAAGCCGAGCAGCACGATGGCCGGCAGCTCGATGATGTCCCAGAAGATGATCAGCGGAATCAGCGTCAGCACGCGCGACTGCGGATAGAGCACGAAGTAGCCGCCCATCACGCCCGCGATGGCGCCGCTGGCGCCGATCATCGGCACGGTCGAATCCGGGTCGAGCGCCATCTGTCCGAACGCCGCGACGAGCCCACACAGCAGGTAGAAGACGACGAAGCGCCCGTGCCCGACGCGGTCCTCGACGTTGTCGCCGAAGATCCAGAGGTACCACATGTTCCCAATCACGTGCATCCAGCTGCCGTGCAGGAACATCGAGGTGAAGAGGGTGGCGGGAATGAAGGCGGCGGGTACGACCCCCCACTGTTGCAGGAACACCGACAGCTGCTCCCTCGGCATCGACAGCTCGAGGAACCAGCCAAGTGCGTTCAGGACAATGATGCCGACCGTGACGTAGGGCGTGGTCCGGGACGGGATGACGTCCCGAAGGGGAAGCATGGGGCGATTCTAGCGAATTGCCCCCGAGCTATCCGGCAACTTCCGCGGTCTGGCCCGAGCGGACGCGCTCGACCATGCGGCGGATGTCGTTGTCGCCGATCGACTTGCGATGTTCACCCATGGTGATGACGGCGTGATAGACCTGCGCCAGTTCGTCGGCGTTCAGCGTAAGGCCGAGCTGTTCAGCGCGCTGGCCGACCGCGTGGCGGCCCGAGTGACGGCCGAGCACGAGCTGGTTGGCGTGCTGCCCGACGTCGACCGGCCGCATGATCTCGTAGGTGCGCGAGTCCTTCAGCATGCCGTCCTGGTGGATACCGGCTTCATGCGCGAAGGCGTTGCGACCGACGATGGCCTTGTTCGACTGGACCGGTTCGGACGTGAGCTTCGAGAGCAACTGGCTGGTTTCGAACAACAGCGGCGTGTTGATGGCGGTGTTGTACGGCAGGCGATCCTGGCGGACGCGCAGCGCCATCACCAGTTCTTCGAGCGACGCGTTGCCCGCGCGCTCACCGATGCCGTTGATGGTGCACTCGATCTGCCGGACGCCGCCCTGCACCGCCGCCAGGCTGTTCGCCACGGCCAGCCCGAGGTCGTCGTGGCAATGGGTGCTGAAGATCGCCTTGTCCGAGTTCGGGACGCGGCCGATCACCTGCTCGAAGAACTCGCGAGTTTCTTCGGGCACACCGTAGCCGACGGTGTCGGGCAGGTTGATGGTCGACGCGCCGGCGTTGATGGCGGCCTCGACAACCCGGCAGAGGAAGTCGCGATCGCTGCGCGTCGCGTCCTCTGCCGAAAACTCCACATCATCCACCAGGTTGCGTGCGCGCGTGATGTTCTCGACGATCGCCTCGAGGCACTGCTCGCGCGTCATGCGCAGCTTCGCCGAGAGGTGCAGGTCGGACGTCGCCAGGAAGGTGTGAATGCGCTTGCGCTCGGCCGGTTCGAGGGCGCTGGCGGCCTCGTCGATGTCTTTCGGGCGGCAGCGGGCGAGTGCCGCGATGATCGGCCGCCGTACCTCGAGTGCCACCTGACGGGTGGCCTCGGCGTCGGCAGGCGAGGCAATCGGGAAGCCGGCCTCGATGACGTCCACGCCGAGGGCATCGAGGGCACGCGCCATGCTCAGTTTGGACGGCACGTCCATCGAGAAACCGGGTGCCTGTTCACCGTCGCGCAGCGTGGTGTCGAAGACGACAATTCGGGAAGAATCGTGGCTCATGGTGTTCAGTTGTAGTTGCCGCAGTTCTAGAAGTCAAAGCGATAATCTTTACGTTACAATAAGCATAATTTATGGACCTGTCGGCCCTCCGGATCTTCCTCGCGGTGGCTGAGGAGCGCAGCTTTTCGCGTGCGGCGGCCAAGGTGCACCGGACGCAGCCGGCTGTCAGTCAGGCGGTGAAACGCCTGGAAGAGGACCTCGGGGAGCTGTTGTTCGACCGATCGTCGAAGAGCGGCACGCTGACCGATGCCGGGCGTGTGCTGCAGAACTACGGGCAGCGTCTCGTGCGGCTCGCCGAGGAAGCCGAGTCGGCGATGCGCGAACTGCGCGACCTGCGCCGCGGCCGCGTCCTCATCGGCGCGAACGAAGCGGCCATCCACACCCTGCTGCCGCTCATGGCGACGTTCCGTGAACGGTTCCCCGACATCGTGATCGACGTGCGGCGCGTGCCTGCGAGGCAGATTGCGGTCGAAGTGCAGCAGGGAAGCCTCGACTTCGGCGCGCTCACCTTCCGTCCGCAGGAAGAAGGGTTGCTCGAGGTGGTGGTCGGCGACGATGAACTCGTGATGCTGGTGCCTCCGGCTCACCCGTTCGCGAAGCGGAAGCAGGTGTCAATGGCCGACGCCGCCGGGGTGCCGGTGGTGGCGCACAACGATCCGTCGCCAGCGCGCGAGCGCGTGCTGCGCCTGTTCGAGGAGCAGCACATTACGCTCAACATGGTCATCTCGTTGCCGAGCCTTGACGGCATCAAGCGCGCGGTGGAACTGGGACTCGGCGTAGCGCTGCTGCCACGGCGCTGTGCGGTGATGGAGATCGCCAGCGGGCGCCTGGTGGCCGTGCCGGTGCAGGGCATTTCGCGCAAGCGACAGCTCACACTGGTGTGCCGCAGCGCGCACCGGTCGCATGCCGCCAACGCGTTCCTCGAGGTGGCGAAGGAGACGGCGGGGACGTGAGATGGAATTTATAGTTGAAACGAAAGTCCTTGTCGTGAATACTCCTTAATAATCTTGAGTTTGTCGATTCAATCGCTCACACCCAAACGAGGGCGTCCACGCAAGTTCACGGGGCCGTCGCGCCCTGTGACCTTGACTCTCCCCGAACACATTATCAAAGCGCTCGAGTCGGTCGATCACGACTTGAGCCGTGCGGTCGTGCGGGTGACGCAGCCGCAACTCGCCGATCAACCACATCCGCCGGCAGAGCTCGTGCCGTTCGGCGCCAAGGCCGTCATCGTGGTGAATCCGACCCGAACGCTGGAGCAGCGGACTGGCGTGATGCTGGTGCCACTGTCAGACGGTCGGGCGCTGATTGCCTTTGACGACTCGATGACGGCCAATCGACTCGAACTGGTCATACAGGACGTGCTCGAAGAGAAAGATCTGCCCGCGGAGGATGCACGCATCTTCGAGGGCATCCGGGCGTTGCTTCGCGACGCCCGTCGGTCGGACACCGTATCGCTGACATTGAAGAACATCATGGTGCTCGAATTCGCGGGCGGCAGGGCGGCCCGCGAGAAGTCCGGCGAGTCCAGATGATGCAGTGCCCTTACAACCGACGAGCAGAAAGGAATCGTGTGACGAAGTCGACTTTGGCAGGAATCACCGTGGCGGGTTTGTTGCTGGCCGGGGTGCACCAGGCGCACGCGCAGAGTGCCGCGCCCCAGCAGAAGCTGTTCGCCAGCATCGAGTTCGGCGCGCAGCCCACGCAGCGCACCGTGAGCTCGTCCACCAGCTTCAGCCTCTACGACGAAACGGCAACCGTGACGACCAGCCAGCCTATTCACAATGGGCCGGTGTTCGGCGGGTCGGTCGGCTACCGGGTGATGCCCAGCGTCGGCGTCGCCGTCGGGTTCACCTACTTCAACGCGCGCTCGTCCGACAGCCAGATCGTGGCGTCGATTCCCGACCTGCTCTTCTTCAATCGTCCCAAGACCGTGACGGCGACCGCCTCGGGGCTCAAGCACTCGCAGCTCGGCGTGCACCTGCAGGCCGTGTGGTTCCATCCCGTGTCGGACAAGCTCGAACTCGTGCTGGCCGGGGGGCCGTCGATCTTCAACGTGAAGCACGATCTGGCCACGGCCACCGTCGCCGCCGGGACGCAGAACCTGACCACCGCCACAGCCTCGCAGTCCAAGAGCGCCATCGGCTTCAACATCGGCGGTGAGGGCAACTACCGTCTCGCCCCCAACTACCTGCTCGGAATCTTCGTGCGCTATGCGGGAGGCAAGACCGACCTGCCCGCGGTTCCCGATCTCAAGGTGGGCGGCGTTCAGGCCGGCCTCGGCTTCCGCCTGCGTTTCTAGTTCGATCGCGCGAAATCACTCGACCTCATCACTCGCATCAAGGCAGGAGTTCTCGGATGTCCAGAAGGTTTACGGTTTCAGGCATTGCAGCGCTGCTGGCGCTGGCCATGGCGTGCAGCCGCCAGTCATCGACCCCGACGTCGCCCACCGGCGCCGCAGCCGCTAATGCGGCCGCCGCCGCTGACGGCTCGACGTTGAAGGTTTCAGCCCCGACGCTGGCGTCGCCGCTCAACGATGCCCAGCAGACCGATGCGCCGACGCTGGTCGTTGGGGCCGCCTCGGTGAAGTACGGCGCCACCCTGCCGGGCGCCCTCGCGTACCGGTTCCAGGTGTTGAACCCCGCCGGCACGATAGTGCAGGACTCAGGGCCGGTGGGTGCCGCGTCGTGGAAGGTCACCAACCAGCTCGAGTTCAAGGTCCGCCATACCTGGCGCGCGCGTGCGGAATACGGCAACGACGCCGGCCCGTGGTCGGCCAACGGCTCGTTCATTTCGTCCGAGGGCGGCTACATCCGCGGCAACGAGGTGTTCGATCCGCTGTACAACGGCACCACCGTTGGCCAGGCCGTTGGCCCGGTGACCTTCACCGGTGACGGCGTCCGGCTCGAGACGACCGGCAGCTACGTCCGCTATGCCATCCCGCAGACGATCCAGAGCGGCGAGTTCGCGATGGAGATCAAGGGGCTTCGCACCAATGCGTCCGGCGACAAGTCGAAGGTGTTTGGCATGATGCAGGGCAACCCCGACACCAACGAATACATCACCAACGACTACCGCGTCGATGTGCAGTACCGCGGCACTGGCGGCTCGCCGCCCAACTCCATCACCTACCGCGTGTTGTATGGCTCGGCGACTGACACCTCGGTCCGCTACGAGCCGACCACCGACCAGCGCCTGATCTCGGTGAAGAACCTCGACCCGAACACCTGGTACTACTGGCGCTACACCTGGGGCAGGTCGGTTCGCGTGACGGTGAACGAGGGCGGGCCAACCGGTCGGCTCATCTATGACATCACGCGCAGCAGCAACAACGGCTCATACAACCCGCAGCCGCATTACGCGTTCATCGGGACGCCGTCGGGCCGCAGCGGCACCGAGTCAGCCACCATCCCTGGCAGCATCTACCGCAACGTCTGGATCAGCACGCGCCCGAAGCCGTAAGCGTGTCGCCACAATTGAGCCCCTGACCACGCCGCCAGGTACAGCTCCACGCTGTGCCTGGCGGGTTTTGTCTTACGGAGCGGAACCGGCCTGCGGCAGCCGTTCCCACAATTGATCCAGGTCCACCACGCCGCCCCCCGTCATCATCCGGACCCGAATATCGTCAGGCAACGGCGTCACGAGCCGGAAGTGGCGCCTGATGGCCATGCCGAAGTCGCCGCGATCCAACTGGTTCAGGAGCGCATAGCGAGCCTGTGAGCGGATGACGGCCCAGTCCTCGTCAACGTCGTGATGACTCCAGACCAGGTCGGCGTGTCCCATGCGGTGCCAGTGAGGATTGGTCTGTCCGTTGCGCGCCGGGGTAAAGGCGAGCTGCGGGACCAGCAGGCCGCCGTCGAGCCTCGCCACGAGGCTGTTCAGTCCCTGCGCCGCCGCCCATGCCCGCTGGTCTGGCACGAAGGCGCTCACGTGGACCGGTCGCAGACAGAGAAAGACGATCGCCCCCGCGATGCCGGCCATGCGCGTGGCGTCCGCCCACCGGGTCTGGCGCCTCGTCAGGTCCGCGAGCATCAGCACGGTGACCGGGGCGATCAACGCGATCACCGGGATCATGTCGTTGGTCCACCCGCCGTGTTTGGCGTACGGCAGCAGGCTGGCAGGCACGGACGCCAGCAGCATGCCGAACCACAACCAGGTGGCAGCGCTCGCCTGTCGTCGCCACGCGAGACCCACAAACACCAGAGGCAGCAACGGCGCAAACGGCGCGAAGTGCAGGGCGACCATCAGGCCGTCCTGCACGCCAGCAGCCTCGATCGGGTGCGAGGTCAGGTTCGCAAAGATCCAGAACCAGAACTGGCCCCGCGTCGCCGAGTAGAGCGTTCCGAGCGTAACCGCGCACATGCCGAAGGCAGTCAATGCCAGACGCACACCATCGCGCCAGTTGCGCACCAGGCTGAAGAGGCAAATCCACACGGCGAAGAAGGCCGCCGTCTGCTTGGTGTAGACGGAGATGGTGATCGCCATGGCGGCGGCAATCGTTCTCCACCAGCCAGGCGATGGTGTCGAGACCAGCGCAGCCGCCAGCACGGCGAACGCCAGCATCATCGAGTCGACACGTACCAGGTCGTACCATCCCCCGGTCGTGGGGAACGCGCAGGTCAGCAGGCCGACTGTCGCCAGGCCGGCGACGGCCCCGCGGACCGCGTCGCTGAACTCGCGACGAACGACGACGAAGAGCGCAGCGCACACGAGGGCAAACGACAGGATCGAGACAGCTCGCGCCGGACCATAGTCGAGACCGCCGGCAAGGTAGCCGGCGAGGGCGAGTGCCAGTGTGTGTCCTGGCGGGTAGGGGAACGGCGCGTAGACGTCGCCCGGCTTTACATAGACGGGGAGGTGATGCAACACGCGCCACGCCATGTAGAGGCTGCCGCCTTCGCACCACTCGAGATCCATGGGGTACTGCAACCGTTTCGCGAAGACCGTGGCTACTGCCAACGTGGGCCACAACGTCACTGCAGCCAGTGCCAACTCGAGGCCTCGCGCCCATCGCGACACACCTCGCGCTGGCGCTGTGCCTGTCGCGTCCCGAAGCTCTGGCAAGCTCATCAATCTAATTTAGTATGGATAAATATGTGTATTTCAGTATTTATCGATAAGGAAAGAAGATCGGGTCGGCAGTCAGGAGTGGTGAGGCACGGTGCCACTGGCGCCTTGGAACCACGCCGCCTCCATGGGCGCCAAGTGAGACCAAGGCCGCCCAGTAGAATGACGGTAGTGGACCCGAACCTTCCCGACCTCACCGTCTCCGCCCGCGCCGTCTTCCACATCGACACTGATCTGCAGGTGCCCGCGTTCTCGGTCGTCGACGAGCACGTGCCGCCGGTCGATCCGGGCTACATTTTCGAGCGCGAGACGACGCTGGCGCTGCTTGCCGGCTTCCTGCACAACCGCCGCGTGCTGGTGCAGGGGCGCCACGGCACCGGCAAGTCGAGCCATGTCGAGCAGGTGGCGGCACAGAACGGAGCAGGGGAGGCAGACGGTGAGTGCGATGGTGGCGCTGGCGTCGCTTACACGCCGCGGCTTCGCCGATGGCGATCTGTCCACCGTGATGTCGCCGCGCACGGTGGTGACCTGGGCTGAGAACATGACGCTCTTCCATGACCTGGCGCTCGCGTTCCGGCTCACCTTCCTGAACCGCTGCGACGAGGACGAGCGCGCGCTGGTGGCCGAGGACTACCAACGCTGCATCGGGCACGACCTGCCGTCCGACGCCGCGCCCGCCGGTCCGCCGGTTCGCTGACGTGAACAGCCGCACGCTCGGGGCGATTGCCGCCTGCACCCGCACGCTCGGCGAAGCGCCAGACGCCGACACCGACCTGCTGCAGGCAGACGCCGTCACCATCGGTCCGCTTCGGGCCGCGGCCGACCGTGCCGCCCTGCGCTCGCGCTTCCAGCACGACGAACTGCACGCGGTGCACCAGCCGGCCGAGTCGCTGGCCGCCGCCCTCTACGCCTCGTTGCTGCACGCCCGGCTCGATGCGCTGGGTGTGCGCTGGCTGGCCGGTGTCGCACACAACCTGCTGAGCTTTCCCGGCCTCGACGATGACGGCCTGCGCTGGCGGGCGTTCGAGTGCTTCGATGGCCACGACGCACCGCCCGAGAAGTGCGCGCTGGTTGCGGCATCCCGTGCGGCACTTGCCTCCGATCTGCTCGATCGGCTTCGTGCGCTCGGGCCGTTGGTGGCCGACGAGGCGACTTTTGCTGCCGCGGCCGCGCGCTGGAGCACGTCGGCACGTGGACAGATACCCGCCGATGTCGCGCCCACCGCAGGGCACCAGTTCACGATTCCTGCTCCGCCCGGTGGCATCGACATCCGGCGTGGCCGCTACGCGCTGCCGGGCCGGACGAAGGCTGAGGCGCGTGAGACGCCGGTGACAGGCACGAGCGGCGAGGGCCAGGCGCCTCGCCGCGATGACGACCCGGTGGCGGCGCTCATCGGCTACCGTGTGTTCACGACCGAGTTCGACCGGGTGGTGCAGGCACCCGCGCTGGCCAGCCGGGAAGAACTCGAGCGCCTGCGGCTGGCGCTCGATGCCGACTTCAGCCAGGTGCGCTCGCTGGTGGCACGGCTCGCCAAGCGGCTGATGCGCGTGCTGATGGCGAAGCAGACACGCGAGTGGCGCTTCGATCAGGAGGACGGCTTCCTCGACTCGTCACGCCTGCCGGCGTTCATTGCCAGCGGCGGCGCCACACGGCCGTTCAAGCTCGAATTCGAGTCGCCGTTTCCGAGCACCGTGGTGTCGATGCTCATCGACCACTCGGGCTCGATGGCCGGCCGTCCGATGAAGATCGCCGCGTTGACCGTCGAGATCTTCGCGCGTGTCCTCGAACGCTGCGGCGTGAAATACGAAGTGCTCGGCTTCACGACGCGTGAGTGGGACGGCGGCGAGCCCGCACGCCAGTGGGCCGATTCCGGCTATCCCGAAAGCCCCGGCCGCCTCAACGCCCTCGAGCACATCGTCATCAAGGGAGCGGACGTGCCGTGGCGCCGGGCGCGGCGTGCGCTCGGTCTGTTCCTGCGCGACGAGATGCTGAAGGAGAACATCGACGGTGAGGCGCTCACCTGGGCGCATCGCCGCCTGCTGGCCCGCCCCGAGCAGCGCCGCATCCTCGTGGTGGTGTCGGACGGTACACCGATGGACGAGGCCACCTTCGCGGCCAACGGCTTCGATTACCTGGACGGCCATCTGGCGGCGGTGGTGCAGCACATCGAGCGGCGCTCGCCGGTGAAACTGGCGGCCATCGGCATCGGCCACGACGTGTCGCAGTTCTACACGAACGCCACGCGCATCGCGAAGGTGGACGATCTGGGGCCGGCGCTGACGCCCACGCTGACGGCGCTGTTAGGGGAGTAGGGGAGCCGTGCCGCCTTCGGGCTTCAGCCTCCTGGCTTCAGGCGATGGACAAAAGAGGAAAAGGGATATAGTGCCCGGCGTCAGCCGGGCCTCGTCGGGTCGGCCTGAAGTCGGACACTACGCCCAGAGCCCAGAGCCCAGAGCCCAGCGCCCGGAGCCTGCTAGAAGCCCGCCACGTACGGCAGCTGCGATGCGGTCGCGCGAACCGTGTCGTAGTCGGCCAGCAGCATCGAGGTGGGGTTCCACTTGTCGGTGACGAAGGCGTCGCGCACACCGGCCGGCAGGTGGCCCTGCACCTTGAGCGAGCCGGCGGTGATTTCGCCTGTGTCAACGCGTGCATCGACGACCGTCTCCGGCGCCTTCTCGATCAGCGCCTGCAGCGCCTCGATCGACGCCTTGTCGGCGGTGAAGCACGGCATGCCGAGTACCGCCGAGTTGCCGCGGAAGATCTCCGAGAAGCTCTCGCCGACGATCGCCTTGATGCCCCAGCGCAACAGCCCCTGCGGCGCGTGCTCGCGCGACGAACCGCAGCCGAAGTTCTCGTTCACGATCAGCAGCGCCGAGCCGTTGTAGGTGGCGCTGTTGAACGGATGGTTCGGGTTGTCCTTCCGGTCGTCCTCGAACACGTGATGCTCGAGTCCGTCGAAGGTCACCGCTTTGAGGAACCGCGCCGGCATGATGCGGTCGGTGTCGAGTTCATTGCCGCGCAGCGGAAGCGCGCGACCGGAGATCGCAGTGATCGACGCCATTATGCGTGCACCTCTTCGAGCATCTCGCGGACGTCGGTCACTTCACCGGCAATCGCCGCGGCGGCCACCATGACGGGGCTCATCAGCAACGTGCGGCCGGTTGGGCTCCCCTGGCGTCCCTTGAAGTTGCGGTTCGACGACGACGCCGAGATCTGGTTGCCGACGAGCTTGTCGGGGTTCATTGCCAGGCACATCGAGCAGCCTGCACCGCGCCATTCGAAGCCAGCGGCGGTGAAGATGGTGTTGAGTCCCATCGCTTCGGCCTTGCGGCTGATTTCCTGCGAGCCCGGCACCACCAACGCCTTGACGTGCGGCGCGACGTGGCGCCCCTTCACGAACTTCGCGGCTTCCTCGAGGTCCGAGAGCCGGCCGTTGGTGCAGGATCCGATGAACGCCACGTCGATCCTGGTGCCGGCCACCTTCTGGCCGTCCGCGAAGCCCATGTAGGTGAGCGCTTCCTGGTCCTTCGTGGCGATGGCTTCGTTCACGCCGACCGATTGCGCCGGATTGATGCCCCAGGTGACGGTCGGTTCGATCGTCGCGGCGTCGATCACCACGTGGTCGTCGTAGGTTGCATCGGCGTCACTGGCGAGCGACGCCCACCACGCCACGGCGCGGTCCCACGCCTCACCCTTCGGCGCGTATGTGCGTCCCTTCAGGTAGGCAAACGTCTTCTCGTCGGGGTTGACGTAGCCGGCGCGGGCGCCGCCTTCGATCGACATGTTGCAGACGGTCATGCGTTCATCGATCGTCATGTTGTCGATGGTCGACCCCCCGTATTCGTAGGCGTAGCCGACGCCGCCGTTCACGCCGAGGCGGCGGATGATGGTGAGGATGACGTCCTTGGCGTAGACGCCAGGCTTCAGCGTGCCGTTGACGTCGATGCGCCGCACCTTCAGCGGGTCCATCGCCAGCGACTGCGACGCCAGCACGTCGCGCACCTGCGAAGTGCCGATGCCGAAGGCGATGGCGCCGAGGGCGCCGTGCGTGGAGGTGTGGCTGTCGCCGCACGCGATGGTCATGCCCGGCTGGGTGAGTCCCATCTCCGGTCCGATGACGTGCACGATCCCCTGGTTACCGGCGAGGTCATCGCCCGGCGCGAACAACTGGATCCCGTACTGCCGGCAGTTCCGCTCCAGCGCCGTCGTCATCTCCTCGGCGGTGACGTCGAGAAAGGGGCGCTTCTGGGAGCTGGTGGGGACGATGTGGTCGACCGTGGCAAAGGTGCGCTGCGGGTAGGGCACGCCCCAGCCGTGCTGGCGGATCATGTCGAACGCCTGCGGGCTGGTGACTTCGTGAACCAGGTGCAGCCCGACGAAGAGCTGGGTCTGGCCGCTGGGAAGCGTGCGCACGGCGTGCGCGTTCCACACTTTTTCAAAGAGAGTAGGCATTGAGCTTTCCATTCTAGATCGGGCGGTAGCCAGGTGCCCCGCTAGAACGCGAACCGCAGCCCGATGCCGATCTGGACGCCGCCGGCGTGCACCTTGGACTCGTTCCCCTCGGCGGCCTTCAGCGTGACGGTGCTTCCGGAATACCGGCCGAGCAGAGCGACGCGGGCCGAGCGGCTCACCAGGCGAGTCCATTCGGCGCCGACGTTGAAGCCCGGTCCGCCCTTCTTCGCGGTCGTGTGGGTGGTGTCGTCCAGGGTCGCGGTGTCATACGGGTAACTGTCCGAGTAGGTGAGGTCGGTGATGAGGGCCTGCTCGACGTTGAAGTAGGAGGGACCGCCGATGAGGATGAGCTCGTCGCGCCTCGACACGCGCAGCGGCACCGCCAATTCGACGTGGACGCCGCGTTCCTTGTGGGTCAACCCACTCAGGTCTCCAGTGACATCCCGCGGCTGGTTGAAGTAGAGCGGATGCGGCAGCTTCGCGTCGAGGGTGCCACTGGCGGTGGCCGATGCGACGAATCCCACAACGCCGATGCTGAGGCGCCGGTGCAGGCGCAGTCGTGCGCCTGCCTCGAAGACGCCGCCGGTGGCCAGCGACAGGTCGGTGGTGACCTGGGCTGCCTCGACATTGCGCGTCAGCGTGAACTGCTGCCCGAACGAGCCCGGTGCGACCTGGACGCTGCCGTTCACGACGATCCGAATACGGTCCGACTGGGCGTGTGCAGTGCCGGTCGCCAGCAGCAGCGCCCCCGCTAGCGCAAGGATGCGACGCATCTAGTTCACTCCCACGGCGGTCCAGGCTTGCGTGACCGCGCGGGTCGCGGCGCTCGAGGCGCCGTAGAGGTCGGTGGCGGCCTGGATGGTGACGGCGCGTGCGACGGCGAAGTTCGCATCGGCCGGCATCATCTGCGTGAACGCCCGGTACATCGTCTTTTCGATCTGCTCGCGGTTGCTCACGCCCACACCCTGCACGCTCAGTCCGGAGGTGCGGTTGGTGCCGCCCTCGATGGCGAGGTAGTAGACCTGGTTCGGGATGCCGGAGTTGGTGTGCACACCGCCGTTGTCGCTGCTGAGCGGCAGGATGAGCCGCCGCGAATAGTGATCGGGCTGCCCGTAGGCTGCCGGGTTCTCCATCGAGCGGATGCCGCCCGGCGTGACCACGTCTTCGGCCACGAGGTAGTCGGCGCGCAGCGGGCCAGTGCCGGCTGCCTGGTAGTAGAACTCGACGGCGGTGCCCATCATGTCGGAGAACGACTCGTTCAGGGCGCCCGATTCATTGCGGTAGAGGAGGCCCGACGTGAAGTCCGTCACACCGTGCGTCAGCTCGTGCGCGACGACGTCGAGCGCGCCGGAGAGAAAGTTCCAGCGCTGGCCCCCGGCCGTGACGTTGGCCGGCAGCCCCTCGCCGTAGACCATGATGCCGCTCCCGGCATAGAACGCGTTCAGGTAGAACGTGTTGATGACCGCGTTGCTCTGCTGCAGCACCGTGGCGCGCGGCACCGTGTGCACGAGGCTCAGCATGCGGAAGTTGTTGTCGTCGATGCCGCGGCGTCCGAAGCGCTTGAAGTAGTAGTCGTAAAAGTAGCCGGCGTAGGCATGCGCATCGACGGCGGCGGCGTCGGTCCAGGTGTTGTCGCTGTCCGCCGCCCGGTCGGCGCTGCCGAGGGAGATGCGGCCGTTCAGGAAGTCGAGTGTGCGCTGCAGGTTCTCGCCCATGTCGAACGTCACGAGCGACGGCGGGCGCAGCAGATCGCTAGTCGTGAAGGTGCCGGTCCCGGAGCTGACGCTCATCTTCTTCTGATCGCCGAGCACCCCGGTGCCGATGCCGACGGCCGACTGCCGCTGTGCCGCGTCGAGTTCCTCCAGCACCGTGCCGTCGCGGGCATCGATGAAGAACTCGGTGCCGCCCTCCGCCGTGAACGCCGAGGCGCGGTAGACAAGCCTGAAGCCGTCCTCGACCGGCAGCACCACCAGCACGGGTGGGCGCTCCGGGCCGAGGTCGACGCCAGTGCGGGCCGCAACCACCGCGGCCGCATCCGCGACGGTGAGGACCGGACGCACGTCGACGTCGATGCTGCGGTAGGTGGTGCCGAAGATGGAGAGGGTGGCGCCGATGTCGTCGGTCTGCCTGGTGAGGGTGGCGCCGTAGACCGGCAGGCCGTGATGGAACTGCTGCAGGCGCACATGGGTGCGACCGTTCAGCAGGGTGTCCGCCTCGGCGTGCCGCACCTCGAGGTCGCCGGTGCGCAGCATGGCGTCGACGGTGGCGTCCCAGGCGCGAATGGACGCAGACTCGGCGGCCAGCGCCTCGGATCGGCGCGGTTGGGCAAACGCTGGTGAGGCCGCCGAGGCGACAGCCAGCAGCGTGAACATCGACGCGATCAGGGCTCGAGTCCGGGCGCGCACGTGGCCTCCTGCGGTCCGTGAGCCGGACCGTGGCCACTATACCGCACGTCCCAGCGTGCCATGCAGTGGGCGCCCAGGCTGTTGTACGCTGGGACACGCATGACGTGTCGCAACTGCGGAACCGACATCGCCGCCAAGGCCCTTATCTGCTATCGCTGTGGCACGGCGACGACCGAAGCGAAATACCAGCCGTATGTCGCCCCGAAGGGGCGCGGCGGTTCCACCCTGATCTACGCCGTAATTGCCGTGGCCGTGCTGGCCCTGCTTGCGTGGTTCTTGTTACACTCGACCAACCTAGGCCCACTGTGAATTCTCCTGACCTCCGCCACGACTGGACCCTCGCCGACATCGAGGCGATCTACACCGCACCGCTACCCGATCTCGTGTTCCGCGCGCAGGTGGCCCACCGGGCCTTCCACAAGACGGACGAGGTGCAGGGCTGCATGCTGCTCAGCATCAAGACCGGCGGCTGCCCGGAAGACTGCTCGTACTGTCCGCAGTCGGCTCACTACAAGACCGACGTCGGCCGCCAGGACCTGGTGTCGCTCGACGAGCTCACCGACGCCGCGACGCGGGCGAAGGAGCAGGGGGCTGTGCGTTTCTGCATGGGCGCCGCGTGGCGCGACGTGCCGAACAACGACAAGTTCGATCGCGTGCTCGACATGGTGCGCGTCGTGCGCGGTCTCGGCATGGAAGCGTGCTGCACGCTCGGCATGCTCACGCAGGAGCAGGCGAACAAGCTGGCCGATGCCGGCCTGACCGCCTACAACCACAACCTTGATACGTCGCCCGAGTTCTACGGCAACATCATCACCACCCGCACTTACGACGATCGTCTGGAAACGCTGGCGCGCGTCCGGCAGGCAGGCATCACGCTCTGCTGCGGCGGCATCATCGGGCTCGGTGAAGACCGCAAGGTCCGCTATGGCCTTTTGAAGCAACTCTCGAGCCTCAATCCGCATCCGGAAAGCGTGCCGGTGAACATGCTCGTGGCGGTGGACGGCACCCCGCTCGCCAACACCGCGCCCGAGGATCCGCTCGAGCTCGTGCGCACCATCGCGACCGCCCGCATCCTGATGCCGATGTCGTTCGTGCGCCTCAGCGCCGGCCGCCTGCAGCTCAGTGACGAGGCGCAGGCCCTCTGTTTCCTGGCGGGCGCCAACTCGGTGTTCCTCGGCGAGCGGTTGCTCACCACGCCGAACCCCGGCGAATCTCACGATGAGCAACTGTTCGACAAGCTTGGGATGCGACTCACTCCCGGCGTCGTCGATACAGTGCATGCCGGCTGATTCCTCCCTCGAATCGCGGGTCAGGGCACGCCTGGCGGACCTGCGCGCCGACGATCTCCTGCGGACGATGCGGTCGCCCGTCGGGGTGGACCTCTCGTCGAACGACTACCTCAAGCTCGCCATCCATCCGAAGGTCGTCGCCGCGTTTGCCGCCGGCCTTGCCGCCGACGGCGCCGGCAGCACCGGTTCACGCCTGCTCCGCGGGGAACGCAGCGTCTTCACCGCCGTCGAGCGGCGCTTTGCGACCTTCAAGGGAACCGAGCGCTCGCTGTTCTTCTCGTCCGGCTATCTGGCGAACCTGGCCGTTCTCACGACGCTTCCCGACGCGAGCGACGTCATCTTCTCCGACGAATTGAACCACGCGAGTCTCATCGACGGCGTTCGCCTCTCGCGAGCGGCCCGTGTCGTCTTTCCGCACAACGACGTCGACGCGCTCGCGCGCCTGCTGGCCGACACCCCGTGCACGGGGCACCGTTTCGTGGTGGTCGAATCGCTCTTCAGCATGGACGGCGACGAGGCGCCGCTGCCCGACTACGCACGGCTCTGCCGCGAGACCGGCGCGCTGCTGCTCGTCGACGAGGCACATGCGGTCGGCATCTACGGGGCGAAGGGCACGGGACTCATCGAGGAATACGGCGTGTCGGCCGAGGTGCTGCTGTCGATGAACCCGGCCGGCAAGGCGCTGGGCGTCGGCGGCGCATTCGTCGCCGGCCAGGAGTGGGCAATCGAATATCTGGTCCAGCGCGCGCGTCCCTTCGTGTTCTCGACCGCCTCACCGCCGGCCATGGCGCACGCCCTGCTCGCGAGCCTCGAGGTCATCACCGATGAACCGGCCCGCCGTGAGCGGCTGCGGGCGAACGCGCGGCGCCTGCGGTCGCGGCTGCGCGCCGCCGGACTCGACGTGGCCGACAGCTCGTCGCAGATCATCCCGGTGCACATCGGCGCCAACGATGCCGCCGTGGCGCTAGCGTCGGCGCTTCAGATGGAAGGGTTCGATGTCCGCGCCATCCGTCCCCCGACGGTGCCGGCCGGCACGGCGCGCCTGCGCGTCTCGGTGAACGTCGGCATCAACATGTCGATGGTCGATGAATTCGCGGCGCTGCTCGTCGCCGCGATGAAGGAGGCTGGGCTGTGCTCCGCGGCATCTTCGTAACCGGCACCGACACCGGCGTCGGGAAGACCGTTGTCTCGGCGGCGCTGCTGCACCGCTTCGCCCAAGTGCCTGGCCTGCGCTACTGGAAACCGGTGCAGACCGGCATCGAACAGGACGACGATACGGCCGACGTGCAGCGCCTGAGTGGCGTCGGCAACGACCGCGTGCTGCACGACGGCGTGCGGTTACCACGTCCGCTCTCGCCCCACCTGTCGGCATCGCTGGCTCACACGGCGATCTCGCTGGCGCCATTGATGGACCTGGCGTGGAGCCGCGACGACACGACCCACTGGATTGTCGAAGGGGCCGGCGGGGTGCTCGTGCCGCTCAACGAGCACGACCTGATGGTCGACCTCATCATGGTGCTCGGCCTGCCAGTGCTGATTGCCGCACGCAGCGGCCTCGGCACCATCAACCACACGCTGCTGACGGTTGAGGCGCTGCGCGCGCGCGCCATCCCGATTGCCGGCATCGTGATGGTCGGCGACCCGAATCCTGACAACCGCATCGCGATCGAAACCCGAGCGCACGCCACGGTCGTTGGCGAATTGCCGCGGCTCGACCCGCTGACGCCAGAAGCGCTGCAGGCCGCGGCGACGAGCCTGCGCGGCATGGCCGAACTGGATCAGTACTTCGCGTCATGACCGAGCAGCGACCCGGCCGCTCGCCGGCCTCCGACCTCGCGGCGCGCGACGCCGCACACCTCTGGCATCCATACACGCAGATGCTTACTCGTCCGGCGCCGATCCCGATCGTGCGAGGCGAGGGCATCTATCTCTACACCGACGATGGCCGGCGGCTGCTCGACGGCACCTCGTCGTGGTGGGTCAACATCCACGGTCACGCGCACCCGGTGCTGAACGCGGCGCTCGCCACGCAGGCGCGCGAGCTCGAGCACGTCATCTTCGCCAACTGCACGCATCGTCCCGGCGTCGAACTGGCCGAGCGCCTGGTTGAAGTCCTGCCCAACGGGCTGACCCGTATCTTCTATTCGGACAACGGCTCCACCGCCGTCGAAGTCGCCATGAAGATGGCGAGCCAGTACTGGAGCAACCAGGGGCAGACGCGCCGCACATTCCTGACGTTGCACCACGCCTATCACGGCGACACCGTCGGCGCGATGTCGGCGAGCGAAGCCTCGGTGTTCACGCAGCCGTTCTCGTCGATGCTGTTCGACGTGGTGCGCGCGCACGCACCCTATTGCTACCGCTGTCCGATGGGGCTCGCGCGCAGCACGTGCCGCATCGATTGTCTTGGAACGGACGTCTGCCCCGTGGCGCTGATGCCTGAGTCCTGGGCGAGCACGCTCGGAGCCCAGCTCGAGCGGCTTGGCGGCAGCGTGGCGGCGGTGCTGGTCGAGCCGATGCTGCAGGGCGCCGGCGGCATGATCGTCTGGCCGGCGGAGTTCCTTGCCGGCGTTCGTCGTCTGTGCGACCAGTACGGCGTGCTGATGATTGCTGACGAAGTGCTGACTGGGTTCGGCCGCACCGGGCGGCTGTTCGCCTGCGAGCATGCGCATGTGACCCCGGACATCATCTGCCTGTCGAAGGCGGTGACCGGCGGCTATATGCCGCTCGGCGTGACGGCCGCCACCGAACGCATCTACGAGGCGTTCCTCAGCGACGACCGCACCCGCACGTTCTTCCACGGGCATTCGTTCACGGGAAATCCGCTTGCCTGTGCGCTGGCGATTGCCAGCCTCGACCTCGTTCGCGACACACGCGCGGTGGAGAAGGTGGGGCAGCTCGAAGGATGGCTGCGCCGCGGGCTCGAGCCGCTGACGTCGCACCCGAACGTTGGCAATGTGCGCGTGCTCGGCGGCGTCGGCATCGTGGAACTGGTGAGTGACAAGGTCACGAAGGCGGCCGGCGGCTACCTGGACGACGTCGGGCCGCGGCTGACCAAGGCGTTCCTCGATCGCGGCGTCCTGCTCCGCCCGCTCGGCAACATCGTCTATGCGATGCCGCCGTATGTCATCACCGAGGACGAAACGGCGTGGCTCACCATGCAGATACGTGACGTGATCGACGAGGTGATTGGCGCATGATCGAGCGCCGCCGTGTCGTCACCGCCGTGCTGCTCTGGCTGGTGTTCGCGTTTCTCGTCTGGAACGTCGTCTTCGACCGCATCATCGTGCTGGCCGGCCGTCGCTATTCGTACGATGCCGCGCTGGCGTTCCGCGCCGGTCATTACCTGCGCATCGACGACGTGATGCGGCCGGCGATAGCGCACGGCGTGCGTGTGGCGTCGATGGCGGCGGGGCTCGTCCTGCTCGTCGGGATCGGGTTGATCCGGCTGGCGGCGGGGGCGGACGAGTCGCGCCGGCGAGACGCGCTACCGCGTAGCGCTCGGTAGCGGCGCAGGCTCCACACACTCCGTTCCGAGCAGCGCCGCGCCTGGCGTTCGCTGCAGCGTGGCCGAGTCGAATCGGATCCACCCCTCGGTTCCCACCGTTGCGCCATACAGTGAGAAAGTGGCGTTCTCCCAGACTTCCGTCGCGAACCCCCGCATCTGGTACGTCGCCATCGGCGTCGAGGGCGGCAGCCAGAACGTGCAGGCCGCAAGGTCGCTGAAGTCCAGGTCGTGCAGCAGCACGGTGACGCGCTTCCGCACGGGGCTGCTGTTGCCCAGTTCGAACGTGGCCGCCAGCAGGTCACCGGCGTTCGTCGCCTGTCCGGTCGACTGGAGGATGACGCCGGCAGGATTGCCCGCCGTGCGCACGAATTGGAACTCGCCGCCGGCGACCTGGCCGCTAATCGTCCCGAAGAGGCTCCAGGGTGGCAACGAGCCACTCCCGAAGTCGCCATTGCCGAGGAACGATCCGGTCGCGGCGCCGGCGGATGGTGCCGGCACCAGCGGATCGACGCACTGCGTGTCCGTGGCGGAACTCGTCGGGGCCTCGACGAGCGAGACGTTGTCGAGCAGGTAGGCGCCGCCGGAGGCGCCGGTGGTCGCCGCGTAGAACGAGATGGTGGCGTTGCCCCAGGCGCGCGTCGTGTGTGTCCGCAGGCCGTAGGTGGTCAGCGGCTGGTTCGGCGGCAGCCAGAACGTGCACACGGAGAGATCGGCGAAGGTGCTGTCGTGCACCAGTACGCTGATGCGCTTGCGCACGCTGCTGCTGTTACCGAGGTCGAACTGCGCGATGACCGGCGCATTCGCGGCCAGCGTCAGCCCGGTCTGCTGGAAGACCACCGCCTGGTTCGAGGTGCCTGGTGGTGGCGGCACGCGGTAGAACTGCATGACGCCGCCCGACGTGCTCGACACGATGTAGCTGTTGTCCGGCGTCGCGTATTGCTGCCAGCCCGAACTGCCACTGCCGAAGCTGCCGTTCTGGACGAGTGACGCTCCAGAGGCACAGGGCGCCGTGGTGAAGATTGTCGCCGTCCCGCAGGTCGTGCCAAGCGCGCTCGTAGCCACGGCGCGGTAGTGGTAGGTCGTGTTGCACGTGAGCCCGGCAATGGTGCCGCCGATGGACAGTGCCGACGCTCCTGAACCCACATTCTGCACCGGCGTGGTGCTGCCATAGCTGATGGAGGCGCCGTAGTTGAACCACGCCGTCGTGGCGTAACCATTCGGTGTCACGCCAGCGCGAAGTTGCGCGCCGCCCGCAACGATGGCGGCTGCCGGCCGCATTGCAATGGTGGGCGGATACGCTGGAGGAATGGCGAGTTCCCACATCCCACGGCCGTGGGTGGCTGCGGCGAGGATGCCGAGGGGCAGGTTGAGATCCACTTCGAAGACCTGCGCGCGCGGGAAGCCGGTGCCGACGCGTGTCCACGACACCCCGTCGTTCACGGTCGCATAGACGCCGTCGTCGGCGCCGACGTACAGCCGCCAGGGCCCGGTCGGATCGATGCGGATTGACCAGACGGGGATATCAGGCAGGCTTCCCGAGATGTCGGTCCAGCTTGAGCCACCGTCTGAGCTCTTCATGACATAAGGGCCGCCGCTGCCGCGAAACCACGACGACGACGCATAGACGGTCAGAGGGTCGAAGGGGCTCACCTGGAGATCGGTGACGTAGTACAGGTTATCTGGGGTGAACGTCTGCCAGGACGTGCCACCGTTGTGGGTGGCGTAGACTCCCAGCCCCTTCGCATAGACCGTATCCCGATCCGACGGCGACACCGCGACAGCATCGATCTGCGTTGCCGATGGACTGTTCAGGGCATGCCAGCTCTCAGCCCCGTCGGTCGTTTCCCACACGTCGACGCCGCCGAACACCAGGTGATTACCGTCCGCGGCGTCGATAGCCATCGGTGCGTAGAAGTGCTGGCTGCCGGTGGTGTCGGTGATGCCGCTCACCTTGCTCACCCACGTCACACCGGCGTCGTCCGAGCGCCGAATGAAGTTCGCCGCGCCGACCGAGGGGATGGGCGCCTGCCGATAGACGCGGCTGGGATTTGTCCGGCTGAAGCGCACCACGCCGCCGTCGCCACCTTCAACACGCGTCCACCCCTGGCTGCCGGTGAAGCGGTCGGTGCCGTTGTCCTGCGTGCCGCCGATGGCAATGTTCGGGTCGGTGGGATGGAGGCCAATGCCCGTGAACTGGATGGTGTTGATGTTGGTGTTCAGCGACGTCCAGTGAATGGGCGAGGTGGTGTCGAGCCGGTGGATGCCGCCGTCGTTGCCGTCGAGGAACCGCCCATTGGCGTCGAACACGCCGGCATGATGGTCGGCATGCGGCCCGTCATAGGGTGGGTCGGTCCCCTGGTGCAGCGAGGTCCACGTCAGGCCGGCGTCGGTTGAACGGATGATGCTGTTGACGCCCGACTGTCCTGCGGCAATCACGATCGAGGAGTTCGACGGATCCACGGTCAGCGCGGTGTCGTACCCGCCCTGGAAGCCCATGTAGTTCGGCGTGCCGCTGGTCAGGTCGGTAAACGTCGCGCCGCCATCATCCGACCGGAGCAGCTTGTACAGCGCCCCGTAGGTGCTTCCCGGAGCGCCGCTGCCGCTCGAGGATACGTAGAGGACCTGTGGATTCGATGGCGACAGGGCAACGACAATCCGCCCGAGCGCTTCACCATCATGCGCCGCGCGAAGAGCATCGCGTGAATCCTACTCAGCCGTGTTGGGTCGGGTCAATCGCGCGGAGGACTACCCAGGTCCGGCTGAAGCGGTAACTACGACCCGCTCTTCCCATCGTCCATCTTCCATAGCCTGGAGCCCAGAGCCGGGAACCTGAAGCCCGCTCTCAGCGCCGCGTCAGGCGCGCTTCGATACCTGGCAGCGCCGCCAGCAGCACATCACCCACCGCCTGCAGGCTGCGGGCACTAAGGCGGTCGATGGTGTCCATCGGCGTGTGCCACGCGTCGTACTCGAGGTCGATGATGTCGACCGAGGGAATGCCGGCCTCGAGGAACGGCAGGTGGTCGTCCTCGATCTCCGTCACGTCGTTGATGAAGACGTCGTCGAGCTTCTGGCTGCGTGCGGCGCTCCAGATGGCGTCGGTGAGCCAGCGCGTCGAGTTCAGGTCGCGGCGGATGCGCAGGTCGCGGTCGCCGATCATGTCGACGAGCAGCATCGCCTTCAGCGAGGCCAGCGTGCCGCTGCGCTTCGCCACGTCCACGTAATGCCGGCTGCCGTAGGTGTGGTCGGGTGCCTGCCATTCCCCCACGGCCTCTTCGCCGTCGAGAAAGAGCAGCTCGATGGTGAGTGCGTTCTTGCGGTCCTTCAGTACCCGCGCCAACTCGATCAGGAACGCCGTGCTCGAGCCGCCATCGTTGGCGCCAACGAAGCGGAACTCGCGGTAGCGCTTGGTGTCGAAGTGTCCGGCGATGACGATGCGGTCCTTGCTGGCGCCCGGAATGGTCGCGATGAGGTTGACCATGTGGACGCGTCCGGCGGGCGTGGTGTCATCCCACGCCTGTCCCGCGACGTTCACCTTCAGCTCTGCGAGCTGGGTCTTGATGTACTGACGGGTCTGGTCGATGGCCGGGGAGCCGGCGGGGCGGGGGCCAAAGGCGACGACGGCGCGGAGGTGGTCCCAGGCCCGGTTCGAGTCGAAGCGCGGCGCTGCCGCAGAAGGCTGCAGCAGCACCAGCGCCAGGACAAGAGCCGGTCGGAACACGCTACTGCCGCTTGTCCTTCGAGATGTAGTCGCGCGTGTCGTAGCCGGTGTAGATCTGGCGCGGCCGGGCGATCTTCTGATCCGGGTCGATCAGCATCTCCTGCCACTGGGCCAGCCAGCCGACGACGCGCGGGATGGCGAAGAGCACCGGGAACATCTCGGTGGGGAAGCCCATCGCCTGGTAGATGAGACCCGAATAGAAGTCGACATTCGGGTAGAGCTTTCGCTTGACGAAGTAGTCGTCCTGCAGCGCGATGCGCTCGAGTTCGAGCGCGATCTCCAGCTTCGGGTTCTTGCCGGTGACCGTGAACACGAGGTCGGCAATCTTCTTGATGACCTTGGCGCGCGGGTCGTACGACTTGTAGACGCGGTGGCCGAAGCCCATGAGCCGGTGGCCGGCCTCGCCCGATTTCACCTTGCTGATGAAGTCCGGCACCTTGTCGACCGAGCCGATCTCGTCGAGCATCTTCAGCACGGCTTCGTTGGCGCCGCCGTGCAGCGGGCCGTAGAGCGCCGCGGACGCGCCGGCGACCGCCGCGTACGGATCGGCCTGCGAACTGCCGATGTTGCGCATCGCGCTCGTGCTGCAGTTCTGCTCGTGGTCGGCGTGCAGGATGAACAGCACGTCGAGCGCCCGACACAGCACGTCGTTCGGGTGGTACTTGACCGCCGGCGTGCTGAACAGCATGTTCAGGAAGTTGCCGGTGTAGCTGAGGTCGTTGTCCGGGTAGATGTAGGGACGGCCGACGATGTGGCGGTAGGCGTAGGCGGCGATCGTGGGCGCCTTGGCGATGAGGCGCGTAATCTGCAGGCGGCGCGACTCGGGGTCGTTGATGCGCTTGGCGTCCGGATAGAACGTCGAGAGCGCGCCAACGGTGCTGAGGAAGATCCCCATCGGGTGCGCGTCGTAACGGAAGCCCTCCATGAACTTCTTCACGTTCTCGTGAAGCATGGTGTGCATGGTGATCGAATTGTTGAACGACGACTGCTGCGTCGCGGTCGGCAACTCGCCATGCAGGAGGAGGTACGACGTCTCGAGGTGGTCGCTGTCTTCGGCCAGCTGTTCGATCGGATAGCCGCGGTAGCGGAGGATGCCCTTGTCGCCGTCGATGAAGGTGATCGAACTCTTGCAGTTCGCCGTGTTCATGAAGGCCGGGTCGTACGTCATCAAGCCGAAGTCCTCGTCGCCCGCCTTGATCTGGCGGAGGTCCATGGCCTTGATGGTGCCGTCCTGGATAGGCAACTCGTATTTCTTGCCGGTGCGGTTATCGACGATCGTCAGCGTGTCTGCCATGGGCCGCTCTAGTCCTCGTTGTCGTCGCCGACCTCGACCGCCGGATTCACCGGCTCCGCAGTCACGCGATAGGTGCCGTCCGCCCAGTGCGCCAGGTCCTGCAGCTTGCATCGCTCGCTGCAGAAGGGCCGCCATTTCGCCTCCACCGGGTGTTTCCGGCAGAAGACGCAGAGCGGCGCCTTTTGCGCTGGGGACATCGCCTTATTCTATTCGAAAAGATAAGCCGTGCGCGGCCGAGGCAGGCAGTGACCGACGTTCAGGGGCGACCCTGCACGCTGTGGTGCCGGACGTCCCTGGCCGAGACAATGAAGATGACGTCTTCGGCGACATTGGTGGCGTGATCGCCGATGCGTTCGAGGTGGCGGGAGACGAGGATCAGGTCGAGCGCCGGCTCGATCGTGGTCGGGTCCTGGAGCATGAAGGTGAGCAGCTCGCGGAAAATCTGTGTCTTCAGCGCGTCGAGCCGGTCGTCCTCGTCCAGCACGTGCTGCGCCAGGTCGACGTCGCGGCGCACGAACGCGTCGAGCGCGTCGCGCAACATGGTCTGCGCGATGTCGGCCATCAGCGGGATGTCGATCAGCTTCTTCACCTTCGGATGGCTGGCATAGCGCCGGGCCGCCTCGGCGATGTTCACCGCGAGGTCGCCGACCCGCTCGAGGTCGGCGTTGATCTTCACGGCCGACACGATGGTGCGAAGGTCGGCCGCCATCGGCTGGTAGAGCGCCAGCAGCTTGAAGCAGCGGCTGTCCACCTCGAGGTGCAGCCGGTTCACGGCTTCGTCGCCGGTCAGCACCCGCTCCAGTACTGGGCGGTCGCGCTGCACGAGCCCCTGCACGGCGAGGCGCACGTGCTCCTCGGCGAGGCCGCCCATCTCGAGCAGCCGTGCGTTCAGTTGTTCCAGTTCATCCTGGAAGTGGCGCGTGACGCGCTCGACCGGCTCCATTAACCGAACCTCCCCGTGACGTAGTCTTCCGTCAGTTTCTCCGACGGAGCGGTGAAGATCTTGTCCGTCCGGTCGCACTCGATGAGGCGTCCCAGCCAGAAGAACGCAGTGGTGTTCGACACCCGCGCCGCCTGCTGCATGTTATGCGTGACGATGACGATGGTATAGCGGGTTTTCAGCTGGTAGATCAGCTCTTCGATCCGCTGGGTGGCAATCGGGTCGAGCGCCGAGGCCGGTTCGTCCATCAGCAGGATCTCCGGCTCGATGGCCAGCGCGCGCGCAATGCACAGGCGCTGCTGCTGCCCGCCCGACAGCGCGAGCGCTGAACTGTGCAGGCGGTCCTTCACTTCGTCCCAGATCGCCGCCGCCTTGAGGCTGGCCTCGACGCGCCCGCCGAGTTCTTCCTTCGACGAGGTCATGCGGTTGATGCGCAGGCCGTAGGCCACGTTCTCGAAGATCGACTTCGGGAACGGATTGGACTTCTGGAACACCATCCCCACCTTGCGGCGGAGCGCCACAACGTCCACCGACGGCGCGTAGATGTCCGCACCGTCCACAAGCACCGTGCCCTCGATGCGAGCGCCCGGGATGATGTCGTTCATCCGGTTGAGCGACCGAAGGAAGGTGGACTTGCCGCAGCCTGAGGGACCGATGAAGGCGGTCACCTGGTTCGGCTGAATCTTGAGAGCGATGTCTTCCAGTACGCGGTGCGTGCCGTAGTAGAAATTCACGCCGGAGACGTCGATCTTCGGCGGCTGGGGGGTGGTGGTGGTGTGCGCGTCGCCGGCGGCCACGGAAACCGTTGGCACCAGCGCGGCGGTCAGTAACATGCAGCCAGAGTAGCCGGACAGGCTTGCGAGGGGGTTTCGGCCGTGTAAAATCTCGCGACGTCGGGCCACCTCACCGGTGGCCGACCCGCCGGCGTCACCGCTTCTTCGACTTCGCCTTCTCCTCGGATTTGGCGGGCTTGGCAGCTTTGCCGGCCTTCTTCGTTTTCTTCGCCTTCGGCGGGGCCGCCTCGTCGTCGGCCTGGGCTGGGGGCGGATTGAGCAGGGCGTCGATCTCGCTCAGTTTCTTCTCGAGCTTCGTCCGCTTCTTCTCCAGCTTCGCCCGCTTGCTCTCGGTCAGACCCTTGGTTGTCTTCGCTGCCACGATGCGCTCCTTTCCCCTGACGGGGCCGACGGCAGGCGCTCGAGCCAGCCGTCCCGAGAGCGTACTGCCCAGCCGTTTGAACGGCGTGTAAATTCTTTGCGTCGTCGATGAGACGGGTGGTGGCCGATCCCCACGGCGGGCAACGGCGGCGCGGCGCTGAAGTTCGGCTGGTAAGCGCAGGCGACACGCGCCACACTGGAGCATGCCAACGATCCGTCGCTGGTCCGTGATTGCGGCCGGCTTGTGCACCGTGGTGCTGCTCGGTCTCGGCGTTCTGCGCGCAGGCGCGCAGGGGCCGAATGCCCAGTTGCTCCTTGTCATCGACGGGCTCAGGCCCGACTACGTGACGGCCGACGTCATGCCCCGATTGCTGGCGCTCGGCCGCCGCGGCATGGTCTTCGAGGAAAACCACTCGGTGTTCCCGACCGTCACGCGCGTCAATGCCTCGTCCATCTCCACCGGCGCCTACCCCGAGACGCACGGACTCCTCGGCAACACCGTCTACTCGGAGCGTGCCTCTGCCACGCGCGGCATCAACACCGCCGACTGGAAAGACCTCGCGGCGATGGAGCGCGCCGAAGGCGTGCTCCTGACGGCACCCACCCTGGGGGAGGCGCTCGAGAACGCCGGGTGCCGGCTCGAGCGGCTCGGCGATGCTGCTGAATCACCCGATTCACGGCGGCACCGTCGTCAACGCCGACTACATCAGGCCCGAGTCCGTTGCCGCACGCGTCATCGCGCGTATCGGCCCCGGTCCGGAAGAGGCCGTCCCGAACGGGGCGCGCAACACCTGGGCGGTCGACGCGTACCTGCAGTTCGGACTGGGTGAGTTCAAGTCCGACGTGGCCGCCGTCTGGTTCGGCGACCCGGACGCGACAGCGCACCAGACTGGCGTCGGCTCGGACACGACGCGTCGCGCACTCCGGTTGGTGGACGCGCAGATTGGACGCATCGAGGACGCGCTGCGCGCGCAGAACCGCCTCGATCGCACCAATATCATCGTTACCTCCGACCATGGCTTCTCGACGCACACGGGTGAGTTGAAGCTGGCTCAGCTCGTCACGCCGTTTGCGGAGACGATGGCCGACGGCACCCCCGATATCGTCGTCACTGAGGGCGCCATCAACGTGCGCGGCCGAAAGGACGCGGCCCGGATCGGCGCCATCGTGGCGGCGCTGCAACGGCGGCCCGAGGTGGGGGCGATCTTCACGCGCCCGCGCGCACCGGGCTCGACCGACGGCATCGTGCCTGGCACGCTCGCACTGACGGTGGCCCGCGGTGCACACGCGCGTGCGGGCGAGATCCTGGTGTCGGCGAACTGGAGCGACGAGAAGAACGATGCTGGTTTTCCCGGGAAGACTGCTCAGGCCGGCGTGGCCGGCCACGGCACGTCGAGCCGGTGGGATGTGCACAACACGCTGATGGCCGCCGGGCCGGACTTCCGCGAGCATGCCACCAGCGCCGTGCCGGCATCGAACGTCGACCTGGCGCCGACGATCCTCCGCCTGCTCGGCGTCTCTGCACCCGCGACGATGACCGGGCGTGTGCTCGAGGAGGCGTTCAGGAGCGGACCATTACCGGCGTCGGTGCCCGTGACGACGCGTGACGTGCGTTCCGGTGTGGCGAATGGTTACGAAGTGACGGCGCGGCTCTCGACCGTGGCCGGCCGTGACTACCTCGATTACACCAGGGTCAGTCGAAGCGCCGACGCTCAGCGTTGACCGCGGCCGGCGCGTGCCACGCGGCTTGTCGCTGCGGTGATGGCGCGCGGCCCCACCAGTTCCATGCTGTGTGAGCGTCGCCGCGTCCGGCTGGCAGGCCCGTCCTCAGCGGCTTCCTGCGACGAACGATGCGGCTGGCTGCCGCCGCTCTCGCGCCCGACACCGACTGGCGCCTCATCGCCGCTGCGGTCCCTGGTCAGCGCCGGCGTTTCGATGCGCAGCCGCTTGCCCAAAACGCCCTCGAGCGGAGCCGCGTGGCGCGACGCCGCCCAGAGTTCGAGTTCGGCGTCACCGGACGTCTGCAGTTCGAGCAGGACGTCGTCGTCGCGCTCCAGCAGGGTCACGCCGGTGATGATCTGCGAGTGGCTGCGCTCGAGCGCCTCTGCCAGGCGGAGCATCGCGGCCAACGCGCGAACGGCGTGGCGACGCTTCTTCGGCAGTTCGCTGAACTCCTCGTGCGCCGTGGTCGGCACCGCCCGCCGGTGATAGCGCGCGATGAGCGCGATGGTCTCGACGTCGAGCGGTTCGAACCCGCGCAGATCGCCGTTGTGAATCAGGTAGTACGAGTGCTTGTGGTGCTTCTCGTAGCTGATGTGCACGCCGACGTCGTGCAGCAGCGCCGCGTACTCGAGCCACTCGCGCTCGCGGTCGGTCATGCCGTGCATGCTGCGCGTCGTGTCGAACAGCCGCAGGCTGAGCGTCGCGATGTGCTGCGAGTGTTCGGGCGAGTAGTTGCAGCGTTCCGCGAGTTCGATGACGCTGCGGCGCCGGAGATCGGGGTAGCGCTCGGCGTGCACAATCTCCTTGCGGTGCCGTGCGATGTAGTCGAGCACGATCCCCTCGCGCAGCGACATGTCGCACAGCGTGATCTCGGTCGCCTTCAGCCGATGGAGAATGACGTCGATGAGGATGGAACCGGCAACCGAAATGTCGGCGCGGCGCGGTTCGAGGCCCGGAATGTTCAGACGCTTCTGCAGCGGCGCACTGCAGATCGCCTTACGGGCGCGGCGCATCTGTTTCGCAGACACGCGCCGGTTGCGGACGCTGGCCGGAATCTCGCCGTCCTCCTCGGTGGCCGCGATGATGCCGACGCTGAGGATGGAACCCGAGGTGCCGACGACCCGGTCGAAGCCGGCCGCGGTGATCGCCTTCAGGTAGTCCTTCAGCGCCGATTCGATATAACGCACCATGCGGCGCTCTTCGCGCTCGGTGATCGGGTCCGACTGGACAAACCGCTCGGTGAGACGGATGACGCCCAGCTTGAAGCTCTTGCCCGTGGCCAGCGTCGACCCCGTGCCCTGCGTGATCTCGACGCTGCCGCCGCCAATGTCCACCACCACCGTCACATCGTCCGACAGGCCGAGGCCGTAGGCAGCCGCCAGGTGGATGAGCCGTGCTTCTTCCGGTCCCGAAATGATGCGGGCGCGGATGCCCGTCTGATCGACGATGGCCTTGAGGAACTCGCCGCCGTTCTCCGCCTCGCGGACCGCGCTGGTGGCCACGGCCAGCGTGCGCTCGACCTGGTGCGACTCGGCGAGCCGGCGGAACTTGGACAGCACCTGCAGCGCCGCCTGCATCGCCTTCGGGGTGAGCGCGCGGCCATCGAGGCCGCCCGCGCCGAGGCGGACCATCTCCTTCTCGCGATCGATGATCTCGAACGACAGATCCGGGCGAACCCGGACAACGATCATGTGGATGGAGTTCGTCCCGATGTCGATCGCTGCAAGCCGCATGGTGTCCTTACACTACTCCGGTTTACAAAGCGGATCCGCGGCGCGAAGATAGGGGCATGTTCGAGCTCTACCTCATTCGGCACGGCGTGGCGGAAGAACGTGGTCCAGAGTGGCCGGACGATGCGAAGCGGCCGCTGACAGATGAGGGACTCGCCCGCATGAAGAAGGCCGCGAAAGGGCTGAAGCGGCTCGAGGTCCGGCTCGACGTCGTGATGACGAGTCCGCTCGTGCGCGCCAGGCAGACAGCCGACGCCGTGGCCGGTGTGTTCGACGAGAGGCCGCCGCTGGTGCTCACCACCGCGCTGGCGCCTGGCGGACGCTACTCCGACCTGCTCGCCGACCTGCAGAAGCAGGTCCGCCGCACCCGTATCGCGCTCGTCGGGCACGAGCCAGACCTGGGGCGCCTCGCCGCCAGGCTGGCCGGCTCGCGCCGTGCCTTCGAGTTCAAGAAGGGGGCGGTCTGCCGCATCGACGTCGATGCGCTGCCGCCAGAACGCTCGGGCACACTGCGGTGGTTCCTGCCGCCGTCGATCCTCCGCAGCATCGGATAGACGGCGGCCCCGCGCCTAGGCGCGCAGGTGATCGGCCTGCCACTCCTTCACGCGCTGCTTGATCGCCTTCGCCTCGGTGAGCTGGCCCGAGAGCACCTCGTTCACCAGTTCCGGCAGTTCCGCGTCGCTCGCGAAACGCAGCGAGACGAGCTGCGGAATCGACAGCGCACACGCGCGTGCGGCTACATCAGACGGCAGTAGTTCGCGGAACCGGTGGCGCATCTCGAGGCGCACGACGCGGTTCTGCACCGTTAGCGTCTGGGTGCGGGCCGACAGCGCCATGATCAATAGCGCGAGGCTGACGAGGAACGCCATGACGTTGTCGCCTGTCAGCCCGCCCGTCAGGCGATAGGCGGACCACAGGATATTGGCGACAACGATCAGCGCCATCACGGTATAGATCATCGGGAGCCGACGGACGTGGTTCTGGTAACTCTGCGGTTCAGGCATGCACTTCCTCCGCGCACGATCTTACGGCAGAGTTTTGTTCGGCAGGCGGCTTTGGAGAATTTACAGCGGTGTTACAGGCCGGACGGTCAAGATGAGTCTGCCCGCCAGTCGATGAAGCGGTAGCCGAGGCCGAACGCGGTTTCGATCTGGCTCCCGGCGCTGCCGAGCTTCTGGCGCAGCCGGCCGATATGCACGTCGACCGACCGCGTCTCGACGAGCCGGTCGTAGCCCCACACCCGCTCGAGCAGCCGGTCGCGCGACACGACCCGGTTCTTGTTCTGCACCAGGTAGCGCAGCAGCTCGAACTCACGCCGCGTGAGCTTGATCGGCTCTCCGGACACGGCCACGGCGACGGCATCGAAGTCGGCCACCAGGTGTGTGCCGCGATACGCCGAGGCTTGACGCTCTTCCGGTGCCGTCGAGCGCCGCAGCACCGCCTTCACCCTGGCAGCCAGTTCGCGCAGGCTGAACGGCTTCGTCACGTAGTCGTCGGCTCCCATCTCGAGGCCGGTGACCCGGTCCGACTCGCTCCCCTTCGCCGTGAGCATGATGATCGGCAGGTACCGTGAATCGGAGCGCTGGCGCAGCAGGCGGCACACCTCGAAGCCGCCGAGCACCGGCAGGTTCAGGTCGAGAATGACAAGATCGGGTGGGCGGGCCGTGACGGCCCTGAGCGCGGCATCACCGCTGCCCACCACCTCTGCTTCCGCGCTGCCGCCACGCTCCAGCGTGTGCTTGATGAGGCCGGCGATATCCTGTTCGTCCTCGACGATGAGCACGCGGTGCTTCTGCATGTATGACCTTCACACTACAGACCCGACGTTTCAGTGTCGTGTCGGGCCTGTTAATTCCGCGTTACGGCCGCATCACCGCGCGTGTTATTCTGCGCCTCGGTCGCGGGTCGCTGGAGGGTGAGCGTGGGTCGTGGACTGGGCAGACTGTCGATGGCGGGCGCACTGGTGGTGCTGGCCCTGGCGTGGCCGCGGGCGGCCGCCGCGCAGGAATGGATCTCGTACAACAGCGACCCGAAGAACATCCTCGAAGGCAACTGGCAGTCGTGCGTCCAGCAGGACGGCCGCTACGCCGAGAAGATCTACGACCACTACGTCAACAGCGTGCCGCAGTTCGAAGTGCACCTCGGTCCTCGCCGCGAGTTCGCCATCTTCAAGGGCGTGCAGGAGGAGCATCGTGAGCACGAGATTCGCGAGAACCTGCTGCAGCCCTACCGCATCATGATGGACGGCAGCCGCGCCCGGCAGCACTGGGACGTACCGTCGCTCAACCTGAGCTTCACCGTCACGCTCGGTGGCGGCTCGACGATGGACTGCGAGAGCTGGTACATCGTCCTCGCCCCGCTCGACACGCACTCGCACTAGCCGCCCTGCTTGCGCAAGGTGGTCGTCGCCAGGTTGACACACCGGTCGGCAACCCCCTAACCTGACAGGCAGTGATTCAGTCTCTCCGCAAGACACGCCTCGTCTACATCCTGGCGCTGACCATGCAACTCTGCATGGCCTGGCTGTCGGTATCCGCGCTGACGCACAGCGAGGACGACGATGCGGTGTGCAACCCGGTGGTGGTGCTGCACAACCACAACGCGCATCACATCGGCGTCGATCACGCCGTGGCCCCGGAACCGGATCACTGCTTCATCTGCCACAACCAGTCGCTCCGCTCGCTTGTGTCCACCACGAGCGTATCGGTGCCGACCGTCGACGAGCACGAACTCGTCAGTCGCTCCCTCGTCGTCGACGACCTGCTGCTCGTCGCCCGGCGTTCTGCCCGCGCCCCTCCGCTCGCCTGAGTCGCTGCCAGTTCCTGTGCGGTCTTCGCACGCGCGACGCGCGTCGGGGGGCACGTGTCCGGTCGTACTCGTCGTTTCAGGTGAGGGTTGTTTCATGACAGCAGCAGGGCTGCGCGCAGCGCGGCGTCTTTTCCTTTTCACGCTCGCCATTGTCCTTGTCGGTGCGCTCGATGTGCTGGCGCAGAACGTCGGCACCGTCGCCGGTGTGGTGAAGGACGCGCAGGGACTCGCGGTGCCTGGCGCCAGCATCAGCATCGTGAACCGTGTCTCGCAGACCAGCCAGGACACCGTCAGCGACGGTGAAGGCAAGTACACGCTCTCGAACATCCCGTTCGGCATCTACGTGCTGTCGGCTGCCCTCTCCGGCTTCTCGCCGGCGCAGCAGGTGCTCGACATCCATTCCACCGTCGCGATTGTCGCTGACCTGCAACTGCGCATCGGCGCCGTGAACGAGACGGTGCAGGTATCAGCCGACGCGCTGCTCGAGACCTCGTCGACCGGATCGCATGTCGACCTTGGCGCGAACCTGATCGACCAGTTGCCGAGCGCGACGCCGAGCAAGCAACTGTCGTCCATGCTGCTCTCGGCGCCGGGCTTCATCCCCAGCCAGAACGGCCGCATCCACGTGCGCGGCTCGCACGGCCAGATTCAGTACGTCGTCGACGGCGTGCCGATGACCGACGAGTACACCGAGGCGTTCGCGAACCCGCTCGATCCGCGGTACGTGAAGTCGGCGGCCGTGATGACCGGGGGTATTCCCGCCGAGTATGGCGGCAAGCTGGCGGCCGTGGTCGACATCACGTCGAAGTCGGGCCTCGACGATCCGCGCAAGGTGACCGGTGAAGCCAGCTTCAACGTTGGCCGCTTCAACTCGCTCGACGGCGGCGCCACGGTCGGCGGGCGTCTCACGTCGCGCCTTGGCTATTTCCTGAGCGGCGGCGGCAACCGCACCGACCGCTACCTCGACTCGCCAACCACGCAGAACCTCCACAACTCGGGCAACGCGCATCGCTTCACCGGCAAGCTCGAGTTCCGGCCGACCGATGCGGACTTCGTTCGCGCGGTGTTCTCGGCCAACGGCAGCATGTTCGAGGCGCCGAACCGTCCCGACGCCCAGGCGCGCGGCGAGGATGCGACGCAGGACCTGACCGATAATTCGCAGACGCTGACCTGGCTGCGCCAGATCGGGAGCCGGTTCACGTTCGACATGGTGGCGTATCGCCGCGCGGCTGTCGCCTCGCTCGACGCCTTGACGGCGGTGCCGCTCGCCGCCACCCAGACGCGGACGCTCGATCACCAGGGCGTGAACGCCTCGCTCAGCTACTCGTCGGGCATGCACCGCGTGAAGGCCGGCGTGCAGTACGACCGCAATCCGGTGAGCGAGCAGTTCGCCATGGTGGGCGCGGCTACCGCGCGTGGCTCGCTCGAGTCGCAGTTCGACCCGGCGTACGGCGGCAAGGCGTTCGTGTTCGACGGCAGCAAGGTTGGGCAGAACCTGGGTGCCTTCGTCCAGGACACGTTCTCGCCGCTCGAAGACCTGAACCTCAGTCTCGGCGTCCGCGTGGACCGTTACTCGCTGCTCATCGAAGAGACGGCCGTGAGTCCCCGCGTCGGGTTCGCCTATCACGTGCACCAGACCGGCTCGGTGATGCGCGGCTCGTACAGCCGCCTGTTCATGCCGCCGTTCTCCGAAAACCTGCTCCTGTCGAGCTCGCGGGAAGCACGCGCCCTGTCGCCGAACGCCGCCAGCGGCGATGTCCAACCGGAGACGCAGCACGCCTTCGAGTTCGGCCTTCAGCAGGCGCTGGCCTCGCACGCGAAGATCGACATCGCCTACTACCGGAAGAACATCCGGAACGTCGCCGACGTGGATCAGTTCCTCGACACGACCGTCACGTTCCCGCTGTCGGTGTCGCAGGGGCTGGCGCAGGGTGTGGAACTGCGGCTCGATGTGCCGGTGGTTCGCGGCGTGAACGGCTACGTCAGCCTGGCGCGCGCCAAGATCCTGCTGACGGCGCCGCTGTCGGGCGGGCTGTTCCTAGGGGAGACGCCGGCCGACGGCGAGCAGTTCTACGCCGACCACGACCAGCGCTGGCAGTCGCAGTTCGGCGTGACGTGGGAGCACCCCAGCCAGAAGGTCTTCGTGTCGGCCACGGGCCGGTTCGATAGCGGCATTCCGTTCGAACTGCCCGAAGGCTTTGATGCGGCCACCTTCGCGGACCCGCAGGCGTTGCCACTGGTGAACACGGCGACCGGCCGAGCCCGCTCGCGCACTATCGCCGACCTCATGGCCGGCGGACAGCTGTTCCATCGGGGAACGACGAAGGTCGACCTGCAGGCCGGCGTGCTGAACGTATTCGACACCACCTACCTGCTGAACTTCCTGTCCATCTTCAACGGCACGCATTACGGTGCGCCGCGCACCTGGACGGCGCGACTGAAGGTCAGCTTCTAGGCCGCTCAATTTACACGGATGTAACACGTCGGAAGCACAGCCGACACACACGGCCGATAGCGTTAGGGCAGACTTTTCGGGAGGTTCAGTAACGGACCGCCGGAGGAGTCGTGAAGTCATTCGCCCGATATGCTGTTCTCGCGTGGGTTTCGGTAATGGTCCTGCTCTGCGGCGCTGACAGCGCGCGGGCCCAGACGCCCGCGCCGGTCGCGCCACCCGCCGCCGCTCCGAAGCCGGACGACACGCCCTCGATTCGAATTGGCGCCGTGCTGTTTGCCGACTACGCCTACACGCAGTCGCCCGAGGCGACCGATGCCGACGGCAACAGCTACCATCCGAACCAGTTCAACGTCGGCCGGACCTACATCAACGTCACCGGCTCGCTCAATCACCTCATCGCCTTCCGCATCACGCCCGACATCGCACGTGAGACCGGCACCGGCAGCTCGTTGAACGGCAGCCTCACGTATCGCCTGAAGTACGGCTATGCCCAGGTAAACCTCGACGACTGGACGACGCGGGGGTCATGGGTGCGCCTCGGCATCCAGCAGACGCCGTGGGTCGATCTCCAGGAAACGGTCTATCGCTATCGCTTCCAGGGGACGGTCTTCGCGGACCGCGAGGGCTACCTCTCCTCGTCTGACGCGGGCATCCTGTTCCGCTACAACGTGCCGTCGAACTACGGCGAGATCCTCGTCGGGGTCTTCAACGGCGAGAACTTCAACCGTGTCGAGGTGAACGGCCAGAAGGCGCTGCAGGTGCGCGCCTCGATCCGTCCGTTCGCGAAGGGGAGTGCGACGTTGCGCGGCCTCCGCGTGCACGGATTCTACGACGCGGACAACTACGTCAAGAGCGGCGAGCGGCGCCGAGCCGACGTCGGCGCCACCTTCGAGCACGCCCGGCTGAACGCAGGCGTCGAGTACCTGGATACCGCCGACCAGACGTCGGCCACGCGAGCGTCGGTGAGTGGACGCGGCTACTCGCTGTGGGCCACGCCGCGCGCAAAGAACGGCTGGGAAGCGCTGCTGCGCTACGACCATATGGCACCGGACACGTCGGCGTCGAACCAGGCGCGGACGCGCACCATTGTCGGCGCGTCGTACTGGTTCCCGCATCAGGGGACGGTGACCAGTGCGCTGCTCGTCGACTACGACGGCCAGACCTTCCATAACTTCAGCACGGCTCTCCCGACGCAACAGCGGATTGCCGTGCATGCGCTCGTGAACTTCTAGAGAGGTTGATTCGATGACGACTGCGATGTTCCGCTCGTTCGCCCGTGTCGCGCCCGTGGTGCTCGCCGTCGTGACGGCGGCCTGTGGCGGCGGCACGGCCACCGATGACAAGGCGGCCGCACCGGCGGCTGGTGCGAAGATCCAGATCAACGGCGCCGGCGCCACCTTCCCTTACCCGATCTACTCGAAGTGGTTCGACGAGTACCACAAGAAGCACGAGACGATCGAGATCAACTACCAGTCGATTGGTTCGGGCGGCGGCATCCGTCAGGTGAGCAACGAGACGGTGTTCTTCGGCGCCACCGATGGTCCGATGACCGACGAGCAGTTGAAGGCGGCACCTGGGGCGATTCTCCACTTCCCGATGGTGCTCGGCGCTGACGTGCCGGTCTACAACCTGGCTGGTGTGGCGGACCTCAAGTTCACCGGTCCGCTGCTGGCCGACATCTTCCTGGGCAAGGTCAAGAAGTGGAACGACCCGGCCATTGCCAAGGTGAACGCCGGCGTGGCCCTGCCGAACACCGAGATCACCGTCGTGCACCGCTCCGATGGTTCGGGCACCACCTACATCTGGGCCGATTACCTCTCGAAGGTATCGCCGGAGTGGAAAGAGAAGGTCGGCGTCTCGACCGCCGTCAACTGGCCAGCCGGCGTCGGCGGCAAGGGGAACGAAGGCGTCGCCGGTCTGGTCAGCCAGACACCGGGTTCTATCGGCTACGTCGAGCTCGTCTACGCACTCCAGAACACGATTGCGTTCGGCTCGGTGCTGAACGCCAACGGCGAGTTCGTGAAGGCCTCCACGGAATCGGTGACCGCTGCCGCGGCCGCCTCGGCCGGCACGATGCCGGCCGACTTCCGCGTGTCGATCACGAACGCGGCCGGTCCCGGCGCGTATCCGGTGTCGTCGTTCACGTGGCTGCTCCTCTACGAAGACCCGAAGGACAAGGCGCGGTCGAAGGCCATGGTCGACTTCGTGAAGTGGGCGCTCACCGACGGTCAGCAGTTCGCGAGCCAATTGGGGTACGCGCCGCTGCCGGCCGACGTGGTGAAGCAGGAACTGACCCTGCTCGAGAAGGTGAAGACGCAGTAGTCGTATGCGCAAAGACCTGGGGTTCAGAATCGGGACGGGGCTCTTCGGAGCCCTGCTGATTCTCATTGTCGCGGCCATCGGGTTCGAACTGGCGCGGCAGTCGATGTTGTCGATCCAGAAGTTCGGCCTCGGCTTCTGGACCTCGTCCACCTGGGACCCGGTCGCCGGCGAATTCGGCGCGCTCCCGTTCATCTGGGGCACGCTCTACTCGTCGGTGCTGGCGCTGGCCATCGCGACGCCGATTGCGATTGGCATCGCCGTGTTCATCACCGAGCTCTGTCCGCCGTGGCTGCGCCAGCCGCTGGTGTTCGTCACCGAACTGCTGGCGGCCATCCCGTCGATCGTCTACGGCTTGTGGGGCATCTTTGTGCTCGTGCCGGCTGTGCGCTGGCTGCAGACCGCACTGCCGGACGGACTGCGCGCACTGCCGATCTTCACCGGCCCGCCGCTTGGTGTCGGCATGCTGGCGGCCACGCTCATTCTCGCGGTGATGGTGGTGCCGTTCACCTCGTCGGTCACCCGCGAGGTGCTGAAAGCCGTGCCGATGGCGCAGAGGGAAGGGGCGTATGCGCTTGGGGCAACACGCTTCGAGGCGATCTCTGCGGCGCTCTACTACGCCAGGACCGGCATCATCGGCGCGGTGATGCTTGGTTTCGGTCGCGCCCTCGGCGAGACGATGGCCGTCACCATGGTGATTGGCAACAACCCGCAGGTGTCGGCGTCGCTCTTCGCGCCGCAGTACACCATGGCGGCCGTCCTCGCCAACGAGTTCACCGAAGCGGCCGACGAACTCTACCTGCACGCGCTCACCGAAATCGGGCTCGTGCTCTTCATCATCACGCTTGTCGTCAACGGTCTGTCGCGCCTGCTTATCTGGAGCATGGCCAACAGCACGAAACCGGCTCGCGTGCCCACGGCGGCACGGCCGGCCGCGGTTGAGGCCTGACGCGATGCTGCGACGGAAACTCGTCTCGAGCCTGTTCGTCGGCTTCTGCGCCGGCGCCGTCCTGCTGGCGCTGATTCCGCTGGCGATGATCCTGTTCTTCGTGATCTCGCAGGGCGTTCGCGCCCTGAACCTCGACTTCTTCACGCACATGCCCACGCCGGTCGGCGAAGCCGGGGGCGGCATGGCGAACTCCATTGTCGGCACGCTCATCCTGACGGCGCTCGGTTCGGCGATGGCCATCCCGATCGGCGTGCTCAGCGGCGTCTACATGTCGGAGTACGCTGGCACCCGCATGGCATCGGCCATCCGCTTCGCCGCAGACACACTCAACGGCGTCCCGTCCATCGTGATTGGCGTGTTCGCCTACGGCGTCGCCGTGCTGCCGTTCAAGCAATTCAGCGCCTTGGCTGGTGGGCTGGCGCTCGGCATCATGATGATTCCGATCATCGCGCGCACCACGGAGGAACTGCTGCTGCTGGTGCCGGGCACCATGCGCGAGGGGGCGCTGGCGCTCGGCGCGACGCGGGCCCGCGCGGTCTTCACCGTCGTGCTGCCAGCCGCCGCACCCGGCATCGTGACCGGCATCGTGCTCGCCCTGGCGCGCATCGCCGGCGAAACCGCGCCGCTGCTGTTCACGTCGTTCAACAACCGCTTCTTCAGCTCGAACGTCACCCAGCCGATCTCGTCGCTGACCGTGCAGGTGTTCACCTACGCGATTTCCCCCTACGAAGACTGGCACCGCCAGGCCTGGGCCGGCGCGCTCGTGCTGGTCAGCATCGTCCTCGTCTGCTCGCTGCTGGCACGCTTCGCGACGCGCAAGATGTCGGGCTTCTCCCAGACCTGAGTGTTCTCGCGCCTGCCATCTCTGCTAGCCTTCGGCTGTGAGCCTCCGCGAACGGCTGGCTGGCGTCTGCGTGGCGTTGGCGCTAATCATGCCGCTGTCGGTGCCCTCGTGCGGCCCCGATCCATCCGAACTGCCCGTGCGAGTCGAGTTCTACATTGTCAGCGGCTATCGCTTCTCGTGGCTCGAGCGGCGCGCCGTGACGCGCGTGGCGGCGCAGGCGGCAGCCGAGGCGAGCGGCCTGCTGCCAGGGCTACCCGCGCACCTGTTTCTGAAGGTGCGGGCCGGTGGGAATGTCATTCCCGAGACCGGCGAGGTGAGCAACGCCATTGGTCCGAACGTGATCTGGTGGGATGTCGATCCGCGGCATGCCGGCGGCGTGCGGGCCACGGTTGACCGCGAACTTCGCGCGTCACTCTTCCATGCCTTCCATCACCTCGTGCGGACAGGCCCCGGCATTGGCCGCAGCTTGAAGGACACGCTCGTGGGTGAAGGCATGGCCATCGCCTTCGAGCGCGACTTCGCGCACGCCTCGCGGCCATGGGGGCTGTGTGGGGAGGCGGACACGGCCAGGGTGCGCGACGTACTGGCGATGTCCGCTGACGAATGGGGGGCGTGGCTCGCCTCAGACCGGCGCAATCGCCGCTGGGCAGGCCAGCGCGTCGGCACCTGCATCGTCGACGCGGCCATAGGCGCGTCGCGACAGAACGTGGCCCAGATGGCCACGCTGCCGACCGCGGCCATCATCCGGCTCGCCGGCTTCTGAACCCGCGGATGTTCCCAGGCCGACCTGACAGGTCGGCAGCTACGGCGGCGCGCTACCGCCGCGCGAACTGATCCGGGTTGTTCGTGAAGCCCGCATCGACGCCGAACGTGTAGAAGAACTGGGCCATCTCGTCCTTCACCGACGGGTAGGTCGTCTTCTCGTCGGCGCGGAAGGTCCACACGGTGACGCTGAGCCCGAGCGCGTGGGCTCGCTGCACCAGGTCCGGGTGGCTCGCCACCAGGCGCTTCTCGGGGGCAATGCCCTGGGCGAACGTCGCCAGATCCTTGAGTCGCCCGTCGGTAAGGTCCATCTCGTCCGAGGTAAGGAACACGCGCGGCACGGTGGGCAACTCCACCGACATGCGCTTGATCGTCGGCCGATCGAACGACTGGATGATGACCGGTGTCTTCTTCAGCGACTCCGCTGTGTCGAGCCCGTGCTTCCTCACCGATTCGACGAACAGTTTCGCCATGTCGATGCCGCGGCCGGTGTAGAGCGGCGGCGACTTCAGTTCCGGATACACGCCAACGCCGGGGTGCTGTTGCACGCGCGCCAGCATCTCGTCCCAGGTCGGCACCTGCGCCCCGGCGAACTTCGCGCCGAACCAGCTCCCGGCGTCGAGCCGCTTGATTTCGGGCACCGTGAAGTCGTTCGCCACCCAGCGCTTCTCGCCGTTGCGCCCCTTCACCACCGGGCTGAACCGCGCAGCGAAGACGTCCTCCACGTTCGTGGTGCGCTCGAGCGTGTCGTCGTGCAGGCACACCAGCACGCCGTCCTTCGATACGGCCAGGTCGGGCTCGACGAAGTCGGCCTTCTGGGTGATGGCGAGGTCGTACGCCGCGAATGTGTGCTCCGGGGCGTAGCCCGACGCGCCGCGGTGCGCGATGAGCACCTTCGGCGTGTCCGCCCCGTGCACAAGCACCGTGGCCGCGACCACGCCGAGGCCAGCGAACAGCAGGGAAGCGAGACGAAAAGAGTTCATGAGCGGATTATAGGCGCCGCACGTTGCAGCGGCGTGACGGCAGTATGGCGATGGCGCAAATGAAAAAGGCCCCGGAGGACATATGCCCCCGGGGCCCAGCGTGCCCGTCCTTCTCCTGGAGCCCGAAGCCCAGAGCCCGAAGCCCTTCTAGAAATTCAGCCTGAACGCCAGCTGCACCTGACGGTTGGTGCCGAGGCCCACCGTCGTGCCGACCGTGCTGGCCAGGCGCCCGAAGGCACTGCCGGCGGCCGCCGCCGTGTAAGGCTGTCCCGGCTGCACCTTGTTCGCTTCCGTCGTGCTGTTGCTCGGCAGCGCGTTGGCGAGCGTTGACGGCGGGTTCGTGAAGTTGTTCGTGTTGAAGAGATTGAACACTTCCACGCGGAACTCGCCGCTGGTGCGACCGAACGGCACCTTCTTGGCGATGACCATGTCCATCTGCCGGAACGACGGACCGTGCAGCGCATTGCGCTCGAGGTTGCCGAACGCGCCGGGCTTCGGCGCGGTGAATGCGGCCGGGTTCAGGAACAGCAGACCGCCGTTCGTGATGAACGGATCCACGCCAGGAATCAGGTCGGGCCGGCGCGTGGCGCGCGAGGCACCGCCGCCGGGCGTGTTGACGACCGCGGTGCGGTCAGCCGCCGGGTTCAGGAACGTGTTTCCCGCGGCGTCGACATAGGTGATGTCGTTGCGGCCGATGGTGACGTTGACGGGCAGGCCGCTGCGGCCGTTGAAGATGCCGCCCACGCTCCAGCCGCCCGTGAACAGCCCCTTGCCCGGCAGTGAGTAGAGGGCGCTGAAGTTGTAGGTGTGGCGCACGTCGAAGTTGTTGTAGCCGTAGTCGAAGTCGAAGTCTTCGATGGCGCGCGCGTTGTTCGACGCGGTGATGGCCTCGTTCGAGCCGCCGGTGTTGCCCTTGCTGTAGCCGAGCGTGTACTGCCCGTTCAGCACGAGGCCGCTGGCCGACCGCCGCGTCAGCGAAAGCTGCATGGCGTTGTAGCTGTCACGACCGCCGCTGGTCTTGTAGTCGATCTCGGCGTACGGACGCTGGATGCTCGCAATGGACGAACCGGGGCAGAGCGAGCCGGTCAGCACCTGGCCGCTGGCGCAGGTGACGATGTCGAACTCGCGCACCTGGGTGCCGGCCGCCGCGCCGTTGCTCTGCACGCCGATCGTGCGGTTGGCGATGCTGCGGAGGAACAGGTTGCGTCCCTGGCTACCGACGTACGCCACGGTAGCCGCCATGTTGCCGGGCAGTTCCTGCTGCAGCGACACCGTCTCGCTGTACACCTTCTCCGGCAGCGTGTACTCATTCGCGTAGGCACGCGGCTGGTAGGAGCGGTTGTTCGGGTTGCTGGTGAAGTTGGCCCGGATGGCGTTCGGATCCACCGGGAAGGCGAGCAGGGCACCCGACGTGACGGTGGTGCTGATGCGCTCGGCTTCCACCGGCTGCAGCTGATCTTCCGTCTGGCCGGGGCCGACGAAGATGCCGCCGCCGGCCTTGAGGACCGTCTTCGACGAGGGCATCCAGGTGGCGGACACGCGCGGCTGGATGTTCGTCTTCTTCATCGTCAGGAACGGCGTCGTGTTCGGGTCGATCGTGCCGGTGTCGATGTTGAACTTCACGATGCGGTTGTCACGCTCGCGCAGCGGCGTGTAGTAGTCGTAGCGAAGGCCGTAGTTCAGCGTGAAGCTCGGCGAGAGGCGCCATTCGTCCTGGGCGAAGGCGACGAAGTAGTTCTGCACCGTGTGCTTCATGCCGCTCGCACCGTCGTTGAACGGGCTGGGTTCGCTGAGGTCGCCGAAGTATTGGATGCTGGTCGGCGTGTTGGCCAGGAACCCGGTGAGGTTGGCGAAGGTGTAGGTGATGCCGCCCTGCTGGTCGGTCGCCATCCGGATGAGGCGCACGTCGCCGCCCACCTTCATGAGGTGATTGCCGGCCGTGCGAGACAGCGTGTCGGCAAACGTCAGCGAGTACGGGTCGTACGGGGCGCTGCGTCCGTTGCCGGCGCTGTTGACGCGAACCAGGCCGCCCGGCGTGGCAAGGCCGGTCGACGAACCCTGTCCGGCGATGCCGCTGTTGGCCACCGTACCGCTCAGACTCAGGTTGATGTTCTCGAAGCCCGCGCTGGTGTGGGCACCGATGCGAGTTGGCGCCGCGTTGTAGCCGAACTTGAACTCGTTCACGCTCGTGCCGAGCAGCCCCTGGAGATTCACGACGGCGTTCGACGGCTTGGCCGTCATGTAGAGCTGCTTGCCGGTGACGCCAACCGGGTCGAGGTTGTCACCCTGGTCGTGGAAGACGCGGGTGTATGCCGACCAGTTGCTGCTCAGGCGATAGTCGAGACGTGCCGAGTAGGCGTTCTCGGTGACGCGCTGCACGCCCTGCAACTGCATGATGTCGAGGTCGGGGTTCGTGGACGCGCCCTGGATGACGACCGCGCCTGGAGCCGTGAATCCCGACCGCAGTGCGGCAATCGCCGGAACTGCACGTGACCACGCCGCGGCGCTCGGCACCGCTTCGACGAAGTTCTTGCCGGCATCGAGCCGGTAGCCTTCGTAGCTGCCGAAGAAGAACGCCCGGTTCTTCAGGAGGGGGCCGCCAACCGAGCCGCCGAACTGGTTCTGCTTCAGCGACGACTTCGGACCGGCCGACTGCACCGTGCCGTCCGTGTTGCGGATGGCGTCGAAGTAGTTGCGCGCGTCCATCTTGTCGCTGCGCACGTACTCGAACAGCGAGCCGCGGAAGTTGTTGCCGCCGCTCTTGGTGACGACGCTCACCTGTCCGCCGGTGCCCGTGCCGAACTCCGCCGCGTAGCCGCTCGATTCGACGCGGAATTCCTGCACGTTCTCGAGGCTTGCCTGCAGCTTGAACGGCGTCTTGTTCTCGCCGTTCGCATTGCCGGGCGACGCGTCGACGATGGCCGAGCCTTCGACGCCGTCGTACTTGATGACGTTCTGCTCGTTGGCGCGGCCCGAGAAGCGGATGTCCTGCCAGGTGCCGTCGCCGGCGTTCTGCGAGCCGGGCGCCTGCAGCATCAACTGCGACATCTGGCGTCCGTTCACGGGCAGGTTCTGCACTTCGCGCTCGCTGACGTTCGCGCCGATGCGCGCCGAGCTGATGTCGAGGACCGGCGCCGTCGCGATGACGGTCACGCTCTCCTGCACGCCAGCTAAACGGAACTCGAAGTCGAGCGCCAGTTCCTGTCCGACCGCCAGCGGAAGGCTGGTGTACTCGATGATCGAGAAGCCCGGCTTCTCGGCGCTGATGGTGTAGGTGGACGGCTTCAGCGGGCTGACCACGAAGAAGCCGGTGTCGTTGCTGAGTGCCAGCCGCGTCTCGCCCGTCTTCTCGTTCGTCACCTTCACCGTTGCACCGCCAACGAACGCGTTGCTCGAGTCGCGCACCGAGCCGCTGATTCGTCCGTCACTCTGTGCCGCCGCCAGCGAGGGCAGCAGCGCCAGAACCGTCGCCACGACCGCCCAACGAAACACTCTCATTGATTCCTCCCACTCCGCTCGACCCCGAACATCGGGGTCAGGGGCCGGCCAGTAAGGCCGAACCGTGCTGTGCGCACCCGGTTTCCCGAATGGCACCCTCACAGCGTAGAAAGCGGGGGTAAGAGCGACGTGACGCCCGTGTTACGGCGGCGTTAACTGCGTTCCGAACTTCGAACTTCGAAGTTCGCAGTCGAAGTGAAGGGGAGGCGGGGGGAGAAAAGTCAGAAGTGAGAAGTCAGAAGTTCAGACAGGGAGCGTGGCCCCCCAATTCTGCCTTCCGACTTCTGACCTCCAACTTCGGCTCGATCTATACGATCGTGCCGGGCTTGATCACGCCGTCCTTGGGGACGATGATCACGCCGTCGCGGATGTAGTAACCGTCGCCGTCTGCATGGCGCACTCCGGCTTCGTTCACCAGGCGCGAGCCGTCGCCGACTCGGGCATTCTTGTCGACGATGACGCGGTCGAGCACGACGTTGCGGCCAATGCCCAGGCGCGGCCGATCGCCGCGTGCCGGCGCCACATCGCCGTCCTCGTAGTAGTCAGCCCCGAGCAACACCGACCGCTTGATGGTCGTCCCCTCGAGCACGTGCGTGCGGATGCCGATGATCGATTCCTCCACCGTGCACTTCCCGAGATAGCACCCTTCCGACACGATGGCGTCGTGCAGGCGTGCATCCACCAGGCGCGAACCCGGCAGGAAGCGCGGGTGCGTGAAGATGGGGCGGGTCGGGTCGTAGAATTTGAACGGCGACCCGGTCTTGGTGAGCATGATGTTCGCGTCGTAGAACGACTCCACCGTGCCGACGTCGGCCCAGAAGCCGCGGAACAGGTACGAGTTCACCCGGTACTTGTTCAGGGCCGCCGGAATGACCTCGCGTCCGAAGTCGGTGGCGTCGGTCTTTTCGAGCAGGTCCATCAGGACTTCACGCGAGAACACGTAGACGCCCATCGAAGCGACGAACGGTTTCTCCGGCGTGTGACCTGCCGCCACGGCCCCCTTCGGGATGCTCTGCCCGATCTCGGCCAGTCGCGCGGCGTTGGGCTTCTCCTCGAACTCGACGATGTGACCATCGCGGTCGAAGCGGAAGATGCCCATCTGCGTCGCATCTTCAGGTGTGCACGGCTGTGCGGCAATGGTGATGTCGGCGCGGCGGTCGATATGCGCGTCCACCATTTCCGAGTAATCCATACGGTACAGATGGTCGCCCGCCAGGATCAGGTAGTAGTCGGCGTCGTAGCGCAGGAAATGCCGCGAGGCCTTGCGGACCGCGTCGGCGGTGCCCTGGAACCAGTTCGTGTTCTCGGGCGTGATTTCCGCCGCGAGAATCTCGACGAACCCAGGGCTGAACAGATCCATGCGGTACGTCTGGCTGATGTGCCGGTTCAGCGACGCCGAGTTGAACTGTGTCAGCACGAAGATACGGCGGATGTCCGCATGCAGGCAGTTGCTGACCGGAATGTCGATCAGCCGATACTTCCCGCCGAGCGGCACCGCCGGCTTCGAGCGCAGTTGTGTGAGCGGAAAGAGGCGCGATCCCTGACCGCCCCCCAGAATGATTGCAAGAACCTCGTTATTCACGGTCACCCCGTGCTGCAAATGGTACACCCGGTGCGAGTTGTCGACGCCGCCAGAGTGTAGTGGCCTGTAACAAGCGTGTAAACGGATCTGCTACACTTCGAGCGTTTCACGCCAAGATTTCGTCGCGACAAGCGAGGGGGAGGATCCGTTGGCATTTCGTCTGATTCCGCGCGAAGAAAAGTTTTACGGCGACTTCCAGGCGCTGGCCGACGAGCTCCAGCGCGGAGCCGCCCTTCTCGAGGAAATGCTTGCCGGCGACGAGCCGATCTGGAGCAAGGCCGAGGAGATCAAGGAGGTCGAGCACAAGTGCGATTTCCTGACCCACGACATCATCTCCCGCCTGAACCGCACCTTCGTCACCCCCATCGATCGCGAAGACATCCACGAACTAGCCAAGTCGCTCGACGACGTGATGGACGCTATCGACGCAGCGGCGACGCTGGTGAAGCTGTACAAGCTCAAACAGATCCGCTTCGGCGCGCGCGAGCTCGCCGTCACCATCACGACCAGCACCAGGCAGATCCGTCTGGCGCTCGACGCCCTCGAACGCAAGAAGGGGGTTACCACCCACGCGGTGGAGATCAACCGGCTCGAGAACGAAGCCGACCGGATTCACCAGGATGCGGTGCAGCAGTTGTTCGAGGACGAGAAGGATCCGATCGTCGTGATGAAGTGGAAGGAAACACTCGACTTCCTCGAGCACGCCACTGATCGCTGCGAAGACGTTGCCAACGTCCTCGAAGGCGTCGTCGTCAAGCACGGTTAGGCTGAGATGTTCTGGACCGTCGCTGCGCTCATCGGCGTCGCGCTTCTCTTCGACTACATCAACGGCTTCCACGACGCGGCGAACTCCATCGCCACCGTCGTCTCCACCCGCGTCCTGTCGCCGGGGAAAGCGGTCATCTGGGCCGCCTTCTTCAACTTCGTGGCGGCCTTCGTCTTCGGCACCGCTGTCGCCAAGACCGTCGGCTCTGGGATGATCGACATCAAGATCGTCACCTTCGCCGTGGTGTTCGGCGGGCTTACTGGCGCCATTGTGTGGGACCTGATCACTTGGTACTTCGGCCTGCCCACGAGCTCGTCGCACGCGCTCATCGGCGGCTACGCCGGTGCTGCCGTGGCGAAGGCGGGCTTTGCGGCCATCCTCCCGGGCGGATGGACGCTGACCATCATCTTCATCTTCCTGTCGCCGCTCATCGGCCTCTCGGCGGGTCTGCTGCTGATGACGGCCATCCTCTGGATCTTCCGCTGGACGCCGCCGTCGCGCGTCGACCGCTGGTTCCGGCGTCTGCAACTGGTGTCGGCCGCGTTCTTCAGCCTGAATCACGGGGCGAATGACGCGCAGAAGACGATGGGTATCATCGCGGGCATTCTGTTCGCGTCCGGTTACATCCAGACGTTCTACATTCCGTTCTGGGTCGTTCTGCTGGCGCACACGGCTATCGGCCTCGGCACGCTGGCCGGCGGCTGGCGCATCATCCACACGATGGGGTCGAAGATCACGAAGCTGCAGCCGGTGGGTGGCTTTGCCGCCGAGACCGGCGCCGCCCTGGCGCTGATGACCGCGACGCTGATCGGGGTGCCGGTCAGTACGACGCACGCCATCACCGGCGCGATTGTCGGTGTCGGCGCGACGCGCCGCCTCTCCGCCGTGCGCTGGGGTGTGGCCGGTCAGATCGTCTGGGCCTGGGTGCTCACCATTCCGGCGGCGTTCGCCATCGGTGCCAGCACCTACTACGTGCTGCGTTTCGCCGGCGCGAACTAGGCGGGAGGCGCCGCTGAATCGACGCGGCGCGAGCGGGCTTTGGGCTTCAGGCTCTGGGCTTCCCGGACGTCGTCGTGTCCGGCTTCAGCCGAACCACGTCACGGTCGCTTCGTGTCTCCCGCCTTCAACGTCACGGTGAAGCACGCGCCGCCTTCGGCGCGGTTCGTCACGCTCACCCGTCCGCCATGCAGTTCGACCAGGTGTTTCACGATCGAGAGGCCCAGTCCCGTGCCGCCCGGATCGCGGGCGCGCGCCTTGTCCACGCGGTAGAAGCGCTCGAACACGCGCAGCCGATCCTCGTCCGGAATACCGGGGCCGCCGTCGAGGACATCGATGGCCAGTTCGTTTCCCTCGCGTCGCGTCGCCACGGTGATCGTGCCCTCCTCAGGCGAGTAGGCACTGGCGTTGGCCACGAGGTTGCGCAGCAGGTCGTGCAGCTTGGCCGGATCGGCCCGGACGCTGCCGGCGTCCGCGCCCACCTCGATGCGGCCCTCCTGCGCCCGCGCGTCGAGCGCGGGCTCGAGGTCGGCGAACACCGACTGGACGAGGCTGCGCAGGTCGCAGTCGACGATGTCGAGCGTCTCCTGGCCGGCATCGAGCCGGGCAAGCCTGAGCAGGTCCTGCACCAGGCGTTCCATGCGTTGCGCGTGCCGCATGATGATCTCGAGGAAGCGATCGGTCTCGTCCGGACTGGTATCGCCCTCCGACAGGGCCTCGACATAGCCGCGAATCGCCGTCAGCGGCGTGCGCAGTTCGTGCGAGACGTTGGCGACGAAGTCGCGACGGATGCGATCGGCGCGCTTCAGCTCGGTGACGTCGTGCAGCACCAGCACCACGCCGTGCGGCCATCCGGCGGTGACCGGTGCGGCGCGACCGATGATGGTGCGCGAGTTGTCGCGTGGCGGCGTGAATTCGAGCGACTCGGGCGTGCGGCCGTCGAGCGTGGCGGTCACCAGATCGGTGATGGCCGGATGCCGGATCGTTTCGAGGTAGTGACGTCCAATCGGCGCGTCGTCGATCCGCAGCATCTCCTGCGCTGCGGTGTTCACGAGCTGCAGACGTCCGGCATGATCGACAACGATCACGCCTTCGATCATGCCGGCCAGGATAGCGGCGATGCGGCCCCGATCGCGCTCGAGTTCCTGGATGCGGTTGCCGAGTTCGTGCACCGAGTCGTCCAGCGCCCGCGCGACGATGCCCAGTTCGTCGTCGCCGTAGTCGAGGCGCGGCGGCGTGAGGTCGCCCTGTCGATAGCGCTGCGCCACCCAGGCGATGGCGCGAACGCGTTGACCGATACGCCCGGCGAGGATGCCGGCGCTCACGATGCCGCCAAGCAGCGCCAGGCCGAGCGCGGTGAGGGTGGCGGTCAGGATGCCGGAGAGTTGCGCCCGGATGCTCGTCAGCGGCAGCGCCACGCGCACGAAGGCAACCGTCGGATGCGTGGTCGGCAGCGCCACGTAGAGCATGTCTTCGCCAAGCGTCGCGCTGGCGCGGCGCGACAGCCCGAGGCCCGACTCGCTTGCCTGCACCACTTCCGGCCGCGTCGCGTGGTTCTCCATCGCCGCCAGCGCCTCGGGCGGCTCCGCCGAGTCGCCGAGGACGCCGCCGTCGCGGGCGATGAAGGTGATGCGCGCGGTGAGCAACGCACCGATGTGGTCGGCTTCGGCATCGAGGGACCGGCCGTCGCCATCCGTGTCGGTGGCGCGCGCCAGCAGTTCCACGGCGATCTGCGCGTCGGTCTTCAGCGTCTGCTCGACCCTCGCGTTGGTCTGCCGCTGCATTGTCACCGCGAAGAGGGCGCCGGCAACCGCCAGGGTCATGACCGCAGCCGACAGGCCGGCCAGGAAGAGCTTGGTTTGAAAGGACGCTCGGGGCACCGTCAGTTCCTCAGGCCGGTTCGGGTGCGGTGTCGAGCAGGCGATACCCGAACTGCTTGACCGTGACGAGCGCCGTCTCCAGGAAGGGCAGTTTCTCGCGCAGGCGGCGCACGTGGACGTCCACCGTGCGCGTGCCGCCCGTGTAGGTGTAGCCCCAGACGTCGGTCAGCAAGACGTCGCGCGACAGCACCCGTCCGCGGTTGCGCAGCAGGTACTGCAGGAGCAGGAACTCCTTGGCCGTCAGCACAACCGGCTTACCGCCGCTGATGACGGTGTGCTGAACGCCGTCGACGACGATCGGGCCGTAGGCGACGGCGGTGTCCACCGTGGTGCTGCGGGCGCTACGGCGGAGCAGGGCGCGGACGCGCGCCACGAGCTCGCCCGGGCTGAACGGCTTGGCGAGGTAGTCGTCGGCGCCGAGGTCGAGGCCGGCAATCCGCTCCGATTCGTCGGTGCGCGCCGTGACCATGATGATAGGAATGGTCGCGGTCTTCGTGTCGGCCCGCACCTGGCGGCAGATCTCGAGGCCGTTCACCTGCGGCAGCATGAGATCGAGCACCAGCAGGTCGGGCGGTTGCGCGGCGATTACGCCCAGCGCTTCGCGGCCCGACCCGCGCACATCGACGTCGAAGCCACCCTTCTGCAAGTATCGGCGCATCAGGTCGGCAATATCCGGATCGTCTTCGACGACAAGAATGCGGCTCATGAGCGGTAGGCCTGATGGTACTCCACGCACTCAGGTAGGGCAGGTAGGGCAGGCAGGGCGGGAAAGGCGGGAAAGGCACGTAGTGTCCGGCTTTAGCCGGACCAGGAGGGCCATACGTGTCCTGATCCGGTTACACCCCAGCAGGAGAACCGATCGATTTGCTGGTCTTTTACGCTGGCATCGAGCTTGGACATCACCTCGACATCGCGCTCGTGACGCGAAGGAGGCAGAGATGACCAAGTATCTGGCTGGCGTATTGACGGTGATTGCGGTGGGTGTGCTCGGGGTTGCGTACGGTTTGCTGGTTCCGCGGATGCCGGCGCTCGATGCAGCCGGGATGACGTCCACGGCCCGGCCGATGATGGTGGCCGACTCGGTGTCGATGGCGCAGCCGGCGAGCGCCTCCTACCAGGCAGCGCCTGCGTATACCTACGTGCAGGTGCCGGTTGCCGCCGCTCCGCCGGCGGGCTACGCCGTCCAGCCGCGGGCCCAGGTGGTGACGTACGTGCCGGCCGCGGCCGCTGCCGCACCGCCGATGGCGGTCGAAACGCCTGCCGCCCGTCCGGTTCGCACCGTGTCGTACGAGCAACCGGCGCCCAGGCGCGTCGTGAACGAGCGCTACGTCGAGCGCGCACCGCGTCGTGACTGGAAGAAGACTGCCATGATCATCGGGGGATCGTCGGCGGCCGGGGCTGGCCTCGGCGCCATCTTCGGCGGGAAGAAGGGGGCGCTCATCGGCGCCGCGATCGGCGGCGGCGCGAGCACGATCTACGAGACGCGGAAGTAACCGGGCGTCCGGCTACAATCCGTCCATGCACCCTCTGCTTGTCGCGGCGTTCGTCCTGGCGCAGGAGCTGCTTCCCGCGAAACCGTCGCCGCAGCATGCGACGTTTGCCGCGACGGCCAGCGCGAACGCCGTCACTCCGGGCGGCGCCACCACGCTGTGGGTTGATGTGGCGCCGTATCGCTTCGTGCACATCTATGCCGCGGGCGCGACGGACTTCCTGCCTGTGGCGCTCGCCGTCTCTCCGCAGGCGTCAGTGGTGACGGGCAAGGTGGTCTATCCGAAGCCGGACGTCGCAACGGCGCAGGGGTCCATCGGCGATGTGCCTGCCTATGGGAAGCCGTTCCGCATCGCGCTGCCGGTGACGGTGACGAAGTCGGCGCGGGCGGGCGACCGGCTGACGGTGAGCGGCGTGGTGCGCTACCAGGCGTGCGACGACCGGCTGTGTTATCCCGCGTCGACGGCTCCGGTGACGTGGGCGATTACGGTGCAGGATCCGGGCGCGCGCTAGAAGACGCGTCCGAGCAGCGGGTAGCCCCAGAACAGACCAAGCCCCACCGACATCGCACCCACCGCGAACGAGACGCCGCGCGCCACCGCATGATGGGCGCCGAGGCGGGCGAGTGGCCAGCCAAGCAGGCCCGAGAGGGCCGCCATGCCCACGGTCGATCCCAGTCCAAACAACGCCATGTAGCTGAGCCGTGCCGCGGTCGATGGCAGGGTGGTCAGCACCAACGCTGTCAGGGCGCCGCTGCCCGCGAGTCCGTGCACCGCGCCGACGATCAGCGGGCGGCGGGCCAGCGTCCAGGCGCCGATATGCACATGCGCCGGCAGGCCGGAGTGCTGGTGCACGGCGAAGGCGTGATTGTGCAGGTGTGCCGGCCCCTGGCGCACGGCCTGAAGGACCGCGCGCGAGCCGAGCACGATCAGCATCGCGGCGACGAGCAGTTCGAAGAAGTCCGCAATTCGCACCGGGAGTTCGGCGCGGAGAAATACCAGCACGACGCCGACAACGATGAGGCCGGCGGTATGCCCGAGTCCCCAGCAGACGCCGAGCAGTGCGGCCTTCACGCTGCTGCGCTCGCGGCTCACGAGCGTCGACACCGCCGCCAGATGATCCGGCTCGAGCGCGTGACGCATCCCGAGCAGCGAACCGAAGCCGGAGCTGGTGAGAAGCTCGAGAACTGGCATAATGCGGTTTCAGTCCATCTTACGTGAACATCCTGCTCATCGCGATTGGCGGCGCCGTCGGTTCCGTGTGCCGCTACCTGGTCTCGTCGGGGGTGCTGCGCGCGCTCGGCACGCTCTTTCCCGCTGGCACCTTCGTCGTGAATGTGATCGGGTGCCTGGTATTTGGCGCCATTGCCGGCGCCACGCAGGAGCGCATCACGCTCTCGCCTGACGCGCGGGCGCTGCTGCTGGCCGGTCTGCTTGGCGGCTTCACCACCTTCTCGTCGTACATGAACGAGAGTGTCGTGCTGGTGCGCGAAGGGCAGTTCCTCTGGGCCGGGCTGAACCTGGGCGGGCAGGTCGTGGCCGGGTTCGCGGCATTCTGGGTCGCGTATTCGCTCGCCTCGCTGCGCTAGCGCCCTCACTCCAGCCGGTCATTCACCATCAGAACGAACGCGTACTCCAGCGCCCGTTCGTGCAGCCGTTCGAACCGTCCCGACTTGCCGGCGTGGCCGGCCTCCATGTTCGTCTTCAGCAGCAACAGGTGGTTGTCGGTCCTGCGCGCCCGCAGCCGCGCCACCCACTTCGCCGGCTCCCAGTAGGTGACGCGCGGATCGGTGAGGCCCGCGATCGCGAGCACATGCGGATAGGACTGCGCCGTCACGTTGTCGTACGGTGAGTACGAGGCCATGTACTCGAACACCTCGCGGCTCTCGATCGGGTTGCCCCACTCCGGCCACTCGATCGGGGTCAGTGGCAGGTCGCCGTCGCAGATGGTGTTCAACACGTCGACGAACGGCACGTGCGCGATGACCGCACGAAACAGATCGGGTCGCAGGTTCATCGCGGCGCCGACCAGCATGCCGCCAGCGCTGCCGCCCTCGATGGTGATCTGCCCAGGACGCGTCAGCGGCGCCGCGCCGCCGCACAGGTGCTCGGCTGCGGCGATGAAGTCGAGGAAGGTGTTCTTTTTCTCCAGTTCGCGGCCGTGCCGGTACCAGCCGTAGCCCTTGTCCTTGCCGCCGCGGATATGCGCGAGCGCCCAGATGAATCCGCGGTCGACGAGGCTCAGTCTGGTCACGGCAAAACCGGGATCGATGGTGAGCCCGTACGAGCCGTAGCCGTAGAGCAGGACCGGCGCGCTGCCGTCGAGCGGCGTCGTGTGGTGCCACAGCAGCGACACCGGCACCTGTTCGCCGTCGTGACTCGTGGCGAACACCCGCGCCGACCGGTAGTCCGCCGGGTTGTGCCCGCTCGGCACGCGTTGCTGCTTGCGCAGCGTCCGCGTCCTGGCGTGCATGTCGTAGTCGTAGGTCTGCTCGGGCGTCGTCAGTGACTCGTATGAGAAGCGCATCACCGTCGTGTCGTACTCGAACCCCTGGTGCAGGCCGAGGGCATACACCGGTTCGTCGAACGCAATGGTGTGGGCCTCGGTGTCGGACTGGATGACCAGGCGCTGCAGGCCGTCGGCGCGTTCCAGCCGGACCACCTCGCCTGCGAAGCAGCGCACGCGCTCGATCAGCCGGCCTGGCACGTGCGGAACCCAGTTGCGCCAGTGGCTGCGTTCGGGTGTGGCCGCAGGTGTGCGAACGATCTTGAAGTCCTCGGCGCCGTCGGCGTTGGTGACGATGACGAGGTCGTCGCCCTGGGCGTGAACGGTGTATTCGTGCCCATGCTCACGCGCCGCCACCAGCCGCGGTTCGCGCTCGGGCGCGACGGCATCGATGAGGCGTACCTCGGTCGACACGTGATCGCCGGTCGAAATGACGATGAAGCGGCGGTTGTCAGTGGCGCCGAGCGAGACGAAGAACCCCGCGTCCGCCTCTTCGTAGACGAGCACATCGTCGGCTTGCGGCGTGCCGAGCCGATGACGGTAGACACGGCACGGGCGATGGTTGCGATCGAGCACCGCGTAGAAGAGATGCAGGCCGTCTGCCGACCAGACGAAGCGGTCGGCGGTGCCCGAGAGCGACTCGCGATCGTGCGCAGTGCTGTCGAACTCGCGGATGCGCAGGTCGAAGATCTCTGAGCCGTTGGTATCGACGGCGTAGGCAAAGCGCGCATGGTCGGGCGTGTGCCTGACGCCACCGATGCGGAAGTACGACGTGCCGGCCGATTCGGCGTCGCCGTCGAAGTAGATCTGGTCGGCATCGGCCGATGCGCCGCGCGGCCGCCGCGCGTAGCGCGCGTGCTGTCCGCCGGTGCGGAACGACTCCACGTATTCCCACGCACCGTCTGGCTCCGGTACCGACGTGTCGTCTTCCGCGATGCGGCCCTTCATCTCGGCGAACAGGCGCTCCTGCAGCGACTCGGTGTCGCGGAGCATGGCGGCCGTGTAGGCGTTCTCGGCCTCGAGGTGTGCGCGAATGTCACCCGCGAGCAGTGCCGGGTCGCGAATGACGTCCTGCCAGTTTGCGGCGCGCAGCCAGTCGAACTCGTCGATGCGCGTATGGCCGTGGAGCGTGCGGATGACCGGGTGCTGTGCGGCGAGTGGCGGCTGCGGGGCGCTGGGCAACATCCATCCATTGTCCATGCTTCGGCCTGCGGCACGCTATTCGTCTGGCAGGCCATGAAGGGCACGCTGATCGGCCTGGCCGCTGGGCTGATGCTGACGTGGCTGGCCCAGTCGCTGCGCGGCGCCTGACTCCCGGCCGATCGGGCCGTGGCACGGTGTCTGTCATTTCTTTCTGGACGCCCGCCGGTTGCCTGCTGGTGGCTGGCTCGCCGGAGTCGGACCCTCCGTCAGCAGCCACTCGACCACCTTCGCATCGACCGCATTGAAGATCGCGCGCCGGCACGATTCCAGATCGACGGCCTCTACTCTGACGACGATCGGCCCCCGGAATTCAGCCTGCCATCCGGACTTCGTCTTCGCATACTCGGCTCGCTTCGCCACCACGTCGTACGAGGACATCAGCGTCATCGGCACCTCCCCAAAGGAAGCGCGGACGATGCCATCGTCGGCGGAAATCGTCAACTGTTGTTGACACGCCCGGACGATGGTAGCGTCGTCGTCACGCGCCGCGCGTGGTTTGACACCGCTGGCATGCGCAATGGCTTTCTCCGGTCCGACCTGCATCGTTCCCGTTGACGCTGCAACAAGACAGGAGCCGACTGATGTCAAAGCAGATTCTCGAGAAACGTGTGGAATACCTCGAACGGACCCTCTCGTCGCTGGCCGAATTGCCCGCTCAAGTGCGGGACCTCTCATCGCAGTTCCTGCAACTGCGTATAGATGTCCGCGCGGATATTTCTGCGGTGAACCTTCGAGTGGATGGACTCGCCAACCAGGTGGGCGGCCTGCGTGGCGAGGTGGGCGAACTGCGTGGCGAGGTCGGCGAATTACGCCGAGATGGAGCGCAGCGGAGCGAACTCTACGCCGTGCGCGACGAACTCCGTGGGGACATGGCCGCGATGCACAAGGAACTGGCGGGCGCGATCGTGGCGAACGGCGTCGAGATGCGGACGCTGCACGAGGGTCTGGTCCGGCGCATCAGCCTGTTGGGTGAGGGGCTGCCACGCCGCGACGGTTCAGCTCAGTAACCGAGCCAGTTGCCGATTCGCGATGGCCTATATTTCCCTGATGCCGTGGCTGCGGATCAGGAAGTAGATCGCGACGGCCACGAGCAGCACGCCGTTGATCTGCAGCACGGCGGGCGCGCTGATGTAGGTGGCGGCCCACCCGCTGGCAAGGCTGCCGAGCGGCATGCCGCCACGGAAGGCGAGCATGTAGATGCTCATCACGCGGCCGCGCATCTCGTTCGGTGCAATGAGCTGCACGAGCGAGGTGACGGTGGAGAAGACCACCATCAGCGCCGCGCCGGTGAGGAACAGCAGCAGGTCGCTCAGCCACAGCGTGCGTGACATGGCGAAGCCGATGATGAAGAAGCCATAGATCGCCTGCACGATCAGCGACGTCAGCCCCATCCGCCTGAACTTGCCCATCCACGCCACGATGAGCGCGCCCACCACCGAGCCCGCGCCCGAGAACGCCAGCAGGTGGCTGTAGGTGTTCGCCCCTTCCTGGAATACGTCCTTCGCAAAGACCGGCAGGAACGTCAGCACGGCAAAGCCGAGGAACGTGGTCGTGGCGGCGAGGATGATGAGCGCCATGAGCACGCGCTGCTGGCGGACGTACTGGATGCCGCCGGCCAGTTCGACGCGCATGCTCTTCTGCTGCGCAGGGGGGATGAACTTCACCCGCAGCGACATCAGCGTGTAGATGACGACGAGAAACGAGACCGCATTGAGGGCGAAGCAGAGCGCCATCGACTGCTGGTCGGCAAACCCCCAGATGGACGCGGCTGACAGCGTGGCGGCGAAAAGGAGGGGACCGATGACCCGCGCGACGTTGAACTGGATGGAGTTCAGTGCCACGGCATTCGGCAGATCCTTCTTGTCCACGAGCGACGGGACAAGCGTCTGGTAAGCGGGGCCGCCGAAGGCCTGGGCGATGCCGGTGACGAACGACAGCACCAGGATGTAGGTGATGGTGATTGCGTCGAAGTAGACGAGCAGCGCCATCGTGGCGGCGGTCGCCATTTGCAGGTACTGCGAGGACAGCAGGGTGCGCCGGCGATCGCGGCGATCGGCGAGCACGCCGCCGACCAGCGTGAACAGCATGATCGGCAGTTGCTGTAGAAACGAGTCGAGGCCAAGGAAGAACGGGGAACCGGTGAGCGACAGCACCATCCAGTTCTGGGCGGTGATCTGCACCCACGTGCCTACGCTCGAGGTGCAGGCGCCAAACCACTGCACGCGAAAGTCGCGGTAGGTGAATGCCGCGAGCGTGCGATGGAGAGCCCTCGACCCGAACATCGTGTCCGACGTGGAGTCGGGCGCTGGGGCTGCTTCTGCTGGTATGGATTCGGCCACTAAAGTTGTGTCGTGCAGGAGTTTAGCCTGCTCGCGCGCGCCGCTCATGTTACCCCACTCAGCCCCGTGCTTGATCTCCGGGAAACGCCTGCGCTATAGTTCGCCTCCTAGCGAACAAAAGGCGAAAATACATGCTGGCTGCCCGTGCTGACCGCAACACTCTCGTCACCGCCCTCCGGGCGCGGTCTCTCGACCGGACGCTCACCACGGCGCTGCCCACGCTCGACCCGCGGGATGAACAGGCGGTGGGGTCCACCGGCCTCACCGCGCTCGACAGCCGTCTTGGCGGCGGGTTTCCGCGCGGGCATCTCTCGGAGCTGGTCGGTCCCCGATCGTCGGGACGCACCAGCCTGTTGCTGCAGACGATGGCGGCGGCCACCGCTCGGGGTGAGTTGGTGGCGCTTGTCGATGCCCTCGACATGCTGGACGTGGCGTCGGCCTTCGCGGCCGGCGTCGATCTGACGCGCCTGCTCTGGGTGCGCGGCCACGTGGTCACCAATCCAGGGCTGTGCCGCGACGTGAACCAGCGTGCGATGGAGCAGGCGGTGAAGGCGCTTGGCCTCGTGCTGCAGGCCGGCAACTTCGGCCTCGTGGTCCTCGACCTGGGCGAGGCGCCGCACGAGGCCCGGCGCCGCCTGCCGTTCACCACCTGGCTGCGGCTCCAGCGGATGGTCGAAGGGAGCCAGACCGTGTGCGTGCTCGTGGGGAACGAACCGATGTCGCGCAGTTCGGCGGGCCTGTCCATCAAGCTGCAGCCCGCGGTCTCGGCTGATGCGAACGGCGCCGCCCGTTTCCACGGCCCGCTCTTCGATGGCTTGAACCTCGAGGCGCGTGTCGCCAGGGCGCGTGTGCAGATGACGGACACCGCGGCGCTGCCGCTGGCGACGAAGGTGGCACGTCATGTCTGACGGACCTCACGAGGTCACGCTCTACGCCTGTCTCTATCAGCCCGCCTTCGCGTCAGCCTCCGCGCTTCGCGCGACGGCTGACGCTTCGGCGAGGCAGGCTCCTTTGATGGACGCGAAGGCGGGACACGACCAACGACCACCGACTCACGACCAACGACCACTCGTGTCGATTGCCGCCGAGTTCTCGCCTCGCTACGAGCAGCACCGTGCTGATCTCGTGTCGGTCGATGTGCGTGGGCTCTCGCGCCTGTTCGGCACCCCGAAGAACATTGGCAGTGAAATGCGCCGTGAGGCGGCCTCGCGCGGAGTAATCGTCCACGTGGCGATTGCCCCCACACGCATGGCGGCGCTCGTGCTGGCGCTGGCCATGCCAGGTCTCACGGTCGTGCCGGCGGGCGGCGTCGCCGACGCGCTGGCGCCGGTGCCGCTGTCGGTGCTCGAACATCTGCACGTCCAGGCACGCCTGCAGGCCGACGATGCCCGCGCGGCGATTGCGGCGCTGAAGCGCTGGGGGTTGCGCACGCTAGGCGAACTGGCGGGGCTGCCGGCGGCCGACCTGTCGGCGCGGCTCGGGCGCGGCGGCCGGGTGTGGCAGGCGGTGGCGCGCGGCGAAGATACGCGACCACTCGTGCCGATGCAGGCCGACGAGCGTTTCGAAGGACGGCTCGAACTGGAATGGCCCATCGAGGGCACGGAGCCGCTGTCGTTCGTGCTCACGCGTCTGCTCGAGCCGCTCTCGATGCGCCTCGAACGGCGCGATCGTGGCGCGGCGGTGCTGCATGTCACGCTCGGCCTCGTCACGAAAGACGAACACCACTGCCGGCTCGAACTCCCTTCACCGTTGCGCGAGATGCGCGCGCTGCGCACCCTGGCGCTGCTCGATTGCGAGGCACATCCGCCGTCGGCCGCGATCGATACCGTCACCGTCAGCATCGAGCCGACGCCGGGCCGCATCCTGCAGCACGCGCTCTTCGCGCGTCCGCATCCCACGCCGGAGCAGCTCTCGACGCTGCTGGCGCGTCTCGGGGCGGTGATGGGGCAGGAGCGTGTCGGGGCGCCGGCCGTGCTCGATTCGTTCCGTCCTGGTGCCTGTGCGATGACGCCGTTTGCCATCGAGCATCCGGCGGCATCGGCAGGGCAGACACCCGTGCGCAGCGTGGCACACGATTCGACTGATCCCGGATCGCGGCTCCCTGCCCACTCGGTGTCTGCCCTGCGCCGTTGTCGTCAGCCGATTCCGGCCCGCGTCGCCGCTGACGCGCGGCATCGTCCGTTGCGGGTCACGTCGGATCGGCGGGGGTTTGCGGGCGGATCGGTGATGACGTGTGCCGGCCCGTGGCGCACGTCCGGGGCCTGGTGGGAGCAGGACGACCCGGCCGGCCCCTGGAGCCGCGACGAGTGGGACGTGGCCCTCACCGACGGCGCCGTCTACCGTGTCTTCCGCGACCGGGCAACGGACGGTTGGTTCATCGACGGCCTGGTGGATTGATGGGCCCACCCTTCCCCGTCACCCCTCGCCGTCCACGAGCACGCCGTGTCCTATATCGAGCTTCATACCGCATCGGCCTTCAGCTTTCTGCAGGGCGCGTCGCTTCCCGAAGCGCTCGTCGCCCGTGCGGCCGAACTGGGCTATGGCACCGTTGCCCTCCTCGATCGGGACGGCGTGTACGGCATCCCGCGCTTTCACAAGGCCGCGTGCGCGGCTGGCATCCGCCCGCTCGTCGGAGCGGAACTGACGATCAGTAGGGACAGTCGGGAGGGCCGGGAGGGTCGGGACAGCCGGGAGGGCCAGACGTTCGTCCTGCCGGTGCTCTGTGCCAGCGCAGAGGGGTACCAGAATCTCTGCCGTCTGATTACGCGCATGAAGCTGGCCTCGCCGACCAGCCTTCGTCAAGGCTACGGCGATCCGCCGGAGCGTCAGCGAAGGCGGAAAGGTGGAGAGGCGCTGCCGCTCGAGGCGCTCGACGGCATGACTGGCGGACTCGTCGCGCTGGTCGGACGTGCGGCGCTCGATGCGCAGCACTTCGGCGTCGGCGGCCTGCTCGACCGCGTGGTCGGGCTCTTCGGGCGCACGCGCACCTACGTGGAACTGCAGCGGCATTACCGCCGCGACGAAGAGGCGGACAACCAGGCGCTGGTGTCGATGGCCGAGGCGTTCGGCGTGCCGCTCATTGCCACCAACGGCGCGCGCATCGCCACCCCCGCCGAGCGGCCGCTGTTCGACGTGCTCACCTGCATCCATCACCACACCGACCTGGCCACCGCCGGCCGTCGCCTGGCGCCGAACGCCGAGCGCTACATCAAGTCGCCGGCGCAGATGGCGGCGCTCTTCGCCGATCATCGACGTGCGCTGGCCAACACGCTCGACCTGGCGGAGCAGCTACAGTTCACGATGGCCGACCTCGGCTACCGCTTCCCGGAATATCCGGTGCCCTCTGGCGAGACGCAGGCGTCGTTCCTGCGGCGCATCACCGATGTCGGTGCGCGCAACCGCTATCGTCCGTATCACGACAAGGCCCGCGCGCAGATGGCGCGTGAGCTCGATCTCATCGAGAAGCTTGGCTTGGCCGGCTATTTCCTGATCGTCTGGGACATCGTCAACTTCTGCCGTCAGCACGACATCCTCGTGCAGGGGCGCGGGTCGGCGGCGAACAGCGCCGTCTGCTACAGCCTCGGCATCACCGCCGTCGATCCGGTCGGCATGGAGCTGCTGTTCGAACGCTTCCTCTCGGAGGAGCGGGGGGAGTGGCCCGACATCGATCTCGATCTGCCGAGCGGCGACCGGCGCGAGCGCGTCATCCAGCACGTCTACGAGAAGTACGGGACGCACGGTGCGGCCATGACGGCCAACGTCATCACCTACCGCGGGCGCAGCGCGGCGCGCGAGGTCGGCAAGGTGCTCGGCTTCGAGCCGTCGCAGGTCGATCGGCTGGCCAAGGTGATGAATCATTTCGAATTCACCGATGCCGGCGACACCTTGCCGCGTCACCTGGCGTCGGTCGGTCTCGACCTGAATGCCAACCGTGTGCGGTTGTTCGCGAAGCTGTGGCAGGAGATGCAGGATCTGCCGCGGCATCTCGGTCAGCACTCGGGCGGCATGGTGATCTGTCAGGGACGGCTCGACTCGGTGGTGCCGCTCGAGCACGCCAGCATGCCGGGCCGGGTCGTGGTGCAGTGGGACAAGGACGACTGCGCCGACATGGGCATCGTGAAGGTGGACCTGCTCGGCCTCGGCATGATGGCCGCGCTGCAGGACACGCTCGCGCTCGTGAATGGAGAGCGGAGGGAGCAGGGGGTGGAGGGCGCGCTGCTCGTCGACCTCGCCCACCTGCCCGAGAACGACCCGGCCGTCTACTGCATGCTGCAGGAGGCCGACACGATCGGGGTGTTCCAGGTGGAGTCGCGCGCGCAGATGGCGACGCTGCCGCGGCTGAAGCCGGCGACGTTCTACGACCTCGTCGTGCAGGTGGCCATCATCCGTCCCGGCCCCATCGTCGGGCAGATGGTGCATCCGTACCTCAATCGCCGCGCCGGACGGGAAGCCGTTGTCTATGCGCACCCCTCGCTCGAGCCGGTGCTGAAGCGGACGCTCGGCGTGCCGCTCTTCCAGGAGCAGTTGCTGCGCATGGCGATGGTCGTGGCCGGCTTTACCGGCGGACAGGCCGAGGAACTGCGCCGGGCCATGGGCTTCAAGCGCTCGGAGAAGCGGATGCAGCAGATCGAGGTGCAATTGCGCGAGGGAATGGCGAAGACCGGGATTGCGCCAGACGCGATGGAGCAGATCATCCTGTCGATCACCTCCTTCGCACTCTACGGATTCCCCGAATCGCATGCGGCCAGCTTCGCGCTGCTGGCGTATGCGAGCGCGTACCTGAAGGCGCATTACCCCTCGGCGTTCTACACGGCGCTGCTCAACAACCAGCCGATGGGGTTCTACCACCCGTCCACGCTGGTGAAGGATGCGCAGCGGCGCGGCGTCCGCTTCCAGCCGATCGATGTGCAGGTGTCGGAGTGGGACTGCACGGTCGAGCCGGACGGCGCGGTGCGGCTCGGCCTTCGCTACGTCGCCGGGCTTCGCGCGGAGGCAGGCAGGGCGATCGCCGCCTTCGCCAAGGCTTCGGCGGCCAGGGCCGGCTCTGTCCGGTTGAAACCGGACACTACGTTCGACGACCTCGTCTGTCCGAAATGCGGCTGCGACGACCCGTCGATGCTCGAGCGGGTGGAGGGACGTGGTGCGCGCCCGGGCACTTACTTCTGCAATAACTGCTCACACGATTGGGTGCCGGGCACGCGGCGTCCGCAACGCTTCGCTTCTCTTGACGAGCTGGTCTCGCGCATCGGCCTGCGCCGCGACGAGGTGGTGACCCTGGCCGACGTCGGGGCCCTGAACGCGTTCGGCTACGACCGCCGGGCCGCGCTGTGGCAGGCCGAACGCGTGGTCCGGCCATCGGGCGAACTGTTTGCCGACCGCTCTGCCGAGGAGCCAGGGAGCGGCGATGCCAGTGCGTGGCTCGGCCCGTCATCCGACCGTGCCCTGGCGCAGGAGATCGAGGCCCTCGACGGCGCCCGCGTGGCGCCTGTCACCGGCGATGAAGCCGAGTGTCCGCTGAAGCCGATGACCGCAGCCGAGCGGCTCGTCGCCGACTATGCCGGCACCGGCCTGACCGTCGGCCGGCATCCGATGGCGCTCCGGCGTCACGAACTCGCGATGCGCGGGGTCATGCGGGCCATCGACATCCGCAGTGCCCGGCAGGGACGCCGCGTGCGCGTCGCCGGCATGGTCATCACGCGCCAGCGCCCGGGCACCGCCAAGGGGTTCGTCTTCCTCACGCTCGAGGACGAAACCGGCATCGCCAACATCATCGTGCGCCCCGACCTGTTCGCCGAGGATCGGGCGGTGATCATCGAGGAACCATTCCTGCTGGTCGAAGGGGTGCTGCAGAACCAGGAAGGGGTCACCTCTATCCGTGCCGAAGCCGTGCAGGGGCTGGGCGGCGTCTCGGTCGACTTCGACGCGCACGATTTCTACTGACCCACCTCACCTGCGGACCCCTTGCTATAATCCTCTCGAAATCATGTCCAGACGTCCTGACGTTCGGCGTCAACCGTCAACCCCAACTATTTTCTGTAACGGAGCACAGTGATGCTGATGGCACTACTTCTGACCCTGTCGATGGCCGCAGCCGGCCTGACGGGCGTCGTGAAGGACACGAGCGGAGGAGCCGTGCCCGGTGCGTCGGTCACCATCCAGACCACGTCAGGCGCCGCGCCGCAGACGGTTATTTCTGGGTCGGACGGCCGATTCTCTTTCGATACCGTGCCGGACGGCGCGGTCCTCGTCGTTCGCGCCGGCGGCTTTGCCGAGCAGCGCCAGACCGTCGGACGCAGCGCGGACATCGAAGTGACGCTGCAGCCCCCGACCATCCTCGAAACCGTCGTGGTCACCCCGGGCCGAACCGAGCAGCGGCTCGGCGACACGCCGGCCAGCGTGAACATCGTCACGGCCGAGCAGATCGAGTCGTCGCCGGCCGTCGCCGTGGACGATGTGCTGCGCACCGTGCCGAGCTTCAGCCTCTTCCGGCGCGCCAGCAGCGTCGTGGCTCAACCGACGACGCAGGGTGTGTCGCTGCGCGGCATCGGCCCGAGCGGCCAGAGCCGCACGCTGGTGCTGCTCGACGGTGTCCCGTTCAACGATCCGTTCGGTGGCTGGGTCTACTGGACCCGCGTGCCGATGGTGAGCGTCGACCGTATCGAGCTCACGGAAGACACGGCGTCGGGCCTCTACGGCAACTACGCCATGGGCGGCGTCATCAACATCGTCACGAGCCGGCCGACCAGCCGCACACTCGAGCTGAAGCCGCAGTTCGGCTCGTTCTCGGGCGCCAACGGCGGGTCGTCCGAGGGCCGCACGCCCAAGTTCGACATGTTCGCCAGCCACGTCTACAAGAAGCTCGGCTTCGCGGTTGAGGGCAGTGCCTTCAACACCGACGGCTTCAAAACCGTCACCACCGAAGCCGGACCAATCGACAACAACGCCAAGGTCGACTACCGCAACGTCACCGGCAAGGTCGAGTACCTGCCGACCGAGCGCCTCACCATCACCGGCCGCGCCGGCTACTTCAAGGAAGAGCGCGACAACGGCAAGGTTGGCGAACTGAACGACACGCGGTGGAAGAGCCTCAGCGGCGGCATCCGCGCGCTCCTGCCGGATCACAGCGACCTGCAGGCGCGCGTGTTCGGCGACATCCAGGACGCGCACTACAACTTCCTCGCGGTGACCAATGCCGCCACCACCCGTAACGCCGTCCGTCTCGCCACCGATCAGAAGGTGCCGGTGAACGGCATGGGCGGCATGGTGCAGTGGCAGAAGATCATCGGCACGAAGCAGGCGCTCACCGTCGGCACCGACTACCGCTCTGTCGAGGGCGAAAGCCAGGAAGATGCCTACGTCGCGGCGGCTCCGGCCGCGTTCGACGGCGTCACGCAGCGCGCCACCCTGTCGGTGCAGCGTTTCTCGGGCGGCTCGCAGCGCAGCCAGGGCGCCTTCATCCAGGACGTCCTCACGCCGGTCGACAAGCTGGTCGTCACGCTGAACGCCCGGGTGGACAACTGGCGCAACTACAACGGTCACAACCTCGAGACGACCGTGGCCACGGGGTTGCCGACGGCCAACAACAAGCCGTCGCTCGAGGACCGCACCGACACGGTGGTGAGCCCGCGCGTGGCGGCCCTCTATCACCTCACGGACCGCGTCACTGCGTGGGGCGCCTACAACTCGGGCTTCCGCGCGCCGACCCTCACCGAGCTCTATCGCCAGTTCTCGGTCGGGGCCATCACGACGCGGCCCAACGCGCAACTCGGCCCGGAGCGTCTGCTCGGCGGTGAGTTCGGCGTGAACGTCGCGCCGGCCAAGAACCTCACGGCGCGTGTCACCTGGTTCGACAACCGCGTGAAGGATCCGGTATCGAACGTGACGATGACGGCTAGCCAGCCGAACTTCGCCGCCGTGTGCGTCGGCCTTGCGGCCGGCAACTGCGTCCAGAAGCAGAACCTCGGGCGCACGAAGATCCAGGGGATCCAGACCGACGTCGAGTACCTGATTGGCCGCGATTGGCGCATCAGCGGCGGCTACATTCACAACGAGGCGAAGGTGACCGACGGCGGCGACGTGAACACGGACCTCGTCGGCAAGTATCTCGCCCAGGTGCCGAAGAACCGCGGCTCGCTGCAGGTTGCCTACAACAACCCGAAGGTGGCCAACGTCTCGCTCGGCTTCCAGTTCGCCGGGCTGCAGTACAACGACGACCGGAACGTGCAGTTCATCCCGGCCACCACCCTGGCGGCTGCTGGTTACGACTCCGACATCACCGCCGGCCTGCCGGGTTACACGTCAGTGGACCTGGTGGCGTCGCGCGCCCTCGGCCGTCGTTTCCAGCTGTTCGTCGGGGCGCAGAACCTGACCAATAAGGTGTTCTTCGTCCAGACCAACCCGTCCACCGTTGGTGCGCCGCGCATGATCAACGGCGGCATTCGCGTCCGGTTCGCCAACCGGTAACAGGCTAGACGTAGCTGCCGACCTTCAGGTCGGCTGACATGGAAAGGGCCCGACCGCCAGCAGGCGGTCGGGCCCTTTGTCGTTGCGGGGGCGCGGCCACGCTATCTCGCCGACGTCTCCTGCGGCTTGGCCGGCTGCTTCCGCAGCGTCGCGCTGTCCACCGAGCGCCCCGTTCGCGACAGCGCCTGAATCGACATCGTGTCGTCGGCAACTTCGACCAGCATGAACGACAGGTCGAGATCGTAGCCCTTCTCGGTCAGTCGCGACGCCTGCAGGTCGCCCTTCCTCAGCTGTCCCGCCGCCCCGGACACGAAGTAGTAGATCCCCTTCTGCGGACGAATTCGTTCATACACGTGGTCGTGCCCGGAGAAGACCGCGTTCACGCCATACCGCACGAACAGCGGTTCGAGCACGAGGCGGAGGTCGGTTTGCGAACCGTGCCGCCCCGCCGATGAGTAGAGCGGGTGATGGAAGTAGGCCACTTTCCACGGCTCTTCGGCCTGCTGCAGTTCCTTCGTCAACCAGTCCACCTGCTTCGGATCCATGTGGTTGGTGTCGAGCGCGAAGAAGCGCACGTTCTTCCTGGTGTAGGTGTAGTAGCGCTCGCCGTTCATGTTCCACGGCTTGTAGAAGCGGTTGTTCTGTTCGTCGTGATTGCCGAGCGACGCGTAGAACTCCACGCCGGCATCGAGCAGCGGCTTGTACGGGCGCTCGAACTTCGTGATGAAGTCGGCTGGGCGCTGGCTGCCGTACATGTTGTCGCCGAGCATGATGGCGAAGTCGAACGGGAACAGCGTGATTGCCGCGGCCATGGTCTGCGCCGCCTCATACTGCGGCCGCTCGCCGGTGCCGTTATCACCCATCACCAGGAACTTCACCGTGCCGGGTGCATCGGGCAGCGTGATCTGAGGCGGCTGCTGGGCCGGTAGCGACACGCCGAGCAGCGTGACCAGCAGGAGGAATCCGGGGACGATTCGGCGCATGGACATCCTCAAGCCGTGAGCACGGGGACGGCGCCGGGTACGAAGTCGACGATCACATTTGCCTCGCGGTCTCGCAGGATCAGCTCGCGCCCCATGAACCGGTACTCCAGGCCGTCCGGCAAACGGGGCAGGTTCGTCAGAATGAGGGCCGGGACGGTGGCCAACGCCGCCCTCTCAGGATAGACCGCATTCACCGTTGGCGGCGATTTGGCAGCGGATCTCCTTCGAGCCTAACCCGGCCGCCGTGGGCATGACCGTCATCGACCGGCAGGACAGCGGCGAAGACAACATCGGTTACATTAGAGGCAATGATCGAGCGTCGCAAATCACGAATCGAAGGTTGGGGTGTGTTCGCTACCGAGACCATCCCCAAGAACAAGCGCATCATCGACTACGCCGGCGAGAAGATCCCGAACAAGGAAAGTCTCGAGCGCGAAGGGAAGTATCTCGACAAGGGGCACATCTGGTGCTTCAAGCTGACCAGTCGCACCGCGGTGGACGCGCACGTCGGCGGGAACATCTCGCGGTTCATCAACCACTCGTGCACGCCTAACTGTTACGTGCAGATCATCGACGGCGTCATCTGGATCCGTGCCGCCAAGACGATCCGCACAGGCGCCGAGCTGAACTACAACTACAACACCGAGGGCGAGGCCAGCATCAAGTGCCGCTGCCGTCCGGGTTGCCCGAATTTCCTGTGAACGCGGCGAGCCGCCACACGCCCGTCATCTACCTCCACGGTTTTGCCTCGTCGCCCGATTCGACGAAGGCGCGCTATTTCAGTGAGCGGCTTGGCGCCTACGGTGTGCCGCTCGTCACTCCCGACTTCAACCAGCCCGACTTCGCCACGCTGACCATGTCGCGCATGCTGGCGCAGTTGTCGCGTCACCTCGACGCGGCAGGCGGTCCTGTGACGCTGATGGGGTCGTCGCTCGGCGGGGCACTGGCGGTGCTGGCCGCCGCTCTCCAGCCGGAGCAGGTCGAGCGCCTGGTTCTGCTGGCGCCGGCGGTGATGCTGGCCAAGCCCGGCCACTCGCTGCTGCCGCCCGAGCGGATGGCCGAATGGCAGCACCGCGGCGCACTGCCGTTCTTCCACTACGCCTACGGCGAAGAGCGGCTCCTCGACTACGCGTTCTACGCCGACTCGCTGAAGCACGACCCGTACGAGGTCGTCTTCACGCAACCAACGCTGATCTTCCAGGGGCTGCACGACGCCGTGGTCGACTGTCGCTCGGTGGAGCGCTTCGCCAGCAGCCGGGCTCACGTCACCCTCTCACTGCTCGAGGACGACCATCAGCTGGGTGCCAGCCTTCCCCGGATGTGGGAATCGGTCGAGGACTTCCTGGGGCTGCTCGATTGAGCATGGCGGCACGTGCACGTGTCTGCCTCGCCGCATTCCTCCTCCTGACGTCTTCGGCACACGCCGTGGTGGCGGTCAGCGGCGTGCAGCCGCCCACGACGCAGCCGCCGGCACCGATCGGCTCGGACACCATCCGCATCGGCGTGCTCAGGAACGGCAGCTATGAGGTGGTGACGCTGCCGATGGAGGTGTACGTCGGGCGCGTGCTGGCCGGCGAAGCGGCGCCAGACAGCCTGCCCGCGTCGCTCGACGCGCTCGCCATTGCCATCCGTACCTACACCACCACCAACCGCGGACGTCACGGCGCCGACGGCTTCGACCTGTGCGACCAGACGCACTGCCAGGTGATGCGCACGGCGACGGCCGCGACCGAGCGCGCTGCGCTGGCGACGGCCGAGCAGCTCCTGCTCTATCGCGGCGCGCCGGCGACGGTGTTCTACAGCGCGTCGTGCGGAGGACGCAGCGAGAAGCCATCGAACGTCTGGCCCGGCGCCGACGACCCGCCGTACCTCTCGGTGCACGACGACGACGGCTGCGGCGGATTCCCGATGTGGAGTTCCGAACTGGCCGAGGCCGACCTGCAGCGTGCGTTCGCGGCAGGCGGGTTTACCGGCACCCTTCGCGACATGCGCGTCGTGGCGCGCAACGACTCCGGACGTGTGGCTCGGCTGGCGCTCGACGGCCTGACACCGCGCGAGATCAGCGGGCAGGATCTGCGCATGGTCGTCGGGCGGTCACTCGGGTTCCAGCATATCCAGAGCGCGTCGTTCGACCTGCGTCGCAGCGGACGGGCGTTCCGCTTCTCGGGGCACGGCGCGGGGCACGGCGTCGGGCTGTGTGTCATCGGTTCGATGAAGCTGGCGGCGCAGGGCGAGAGTGTGGGGCGGATTCTCGCGCGCTACTTCCCCGGCACCACCATCGGCAGCCTTGGTCCGCGTCTCACGGCCGCGCCGTCCGAGAAGCCGACCCTCGCTGCGGTACCGCCGCGCGACACGCGCGTCGTCCCGTCTGCGCCTGCGCTGCCTGGCGCAGCACCTCGAGCCGGCCCTGTCGCCGCGGCTGGTCCGCCCGCCGTTGCTGGAGCGGGTTCTGTCCCTCCCGCTGCCGTGGATGTCGTCCGCACCAGCGACGTGCAGCTCACGCTTCCCGAGGGGAGCGTGGAGGAGCGGGCCGTCCTGTCGCAGCTGGTGGTGCGCGAGCGGCAGGCGCTGGCGCGGGCACTGGGTGTGCCGGCGCCGAGCGTTCGTCTCCGCGTGCACGACAGCACCGACGCTTTCGAACGAGCCACTCGCCGGCCGTGGTTCACGCTTGGCGCGGTGGCCGACACTGAGCTGCAGCTCGCGCCGCTGTGGCTGTTGCGCGACCGCGGCATGCTCGAGCGCACGATCCGGCGGCAACTGGTTCACCTCATGGCCGACGGCGAATTGCCGGTGAAACCCGCCTGGATCCGCGACGGCGCGTCGATCTACTTCGCTGATCCGGCGCCCGCGGGCGGCGGACGCGGCGTCTGTCCGCAGGACAGCGAACTGCAGCGCCCCGTATCGCTGGGTGCGCTCGGCGATGCGTTCGCGCGGGCGCGCGGCTGCTTCGAGCGCCAGCTGAGCGGCGGCCGCGACTGGCGCTCGGTGCGCTAGCCGCGGTCGCCCGTCCTACCAGCAGATGCCGCGATACTGCGCGCGCAGCAGCGCGCCGGACATCGGCACCCGCACCAGGTCGATCACGATCTGATCGGCACGGCACCGTTCGAGTGCCGTCGCGAACTCCGGACTCTTGTTGCCGACGACGATCACGTCGGACTCGTCGATCACTTCCTCTACCGTGTCGCACAGCAGTGACGACAGGTGCGGAATCTGCCCCTCGATGTAGGCCTTGTTCGAGCCGACGAGCTTGGCAATGGACACGTTGCGGTCGTAGATCTTCAGCGTGCACCCCTTGCCGAGGAGCGACTCGGCAAGAATCACCATCGGGCTCTCGCGCAGATCGTCGGTTCCAGCCTTGAAGCTGAAGCCGAGCAGCCCGATCCGCTTCTTGCCCGTCTCCACCACCTCGGTCAGCGCGTGGTCGATCTGCAGCCGGTTGCTGGTCAGAATGGACGCAATCACCGGCAGGTCGACGTCGAGCTCCTTCGCGCGGTACTGCAGCGCCCGCACATCCTTCGGCAGGCACGAGCCGCCGAACGCGAAGCCGGGCTTCAGGTAGTAGGGCGACAGGTTCAGCTTTTCGTCGCGGCAGAAGATGTCCATCACCTCGTGGCTGTCTACCCCGAGCGTCTTGCAGACATTGCCGATCTCGTTCGCGAAGCAGACCTTCAACGCGTGCCAGGTGTTGCTGGTGTATTTCACCATCTCGGCAACGCGGATGCTGGTGCTGATGAGCGGGGCATCAATCGACTGATAGAGCGCAATGGTGCCGCTCGCGTCAGCGGCGTGGTTGTGCCCGACCAGGGTGAGCGGCGGCTTGCGGAAGTCATTCAGCGCGGTCCCCTCCCGCAGGAATTCGGGGTTCACCGAGACGCCGAACCCCTCGCCGTACTTCTTGCCAGAGCTGCGCTCCAGCGCCGGGATGACCACCTCGTGCGTCGTGCCCGGCAGCACCGTGCTGCGGACCACCACCACGTGGTAGGCGTCCTTGGTGGCCAGCACCTCGCCGATTTGTGTCGCCACCCGTTCGAGGTAGGACAGGTCGAGGCTGCCGTTCTTGCGGCTCGGCGTGCCGACGCAGAGCAGCGACACTTCGGTCGACCGCACCGCCTCCGCCGTGTCCGTGGTGGCGCGCAGTCGTCCGGCAGCGACCGCCTCGGCGAGCTGATCGTCGAGGCCGGGCTCGACGATCGGGCTCCGTCCCCCGTTGACCGCGGCGACCTTGTCGGCGTTCACGTCGACGCCGACCACTTCGTGGCCATCGGCGGCGAACGACGCGGCCGAGACACTGCCCACATACCCGAGACCGAATACCGAGACTTTCATGCCTGCTCCTGCAAAAGCGAACCCGACGGTTCGCGGCTCTTTCTCATTGCGCGCCCGGACTAGCGGTCCGCGGCGGCGTAGGTTGGTGCGCGTTCGCCAGAGGCAGCCTCGACACGCGTGAATTGCGCTGCGCGGATGAGCGCCTGTTCGAGGTTGGCGGCGGCCACGGACCAGTCGTAGTTCGCGACGACCAGGGTTCGCGCCGCCTGCTCGATGCCGCGCCGGCGGTCGAGGTCGCGCAGCAGTCGCACGACGGCGCGCGCGAAGCCGCGCGGTTCATCGGCGAGCATCAGGTGCTCGCCAGCCGTGACCGGCAGCCCCTCGGCTCCAACAGTGGTGGAAACCACGGCCTTGGCCATGGCCATGGCTTCGAAGATCTTCAGCCGCGTGCCACCGCCGATGCGCAGCGGCACCACATAGACCGCCGCCTCTCGCATGAACGGTCGGACATCATCGACACGGCCGGTGACGAGCACCGCCGCATCCGCTTCGAGGCGACGCACCTCAGGCGTCGGCGCGCGACCGACGATCTGCAACGTGACACCAGGTTCCTCGGCCCGAATCAACGGGAAGATGTCGCGGCAGAAGAAGCGCATCGCGTCTTCGTTCGGCAACCAGTCCATCGACCCGGTGAAGATGAGCGTGCGCGCACCGGCCGGACTCGCTGCCGTGGGATCGTCGCTCGACGGTGCGAAGAAGCTGGTATCCACGCCGGTGGGCACGACGTGGATCGGCTGTCTGGCCGCGCCCGGATACAGGCGGCCGAAGGTCTCGCGGTCGGCATCCGACACCGCGAGCACCGCCTCGAAGCGCCGCAGCGTCTCGGCTTCGAACCGCAGCATGCGGCGGTACTGCGTCGCCATCAGAAAACGCTTCACCGGGCCGGTGGCGGTGTCGGCGTGCCGGCGCCAGATTTCGGCTTCGACGTTGTGGGTGAACAGCACGACAGGGCAGGGCAGCGTCGCGGGCAGGTTCACGGCGGGTGGCAGGAAGTCGCAGACGATGAGGTCGTAGGCCGTGCGTGCCAGCGTGACGGCGACCGCTGTCTTGTAAGCCCCCGATTCGTACTTCGCCACCGCGTAGGGGCGCGACGACAGGAGATGCCGAGCGGCATCGAGATAGAACGCCAGCGTCCCCTTCGCGGCATCGCGTCGGGGCACCGTGATCACCTCGCTGGCCACATCCTGCATCCCTTCGATGTCGGCACGAGGCTGATCCGGATCGACGAACGACAGGAAGGTGATGGCGTGATGCTGCGCAAGCTCCCGCATCAGGTGCCAGGTGCGGAGCTTGCCACCCTTGTCGAGCGGCAGCAGCAGGTCGGCTTTCAGCCAGAGGATGCGCATGGTCAGGCCACCGTCTTCCGCGCGATGCCGGCGTGTGCGCTGTGCGGCGTCCGCGAAGACAGATCGGCGACGGCCGACAACGATGCCGGTGCGGCAAGGGTCTGGATGCCGTCGCCGTCGATGAACGTCCGGAACCAGAGCTCGAGGTTCAGTAGCATCCAGATGCGGTCCCAGCCGTCGATGCGTCCCGACTGGTGGTCGGACAGCAGGCGGGTCGTCGCCGCGGCATCGATCACACCGCGCTCACGCGTCCGCTTGTCGAGCAGCACGTCGCGCACCGCGCCGAACCAGGTCGTACGGGTCCAGCCCGCGAAGGGGACTGGGAAGCCCATCTTCGGGCGCGAGAGGATCGACTCCGGGAGCACCCCCTTCATCGCCTCGCGCAGCACGCGCTTGGTGGTGAAGCCGGACAGCTTCCACGAGTCGGGGATGGTGGCGGCGAACTCGACCAGCTTGTGATCGAGGAACGGCACGCGGCTCTCGATCGACGCGGCCATACTCATCTGGTCCTGCTTCATCAGCAGCTCGACGAGATAAGTCTTCATGTCGGCGTAGAGCAGGCGCGTCAGGAGGCTGCTGCCGGCCGGCGGACGGTCAAACCAGGCCATCGACGGTCCATACGCCTGAAGGTTCGCGCCGGCGCCGGCGCCATCCACCATGAGCGCACGCTGGTCGGCGAGCCTGATGGCTGCGAAATTGTCGAGGAACATGGCCTCAGGCGTGCGGGGCATGGCGAGGAACGAGCGCGCGGCCATTCGTCCGAGCCGGCCTGGCACCGCGGGCACCAGGGCGTTCGCCACCAGGGTGCGCACGGCACGCGGCAGCATCTGCTCGTAGATGGTTCCGGCGCGCCAGTTCATCGCAATACGCGGGTACTTGCCGTAGCCGGCGAGCAGTTCGTCGCTGCCTTCGCCGGTGAGCACCACCTTGACGTGTTCGCTCGCCAGCTTCGACACGAAGTAGAGCGGCACGCTCGACGGGTGCGCGATCGGCTCGTCTTCGTGCCAGACCAGTCGCGGCAGCGCGCCGAAGAAGTCGCGGTCGTCGATCACCACCTCGTGCTGCTCGGCGCCAATGGCGGTGGCCACCTCCCGCGCATAGCCGAGTTCGTTGAACGCCCGGTCTTCGAAGCCCACGGAGAAGGTCTTGATCGGCCGGTCGATCATGCGGGCCATGAGGGCGCCGATGGCACTGCTGTCGATGCCGCCCGAGAGGAACATGCCGAGCGGCACGTCGCTCATCAGCCGCAGCCGCACCGACTCCTCGAGCAGTTCCCGAAAGCGCCCCACCACATCGGTGATGGCGCGCGACGTGTCGGCACTCGTTGGTGCGCCGCCCCGTCCCGGCTGGTTCGCGAACGGAATATCCCAGTACTGGCGGACCCGCACATCATTGCGTTCGAATGTCAGGCGATGCCCCGGCAGCAGCTTGTGGATGCCGGCAAACATCGTGTCCGGCCCCGACACGTAGCGGGTGCTCAGCAACTCGGGCAGCGCACCCATGTTCGGCAGGGTCGGCAGCAGTCCGCTGGCCAGCAGCGACTTGATCTCGGAAGCGAACAGCAGCGAATCGCCGGTCCGCGCCCAATAGAGCGGTTTCACGCCGAGCCGGTCGCGCACCAGTAGCAGCCGGTGCCGGCGGGTGTCCCAGATGGCGAACGCGAACATCCCGCGGAAGTGATCGACGCAGTCGTCGCCCCACTCTTCGTAAGCGTGCACGATGGTCTCGGTGTCCGACTTCGTGCGATAGCTGTGACCGCGCCCCTCGAGCTCGTGCCGCACCTCGGCGTGGTTGTAGATCTCGCCGTTGAACACCACCCGCACACGCCCGTCTTCATTCGCCAGCGGCTGCTGACCGGTTGACAGATCGACGATGCTGAGCCGGCGATGGGCGAGGGCCGCCTGGCCATCGACGAAGAGGCCCGCTTCGTCGGGGCCGCGATGCGTGATGACGTCGCGCATTCGCGTGGCAATGCGTGCGGCGTCCTGCGGCACGCCCTGGAACGACACGAGGCCGGCGATGCCACACATCAGGCGGCCACCCCGCTGGACGTGCGTTGCGCTGCCGGACCGTCGGCGAACGCGCGGAACCACAACTCCAACATCAACAGGCTCCAGAGGCGGTGGCGGTGATCGCGGCTTGCCGACTGGTGCTCGCGCCACAGGCGCGCGATGACCGTCATGTCGAAGATGCCGCGGCTGCCGAGCCGCCCGTCGAAGAACAGGTCGGCGGCCATCGCGGCCAGCGGCCCGCGCAGCCACTCGCCGATCGGCGCCTCGAACCCCTGCTTCGGGCGATCGACAATCGACGTCGGCACGCTCCGCTCGAGCAGGCGCCGCAGCAGGTACTTGCCCTGGCCGTTCTTCAGCTTCAGCCCGACCGGCACGGTGGCCGCGAACTCGAGCAGTTTGTGATCGAGCAGCGGTTCGCGCGCCTCGAGCGACACCGCCATGCTGGCGCGGTCCACCTTGGTCATGATGTCGTCGATGAGATAGGTGTTGGCGTCGACGTAGAGCGAGCGGTCGAGCGCCTCGGGCGACGTGCAGTCGGCATACGCCGCGCGAAAGCCCTTGAACGGATCGGAGCCGCGCACCGACTCGGCAAAGTCGCCGGCATACAGCGCGCTGCGCTCGTGGCCCTCGAAAAACGAATAGGCGTGTTTGGCGGCACACGCATCCGCGGGGCTCAGGCCGAGATGGCGCAGTGAGCGTGCCCCCTTGACGCCGAGTGGCAGCCACTGCCCGACGCGTCCAGCGACGGCCGACCCGGTGCGTCCGAGCCACCCCCGCATCCGCCCTTCCCACTGCTCCACGCGGTGCCGCGAATAGCCGGCCCACAACTCGTCGCCGCCATCGCCGGACAGGGCCACGGTGACGTGGCGTCGTGCCGCCGCGGACACGTAGTAGGTGGGCACCATCGACGAGTCGGCGAACGGTTCGTCGAAGTGCCACGCGAGTCGCGGCAGCACATCGGCGATATCGGGCGTGACCACCTGCTCGTGCCGTTCCGTGCCCAGATGCGTGGCCACCGCCCGCGCATACTCGAGTTCATTGAAGGCCTGTTCCGCGAAGCCGACGGTGGTGGTCACCACGCGGCCCGGCGACAACCGGGCCATCGTCGCCACGACGACACTCGAATCGATGCCGCCCGAGAGGAACGCGCCAAGCGGTACGTCGGCAACCAGGCGCAGCCGTACCGACTCCGTCACCAGCGCCTCGAGTTCGTCGAGCCATTGCGCTTCGCTGGCTTCAGGCGCGGTGCCTGGAAATGCCAGCGTCCAGTAGCGCCGCAGCGACATCCGCCCCTGTTCCACAACCAGCAGGTGCGCCGCCGGCAGCTTCTCGATGTGGCGGTAGATGGTGCCTGGCGACGGGATGTACTGGAACGCCAGGAAGGCATCGAGTGCCTCGGGGTTCCACTCGCGCCTGACCCCAGGGTGCTGCAGGAGCGCCTTGATCTCCGAGCCAAAGGTCAGGGTGTCGCCAACCCTGTGGTAGTAGAGCGGCTTCACGCCGAGGCGGTCGCGCACCAGCAGCAGCCGCTGCTTCGGGGCGTCCCAGATGGCGAACGCGAACATGCCGCGCAGGTGCTGCACGCAGTCGTCGCCCCATTCCTCGTAGGCATGCACGATCGACTCGGTATCGGAGTGCGTGCGGTAGCGGTGCCCCAGTGGTTCGAGCCGCGCGCGCAGGTCGGCGTGGTTGTAGACCTCGCCATTGAAGACGATCCAGATCGTGCCGTCCTCATTGCACAGCGGCTGCTGGCCGTTGCCGAGATCGACGATGCTGAGGCGGCGATGGGCGAGGGCGGCCGTGCCGTCCACATGCAGCCCGGCCTCGTCAGGTCCGCGGTGCGTCAGGACATCGCGCATGGCCACGGCCAGGGCCGGGGCGTCATCGCCAAGGCCGTCGAACGATACGATTCCGGCAATTCCACACATAGTCGGTTCAGAGCGCTGCGTACTGAGAATGGCCAGCCCACGCCGGGAGGCGGCGGCTGAGTGCCTGGTCGTACAACCTGGTGATGCTGGTCACCATGCGGTCGAAGGAGTAGCGGGTCTCCACCAGTTCGCGTCCGCGCGCGCCCCAGGTGGCCGCCAGGGCCGGCTGGGTCAGCAGGCTGCAGAGGCGGTCTGCCAAGGCCTCCGGATTGCGCGGCGGCACCAGAAACCCGGTGTGGCCGTGTTGCACCACCTCGCTGACGCCGCCCACGGCTGACGCCACAACCGGAAGGCCGCAGGCCATCGCCTCGAGCACCGCGTTCGGGAACGCCTCGGATTCGGACGGCAGCGTGAAGATCGACGACTGCGCCAGGCGCGCCGGCACATCGTCCAGGTGCCCGAGGAAGGTCACGGCGTGCGAGACGCCGCGTTGCGCGGCCCGCTCGACGAGGCTGGCGCGTTCGGTGCCGTCGCCGATCAGCTCGAAGCGGACATCGGGGAAGCGGCGCAAGATCAGCGCCGCGGCATCGATGAGGGTGTCGTGTCCCTTCCCCGGCCGCAGGTTCGCCACCATCGTCACCGTGCGCGTGCGCGACTCCGCGTCGTCGCGCTGCGGATGGAAGCGAGCCAGATCCAACCCGTTGGGGATGACCGCAATCTTCGAGGCGCGCACGCCCTCAGCGCGCAGGCGAGCGGCGACAGCGCTCGCGTTGGCCACCACGTGGTGAGCGCAGGTATAGGCGGCTCGCTGCAGGGCCAGTTGCGCCACGCTCTTGCCGGCGGCGATCTCGCGGCGGCTGCCAATCCGCACCGGCACGCCAGCGACAGCCGCACCCGGCAGGAAGAAGATGTTCGAATACAGATCCGTGGTGTGCACGAGCGCGATACGGTGCTCGACACACCAGCGCCCGAACGCACGGAGCTGGAAGAACGACGCGCGCCGTGCGAAGCCGTGGATCGGAAATGCGGCCACCGAACGGGCACAGTCGGCGACCTGTGGAAACCACTCGCCTTCGGTCCGAAAGCAGGCCACGTGCACCGACCAGCGCGCCGGATCGAGACGGCGCACCAGCTCGATCATCTGACGCTCCGTGCCACCGGGGTGGAAGCTGGGAATGACGACGGCGATCGGCAGAGGTCGGTCGAGCGGCACGGTCACCATTTCAGCAAGCGGAGTGCCACGCGAATCCACGAGCTGCGCGCGCAGATGCCCCTTTTTGCGACTGGCGCGGGCACTCGGTGGAAACGGATGTCGCAGAAGTGGTGAATCGTGTCCTACGTGCAGTAGAGGTGACCACGCACGCCGACAGCCAGCTGCTCGGGGCGTCGCAGCGTCGTGTTCGTCTCGACATGCAGGACTTCGTACCTGGCGGCCCACAACAGCTCGACCACCGCGGTGACGTTCTCCAGCTTCTGCTGGACGTCAGCGCCGTGAATCTCGATGTAGAGACGTGGGTGCCGGCGTTCGAGCAGTGCGTGCATGCCGTGCAGCACGTCCAATTCGAGCCCCTCGACGTCCAGCTTCACGAAGTCGGGTTCTGGAAGGCCTGCGGCCACCTGACGGTCGAGCGTGTCCACCGCGACATCGACCGTGACGACGCCGTGCTCCTGCTTGATTTGATTGGCAATGCGCGTGTCGATCGAGCCGCGCGCCGTTTCGTCGGCCGGGAAGACGAGCGACGCCTGGCCGGGCGCCGAGCCGACCGCGAGCTGACGCACCAACACGTGCGCGAACCCGTTGAGCCGGACATTCTCGGTGATGCGTGCGACGTTGCGCGGATTCGGTTCGAAGGTCACCACGCGTCCGCGCGGGCCGACGCGACTGGCGAAGAACAACGTGAAGACCCCTTCGTAGCCGCCGACGTCGAAGACGGTCTCGCCGTCGAGCGTCAATTGCTGAAGGAAGCGTTCCTCAGCCGAGAGCGATCCGAGTTGCGGCACGAAGCCGAGGCCGCCGCGGCGCCGGAGCCCGCGCGCGAGCCCGTGACGGACGGTGTAGACGCGCTGCGCCACGAGCGGCTGCAGCGTCGAGATGACGGCGCGTTTCAACATGAACTACCCCACTGCGGCAACGGGTACACGGCCGGCACTCGTGGGCCGGTCGAGGTACTGCCGATGCCAGCGTTCGAAGATCACCAGTTGCCAGAGGCGGAGTGTGTGGTCGCGACGGCCCGACAGGTGTTCCTGAACGAGCGTCGACACGAAGCGCGGCTCGAAATAGCCGCGCTGGCGGGCGGTGGGCGACAGCAGCGTGTCGGCGAACAGGTCGCCGAGTGCGCCGCGGAACCAGGCGCCCAGCGGCACGCCGAACCCTTGTTTCGGTCGGTCGATGATGCCGTCTGGCAGCAGAGGCGCAGCCACTTCCTTCAGGATGTGCTTGCGGCGGCCGTGCCGAATCTTGAACGTGGCCGGCAGCGCGTTGGCGAAGTCGATCACGTCGTTATCGAGCAGCGGCACCCGCGATTCGATCGAGTGCGCCATGCTCATCCGGTCGACTTTCGTCAGCACGTCGTCTGGCAGGTAGGTATCGAGATCGAAGCGCATCATCTGGCTGGCCCAGGGCAGCGCCGCGTAGCGCTCGAAGTGCCTGGCAAGCCGGCGCTCCGGATCGGTGCCCCCCAGCGTCGCGCGCAGCTCTGGCGAGAGCAGCGCCGGCTTCTCGTCCGAGGCGAAGTAGCGGATGGCGTCGAGGTAGCGGCCGCGTTCCGATCGTCCCACGTGCCTGAGGAAGTTCCGCCCGCGCGCGCCGTGCGGCAAGCGCTCGGCCGCCATGGCCGCCACCCGGCGCAGCCCCTTCGGCGCATAGCGATCGAACGCTGCGACACGCGGGTGAGGCAGGTAGCGGTCATAGCCGCCGAACAGTTCATCGCCGCCGTCGCCGGAGAGCACGACCGTGACGTGCTTGCGCGCCATCTGCGAGACGTACCAGGTAGGAATGGCCGAGGCGTCGGCAAACGGCTCGTCGAAGTGACCGATCAGTTCGTCGAGGATGCCGATGCCGTCGGGTCGGACCACGAATTCGTGGTGGTCGGTTCCGTAGTGCTCGGCCACGCGCCTGGCGTGCGGCAGCTCGTCGAAGGCCGGGACGTCGAAACCGATCGAGAACGTCTTCACCGGCGTGCCGGAGAGTCGCGCCATGAGCGCGACGACCAAAGACGAGTCGACGCCGCCAGACAGGAACGCGCCGATGGGCACGTCACTGACCAGGTGCGACTGCACCGCGTCGAGCAGCACCCGCTGCAACTGGTGCGTCGCATCGCGCTCGGTCCCCGCGAACGTCTCGGTGGTGGACGGGCGCCAGAAGGGCCGCACGTGAAGCCGGCCCTCGGTCCAGGTCAGCAGATGACCGGGCGGCAGCTTGTGTACGTCGCGCAGAATCGACCGGTCGCGCGGTGTGTAGAGGAACGACAGGTAGTGATCGAGTGCGTCCGGGTCGAGGACGGCCGACAGGGCCGGCTCCTGCAGCAAAGACTTCAGCTCCGAACCGAACAGGAAGCGGCCGCTGGCAACAGCGTAGTACATCGGCTTGATGCCGATTCGGTCGCGCGCCACGAGCAGCGTGCGCGTCCGCGTATCCCAGATCGCCAATCCGAACATGCCGCGCAAGCGAACGATGGCATCCGCGCCCCACTCCTCGTAGGCATGGACGATGACTTCGGTGTCGGTCGCGGTGTAGAAGCGGTGCCCAGCCGCCTGCAGCTGTGTGCGCAGTTCGCGGAAGTTGTAGATCTCGCCGTTGAACACCACCCAGACCGTGCGGTCTTCGTTGTGGATGGGCTGGTGCCCGCCGGCGACATCGATGATGCTGAGGCGCCGCATGCCCAGGGCCACGCCGTTGCCCACCCACAGCCCTTCATCGTCGGGTCCGCGATGCCGGATGACCTCGCACATGGCGTGGACGCGGGCCGTCGCATCGTCGCGGGTCAGCGCGTGCGCAGAGGGCGAGTCGCAGAAGCCGGCTACACCGCACATGACGATCTCCCGTGTGTCATGAGCGGCCTGTCACTCTGTTGCGGGCCACCGCGAGGCTCTGGCGGCGTGCGGACGGACGAGCGCTGGAGCGACGCTCCGGCGCGATGGGAACGGGACGCGTGTTCAAGCGCACGCTGGCGTCGAAGGCGGCCCCGCTGACGTGCGCGGCCACGACCTCGCCGCTGCTGAGTCGAGCGAAGTCGACGTGCAGGTCGGGAACCACCTCGGGCAGCATCACCTGCAGGCTCTGGCGATCGGTCGAGCGCACGCCCGAGCCGTCCACCAGGGCGAGCCGCGAGACCGGACCGGACGTGCGGCAGAACAGCATGCGGGCATCAGTCTCGAATCCGTCGATACGCCAGGTAACGCGCCCGGCTGGGCCGGCGTGCGCCTCCGCGCGTGACGAAGCCAGACCGAAGCGATCGATCGAATGCGCGCGCTCCACCCGAACGCCAAGCGTGCCGCTGTAGGTGCCGGCGTTCGCCCAGACCGGCACCGGCTCGACGAGCAGCACTTCGTTCGACGGATTCATCCCGAACACCGACACCAGCCACAGCGGCGCGGGCCCAGCCACTGAGACCCGCAGCGTCGATGTGGGTTCGATGCGACCGTAGACGGGCGCATGCCAGCCGACGTCGGCCGAGCCGCTGTCACCAGCCAGCCGTTCGATACGGCCGCTCGAGACGGCCAATTCCACGCGCTCGCCAGCCGTCCGCAGCAGCGCGCGGCGACCACTGACGTCCGCACTCCAGCGCGGATCCAGATGCCAGTGCACAGAGACCTCGTGCTCGCCCGTACCCTCCAGCAGGTCGGCCACAATGACCAGATCGCCGTGCAAGGCCAGCACGTGGCGCCGGTGCAGCAGCGGCGCATAGCCGTCGTGCGAGGCGTCGAGGTAGTCGAAGCCCGGACTCGTGCGCCAGATGTGCGCGGTGGCCGACGCCGTCGACGCCCAATGGAAGGGACCCGCCGGCATCGACTGCGAGCGACCGTCCACGACCAGGGTGTTGTGCAGCACCGACGAGCGGAAGCGGTCGCGCGCTGCGGGGTTCGCCGTGTACGAGCCGGTCCCCGGGTCGATGAGCAACGGCACGCCACGAACCCCGAGGGTGAGCGACAGCGCGTCCGCATGGGCATGGCCGCCGTTGGCGAAGCCGTGCGGACCGGCATCGATCACCAGGTGATCGCCGGCGCGAGACCGGGAGACGTAGTAGCCGGTGTCCGGCAGTGCGGCCGATGCGACGTCGTCGAGTGGCGGCAGCGACCGCGCGCGTTGCAGCCGCGTGTCCAGGTCCGGATGTGCGAGCAGCCAGAACGTGTCCTCCGGCGCTTCGCCGACGCGGAAGTCGGGCCGATCGACCAGTGCCGCGGCAGCCATCAGGCTGTCGCGGAGGTCGTCAGGCACGCGGCCGCAAATCGGTAGCAGTATGCCGCCGTCGTCATCGCCGATGTGCGGCAACCGGCCGCGATGGTCCGCCAGCAGGCGCGCCGCGCCGCCCAGCCGTGTCACGGCGTCGCTGAACGCGTTGACGGCGACGGCGTCGCCCGTGATGCGGGCCACGGCCAGCGCCAGCATGTAGAAGTCGAGCGTGTAGCGGTGGTAGTGCGTCGAACGCTCGGCATGCCCGCCGTCGCGGGCGATCTGGGCGTCCACCTGGTCGATGAGGACGCGCCTGCCGGTGGCGGCATATCGCGAGGCGGATGCCAGCAGTGGCAGCGACTGCCCCACCACATACAGCGCGAGTGCCTCGCCAAGCAGGTGCGTGTTCGGACTGAAGTAGTACGACAGGTTCTGCTCGATGTGCTGAAGCTGGCGGTCGAGGGCGATGAGCAGGTCGACCAGCCACGGCTCGTCTGCCGGCCGGTGTGGCTCGTCAAAGAAGTGGAGAGCCCAGAGCCACGACAGCGAGCGGAACGCCAGCTCCAGCATGCTCGCCCAGTTGATGCCGACGAGTGGCGGGTTGGCGTGAATCCAGTTGGTGAGCAGGCCGAGCGCGCGTTCGCGATAGCGCTCGTCGCCGGTGAGCCAGTAGGCGCGGCCGAGCACCAGCAGATGCTGCTGGCGGTTCAACTCCCAGATGATCTTGTGGTCGCCACAGGCCGCGTCGAGGAACGGCACCGTCGACCAGAAGCGCATCGGGGCGCGCTGTTGGTGCACCGGGTCCAGGTGCCAGTCCGGCTCCGCGGCCGACGAGCCGAAGCGCAGCGAGCGAAAGCCGAGCAGGTCGAACTCGCCGCGCATCACCCGTTCGGCGCGCTGCGTCGCGTCGCGCCGTGCCTTCGGGAACGTCGCGGTGATGCGCGCGGCGACGTCATGGCGCATCGATGGCGCAATGACGAAGCGCGGCGGCTGTTGTGCCAGCGCGGTGTGCACCTCCGCCTGCGCCCGCGGCCAGGCGCCGCGCGCGACGGCATCGAGCAGTGCACGCGACGGCGATGCGAGAATGGCGGCGAGGTGGCTCCGCTGCCATCGCGGCGGTCGCAGCGCGGCACCAAGACGGTCCGTCCCGATGCGAAGGGCGGCGTTCGCGCGCCAGCGCAGTTCCGTCGTGCGCATGCCCCGCAGGCGCTGCAGGCGCCGGATGCTCATGCGCGCACCACCGAGGCGTCGTCGGCGGGCACGGCCGCCAGCACACTGCGATACAGCGCCAGCCACTGCCCGCGGACCGTCTCCCAGGTGCACGTACGCAGCGTCTCGTGCGCAGACGCTGCCAGCTGCGCGGCCCGTTCAGGCTGCGCCAGAAGTTCGAGCACGTACTGCGCAAGCGCGGCGTCGTCGTTCACCGGCGCCAGCAGTCCGTCCCGGCCGTGACGAACAATGGCCGGCACCCCGCCGGCGTCGGTCGAGACGACCGGTAACCCACTGGCAAACGCCTCGAGCACCGAGGCCGGCATGTTGTCGATGTTCGGGCTCTGGAGATAAATGTCGTTCGCGTCGTAGTAGCCGGCGATCGCCTCCGGCGACACGCGGCCAGCAAACGTCACGTGCTGCAGGCGCAACGCCTGCGCTTGCGACCTGAGGCGCGCCTCCTCACTGCCGCTGCCGACGAGCACCAGCGACGCCTCTGGATGCACGTCCTGGATGCGGCGGAATGCGCGCAGCGTACAGGCAACGTTGTACAGGCCGTCCAGATTGCGCGTGGACACCAGGCGCGGCCGGAGCGGCACCCGCGGACGGTAGGGGAAGCGGTCGAGTGCAATGACGTTTGGAACGATCGTCGATCCGATGCCGAAGCCGCTGAAGACGTCGCGCAGGAACCGCGACGGCACGGCGTTCCGCTCGACGCGGCCGATCGCCCAGCGTGCAATCGCCGAGCGGCGCAGGTGGTCGGGGGCTTCACCGCTGCGGTAGTTCAGCACGACCGGCTTGCCGAGCGCGTGCGCAATCAGCAGCGCGGGGAGCGGTGCCAGCAGAAACGAGGTGTACGATGCCGAGAAGATATGCACCACGTCCGCGCGGCGCAGTTCACGCACCAGCAGCGGCAGATAGGTGGCCTCGGTGACGAGCGTGCGCAGATAGGTGATGCGCGTCATCCAGCGAAAGCCGGCCGGCGGCTGCGGATTGTGCGGCACCAGCCAGGCGCACACGTCGGGATCATCCCGCCAATGGCGCAGCAGGCGGTCGGCCTGCACGGCCTGGCCGCCGAGAATGCGAAGGGACGGGGCGACGAGCGCGATGCGAAGCGGAGTGCGGTTCAGGTCCACGGTTACCGCTCTCAGTGCAAAGCCCAAGCCGCACTCAGCGGTACGTGGAGCTCGACAGGTAGGGCGGAATGGCATAGTCGAGGTACTGCGCCGGATCGCCGCTGTGTCCATCCACTGCGGCCATGGCGATGTTGTACGCCTCACGCGCGGTGATGTAGTGCAGCACGTAGCGGTGGCCATCGTTGTAGTCGTGCTCCAGCGCATCGAGCAGGCGGTCGAACTCGGGTCCCGTCACGGCGTCCATGTCCTCCGGCGAACCCGCACCGTGTGCGAAGAGCTTGATGAACAGCCATTCGGGCCTGCCCGGCACGTGCACGCCAGCGCGCAGCCAGCGCGGAATGCGTGACGGACTCGCCGGCATCCCCGGATGAATGTCGCCGTCGTCGAGCTCGAGGAAGAGACGCCGCGGGTTGAGGCTCGGTGCGAAGACGAGCGGCCCTTCGAACATCATCAGGTCGGCCCGGCCGTCCCGGAGTGCCGCCAGCGGCAGTGGACGGTCGTACGATTTCGGCCGGCTGTCGTCCTTGGCGGCAAAGATGGTGTTGACGGTCGGCGGTTGTGAGTCCTGGTAGATGCTGGGGAAGGTGAAGTCGGCGAAGGCGCCCAGCTCGCGCAGCAGCGCCAGTTCCGTGTCGACGCCGCAGTAGAGCGGACCGTTGCTGTTGTCGAGGCTGAAGTTGCCATGCACGAAGGCGAAATGCGTGGCCCCGTCTGCCGTGCGGTTGAATCCGAACGTGGCAAAGCGGTCGAGTGCCTCCTGCATGCGCACTCGCAGTGCGTCGGCCGTGTCGAAGTCGTGATGGAAGTGGAACTCGACCTCACCGAGGCCGTCAGCCACGGCCAGTTTCAGCACCTGGAGGATGTCAGGTTCGTACTGCTCGCCCGGATAGAACCACGTGTGTTGCGGCCGGCGGCCAGTCGAGTCGGCGTGCCGCGCCGCCATCTGGCGATAGCGCTCCATCCAGGTCGTGGTGGTTGCCAGTTGCCGGTTCGGTTCGAAGTGATCCGCCAGAAGGACCAGCAGGTGCGTGGTCCCCTGGCTGGTGTCGGCCGGCGTCAGCGTCCAGCGCACGTAGCCCGGAAGGAACACGTAGTACTTGCGCGCGACGATGCGCGCGGCGGTGGCGCCCAGATAGAGCATCACCAGCAGGAGTAGTGCGCGACGCAGCGAAGTGAGAAGCGATCCCATGCGCGAGCTGGGCAGGCTGCAAGCACAGGGCCATCAGCTCTGCAGGGGCTCTCGCCCGATGGAACAGCGCTTGCCTCAGCAGACCGATACGTGCCACTACGAACTCCGCCTGCCACTCCGGCGCCTGTGCTCAGCGTCATCACGCCCGCGTACAACGCGGAAGCCTACGTCGCCTCGTGTATCGAATCGGTCCTCGGGCAGACGTTCGGCGACCTCGAGCTGGTGATCGTCGACGATGGATCGACTGACGGTACGGCCGATGTCATCGCGAGCTTCGCGGCGAAGGACCCGCGTGTCCGCGGCTTTCGTGGACCGAACCGCGGCGTGTCCTACGCACGCAACGTCGCGCTCCGTCACTCGCACGGACGCTACCTGGCGCTGCTCGACGCCGACGACCAATGGGCACCGTCGTTTGCCGCCACGATGGTGCGCATTCTCGACCGGCAGCCGTCGGTTGGCGTTGTGGTGGGAAACGCGCTGAATGTCGGAGGACCATTCGACGGGACACCGGTGCGACCATGGCCGGCCGAGCCGCGCCAAATCCGGTTCATCGACATGATCGAACACCTGGACGCGGTCTTCATCATGTCGGTGTTCCGCCGCGAGGTCTATGAGGCGATTGGCGGCTTCAACGAACGGCTGCACCGCAGCGAAGACTATGAGTTCTGGCTCAGGGCGGCCGCGACCGATGTGACCTTTCTGACGCATCCCGTCCCGCTTGGGCGCTACCGGCGGCTGCCTGGCAGCATGAGTTCGAATGAACTGGCGATGTTCGAGTCGATCATGCAGGTGCTGCGCAACGCGCGCGGCTTCCGCCATCGGGCCAGGGCTGATGAGCTTGCGGCCATCGACCGGCAGCTCGAGAAGATGGCCGCTGCTTACGTGCTCACAAAGGGTAAAGCCGCGCTGCTGCGCAAGGACTTCGTGGAAGCGAGTTCCCACTTCTGGGAACTCTATCGCCGTGGCTGTGGGGTGATGTTCGCCGCCGCGTCGGTCGGGCTACGGGTTGCGCCAAGGGCAGTGCTTGGGGCCTACCGGGCTCGGCTGCAGGCGCTCGAGGCGCGGGCGTCGTGAAATCGATGCTGCTCCTCGGCGGCGCTGCGGCCGTGCTGCTGGTGTCGTCCACGGCAGCCGTGCTGACGCCTCGCGAACCGGAGTGCCGGGTCGTGCACGGGACGCAGACGCCGTCGGCGAACGGGCAGCCGCTGGAGCGCGATCACATCGCGCGCGATCTGGCGAGCATCGATGAGGAAGCCGAACGATTTGGTCGGGCAGTAGGCAAGTGGCCGCTGGCAAGTGAGTCGATCGATGCGAAGGAAGGAAAGCTGACCGCGCCGACGCGCGCACTGGCCTGGTGTCGGGCCACGTTGATGGCCGACCTGGCCGTCTTCCACCGGACAACCGAGGCCGCGCTGCTCAGGGTCGCGTCCGGCGTTGACGATCAGGCCGACGCGGACCGCACGAGTCGCGTCACGGCAACATCGTCCGTCGTTTCGCGCCCTTCGAGATAGAGGTTCGCGATTCCGTCGTAGGTCACCTGTTCAACGACCTGGAAATGGCGAATGCCGCGCGCCAGTGCCGCGAAGCGGTGCCGATCGAGATCGACAACGTTCACTTCGATCGCGTACAGCCCCCGCGACAGGTGGGTGTGGAACGAGAAGCTGAACGACTTGCGGTCGCCCGCACGCGCACTGAGCAGCGGGATGCCGATGAAGTCCGAACTCGCGCCGTAGACGTACAGCTCGCGCGCCAGGTCCCAGATGACGATGCCGACTGTGCCGTGGCTGATGTCGACACCGAAGTCGAGCGTCACGTCGAGGGTGAGCCGCTGGCCGGGCGCGATCTCGAAGCTGTCGGCTGGGCCCACGTGCCGGTCGCTGCGCAGCTCGGTGCCGATGCGCACATCGTCCTGCTCGCTGGTGCCAGTGGTGCGGCAGTAGGCTGAGATCACGGCAGGCGGAGGCGCCAGCATCTTCGTCTGCCCCTGCTCGAGCAGCAGCACCTCGTCGCACAGCTGCGCGACAGCCGGGAGATGATGCGACACAAAGACAATAGCCACACCGTCGCGCAGGAACTGCTGCATGCGCGCCTGGCACTTCTCCTGGAACGCCTTGTCGCCAACAGCCAGCACTTCGTCGATCAGCAGGACGTCCGGCGTCAGGTGGGCGGCGATCGAGAAGCCGAGCCTGGCATTCATGCCGCTCGAGTAGCGCTTCACTGGCGTGTCGATGAACGACTCGATGCCGGCGAAGGCGACGATCTCGTCGAAGCGCGTGCCAATCTCTGCGCGCTTCATGCCCATGATGGCGCCTTGCAGATAGATGTTCTCCCGGCCCGTTAGGTCGGGATGAAAGCCGGCGGCCACTTCGATCAGCGCTCCAGTGCGTCCGATGACCGCGCATGTGCCGCTGGTCGGTTTGAGGATCCGCGTCAGCAGCTTCAGCACCGTCGACTTCCCCGCACCGTTGCGCCCGATGATGCCGAGCGCGCGGCCCGCGGTCACCTCGAAGCTCACATCTCGCAGCGCCCAGAACTGGTCGCGTGGGCTGGCGGCGCCGCGGCCGCGGAGGGCACGCACGGCTGCTGGAATCAGGTCGCGCAGGCTGTCGTGACGTTCGCCGCGGGCGAACGCCTTCGAAACGTGGTCGAAGCGGACGCGGGTGACAGCCATCAGATGTGTTCGGCGAAGCGGAATTCGGAACGGTGGAAGACGAGCCACACCGCCGGGAGCAGGCAGGCGCTGAGCAGCGCAACCGCCGCGAACGGCACCAGCGGCGGCGCCGTGCCGTAGAGCAGCACGTGACGATAGGCATCGACGATGGTGGTCATCGGGTTGAGGCGGAGGGCCGTCCCCAGCAGGCCACCCTGCATCGATTCGAGCGGATAGACGATGGCGCTGCCGAACATCCACACCGTGAGGGCCACCTCGAAGAGGTACTTGACGTCGCGGTAGAACAGGTTGGCCATCGCCAGGAACAGCGACACCGCGAGCGTGAAGACGGCTTGCACCGCTATCACGAGCGGCAGCAGCAGCAGGGCCGGCGTCGGCGGAATGCGGTAATAGGCCATCATCGCGACGAGGACCGACGAGGCGACGAGGAAGTCGACGAACGACACCGCCACGGCTGAGAACGGAAAGATCTCGCGTGGGAAGTAGACCTTGGTGACGAGGTTGGTGTTTCCCGTGAGCGAGGTGACGGCGAAGCGCAGCGCCGATGCGGTGAAGTTCCAGGCCAGCATGCCGGTGTAGACGAATACCGGATACGGCACAGGTGTGTCGACCGGTGCCACACGCATGAAGATCACGGAGAAGATGGCCGTGTTGAGCAGCGGCGTCAGCAGGGCCCAGGCAAAGCCCATGGCCGTCTGTTTGTAGCGCAGCATCAGGTCGCGCGCGGTCATCTGGACCAGAAGTTCGCGGAATTCGAACTGCTCGCGCAGCATCTCGGTGGCGTCGTCTCGAAGTCGGCTCATGTGTTTCAACGCCAGTTCTGCAACATGCGAGCCGGCGCTCTTCTTGCTGAGCCACGAGTCATGGCGAAAGTGTGGACCGGTATGGCGGCGGTGGCCCTGGCAGTGCTGGCGGTAGCTCTGCCGCAGACGAAGCCTCGAGCGGGAACGCTGACGCTGCCGGCGGGCGGCGATTTGCAGGCGGCCCTCGACGCGGCCCGACCCGGCGACACCATTTTTCTCGAGCCTGGCGCGACGTTCGTCGGCAACTTCGTCTTGCGCTCGTCGCAGGGGAGCGAGACGCGGCCCATGGTCCTGCGAACGGCCGGCGCGGACGCCGTGCCGCCCGGGGAACGGATGACACCGGACAAGGCGGTCTCCCTGGCAAAGCTGCGCTCGCCGAACAACCTGCCGGCGCTGGCCACCGCGGCGTCAGCGCGTGGATGGCGCGTGGAACTGGTCGAGTTCCTGGCCAACCGCAACGGGGCCGGCGACATCATCACGCTCGGCGACGGCTCCGCCGCCCAGAAGACTCTCGTCAGCATCCCCACCGATTTGACGCTCGATCGGTTGTATGTCCATGGCGATCCGGTGGCGGGTCAGAAGCGCGGCGTCGCGCTGAACGCTGCCCGCGTCGCCATCACCAACTCGTCGATCACCGACATCATGACCGTCGGTCAGGACTCGCAGGCGATCGGTGGGTGGAACGGCACGGGGCCCTACCTGATCGAGAACAACCTGCTCGAGGCGGCTGGCGAGAACATCCTGTTCGGCGGCGCCGACCCGTCCATCCTCGAGGCCACACCGTCGGGCATCACCATTCGGCGCAACCTTATCCGCAAGCCGGTGGCGTGGCGCGAACCAGGCGTCAACTGGCAGGTCAAGAACCTGCTCGAGTTGAAGAACGCGCGCGATGTGACGATCGAGGACAACCTGTTCGAACGGAACTGGGCACAGGCGCAGTCGGGCTACGCCATCCTGTTCACGGTCAGGAACCAGGATGGCGGCTGCCCATGGTGCGCGGTGGAAGACGTCCGCTTCCAGAGAAACGTCGTGCGTGACGTGGCGGCGGCGTTCCAGATTCTCGGGACCGATTACCTGAAGCCGTCGCGACAGACGCGCGGCATCGTTATTCGTGACAACGTCATCGACGGGCTCGACGGGCGGGCGTGGGGCGGCGACGGCTACCTGCTGCAGATGACTGATGGGCCGAGCGACATCACGCTCGACCACAACACGGTGATCCAGGGCGACTCGAGCGGCATCCTGAAAGTGGACGGCGTCGTCAACGGCTTCGTGTTCACCAATAACCTCACCGGCCACGGCGCCTACGGCATCATCGCCAGTGCCCGCGCGCCAGGGAACGACAGCATCCGCAACAACCTGCCCGGTGCGCGCATTACGGGGAACGTCATCGCCGGCGGCGACGCCTCGTGGTATCCGACGGGCAATCGGTTTCCGTCGATGGCGGAGTTTCGGGCGGCGTTTGTGAACCCGGCCGCGCGCGACTTCAGGCTGGTCGTCGGGCACGCCTGGGGGACCGCCGGCACGGACGGTCGGCCGATCGGGGCCGACCTGCGGGCCGTGTCGCGCAACCCACTGCGGCGCTGACGCGCCAGCGAGGGCGGTGCGCGCTGCGCTCGCGTCGAGCTACTTGCGCAACACGATGACGCGGATGCCGGCGTACGCGTCGAGCGCGCGCGTGCGCCGCAGGACGGCGCCGTCCACTGCGTAGAGGGGCCTAATCTGGCGGCGCAGCAGCGGCACGACGTTCGCCAGGTTGATGAACGGGAGTGAGAAGGCGCGGGTGGTGTAGTGGCTGAAGCGTGAGGAGAACCGCGCCAGTTCCGCGTCGGTCAGCGGCCGCTCGTAGTCCGAGACCTCCTCCGAACGATACGGCACCATGGCGCGCAGCCGGGCGAGCAGGCGCGAGTTCCGCACCGGTTCCTGGAACACCGCCACGCCGCCAGGCTTCAGCACCCGGTGCACCTCGCGCGCGGCGAGGTCGAGATCGAGGTGGTGCAGGATGGCAATACCCATCACGGCGTCGATCGAGGCGTCGGGCAACGGCAGGTCGTGCGCCGAACCAGACAGGAAGAGCGCGGAGCGATCGGCCATGCCGTGCAGTGCCAGTCGCCGCCGCGCCAGGCGGAGCAGGTCCTCCGACACGTCCACTGCAATCACCCGAGCACCACGCGCGACCAGCGGCAGTGTGTTCTCGCCGTTGCCGCAGCCGTAATCAAGCACCAGGCGACCTGCGACGTCGCCGATGGCGTGAAACGCGTATTCGAGCGGGTACGGTGTGTCGACCGGCGGGGCCAGGTAGCGGCGCAGGTTCCCCTCGGACATCTGCAAACGCGCGTCGGAGGTGTGCCGCGCTTCGATGCTGCTGCGCTCAATCTCGGCGTGTTCCCACGCGCGGATGGTGGAGTCGGCGGTCATAGGTGCCTCTTCACGGGCAGAGCTCTGCAACGTCGGGACCATAAGGACGAGCAGCCCATGCACGAGGTTCGCTCGCGCATGGGCCGCTCGGCTTCAGGCTTTCTACTGGACGCCCGCGGTGGCGGCCAGAATCACGTCGATGTTCGCGCCGACGTCGGTGCCGTCGAGCGCGGCGTTGCGGTAGAGGCTGGTGGATGCCAGCCGGTAGTTGCCGTTCGCCAGGTCGACGAAACCGACATCCTGCATGCTGGCCGGATAGAAGTTGCCGGTCGGGTAGTAGTAGGGGGCGCCGGCCCAGATACCGCGCAGGAACGTGGAGTTCGGGAAGTAGGTGGCAATCGTGCCGTTGCCGGGAGACGAGCCGCCGCCCATGATGCCGTAGAGGTTGTCGGCGGCGATGTTGTTCGTCATGACGAACTGCTCCACCGCGTTGGTGTCGGCATAGAGCACCGAGTTGCCGTCCTGGATGATGGTGTTGTGGTCGACGGTCACGTCGACGCCGCCATTGATCAGCATGAATCGGCCGTCTCCGCCGTAGGTGGCGCCGCTCATGTCGTGGAACAGGTTGTTGCGGAAGACGAAGTGTGTCGAGATGCCGCTCGGATACCGGTAGTCCTTGCCGAGGATGTTGATGCCCGACGCGACGTGCCGCACGATGTTGTTGGTGAACGTCAGATCCTTCACCACACTCCACGGCGCCAGGCCGTCCTGGCTGCGGCCGGTGAAGACGATCGAGTAGCCGGCCTGGGCGGCCATCCAGTTGTTCTCGAAGATGTTGCCGTCGATCGTGACGCGCTGGCCGTTCTTCAACTCGAAGAGATTCTTCACGTTGATGTCCGAGCGCGAGCGCCAGGCCAGTGGCTTCGTGACGTAGTTGCGCGTGAACACGATGTCGGACGGGATGAGGTCGATGATGGCCGGATCGGAGCCGCCGAGGAGGAAGTTCTCGGACGCCGCCTCGAGGTAGTTGTTGGTGATGGTGAACGGGCCGGGCCCGTTCCAGCCGGCAATGGCCTGCGAGTCCTGTCCGACGTACCAGATATTCGAAATGTAGGAGTCGCGGATGGTCGTCGCGGCGCTGTTGAGGCCGATGCCGCGCTTCTGGCCTGCGGCATCGCCGTGGACGTAGACGCGATCGACGACGAGATCGTGCGGCACCATGGCGAGCGTGTTCTGGGCGTTGGAGCCATCACCGAGGCTGATCACTTCACCGTAGCCACCGACGTTGGCGGCGAAAGCGAGCAGTTGCAGCATGTAGTGGTGCGCGTAGGGCTGCGTGGCCAGCGCCGTATACGTGTTGGGCGACGTGATCGTCGCCAGGTTCACGGCGGTGGCCGGCGTCAGGCGCGATCCGGGCGGCACCGGATCGACGATGTTGGTGCGGATGGTGATGAACGCCGTCCCGCTCTTGGCCGGCAGCGTGAAGTTGCCGGTGTAGGTGGCACCGGCTTCGAGCACGATGGTGTCGCCAGCGACGGCCGCGTTGATGGCGGCCTGGAGGTCGCCGCCCCGCGGCACGTTCAGGACGTTGCCGGTGACCGGCGGATCGGGCGTCGGCGCGGGTGGTGGCGGCGGTGGTGGGTCGGAACTCGGGGTGATGACCGTTGTTACCACCAGCGCGCCGAGGTTGAAGCCACCCGTGTCGAAGGCCAGCGTCAGCACCTGCGGGCCGGCTGCAAGCGTGGCGGTCCACGACAGTGCCTGCCAGGTCTGCCAGCCGCCGGTCAGCGGCACGGCGGTCACGGCGGTGGACACACTGCCCACGGTCACGTGCAGGCTGCCGGTGCTGTTCGGCGACGCCACCTGTGCGGTCAGGACATACGTGCCCGCAGCGGCGACGTTCACGCTGTAGCGGACCCATTCGCCGGCGCCAATCCATCCGATGTCGGTGGTCCCCATGGTGCTGGCTTCGAGGTCGACGTCGGCGCTGCGTCCCGTGCCGCTGTTGCCGGCGGTCAGGTCGTGATACGCGAGTCCTTCGCCGCCGGTGTCGAACGCTTCGAGCGCCAATGTGCCTGGCAGCGTCACCGGGGTGCCGGAATACGGAGCGGCGGTCGCGGTGGAAGGCGCCGACACCCGGAACCAGTTCAGGTTGCCGAACGCCGACGGCCCTGGCGCGTCGAACACGACGCGAAGGCGCTGCGGCCCGGCTGCGAGCGTCACGGTCTTCGCCACCGTCGTCCACGTCTGCCAGCTGCCGGTCGACGGTATTGTCAACGTACCGGTGACGTTCACGCTGTCGACCTCCACGTGGAAGGTCCCACCCTGGCTCGGTGCGGCCACGCGTGCCTCGAAGAGATAGCTGCCCGCGGTCTGGACGTTGACGCTGTAGACGAGCCATTCGCCGGCCGTCACCCAGCCGACGTCGTAGCCGCCCTCGCTCGCACTCTCGAGATCGATGCCGCCTGAACGATAGAGGCCGCCGGCGTTCGTGGTGTCGCTGTCGTGGTAGGCGACGCCTTCGCCGCCGATGTCGAAGTCTTCCGTCTGAACGAGTCCCGGCAGCGCGATCGCCACGCCCGAGTAGGGTGTCGACACTGGCGCGGGTGCCACGGCCGGTTTGGCGACGATCGTCGAATCGCCCGAGCGCTGACCCGGCGCGGCGGTGAGATACGTCGCAGGGCTCAGCACAACCTGGTCAATCTGCACGCCGTCCTCACGGGTCTGCAGGCGGAGCGTATGCGCGCCGCTCGCGCTGAACGACACGGTCGAGAGTTGGGAGAGCCAGTAGGCGGTGTCGACCCAGCCCCAGCCGTTCAGTTTGGCGCCGTTGCTGGTCTGGAGATTGAGGACAAGGGCACCGGTCGTGCCCATACGGAAGAGCGGCGTGCCGGTCGTCGTCACGGCGTCGGAGAACTGGGCGAAGAGCGAGTCGTTGAACTTGTTGTTGCCGGTCGCTCGCAGCCGCACCCAGAGGTGATAGGGAGTGGCCGCATCAGCGGTGAAGGTGAATTCGAGTGTGTCGGCCGGTTGGGCCAGAGCGCTGTCCGGCGATTGCCAGCCGTAGTCTGCGCTCACCAGGGCTTGACCGCCGGCTCCGGAACTGTTCGCAATGCGGGCCCAGTTGCCGGTGAGCCTCGTGGCGTCGGCGGCATACAGGACAACGTCTGGTGAGGCGGCGTAGCTCGCTGTCGCCGAGAGCGCAGCGCAGACACACGTCGCCCAGAAACCCCGCAGGGCCATCTTCCGCATGGTCGTTCTCCGTCTGTCAGTGAGGTGTCAGGAGTCGCGACAAACGCCGCGCACACCGTGGCCAGCGCAACGGTGGGACCAGCGAGCAGAGCCGCGCCAACCTGACGCGCGGGGTGCAATACGGTCGAGCCATGTCACGCACACATCCGTGATCCGGATTACGGTTCTCGCGTCACGACACTGTCGATAAAGGCAGAGCTTTCTCAGAACGTATCAGGTCAGTTCACGGACACTCATTCCAACGACGAAACCGGCGCCGCCATCGCAGCTTTGTAACCAGACACAACTCGGCAGTTATCTTTACGCGCTTGGAAATGGTGTGAATAGCAAACGTTTACACGGCAGAGCTCGACGCGGCAGGGTAACTCTTACGTAACGGCTCAGTTGTGTTTGGCGTCGCCGTCGCACCCTCGGCCGGTGCATGTGAGAAAAATCACACAAAAAGGCGGGCTGTGGCGGTGGTGCGTCTCTTGCCCTCCCGCGTGTCGGCTGGCTCGGTCGAACTGTGAGCCGGCCGTCAATCCAACTACACGTGCTTCGTCAACCGATAGCCCGACGCCGCGCACACCGAGGGTGCGGTCGACGGAGCTCCGGAGGGTCCGGCGAGGAACGTGGTGTGAGCCGATGGAGGGCCGATGAGAATTCGTACGTGGGTGGGAGTACTGGCGTGTGCCGCGATGCTCGGGGTCGCGACGGCGTCGCAGGCGCAGGACATCGTCCTGTATACGTCGGACGTCTCGAACGTGCAGGGAAACTGGTCTGCCGCCTCCAGTAGTAGCGGCGCTGGAGGCCAGCGCATGACCAGCACCGATTACGGCTGGTCGTCGACCACCGCACCGCTCGCGAGTCCGTCCGACTACTTCGAAGCCACGTTCAGTGCGCCGTCCTACACCACGTACCACGTCTGGGTGCGCATGCGCGCCACGGGCGACTCGAAGTGGAATGATTCCGCGTGGGTGCAGTTCTCCGACGCCATCGACACGAACGGCTCCGCGGCCTACCGCATCGGCACCTCCGACGCGCTGCTCGCGAACCTGGAGTCGTGCGCCGGGTGCGGTGTCAGCGGCTGGGGCTGGCAGGACAAGGCCTACTGGACGTCACAGGGGCCGCTGGTGATGTTTGGTGCCAGGGGCACGCACACGGTGCGTGTCCAGACGCGCGAGGACGGCTTGCAGATCGACCAGATCGTGCTGAGCCCCGTCAACTACCTCACGCGCTCACCGGGGCAGACCACGAACGACAGCGTCATCCTGCCGCACGCGACCGACGGCGGCACCGGCGGCACGACGACCGCGGGCGGTGGCACCGGCCCGTACCTCGGCGCGGCCATCGCACTGCCGGGTACGGTCAACGCGCAAGACTACGACAACGGCGGCGAGGGCGTGGCCTACCACGACACGACCAGCGGCAACAACGGCGGCGCCTACCGCTCGGGAGGCGTCGACCTCGAACCGAGCGGCGACGGCGGCAACAACATCGGCTGGATCGCGGCGGGTGAGTGGGTGAACTACTCGGTGAACGTCGGCGCGGCTGGCAACTACACCGTGCGGCTGCGCGTCGCGTCGCCAAACGGCGGCGGCTCGATGCACGTCGGCTTCAACAGCAGCGGCGTCTGGAGCGCGGCGTCCATTCCCGCCACCGGCAGCTGGCAGACATGGACCTACGTCGACGTCCCGGTGACACTGCGCGCCGGCGCGCAGCTTCTCACCCTGGCGTTCGACTCGCCCGGCTTCAATCTCAATCGCGTGTCCGTCATGAGCGGCGGCACCACCACCACCACCACGTCCGGCGGTGGGACGTCATCTCCGTTCGGCGGGACGCCGTGGGCCGTGCCCGGCACGATTCAGGCCGAGGATTTCGACGACGGCGCTGAGGGTGTGGCGTATCACGACACGACCTCCGGCAACAGCGGCGGCGCCTACCGCAGCACCAACGTCGACATCGAATCGAGCAGTGCCGTCGGCTACGACATCGGCTGGACGAGCGCCTCCGAATTCCTGAACTACACCGTCAATGTCGCGTCGAGCGGCAGCTACACCGTGCAGCTCCGCGTCGCCTCATCGCCGGGTGGCTCGATGCACGTCGGGTTCAACGGCTCAAGCGTCTGGACGGCCGTGCCCGTGTCGTCCACCGGCGGTTGGCAGAACTGGACCACCGTGAGTGTGCCGGTCACTCTCGCGGCGGGCCGCCAGCTGATGACGCTGATGGTCGACTCCGGCGGCGTCAATCTTGACAAGGTGACCGTCGCCAGCGGCACCACGACGACCACGACCACGACGGACGGCGGCTCGTCAAGCACCTTCAGGATGATGACCTGGAACATCCAGCACGGCACCACCGCCTACGGTGCCTACGATCTCCCCTCGCAGGCTCAGTTCATCGCCGGCCAGCGGCCCGACGTCGTGGCGCTGCAGGAGGTGGAGACGTGGGATGAAAACCAGCCGCAGCGCTACAAGCAGCTGCTGGAGCAGTACACCGGCAAGAGCTGGACGGTGGTGTGGGCGCCGGTGACGAACTCGGCGGGCACGGAAGGCAACGTCATCCTGACCTCCCTGCCAGTGCAGTCGCAGAACACCTACCAGATGCACGCCACCAGCGACTGGTCGCAGCTCTATGCCAACCGGTCGGTGGCGCAGGCGACGGTGCGTGTCGGTTCGGTTGACGTCAGCGTGTTCTCGACGCACCTCGACTACTACAGCACGACCTACCGTACGACGCAGCTGCTGCAGTTGATGACCTGGGCGCTGAACTTCGGTGGCCCCCGCCTGGTCAGCGGCGACTTCAATTCGTGGTGGGGCGAGTACTGGATCACGAACATGATGACGCAGTACACGGATACGTGGCAGGACTACACCGGCAGCAACCAGAACGGCTACACCGTGAACAACGCCGTGCGGTTCGACTACATCTTCCGCGCGATGGATGGCGGCTCCCGCGCGACGCCGACCACCAGCTTCGTGCCTGTGACGTCGCTCTCCGACCACAACCCGGTCGTTGCCGACTTCAGGGTGCAGTAGACACAAATCGCAAGTCCACCTGAGCGAGTGCCGGGGCAGCCACAGCGCTGTCCCGGCGCTCGCGATCCCGTAAGATGCCTGCATGGCTCCTGCTGACGATCGCCTCACCCTCCTTCTTCAAACCCTTCGTGAGCAGGCGGCAACGGCGTCACCGGAGTGGACCGACGCCAACGCGTCCGACCCCGGGGTCACCCTCGTCGGCCTGCTTGCCTACCTGGCGGAACAGCTCGAATCGCGCTCGGCCGAGCTGCCCGCCTCGTCGCGCGCGGACGTGGCCCGGATCGGGCTGCAACTCGCCCGTCTCAACCCCGCCGATGCTCGCCCGCAACTCGAACGTCCGAACTACTTCAGTGGGAAGCGGCTGACGACCGACGACCTCGACCTCGATCAGGCCTACGTGCGGGAGAAGTTCCGCCGGCTGCACCAAGCGTCCTTCGACACGGGCGTCATCGCGGGGCTGCACGTCACGGTTGACCTTGCCGACGGCGCACCGGCCATCGTGGTCTCGCCCGGTTCGGCGCTCGACGCGCAGGGCGAGTTGATCGTGCTCGACGGCGAAGTGCGGTGTCCGGTGCCGCCGTTGTCCGGCGACGGCCTCGTGCTGCTGCGCTATGTCGAGCGCGCGTCGGCCTTCGTACCTGCCGGCACCGATCCGGACGGTGATGGCTCGCCGGTGTCGCGCCCGTCCCGCATTGCCGAAGGCGCGGCCATCTCCATCGCCGACAGCATGGATGAGGGAGCCGTGCTGCTGGCTCGGCTCACTCGCGCGGGCGAGGGCTGGAGTGCCGTAGCGCCTGTTGCAGCACCGGAATGAGCTGGTCGGTGAAGGCAGCCGCGCCAGCGTCGTTCAGATGGAAGCCGTCGCGATAGAGCTGCGTGTCGAAGTCGCCTGAGGCCACAGGGCGCAGAACCGGCACATGCTGTTCGGCCGCCGCCGCCATAAGTCCTCCAGAGCCGTCGGCGGGATTGAGCAGCGGCGGCACCAGCAGCACCAGCTGGCTGCCGTATGCATCCGTCAGCGCGCGCAACCGCGCCACGCGCGTCGCCAGCACCGGCGTGATGTCGGTGTCGACCATGGGCCGCCGGTCGACGGCGCTCGATGCGTTCATGAACGTCGCCAGGTCGGGCATCAGGTGTCCGAGCACGAAGGTCCGCATCTCCACGCGCGCCCCCCAGAACTTGCTGACGCCCGCCACCATCAGCCCCGTGGCCTGTGTGGGGTGCATGCCGACGTCGCGCGCTACTGACGGCAAATCCGCCACGCTCATCAGGTACTGCGCCGAGTAGTCGCCGCGGATGTTCGGGCTGAGCCAGTGGCCGGTGCCCAGCATGACCACCACCACATCTGGACGGGCACCTTCGCGGTACAGCCGCTTCAGGCCGTAGAGCCAGTCGTAGTAGACCGTCTGCTCCACCATGTAGCGACGGAGGTCGACGCCGTTGCCGAGCGCTTCGCGCAGCTGGTCGAACCGGACGCCCTCGTCGAGCAGCGAGTTGCCCACCACCACCACGTGCCGTCCCGGCGTCCCGTCCTGGCCGATGGCGACGGCCTCCGCGTACTCCTGCACCATCCGCCGCTGGATCCGGCTGGCGCGGTCGAGACCGAACCGTGCCGCCGCCTCGACACCGAGGGCGACGATGACGCAGCCGGCGAGCAGCACCCACGTGGCACGCCGCACCTGCGGGGCTCGGCGACCGGCGGTCGACTCAGAAGCGGAAATAGATGAAGGCATTGAGCTGGTTGGCCGCAAACACCGCCACCATCGCCATCATGGCAATGCCGAGGGCGACGCGGCGGGTGTCTACCGCGCCCTCGAACACATATTCCTCACCGCGCGATTCGTTGACGAGGTCCATCACGAAGAGCGGAATCGCAAAGAGCGCGAGGAAGCGCAATGCCACGCCGTACGCCGGCGCCCACTCGAGGGTGCCGAGCCCGCCGAGCATCGCGAACGCCGCATGCACGCTCTCGGCGCGGAAGAAGATCCACGCCAGGCACACCAGGTGGAACACGATGATGCGCGCGATCCACGGGCGGAGGGCGAACAGCGACGCTGTTTCAGCGCTGCCGTCTGACCTCTGACGTGCAGCTCCTGACCTCCGACTGTCAACCCGGCCGAGCCCTCGTTCGGCAGCAAGGCCCGCACCATGAATGCCGCCCCACACCACGAACGTCGAGTTCGCGCCGTGCCAGAGGCCGCCGAGCAGCATGGTCAGCATCAAATTGCGGTAGGTCATCACTTCGCCGTACCGGTTGCCGCCGAGCGGGATGTAGAGGTAGTCGCGCAGCCAGCTACTGAGGCTGATGTGCCAGCGTCGCCAGAAGTCCTGCAGCGACGTCGCCAGGTACGGCTGCCGGAAGTTCACCATGAAGTGGAAGCCGAGCAACTGCGCACTGCCACGCGCGATGTCGCTGTAGCCGCTGAAGTCGCCGTAGATCTGCCACGCGAACGCATACGTCCCCAGCATCGTCGTCGCCAGGTTGGGCGGTCCCATGCGGCCCGAGAAGACAGCATCGGCTACGAGCGCGCAGTTGTCGGCAATCACCGCCTTGCGGAACAGACCCGACAGGATGAGCATCAGGCCGTTGAAGAACTGCGACTGGTCGAAGGTGCGTGGCGCCTGCACCTGCGGCAACAGGTGGCTGGGCCGCTGGATGGGGCCGGCGATGAGGTGCGGGAAGAGACTGATGAACAGGGCGTACTCGATGAGTGAATCGGCCGGTTCGAGTTTCCGGTGATACACGTCGACGATATAGGCCACTTCCTGGAAGGTGTAGAACGAGATGCCGGGCGGCAGGAGGATGTGCAGCGTGCTGACCGGCACGCTGTCGACTCCGAGGCTCGCGAGCACGGTGGCGAACGAGTCGACGAAGAAGTCGAAATACTTGAAGGCGGCGAGGAACCCCAGGTTCACCACGAGCGACAGCGCCAGCAGCAGCTGTCGTCGTCTCGTATCCTCCGAGGCGGCAATGAAGCGGGCGCAGTAGTAGTCGACCACCGTAGACGCCGCGATGAGGCCGAGGAAGCGGACGTCCCACCAGCCGTAGAACAGATAGCTGGCAGCCAGCAGCATTCGGTTCTGGCTGCGCCAGCCGAGGCGCCAATAGGCCAGCACGACCAGGGTGAGGAAGACCGCGTAGACCGGGGTATCGAAGAACATGGCGTTACTGAACGGGCAGGCGCGGCGTTGCAGTCGCTGTGTCAGCGATGCGCGCCCCGCGCAACCATCGCCGCTTCCAGCACTCCGAGAAGAGACCGGCGTACTGTAGCGTCCTCAATTCCTCGATCAGCAGGGCGAGCGCATCGGTACGTCCGACGCGGCGCACGTACTGCCACACCTGCAACGCGGCCTGACGATAGATGAAGCGCGGCACCCCAGCGACGCTCGGTACGCGCGTGAGGTCGAGGTCCGGGAAGAGGTCGGCCAGCATCAGCGCGTTGGTCTTGCCGTGCCAGTAGAACCACTGGCGGAAGTAGCGTCGCGTGAGGCGCGATGCCGGCACGTAGTGCCGGACGCTCGCCGCCGGGTCGTAGAACCCGGCATAGAGACCGTGTCGTCGCAGCCGCACGAAGATTTCGTGATCCTCCCCGGAGATCAAGGTGTTGTTCACCTTGCCGAGGTCGGTGCGCCATCCGCCAATGGCGAGCAGGGCACTTCTCGAGAATGCGAGGTTGGCGCCAATCGGCAGTCGCTGTCCCGTGTGTTCTGGCACATAGTCCGTAGGGACGTCGCCGTAGTCGACGATGGCGAGCGGCCCCCAGATGTCCTGGGCCTGCGTGGTCAGCAGTTCGGGCGGTGGCACGCATCCCCATCGCGGCAGCACCTTGCCGAAGACGAACGTCAATTCACGCTCGCGGAAGTGCCGGACGATACGTGTCAGCCATTCCTTCGACGGCAGCACGTCGTCGTCGGTCAGCGCGATGACCTCACCCGTCGCGTACGACAGTCCACGGTTCAGCGCGAAGCTCTTGCCCTGCTGGGTCTCGCGCAGTCCGACCACCGGCACGAGGCTGTCGCGCGCCGCCTCTTCGACGACCAGCGTGGTGTTGTCGGTGGAGTTGTTGTCGACGACGATGAACTCCACCGCGCAGTCGGGGGGCAGATCGATGGCCCGCAGTGCCATCAGCGTCTCGCGCAGCAGGCGCGCCCGGTTGTAGGTGCAGATGAGGACTGACACGGAGTGGACGGTCATGCGTGCCTCGTGGCCGGCGCCGCGGGCGCGGCTGGTGTGCGGACCAGGCCCCATCGGCGCGCGGCGTAGCCGAGCGCGAATGCCGAGTCGAGTGCGCGTTCCACAGCAGCCGGCGCGCGCCCGCGCACGGCCGACGTCGTGGCGCCGGCCAGCCCGGTGGCGAACTGCCTGAGCAGGTGGGCCGGCTCGCCGAGCCACGTGCGTGATGGACGCTGCGACGTGTGCATCGCCGCGTGAGTCACCCCCGACCAGTAGAACCAGTGCAGGAAGTAGCGGACCCGCATGCGTTCGGCCGGTACCAGGTGTCGTACGCGTGCGGCCGGGACATAGCGCGCACCGTAGCCCGCGGCCTGCACGCGCTCGCACAGTTCGTGGTCTTCGCCCGAGAGCAGCGTGCCGCGGAGCTTGCCGAGATGGGTGGCGTAGCCGCCGAGCGCGCGGAGCACCGAACGCCGAACCGCCATGTTCGCCCCGAGCAGGGTGCGCTGGCCGAGTGCCGTTGCCGCGCTGCCGTAGTCGAGCAGGCCGAGTGGCGCGCCGAGCCGGCCGTGCCCGGCAAGCTGCAGCCATTTCGGTGCGGGCTGCTGCCAATGCGGGTCCACTGGTCCTCCGACGAGCCCAATCCGGGTGTCGGCGAGGGCGTCCTTCAACTGCGCCAGCCAATCGTCCGCCACCTGCACGTCGTCATCGGTGAAGGCGACGATGTCCCCGGTGGCCACGCGCAGCGCGGCAACCACCGCATTCGATTTGCCCGGTGTCGGTTCGTAGACCCGCACCAGCGGCACCGGGAAGCGTGATGCGCGCCGCGCCACCACGGTGGGCGTGTGGTCCGTCGAGCCATTGTCCGCAATCAGCACGGCATCGCCAGGCGCAAACTGCTGACGCGCCACGTGCGTAAGACAGGCGTCCAGGAGGTCGGCGCGGTTGTAGGTCGCGATGATGATGCTGGCGGTCGTCATGTCAGTGGGCGTCAGTTGACCTGTCGTGCGAGGGGAGAGGGAGCCTCGTCGGCGGATGGCGGTGCCGTGGGAACCGCTTCGAACCACGCGTGTCGCAGGTAGCCGGCAAACCAGATGAGGCGTGCGCTTGCGCCGAAGCGATCGGCACGGTGGCCGCGCGCGGTGGCGCCCAGCACGGCCGCGCCGTCGCGCAGCGCTTCACGCCACAGGTAGCGCGGGGCGCGCATCAGGCTGGGCGTTCCCCCTGGGGCATAGCTGCGATTGAGTCGTGCCACGTCGCGTCCGTTCTGGTGGAGCCAGCGACGGAAGTAGCTGCGCTCGAGCCGTTCGGCGCCGACGCGGTGGTGGACGACCGCAGTCGGCTCGTACGCACCCGTGAAGCCGGCCCGCAGCATGCGCAGGAAGAACTCGTGGTCTTCGCCCGTGCGCAGCGAGCCGTCGAGTTTGCCGAGGTCGGCGCGGAGACCGCCGATGCGCTGCACCACCTCGCGCCGCACGGCCATGTTGGCGCCGATCGGCATGACGTGCTGTTGCGCCGCCGTGATCGACACCCGCTCGTCGCCATTCTCCGGCACGGCGATGACGCCGTAGAGTGAGGGTTGGAGCCAGTCGGGCGGGGCGCTTTCCCACGCCGGCTTGACCCGCCCGGCCACGAAGTGGGCCCCGGTCTCGTCGAAGGCCGCGGCCAGTCGCATCAGCCAATCACCATCGGCCCGCACGTCGTCGTCGGTCAGTGCCACAAGGTCGCCCGTGGCGATGGCCAACGCCTGGTTGACCGCCGCCGATTTCCCCGGTGTATCCACGAACAGGTAGCGCACGAGCGGCGCTCCACGCCGGCGCCCGAAGTTCGTCACCACCTTGGGCGTCGCATCGGTCGACCCGTTGTCGGCGACGATCACCTCCAGGCGATCGCTCGGCCAGGTCTGCGACGCGAGGGAGTCGAGCGTCTGCGCCAGGAGCGCCTGGCGATTACGTGTGGCAATGACGACTGAGAACGTGTGCACGGTGTCTGCTCACTTCGGAACAATCGTCGTGTCGTTCGTCACCAAGCCCGGCGACGCCGAGAGGTAGGTGCCGGGACTGAGAACAATCTGGTCGAACTGCACGCCGTCCTCGCGAATCTGGATCCGCAGCGTGTGCGACCCGCTGGCGGCGAACGTCACGGTTGTCGCCTGCGACAGCCAGTAGGCCGTGTTCTGCCACCCCCAGTTGTTCAGGCTGCTGCCCGACCCGCTGGTCGCCAGGTTCACCAGGAGCCCTTGGGTCGACCCAATGGGATAGACCGGGGCGCCGCCGGACAGCGCGTCCGAGAACTGCAGCCAGACGGCGTCGTTGTACTTGCTGTTCGCAGTGGCTTTCAGGCGAATCCACACCGCGTACGGCGTGTTGGCGTCCGCGTTGAACGTCACGTCTACATAGTCGGCTGGCGACGCCAGCGGGTTGTTCGCGTACGCCACGCCGTTGTCGGCGGTCACAATCTTCACGCTGCTCGGCGACGTGGCGTCGGTTGCCGGGACGAAGGCCCCGTGCTGTGCGGCCGCTGGAATGTCGGCCGCGTAGATGACGACATTCGTTGCCGTGGGCGGTGGCGGGGGTGGTGGCGCCGCTGAACCGACCGACACGTTGTCGAACGTCGCCGTGTTCAACGTGTTTACGTCGTGGCTGGTCACGGCGAGCCCGATGGACGCCGACACCGGGATGGTGACGGTGGTGCTGCCCAGCGTCGTCCAGGTGCTGCCGTTGGCCGACACGGCGGCGGTGACGGTGCTGCCGGTCCGAGACAGCCGTAGCCACGCCGGAGCGGACTGCGACCCGTAGGTGACGAGCGTTGTGCTGGCGCCGGACGAGGCGCGCGTCATGAACTCCACCGTGCCGCCCGGCGTGACGTCGAGCAGCACATGGGCGGCGTTGGCTGTCGTCGCCTGCCGCAGCATCAGGCCGGCTTTCGCCCACTGATTGGTGTTCTGGAGCGCTGCAACGCGCGCCGCGAACTGGAAGTCGCCGCTCGTGGGCTGCGACACGTAGTGGAACGCATCGGTGGTGCCCCAGATGTCGGCGCCCGCCCCGGCCACGGTGAACGTGCCAGACGAGTACGAGGCGCTGCCTGCGATACCGGTTGCGCCGATGTCCTGATCGGTCCACGGTGTGGGCAGGCTGGGCGGTGGTGGCGGCGGTGGTGGCGGCGCGCTGCCAGCCGTCAGCGTGACGGTGTCGAACACCGAGGTGTTCAGCGCGCTCGTGGTGTGGCTGTTCACGAGCATGCCGAGCGTTGCGGTTGTGCTCATCGACGTGGTGGTCGAGCCGACAACCGTCCAGGTGGAGCCGTTCGTCGAAACCGAGCCGGTGACCACGTTGCCGGCGCGCGCGAGCTTCAACCACGCCGGCGGCGCCTTCGTCGCTCCAGCCAGGTAGGTCGTCGCGCCGTTCGTCGAGGCGCGCGTCATGAACTCGATGTTGCCGTCGGGTCTGACGTCGAGAATGACGTGCGCCGCTCCCGCCGCCAGCGACTCGCGCAGCATGATGCCCGCCTTGGCCAGGCTGTTCGTGTTCTGCACCGACGCGACGCGAACGACGAGGGTCGCATCGCCGCTTACCGACTGATAGACGTAGCGGAATGCGTCCGCTGTCCCCCAGATGTCGGCGCCGGCGCCGGCGATGGTGAAGACGCCGCTGCCGTACGAGGCCGAGCCCGGCGTGCCCACCGCACCCACGTCCTGCGTGAGCCAGGGAGTGGGGATCGGCCCGCTGTCGCTTCCGGCGGCGGTCGTGAACGACTGTGGCGAGCTCGAGGCGACGAGCGCCGGATTGCGCAACGTGGCGTTGGTGCGCGACACCACCTTCCAGTAGTAGGCAGTGTTCGCGAACAGGGGCGACGACGGCGTGAACGAATAGGTGGCCGGCGGATCGTTGACGAGCTGCGCCGGGATATTGCCGACAAGTGACATCGCCGCGCTCGAGGTGCCGAGATAGACGTCGTAGCTCGTGGCGAAGACGGCGCGGTTCCAGGTGAGCGACGTGAGGGTGCTCACCCCGGTCGACCCCGACACCGGCATCGCCGGCTCGGGGGCATCTGGCCCCTGCGGCACGAAGTCGGTGAATCCGACGGTATCGGTCCACATCGCCTGGAAGCGGTTCTTGATCGCGGTGTGAATCGCCGGCTTGGTAGCAGCCGGCAGGAAGTAATCGTGATCGCGCTGCCAGGCGGCGGCGTAGTTCGACGACGCGATAGTGGCGATGGCCGACGTAATCAACACCTTCATGTGCGTCAGCCCGGTGTGCGCGCGCATCTTCACCGGGATGCCCGCTGCCCAGAGACGATCGACGTTGGCGTGTGTCAGCCAGAACTCGGGCCACTTCCGGTTCGAGTACTCGGTGGGCTCGATGATGAGCCGCATCGGCAGGCCAGCGGCCTTCTTCGCCAATAGCGCGTCGGTGATGTTGGCGACGGTCAGGCGGTAGGTCACGAAGTCGAGCGCCGTCTGTTCGTCGTTGATCGCGCTGACGAGCCGGTTGTTGAAGGCGGCACCCTGGCCCCACACGATGTCGGCCGGCATCGGGTTGTCAGGTTCCAGCCGCGCGGTGTTGATCACCATCGGCACGCGGTTCGGGTAGGTCGTCGTGTAGTCGGCGCACGCACTCTCGCTGAGGCAGGCGTCGTCCCAGTTCTTGAAATACGGCGCGCTCGGAATGAGGCTCTCGGGTTCGGGGTCGACGTCGTGCCAGTACTTGTCGAACTTCGTCTTGAAGGCGCCGACGATGGCCGGGTCAGTGGTGAACAGCGCCACTTCGTCCTTGTAGTTCGTCGACGAGAACGGCGTCAGCTCGAACGGCGTGTAGTTCGGCGAACCGAACGCCACCAGGTTCTGGCCCGCGAAGATCGTCGCCTTCCAGTGGTCGATCTCCGGATACCAGGTCGGGTTGTAGCGCAGCCGGATCGGGACCCCCTGGCTGGCCAGGTAGTAGAACGTGTTCTTCGTGTTCAGGTCGATTTCGAAGATCGACCCGCGGTCGCCGATAAGCCTCACCGGCACGCCCGCCTTGAAGCGGTTCAGCAGCGCGGCGTAGACCGTGCTGTCGGTGAGATACCAGGCCGACATGTCGATCCGCACCGTCTCGGCGTTGATGCGCTGCACCAACTGCGCGGCGACGTCATCCACGGCCGAGAAGTAGATCTGATCGGCGGCCGCCACCGGACGGGCCGACGCGAGGAGTGACAACGCGGCGACGACACACAGGCCGGCGGCCCTGGACCCACGGCGCGCACAGGCGTTCCACACGGACGCCGGCGTCGTTCGCTTCGATAACTGAACAGGTTCGATCACGGTTACAGGCTCCGCGCGAGCGACGCGAGCGATGGCACGGCTCGCGTCAGGACAGGTGCGCCGGCCTCAGCCGGCAGGGGTAAGTCGAGCAGGTCGTAGATGCAGTGCAGGGCGCGCAGCGTTGCCGACCCGGGGCAGTAGAAGAGTTCGCCAGTCACAGCATGCCTCTCGTCGTGGTGGACATGCGGTGCGTCGAGCGCAGCGGCAACAGTCGAGCGAATCTGGTGACGGTCGTACGCCACGAACGCCGCGCGGCGCAGCATGGCTACCTTGTCGGGGTTCACGCGCGCGTGCACGATGAGGTCGGGACTGTCGAGAACGACGATCGGACGATCGAGCAGCATGAACTCGAAGCCGACCGAGCTGTGGTCGGTGACCAGCAGATCAGCCGCGTGCAGCCATGGTGAGACGTCGGCATCCTGCACAAGCCTGGCGCCGTGCGTGACGCACGTGCGCTCGAGTTCCGCCTTCCAGTCGACGCCGCCCGACCCGCGTGTCCCGGCATCGTACGACCGGTCGTGTAGCTTCACGATCGCGTTCACGTCGAGCCGGCCCAGTGCCGCGATCACGTCGCGCCCCATCGTGGTCAGCGATGAGTAGGGTGACCAGGTCGGGGCATACAGCACGGTCGGACGAGAGTGGTCGAACCCGACCGATGCCAGCGTCGCGGCGCGGTCGAGGGTGCCATCGACCAGGCAATCGACTTTCGGGTAACCGATCAGTGCGGCCTGTGGCGAGTCGCCGTCGATGAGTCCGGCTTCGGCGTAGCGGCGCAAACGGTCACGGTTCGGAAACAGCAGACGATCGAACGTCGCCACGACCGGCGCAATGCGAACCGGCGCGTCCAGGCCGTACTTGCCTGCGACGCCGTGGAAGAAGTGCACGCGTCTCGTGCGGCGCGGCAGCCACGTCATGTTCCAGAAGTCGGTGTTGACGTAGCCATCGAACCGCGACCAGCGAATTGTGGCGGCATCGAGCACGTGCGACGTGATGCCGGCCGCGGCGAAGAGCGCTCGGGTGTCCCAGGAGCGATCGCTGCTGGTGAACCAGAAGTCGAGCCGCGCATCACGCTCGAGGTGTCGGAGCACCGGCCCGAAGATGGCGAGACTCATCGGCGACGCCGCCTCGAACAGGATGCGCAACGGACGCCCGGGCCGCTTCGAAACAGCGGCATCGAGTGCATGCACGGCCGACGCGGCCGAGCTTCTGAGGCGCCGGTAGACCGTGTTGTGCAGCAGGCTGGGCTGAGGCCCGCCGGCCGCCGGTGCGGCGGGCAATCGGGTTGAGCCGGCGCGTACGGCCGCCAGCGGCGCGCGCACCCGTCCCACAGCGTGCGCGCTGGCCAGTCGCTCGCACCACTCCCGCCATGCCGCGTCGGGCGGCAGCGAGGGATCGAGCGGTCCCACGGTCAGTGCCGCGTCGCGACGGATGGCGATCCCCGACAGGCGCAGCGGCGCAGCAATGCCGCTGAACCCGGCTGCTGCCGGTGCGTTGACCGCCTCGAGCGGCAGTCGATCGGCAACGTCCAGCAGCCGCGCGCTGGGGGAGTGCGCGGCTATGGTATCGCCGAGCACCAGTGCCGTCTCCGGCCAGGAGCGGAAGTAGCGCACGATGCGGTCGAGCGCACGCGGCAGCAGCACGTCGGTGGGTTCCAGCAGCACGAGCAGGTCGCCTTGCGCGCTCTGACGTGCGGTGTCCCAGGCGTGGGTCAGCCCCGCATGTGCCTGGCGGCGGCACACGACGTTCGGACCAGACGCCGTCGCCCGCGCCGCCGTGTCGTCGGTCGAGCCGTCGTCAACCACCAGCACGCCCACGCCGTGCAGCGTCTGGGTCGCGACAGACCCCAGCGCGGCGTCGATCGTGCGCCCGGCGTTGTACGCGGCTATGACTACGGACACCTCAGGCATCGTGTGCGGCTGACCTCGGTAGTCACCACAGCAACGACGGTGCCGGAGCAATACGGCCGTGCCGCGGAGGGACGCGGCCGTTTTGTGGACATTACGCGACCCCTGCCATGGCGGCGCGGCCGCGTCCGGTGCGAGGTACGGAAATCGGTTTCTCAGTGTCGGCACCGAGCGCACGAGCCGCCCGCAGTCGAGCCAGGACCATCTCGCGGCTGGCGACGATGAGCGCCAGCAGGTAGTAGAAGGTCCAGTTGTAGGCGACGGATGCGAACATCGAGCAGACGAACCAGCCCAGGAAGCCCGCCGTCATCGCGACCGAGTGGCTCCGCATGGCCAGACGGTCTTCGGTCGGCATGACGCTGGCGAGCCGGTCGAGCTGTCCTCGCCCTGCATCGCGCTCGAGCAGGCGGCGCGTGGTGCGGGCGCCGACGCCGGCGCGTGCCACAAGAAAGAGGAACGCCACGAGGCCGAAGATGCCGGTTTCCGCCGCCACCTGAATCGGCGCATTGTGCGTTTCCTTCCAGGCCTCCAGCCGGCCCGGCGGGTTGTAGTTCTGGAACTGCCCCGCGCCGATGCCCGTGAGGGGGTACTCGGCGAACGTCCGCATTCCTTCCTTCATCACCGTCCATCGCGCCTCGCGCGTGCCGGTAAACTCCTGCTTGTCCTTCCGGTCGTCGATGATGCTGGTCATCCGCTCCCAGAATGTCGACGGCATGAACGGAGTGGCGCACAGCACGGCGACGACCGCAATCGTGCCGAAGCCGGGCCGGACCTTCCTGCCGAGCAGGATCAGCGCGGCAAGCATGACCGCCAGGCCAAGGAATCCGCCGCGCGACTTGGTGAAGACAATCGTCGCCAGCATCAGCGCCGCGACCAGCGCGGCCATGAGCCGCTTCGTGGTCGAGAAGCGCCGCGAGAGCGCAATCACCATCGCCGCCGGCATGAACGTCACCATGTTCATCGCCAGGTCGTTCGGGTTGCCAAAGATGCCGCCGATGGGTCCTGCGAGCCGGTTGCCTTCCACGAGGTTCAGTCCGCGTGCGTAATCGGCCACCGACCGGGCCGCGATGAAGCCGCAACAGAGCACGATGAGCCAGGTGATCTGCTCGATGCGTCGCGGCGTGGTGAGCGTGTTCATCATCAGCACGAAGATCACGAGCAGCTTCAGATAGGAGTCGGTGAACAGCCCGAACGAGCCGCCGGGCCAGGTGGAGAACGGCACGGTGAGCAGGATGACCGCGCCGAAGGCGATGAGCCCGGTGGTTTCAGGCGTGACGCGGAACACCGGCTGACGGCTGCCCAGGCGGTGCAGCACCATTGGCGCGATGCCGATGATGGCGCACAGTTCGGCGAGGTGAAACGGGTTGAGGAAAGTGAGCGTGTCCTGCGGACGCGTCATCAGCACCGCAGTGAACGCGAGCAGGCCGGCGTAGCCCCAGTCGCGCGGCTCGTTGTAGGCGACGGTGGCGAAGGTGGGCTCGTTCTCGCGTGCGATGGCGGCCTCGACGACCTGCCGCGACGGGACGGTGCCGCCGCCGACATTGAACGTCAGGCGTTCGCGGGGACCCAGACTCATCGCCATACCCTCCTGCCGAGCAGTGCCGCGCCGGCACCCGCCACGGCTGACACGTTCATCACGACGATGGTGTACGCCACGGCGCCGGAGCGCTGCAGCACTGTCTGCTGACGGCGGGTGCGCCCCTGCCAATGGTCGAGCCACGCGCCGTAGCCGCCCTGCAGGTAGAACGCCACTTGTCCGAACAGCGCGGTGGCGTAGAACACCGAGGTGTTGGCCAGCGCCAGGCTCGAGGCGAAGAGCAGCAGCAACGCGTACGGCACCAGCAACCGTCCGACCTTGTGCGAGACGTACTGCAGCCAGACCGGATTGAGGAACGGCACGAGCAGGCGCGGCTCGAACCACAGAATCTGGACGTTGCCGGCCAGCGTGCGGATCTTGCGGCGGGTTTCCTCCTCCGCGTCCTTCGCAGTGGCGTCGAACGCACGAGCCTTCGGCTCGAACACCACGCGGTGACCGTCCAGCACCGCCCGCATCGGCGCGAGCACATCGTCGAGGATCGCACCCGGCGGCAGCGGTCGCCAAAGCGAGCGGCGCAGTGCGTAGATGGCGCCGGTGGCGCCGAGCATCGAGCCGACGTGGCTCTCGAGCTGGCGAAGCCGCTTCTCGTACTTCCAGTAGGCGCCGACCCCGTCGCTCACGCTCGACGAGCCGCGCCGGTGCGCCGTCCGACGCTCCGGGGCAGGCCAGTCGGGTGCGTCCGCCCGCCGATCCCGTCCGTCGCGACGGCCCGCCGCGGCCTCGGCGCCCAGAATGAGTTCGCCGCTGACGCCACCGACGTTCAGCGCCACAAACGGCGCCGCCAGTGCCCGCAGCGCGTCCTCAGCGAAGTTCTGCCGCGCGTCGACGAACACGAGCACGTCGCCTGTGGCGAGCGCCACGCCCGCATTCAGCGCCGCGGCCTTGCCCGACGGCGGCATCGACACCAGACGCACCTGCGACCCGAACGGTTCGACGACGCGGGCGGTGTCGTCGGTGGAGCCGTCCGAGACGACGATGATCTGCCGACGATCTGCCGGGTAGTCGAGTGACAGCAGGTTCTCGAGGCGACCCGACAGCCGCCGCGCCTCGTTGCGCGCGGCAAGGATGATGGAGAGCGACGGCGCGTCGTCACCGTTCACGGCTGCGGCCACATCCGCGTCCGCGGCGCCGGCAGGGTCCGCCCCCTTGAGGCGAGCCCACAGCATCAGGAGCAGCGCGTAGCCGACGTACACGTAGGCGATGAACAACGCGGATGCCCAGAATGCCGTGCGCATGGTGCCTATGCCGCCTCTTCCGAGCGATCGGTCGACTGCGGCGAGGCCGCGGTGGCCGGCGCCCCCAGACGGAACACGTGCGGATGCTTCTGCTTGATCGCATTACGCGAGTCGACGACGAGCGCCGCCGCCTCGGCGATGGCCGCGTAGTCGATCTGGCTGTGATCGGTGAGGATGGCCACGCAGTCGACCGAGGCCAGCAGCGCGGCGTCGAGCGGCACCGACGTCAGGTCCGTGCCGCCGTGCCAGGCGCGCCCAGCCAGGGTCGGCACGAATGGGTCGGTATAGAGCACCTGCACCCCCTTGTCATGGAGCAGGCTCATGACGTCGAGCGAGGGCGACTCGCGGATGTCATCGATGTCGCGCTTGTAGGCCACCCCCACCACGAGAACCCGCGAGCCGTTCAGCGACTTGCGCTGCGTATTGAGCGCGTCACCAATCTTGTGGACCACCGCCTCCGGCATCGAGCCGTTGACCTGGCCGGCCAGTTCGATGAAGCGGGCTTCGAAGCCGGTCTGCTTCGCCTTCCACGACAGATAGAAGGGATCGATGGGGATGCAGTGGCCGCCGAGGCCAGGCCCCGGGTAGAACGGCAGGAAGCCGAACGGCTTGGTCTTGGCCGCGTCGACCACTTCCCAGACGTCGATGCCGAGCTTGTCGCACATGAGCGCGATCTCGTTGACGAGCCCGATGTTCACCGCTCGGAAGGTATTCTCGAGCAACTTCACCATCTCGGCGACGCGTGGCGAGCTGACTGGCACCACCGTCTGGATCGACGACGCGTAGAGCGCCTGTGCCAGGGCACTGCAGGTCGGCGTCGTGCCGCCCACCACCTTGGGCACATTCTGCGTGTTGAACGTCGGGTTGCCCGGGTCGACGCGCTCGGGCGAGAAGGCGAGGAAGAAGTCGACGCCGGCCTTCAAGCCGGTGAGTTCGAGCAGTGGCTGCACCAGCTCCTCGGTTGTGCCGGGATACGTGGTCGACTCGAGGATGACCAGCATCCCCGGGTGCAGGTGCTCGGCAATCGCCTCGACCGCCGAGACGACGAACGACATGTCGGGGTCTTTGGTCTTGCGCAGCGGCGTCGGCACGCAGATGTTCACCGTGTCGAGATCGGCCACCGCAGCGTAGTCGCTGGTAGCGCGCAGCCGGCCCTTGCCGACAAGCGCATGCACGTCCGCCGTCGGCACATCGGGGATGTAGGACACTCCGGCCGTGATCGACGCGATCTTGCGCGGGTCGAGATCGAGGCCAATGGTCTCGAACCCGTTCCGCGCGAACTCGACGGCGAGCGGCAGACCGACATAGCCAAGTCCGACCACACCGACACGGGCCGTGCGGGTCTCGATGCGGCGACGTAATTCCTGGGCAACTGATGACATGAGCGGGGGACCTCCTAGTCCTCGAAGACGGGTTTGGAATCGCCGAACAGCGTCCGGCGGAGCCGGCTCCACAGGCTGTCGTGGGCGGGAGCGGCAAGTGCCTCACGCGGCGGCATCACGATGCGCTGGGGCGGGGCGACACGGAGTGGGCTGTTTGCGGCCGCGGCGTGCGCGCCTGCCGCCGCCGGCGGCGCGGCGGACGAAGTGGTGTGCGCGCCGGCAGGCGGCCACGACACCTCGGCATGCAGCGGCGGGTCGCCGGCGGTGTGTTCGGAACGAAGCTTCAGCAGCCGGTATTCCTCGTTGATGACGCGCTGCTGCTCGGCCAGCTGGCGTTCGCGCTCGGCCAGGCGCGCCTCGCGCACCCGCAGGTCCTCGTCCTGTGCGGCGGTTGCGAGGTGAGGCAGCGGCGGCGCGACGCCGCGTCGTCCGCGGTCGGCCGGCTGGATCACGCCCGTCGCCTCCAGTTCCTCGATCGCGTCCCGGGTGAGGTCGACGGAGATCGACCGTTGCTCTTCGCCGTACCCGAACAGCAGCACCGCGTCGGCAATGACGTTGATGCTGCGGGGGATGCCGTTGCTGTGGCGGTGAATCAGATCCGTCACCTCGCGTGAGAATTCGAGCGGCGCACCGATGGCCGCACGCCGGAGGCGATGATTGACGTAGGCGGCCGTGTCGGTGCTGTCCAGTCCCTGCAGGTGATAGCTGACGGTGACGCGCTGGCGCAGTTGCTCGAGCTCCGGGCGCCGCAGCAGGTCGCGCAGGTTCGGCTGACCGATGAGGGCGATCTGGATCAGCTTCGACTTCTCGGTCTCGAGGTTCGACAGCATCCGCACTTCCTCGAGCGCCGCCAGACTCAGGTTCTGCGCCTCGTCGATCACGAGCAGCGCCAGGCGGCCCATGGCCCGTTGGTCGACCAGGTAGCGCGCCAGGGTGCGCAGCAGCATCGGCTTGCCCTGCTGCGCCTGCGGTTCGAGCCCGAAGTCGAGCATCACCGCCTCGATCAGCTCGCGCGCGTCGAGCATCGTGTTCATCACACGCGACACCGAGGTCTGATGATCGAGGCTGCGCAAGGCCGTCTGGAGCAGCGTGGTCTTGCCCGAGCCGATCTCGCCGGTGATGACGATGAAGCCGGCGTGCCCCTCGATACCGTAGCGGAGGTAGCTGAGCGCCTCCTGGTGCACACGGCTCGGATAGAGGTAATCGGGATCGGGACTGAGCGAGAATGGCCGCTCCCTCAGGTTGTAGAAACGTTCATACATGACGCTGCGTCCTTCCGGGGGCAGGCGCGACCGTGGCGGCGCGAAGCCGGTCGGCTTCGATCGCCGGCAGCACGTCGCCGCACGCCCGCCAGTAGTCCTCGGGGAAATCGATTTCGATCCATGGATAGCCGCGGCTGTCGATGGCATGGAGAGGGCGCAGGGCGGCGACGGCCGCGAAGGCGCGCGGCAGCCACTCGCGCACCTGGCCGCTCGACACCAACTGCGTCATCTGCTCGATCAGCGCGAACGCACCGTCCGGCCCGAAGCGGGCGATGCCGATGTTCTCGGCGTCGCTGGCGTCCTCAGGCAGCGTCTTGGCGATGTCCTGCACCAGCCCGCGCCTGATACACACTTTCATTTCCTCGTCGCCATAGGCGGCGCCGTCGCGGCGTGCCGACACCAGGAGCGCATCGTCGACGCGGGCGGTCAGCAGGTCGTGGAGCAACTGCGGGTGGAACAGCACATCGCAATTCAGGACCAGGAACCCGTCGCGCAGCAGGTGGCGCGCCAGCCAGAGCGAATAGAGGCTGTTGGTCGATGCGTAGCGTGCATTGAGCACGAAGTCGACCTGCCGCGAACAGAGCTGGCGCACCTGGTCGGCGCCGTAGCCGGCGACCACGGTGATGCGCGATAGTCCGGCCGCCTGCAGTGCCTCGATCTGGCGTTCGAGCAGCGTCCGGTCGCCGATGCGGGCGAGGCACTTCGGGCGTTCGCCGAGAACCCCCTGCAGGCGTCCGCCGCGTCCGGCCGCCAGGATGATCGCCCTCACAGCGACTCCTCGGCGGGACCGAACCGATTGAGGTGCAGCATCTGACCCAGCTTCTCGAGATAGAAGGCGCGTTCAACCGTGCTGATGCTGAAGAGCAGGAAGGTGGCACCGTAGAGCAGTCCGGCCGCGGCGCACTCGGCGCCGACCGCCAGCAGGTGCACCGGCACGAGCGACCGCGTGGCGAGGATGAACGCGCCCATCACGACGCCGGGCCAGACCGCGGGCCAGACGCCGCGCGCGACCGCCGCCGACACCGGCAGCTCGACTCGTCGGCAGGCCAGCGGGAAGAGCAGCAGGATGCTTGCCACGCCAACCGGCACGAGCGTGCCCAGCGCGACGCCGGCCAGCCCGAACGGCTTCACCAGCGCCACGCTGAGCGCCACGTTGCAGAGCGCGGTGCCGATGTTCGCGGCGGCCACCACGCGGTGCGAGCCGGCGCCCTTCAGCACAGTCATTCCCGTGGCATTGCCGACCCGGATCATCACCACCACCGAGAGGAGCTGGAGGACGAGGATGCTGCCCGCGAAGTCGGCCCCCACCCAGGCGGTCACCAACGGCCGCGCCAGCAGCATCATCGCCACCGACATCGGCACCACCGTCGCGAGCGACAGCTTCGTCCCTTCGATGAAGATCCGGCGCAGTCGATCGAGCCTGGCGGCGGTGTCGTTCTCGACCACTGCCGGGAACAGGATGTCGTTCAGCTGGTTGGCAATCCGCTGCGACAGTTCGGCCAGCCGCTGGGCGATGGCCCACACCGCCACGGCCGTCGTGTTGATGAATGCGCCGATCACGAGGGCATCGACCGAGTAGTTCAGCTTGTTCGCCCAGTCGATGACGGCCATGTGAATGCTGAAGCCGGTGATCTCGCGCAGCCGTTCGCGGCGGAAGAGCGACGGGCTGATGCGCAGCCCGGGAAAGACGCGGTAGGCGTTGGCGCGGTACACCCACAGCGTCAGCACCCGGACAGCGGTCATGGCTACGACGAGTTCGACCAGCCCGAACCCGGCGAGCAGGACCACCACGTTCACCGCCGCCGTGATCACGCTGCTGGCCGTGCCGACCAGGTTGTTCAGGTCGTAGCGCTGGAAGCCGTTGATGACGCCGCCGAAGACGCTGAACGCTGTCGACGCCGCCACGTTCAGCGTCACCACCAGCAACACGATGCGCGCGACGTGCGTCTGCTCTGGTGCCAGGTGGAACACCCGCTCGATGTTGACCGCCAGGAGGCCAGCCGCGCCGTACATGGCGCACGCCGCAGCGACGAACACGAAGAGCAACGTGCTGAGGATCTCGTTCAGCGCTCGCACGTCGCGCCGCGCACGGTACTGCGCCACGAACTTCACCACGGCGCCCGAATAGCCCATGTCGAGGACGCTGAAGTACGCCGTCACGGAAGCCGCCAGCACCCAGAGCCCGTACGCCGCCGTGCCGAGGTGAGCGATATTGAACGGCAGAATCAGCACGCCGAGCATCGCCTCGGCGGCAATCGCGACGTAGCGCGTCGACAGGTTGCGCGCCACGACGACCGAGCCGTCAGTGTGCTGCTCGCCGAGCAGGGTCGCGTCGTCCGCCATGCTCACTTCGCGCCTTTTGCCGAGATGATCACCTTCACCGTGTCGACGACGATCGTGAGGTCGAAGACGATCGAGAGGTGCTTGATGTAATAGAGGTCGTAGCGCAGCTTCTCCATGGCGTCGTCCACGGACGAGCCGTAGCGGTACTTCACCTGGGCCCAGCCGGTCACGCCGGGCTTCACCGCGTGCCGCTCCATGTAGAACGGAATGACCGCGGCAAGCTGTTCGACGAAGAAGGGGCGCTCGGGCCTGGGGCCGACGAAGCTCATGTCGCCGCGAAGGACGTTCCACAGCTGCGGCAGTTCATCGAGCCTGGTGAGCCGGATGAAGCGGCCGATGCGCGTGACGCGCTCGTCACGATCCGTCGCCCACACCGGCGTGCCGCTTTCGGCGTCGGTCCGCATCGAGCGGAACTTGCACAGCGTGAAGACGCGGCCGTTCTCGCCCACCCGTTCCTGGCGGTAGAGCACCCCGCCCGCCGACTCGAGCCGCACCGCCAGCGCGGTCAGCAGGATGAGCGGCGACGCAAGCAGCAGGCCGACGGCCGCGAGCAGCAGATCGACCACGCGCTTCGCCGACCGCGTCGCGCGCGACGCGCGGAACCCGTCGGAGAAGATCAGCCAGCTCGGCTTGATCTCGTCGATCAGGATCTTGCCGGTCAGCCGCTCGTACATCGTCGCGGCGTCTTCGACGCGAACACCGGACATCTTGGCCTGCAGCAGCTCGCGGATCGGCATCCGGCCTCGCCGATCGGACATGCTCACCACGACGCGGTCGACGTGCTGCCGGCGAATCAGATCGGTCAGTTCGGACGTGGTGCCGACCACAGGCGGGGCGTCGCTCACCGGCGCATCGTCCACGAAGCCGACGACGCGGTAGGTGTAGTCGTGCTGCGCGGTGATCAGCTCGGCAACGCTGCGCGCCGCCGGTCCGGTGCCGAGGATGAGCACTCGCTCCTCGAGGCGGGAATCACGCGTCACCCCGTCGAACGCCAGGCGCCAGGCGGGTACCGCGATGAGCATCAGGCCGAGCGCTGTGAGAAACGTGCCGCTGCCGATCAGCACGCCAGGCGCCAGCAGCGAGAGGATGGCCAGCACCACGGCCACCGCACCAGCACCCTGAAGGATCCGTACCGCCAGTTCGATGGTCGAGTGGACGATGGTGAGATCGTACAGGTCGTTGTAGTAGAAGGAGAGTTCGCAGAGCGCGGTGATGAGCACCACGCGCCAGACGCCGTTGATGGCTGCATCGAAGGAGCCATGCATCTGGGCCGCGAGCAGGATCGCACCCGTGATCAGCACCGTTTCGAATCCGAAGACGGTGAGGCCCCTGCCCGAGACGTGACGATTGAAGACCTGCATCGAGTGGTGTCCGGACGGCGCTAGGCCGGGCCGGCCTCATTCAGCACGAAGCCGAGCAGCTTGTCGGCATCGATGGCGGACACGGCGTCCTGGATGGCCGGCCTGGTGGTGACACCGGCGCGCACGACGAGCAGCACGCGGTCCACGAGTTGGGCGAGGATGCTGACGTCGGCCAGCGGCGTGGCCGGCGCGGCGTCGAGCACGACACGGTCGAACTGTGTGCGCAGCGTCTCGAGCGTGCGTCGCATGGCAGTGGTGCCGAGCAGCTC
>JAYTXA010000039.1:0-48158 GCA_043743165.1 Acidobacteriota bacterium
CTGAAGCCGTAGCGTTTCACCAGGACCACGTGTTCGAACGACGCCTCTACCACCACATCGACGGGGCGCTGCTCATCGCCCTGTTCGCGCTCTGCGCGATCGGTGTGGCGATGATCTTCAGCACCACCTCGGATCCCACCCGGGGCGCCTCGCACCTCTACGTCACGCAGCTCTACGCCATCGGTCTCGGCACGATCGCGATGGTGGTTACGCTGTCGCTTGATTACCGCTGGTTCACCGACAAATCCCATCTCTTCTACATCGCGTTGCTCGCCATCCTGCTGTACGTGCTGTTCCTCGGCACGGTGCAGATGGGTGCGCGACGGTGGATTCCGATCGGCGGGTTCAACCTGCAGCCGTCGGAGTTCGCCAAGGTCGGTGTGGCGCTGGTGCTCGCCAAGTACTTCGGCGAGACTCGCGGCATGCCCGCCTGGAGCGATCTCGCGATTGCCGGCGGCCTCACCTGCCTGCCGCTGGCGCTGATTGCAAAGGAACCGGATCTCGGCACGGCTGTCACGCTGATTCCCGTGTTCCTGGCCATTGCGTATCTCGCAGGCATGCAGATGCGCATTCTCGGTTACATGGCGCTCAGCCTCGTGCTGCTCGCGCCGGTGGCGTGGAAGTTCGCGCTGAAGGATTACCAGAAGAGTCGTATCTCGACGTTCATCGACCCCTCGCAGGACGCGAGAGGCGCCGGATACCAGCAAATCCAGGCGCGGATCACGGTGGGGTCAGGCGGATTGGCGGGCAAGGGGTACATGCAGGGCACGCAAGGTCAGTTGCGGTTCCTCCCCGTGGCCCACAACGATTTCATCTTCTCGGTGCTGGCCGAGGAGCAGGGTTTTGCCGGCGTGCTCGTGGCGCTCGGCCTTTATTTGTTCGTGATTCTGCGTACGCTGGAGGCGGCCCGCCTGGCCAAGGATCGCCTCGGCTCCTATCTCGTGCTCGGTGTGCTCGCCAGCTTCACCTTCCAGGTGATCTACAACATCACCATGTCGGCCGGACTGGCACCCGTGAAGGGACTCACACTACCGCTCATGAGCTATGGGGGCTCCTCGATGATCGCCACGCTCGCCGCATTCGGGCTGGTGCTCAACGTGAGAATGCGCAGATTCACGAACTGACCTTTTCAGGAGTTCGTGCATGACCAAGGAGATGATCATCTCCTCCAATGGCCACGAGACGATGGTGGCCATCCTCGAGGACGATCTCGTCGCCGAGATCTTCGTCGAGCGTGAACGGCACCGCGGTGTCGTCGGCAATGTCTACAAGGGCCGGGTGTCGAAAGTCCTCCCCGGCATGCAGTCGTCTTTCATCGATCTCGGTCTCGAGCGCGACGGATTCCTCTATGTCGCCGAGGTCGTCGACACCCTCGAAGAGTTCGAACGGCTCGAAGGCGGCGACGAAGACGAGGTCAAAGGGCAGGAGGGGCAGGAAGGGCAGGAAGGGCAGGAAGGGCAGGACGGACAGAAGGCTGCTGCCCGAAAGAGAGAAGAGCCGAAGGAGCAGCCGCGCATCGAGGACCTGCTGAAGGAGGGCCAGGAGATCCTGGTGCAGGTGGTGAAGGAGCCGCTGGGCACGAAGGGCGCCCGCCTCACCTCGCACGTCACCATGCCGGGTCGCTTCCTGGTCTTCATGCCGACCGTTGACCACGTCGGTGTGTCGCGCAAGATCGAGTCGCGCGAGGAGCGCGCCCGCCTGCGCGGCATCGTCAAGGAGTTCCGCGAGTCGCACGGCTTCACCGGTGGGGTCATCATCCGCACCGCCGCCGCCTCGCGCCCGAAGGAAGACATCATCAGCGACCTCGAGGCATTCCACGCGATCTGGACCGACATCCGCCAGCGCATGGAGTCCTCACGTGCGCCGGCGGTCGTCTACCGCGAGCAGAGCCTCGTCGGCAAGCTGCTGCGCGACCTCCTCACCGAAGACTTCCAGGCGATTCGCATCGACCACCCGCAGGAGTACCAGCGCACGCTGGAACTGGTGCAGCGCATCCTTCCCGACCTCGCCCCCAAGGTGAAGCTCTACAGCAAGCCGTTCCCGATCTTCGAGGAGTACGGCGTCCAGGCCGAGATCGACAAGGCGCTGAAGAGCAAGGTGTGGCTCAAGTCGGGCGGGTCGATCGTCATCAACCAGACCGAGGCGCTGGTGGCCATCGACGTGAACACCGGTCGCTACGTCGGCAAGAAGAACAGCCAGGGCCGGCTCGAAGACACCATCGTCAAGACGAACCTCGAGGCGGTGAAGGAAATCGTGCGACAGGTGCGCCTGCGCGACCTTGGCGGCATTATCGTCCTCGACTTCATCGACATGGAGGAGAAGAAGAACCGGACGAAGGTGCTGCAAGCGGTTGAACTGGAACTGAAGAAGGACCGGTCACCCTCGAAGGCGCTGCAGGTGTCGGACTTCGGCCTCATCATCATCACGCGCAAGCGGGTGAAGCAGAGCCTCGAGCGGGTGATGACCGAGCCGTGCCCGTACTGTTCGGGCACCGGCACCATCAAGAACACGTCGACGATCTGCTACGAAATTCTCGCCGAGGTGAAGAAGATCGGCACCGACCTGAACGGCCAGCGGCTGTTGTTGCGCGTGAACCCCGAGATCGCGCGGGCGCTGAAGGAAGAGGAACGCGAGGTGATGAAGGACCTGAAGGCGTCGCTCGGCAAGGATGTGACGGTGAAGCCCGACTTCCAGCTGCACCACGAGCAGTTCGATGTCATGGCGGGGTGACAGAGGGTCAGGGGCAGGGCCGGTGAGGCTGGTGGGGCAGGATGGTCGCTCCCGCCCCGCCTGCCCACGTCTCCTACGCCACCGGCGGCATGTGGATGATGTAGTTGGTGCCGCCGCGATTGATCCAGACCCGTACGTAGTCGTTGCCCTTCAGCAGGTCGACCCGTACGCCGCCCCTGGCCGGCTGCGGTCCCTTCACGATGGCCTTTACGTCAGCGTCCGAGACCACCGTCGCCACTTCACGCGCAACCACCTTGCCGCTCCGCACGAACTCGACGTAGCGCTCGCCTTCCGGCGACTGTCCCACTACGGGCTTTGGCTCGTCGGCGCTCAATCGCACCTGGTAGGTGCCTGCCGCAAGCGGCTTTCCATCGGCCGTTACCTTGCGGTTGAGCGTTACGCTGCCGAGCGCGGTTGTCGCCGGTCTGGTCTGCGCCGAGATCGCCAACGGCGTCACCAGATTCATGACGAGAGCGGCGGCGAAAATCACCTTGTTCATTACGTCTCCTCCGAAAAACGGTCGATCTGTACTGCCAGCATTATAGAACCGCAGCAAGCGCGGTGCCGTGGCTTTGGATCGCGAAGACGCTCAGCGTGACCGGCGGCGAGGTGGTCCGGCCCACTCGAGTGCACTGAACGGATGCACGCGTGCGCCGCGAAACGTGACACCTTCCGCCAGCAGCAGCGTTCGTTTCAGGTGCTCCTGTCCGCCGTAGCCGCCCAGCCGGCCGCCCGCGGCAATGACCCGGTGCGCCGGCACATCGGGCCGTCCGCCTTCGCTCATGATGTTGCCGACCGCCCGGGCCGCGCCAGGACGCCCCGCATGCTCGGCAACGCTGCCGTAGGTCAGCACCCGTCCGGGTGGAATGCGCCGCACCACCGCCAGCACACGCGCCCTGAATGCGCCTGGCTCGGTGGCCGGCCTTCGCTCTCGGACGGGTGCCCGCGACCGGCGCGTCAGCGCAGGGCCTCTTTCAGCGCACGCCCTTCCGCGGTCGGCAGCGGGATGCCGGCGACGGCGGCCAGAGTGGGCGCGAGGTCGGCCGGAGACGCAGATCCGTCATAGTGTCCGGGCTTGATGCCCTGTCCGTACAACAGCAACGGCACGCGCTGATCGTCGGCGGTGGCGCTGCCGTGCGTGGTACCGGTGGCGCTGAACATCCAGCCCGGCTCGAGGGCGACAATCAGGTCGCCGCTCCGCCCCTTCACGTAACTGAGGGCGGCGGCGCGCAGCAACGGGTCGGATGCCGCTGCGGCGTTCGCCACTTCATCCGCGGTGAAGACCCTCCGCACGCCGGGCACCCTGGCCATCGCGTCGGTCATCGCCTTCAGTGCGCGCGGCAGCCGCGTCACCCGGTCGTACATGCCCGGCTCGAAGTAGACATCGTTGCCGTTCAGGCGCGACAGATACTTGCCGACGCCGATGTCGCGCACCGCGCGCGCTTCACCTGCGTTCAGGACGGCGCTGCCGCTCGCACGCCCGCCGTCGCGACCAGCCTTCCGCAACTGCTCCGGGATGTCGGTGACGCCGTGGTCCGCGGTGAGGCCGAGCACGTAGTGTCCAGGCCCGACGACCCGATCCAGCTCGTTCAGCAGCGTGCCGACCGACCGGTCGAGATTCGCGTACATGTCCTGGACTTCCTGGCTGTGCGGGCCGAACGAGTGACCGACGAGATCGGGACTGGAGAAGCTCACACCGAGAAAGTCGGGCGTCTCGCGCGTTCCGAGCTGCATGGTCTCGACCAGCGCCGCGGCCATGCGGGCCACGTAGGCATCGGCATAGGGGCTGTGCTGCCACTGGTCGAAATAGCTGGCGTCCGGGCGGCCGTTCTCGCCGCGCAGCGGATGCGGAAACGTTGACGTCCATCCCTTCGTCGGGTCTTCAGCCAGGCCATCGTCAGGGTCGTGGTACTGCGAGGGCGGCAGCATCCGCGTCCAGACCTTGCCGAAATCGGCCTCGAGCGGATTGGCCAACGTGAAGGCCTTCACCGCCGGCACCGGTTCCCGCGAGTAAGCCGTCGACGTTTCCCAGCCATCGAGCGATTCGGAGATCCAGGTGACAGCGTCGCCGCCGTGTCCGGCCATCATGATGGCGCTGCGCGCCTTGAGAGCCAGCGCCACGACGCGCCCGTTCTGCGCCCGGACCTGATCGGCCAGGGCCGGCGCCATCAGCCGGCCGGGACCGGTGCGACTGCTGCCATCGCGGTTGTACGGCACGACGCGCGCCTGCTGATCGTCGGTACACGGAATGACGGCGCCCCGTTCACGATCGAACCAGGTGTTGGCGAGAATGCCGTGCGTGTGCGGGTAGGCCCCCGTGGCAATCGTGGCATGGCCCGCGCACGTGACGGTGGTGAGGTACGGATACGCTGCCTTGCTGAACCAGGCGCCGTCGTCCACGAGACGCCGCAGTCCGGACGACCAGTTGTCGCGGAAGCGTTCGATGTAGTCGGCCCGCATCTGGTCGACGACGACCATGACGACCAGTTTGGGCGCCGCCTCGGCTGCCGACAGCAGGACCGACGCCGCCACAGCAACCGTAACCCCGGTCAGGATTCGACGCATAGGCTTCCTGTTATAGCAGCGTCAGCGGGTCGACGCCTACAAGCGCCGGATCGGCCGGTCCGGCGATCTGTGGCGCCAGATCGCCGTGATCCACGAATTCCCAGAGGTTCACGTCGGCTGGGCGCGCCAGCCTGGCGCCGTGACGGTCGATGACGATCCGAATCTGCGGACGATGCGGATCGGGCGCGTGGGTGTTCACGACGACGGCCACCTCTCCGCTTGTCAGCGTCACCAGGTTGCCCACCGGGTAGACGCCGATCAACTGGCCGAATCGGCGCACCAGCCGGCTGTCGAACCGGTGGCCGTCGTTCCCCTCGAGCACCGCCAGGATGCGCGCGGTTGGCGAGGCAGTCTGGTAGACGCGGTTCGACCGCATCGCGTCATAGACGTCGGCAATCGAGCAGAGCATCGTGCCGAGGTTCAGCGAGGGTCGCCTGACACCTTCCGGATAGCCGCTGCCATCGAGCCGGAGGTGGTGTTCGAACGCCACGACCGGGGCGAGCGTCGGCACCCCGGTGGTGCCGCGCAGGATTTCGGCACCGTCGATGGTGTGACGCTTCATCACCGAGAATTCCTCGCCGGTGAGGACGCCGCTCTTGTTGAGGATCTCGAGCGGCGTCTGGATCTTGCCGATGTCGTGCATCAGCGCCGCCAGCCCGAACTCCCGCAGCAGCGGGCCGTCGATCCCGAGCGCCCGCGCCTGCGCCATCACCAGAATCGACACGTTCACCATGTGGGTGAACGTGTAGTTGTCGTAGTCGCGCAGCGCCGTCAGCGCCAGCAGCGCCGGGCGGTTCTCGGACACCGCGTGCGCGAGACCGTCCACCATCTGTCGCGCCACCGCGACGTCTGGCGCGCCCTCGGCTTTGGCCGCGTCCCACACGCCCTCAGCCGACCGTACCGCGTCGGCATAGATGCGCCTGAAGCTGGCCATGTCGGCCGTGGCGCCCTCGATCCGTTCGGCCACGCTCACGCGGCCAACGCGGATGTGGGGCAGCGACGGAAAGGCGACGGCGCCTTCGCCGGCCGTCGTCGCCCCGACGATGTCGGCCAGGCAGGCAATCTCCTCCTGGCTCACGCCCTTCTCGAGGGTGATGCGCTCGATGCCGATCTGTCGCAGCCGCTGTACGAGCGGCGCCAGCGTCTCCGCACGTGGCACCGGCACCTCGTCGACGATGAACTCGTCATCGACGATGCCAACGACGAGCGTCGGGGAGAGGTCATGCAGCGCGTCGACGGTGCGGTACAGGCTGTCGAGATTCCTCGCAATAATCGGATGGCCCTTCGAATAGAGCTGTCCGGCGCGGAGCGACGCCGCAAGGCGGCGGAGCAGTTCCTCGGCGAGCTGGGGCGGCCGCGTCAAGGCCATCAGGCGGCCCCTTCTCGCCAGCGGTGCCGCGCCGCGTCCAGGTGTGGAGCGGCCGCACGCCTGACGCCGCGCGAGCCATACGTGGTCCCGTCCTCCAGCGCCTCGACCGCCGCGGGCGTGCCGACGCGGGCCAGCGCGGCTGCCGCCGCCGAACGCAGGGCCAGGGTCCGGCGCGGCGCCCACCACTCTCCGCGGTGCAGCGCGGCCGTCAGCGCCGGCACCGACTCAGGATCGCGTGATTGTCCGAGCAGTTCGAGTGCGCGGAGATACGCCCACTGCAGCTCGCCGCGGTGGTCCACGTGCTCGACGATGTAGATCAAAAGCGGCGTGGCACGCTCGTCCCGCGAGCCGAGCGCGTGCATGATGGCCTCGCGCGAGCGTGGCGTGCCACCGGCGAGGGCTTGTTCCAGGACGCGATACCCGCGATCGGTGCCGATGTTCAGGATGGCGCGCACCGCGTCGCGCTGCACCCCCGGTTCGGCGTCATCGAGCAGTTCCGCCAGCTCCGGCAGCGCATCACTGCCGCCGAACTCGCGCAGCAGGTAGATCGCCGTGCGGCGGACCGCCGGGTTCCCCGACAACTTCAGCTGCTCGACGTGCTGCCGACCGATGCGGCCGAAGCCGATGAGGAGTTCGGTGAGGCGCTCGCGCGTGCGGGTCCGCTCTTCCGCGGCCAGCGCCTCGGCCAACGGCGTCACCACCCGCTCGCCGAGCAGCAGGCAAATCTGTTTGGCGCGCTCGAACTGCGGCTGGTCGATGGTGGCGAGGTGGCCAACGATCTGCCGCATCGTAGCGGGCGTGACGAGCCGGGTCGTGACCGCCGCCGCAACCGTCTGCGCCTCGTGTTCGCTGGACGTCTCGGTGTCCTCCGCCTGCAACGCGACGAGCAGCGACTGCGCAGCCTCGAAGTCGCCGACGAGGAACAGGTCTTCGAGCAGCATCACGAGCGGTGCGGCGAGGCCGGCGCGCCGCCCGGCCACCGTCTCCAGGCGGAGCAGATCCAGCATGAGGGTGAGGTCGAGCCGCCGCAGTTCCGTGGTGGAGACCGTGCCGAGCCAGGCCGCCACACGCTCGGGTGGGTCTTCGTTCAACTGCTCGATCTGGATGGCCTGCGCCCGGGCCATGCCGAGTTCGTGGGCATAGCTGTCGGAGATGTACGACTCGTCGGAGTACTGCGTCAGCAGCTTCTGCGCCACCCCGTGCCAGCGCTGCTCGAAGCCGGCATCACTGGCCGCCTCCTGTGCGGCCGACGCGCCGGCCATCGCGACCAAACGCTCGCGTCGGTCGGCATCGACCACGAGCGACTGGAACGCCTGGACGACGCGTTCGATGGATGCGCCGTAGCCGGGCGCGTGAGTCGCGACGAAGTGCGTGACGGCGCCGTCGCTCATGCGCTGCAGCACCACGTGCAACGTCGGCTCGTCAGCGCTCGCACGCTGGTCGTCGCCGCGTGGCTGGGTGAGCGTCGCCAGCATGTCCGGCGAGAGGCGGCTCATCGCGTGCGCCAGCTCGCGCATCACCGCGTCGGTCCGTTCTGGAGCCCGTGCCGTGACCGCGCGCACCAGTCCGCCGAGCAACCGGACCAGTGCGGCGGCGCGAACCTCGAGGCTGGGTCCCGCTGCACTGCCGCGATCGAACCCCCCAAGAATCTCGGCCAGCGCCTCGCTGGTGGTGGAGCCGTCCAGCAGTGCGAGCAGCAGTTCCTCGGGGATGGTGATGGTGTCGCCCGCCAGGCAATTGGCCACAACCTCCTTCCAGGTGACAGCCGCCCCAGGGCCGCGCTCGCGCAGCACCTCGGCGTAGTCGATCTCTCGCACTTCCACATGGCGTCCGGCCAGCGTCGCCCAGACGCGTGTGATGCCGCCCTCCGCGCGGACAGCCTCGGGCGCCCGTCCCATCAACAGCAGGAACTGTCGCCAGGCCGACTGCTCGCCGCCTGGCAGCACGGTGAGTTCACCAACCAGGTGGGCGTGCAGCAATTCGGCGAGCTCACCGATGGCAGCGTCAGGCCGGGCGACGTGCACGCCGCCCAGGAGCAAAGAGTCTGCAGAGACGCCGATGCGAAAGGGCGCGGTGAGCAGTGGTGGCGAGGTGAGTTGCGTCAGCCGTCCAAGCGTGACGGCAATGGCGGGATGCGACGCGGGGTAGAGGACGACGGAGCGGGCGGCCGCTTTGAATGCGCGCGCGAATTCGGTGAGCTTCGCCGCGTCCCGGCTGGCGGCAACGTCGGACATTGTCCGGGATTCTAGCGCAGGTTCGATATACTCGCCCGTGATGCGCACCGTCGACATCATCATGAAGAAACGCGATGGTCTCGCGCTCGAGCGCGAGGAGATTCTTGCGTTCGTGCAGGGCGTCACGACCGGTGCATGGCCCGACTATCAGGCCTCCGCCCTGCTGATGGCCATCCTGCTGCGCGGCATGACCACCGAGGAGACCGCCTGGCTCACCGATGCGATGGTGCACTCGGGCATCACGGTCGATCTCTCGGACCTGCCCGGCGTGAAGGTGGACAAGCACAGCACCGGCGGTGTGGGCGACAAGACCTCGCTGGTGCTGGCGCCGATCGCCGCGGCGTGCGGCGTCCCGGTGCCGATGATGTCGGGGCGGGGCCTGGGCCACACAGGCGGCACGCTCGACAAGCTCGAGTCGATCCCCGGTTTCCGGACGGCGTTGTCGCTCGAGGAGATGCGCGCGGCGCTCGAGCGCGTCGGCTGTGCCATGCTCGGACAGACAACGCAGATTGCTCCCGCGGACAAGACGCTCTATTCCCTCCGCGACGTGACCGGCACGGTCGAGAGCATCCCGCTGATCAGTGCCTCGATCATGAGCAAGAAGATCGCCGAGGGGATCGATGCCCTCGTGCTCGACGTGAAGACCGGCAGCGGTGCGTTCATGAAGACCGAGGCCGACTCGCGGCGTCTGGCCGAGTCGCTGGTCGCCATCGGCAACGCGTCCGGCGTCCGCACCGAAGCGGTCATCACCGACATGGACATGCCGCTCGGCGTCGCGGTTGGCAACGCGCTCGAGGTGATCGAGTGCCTCGACATCCTGAAAGGCAAGGGTGCGGCCGACCTCGTCGACTGCTCCATCGAGCTGACGCTCCGCATGCTGGTGCTCGGCAAGGTCGCTACCGATCGGGCCGATGCGGAGACGCAGGTGCGTGCGGCCATCGCGTCGGGCGCGGCGCTCGAGCGTTTCCGCCGCATCATCGAAGGCCAGGGCGGCAACCCCCGCGTCGTCGACGACTACAGCCTCCTGCCGACCGCGCCGTCCCGCCACCGCGTGACCGCCGGCCGTGCCGGCTACGTGACCCGGCTCGATGCCGAGTTGATCGGACGGGCGTCGGTGGTGCTCGGTGCCGGGCGCGACCGCGTCGAGGATGCGGTCGATCCGGCGGTGGGCGTCATCATCACCGCCAAGCCAGGCACGTCGGTGTCGGCCGGCGATCCGATTCTGGAACTGCACTACCGGGAGCAGGCGAAGCTCGACGCCGCGCTCACCCTGATCAGCCGCGCCATCACCATCGGCGACGAGCCACCGGCCCTTCGAGCCATCATCGTCGGTGAGGTTCGCTGATGTATTACATCCAGCCGTTCATCGGAGCGGCAGTCATCCTCGGAATCGGCTACGCGTTCTCGACCAACCGCCGCGCGATCGACTGGGGAACCGTTGCCTGGGGCCTCGGCCTGCAAGTGCTGTTCGCCTTCATCGTCCTCAAGACCAGAGTGGGCCAGGCGGTGTTCGAGTTCGTGGGCGGTTACATCACGAAGCTGCTGTCGTTTTCGAACGTCGGGGCGGCGTTCGTGTTCGGGCCGCTCGGCGATGCCAACGTCTGGGGGCGGGCCATGACTGGCGCCATCGGACCTGACGGCGCGCAGTACGCGGTTATCTTCGCGTTCCAGATTCTGCCGACGATCATCTTCATCGCGGCGCTGTTCGCCATTCTCTACTACTTCGGCGTGATGCAGGTGGTCGTGCGACTGTTCGCCGTGGTCATGCAGCGCGTGATGAAGGCCAGCGGTGCCGAGTCGCTCAACGTGGCGGCCAGCATCTTCATGGGCCAGACCGAGGCGCCGCTCACCATCCGGCCCTACCTGCCCGAGATGACGCAGTCGGAATTGATGACGGTGATGACCTCGGGGATGGCGCACATCTCCGGCGGCATCATGGCTGCCTACATAGCGTTCGGCATCGAGGCGCGTCACCTGCTGACGGCCGTGATCATGACGGCCCCCGGCACGATCATGATGGCCAAGATGCTCGTGCCCGAGACTGAAATCCCGAAAACGATGGGATCGGTCACGCTGAAGGTCGAGCGAACCGACGTCAACGTAATCGACGCCGCCGGGCGCGGCACGCACGAGGGGCTGCACCTGGCGCTGAACGTCGGCGCGATGCTCATCTCGTTCCTGGCGCTGATTGCGCTGCTCAACGCCATCCTCGGACACATCCCGTGGTTTGGCGGCGGTGAGCTGAGCCTCGGCCGCATCTTCGGCTGGGTGTTCGCGCCGATTGCCTGGACGATGGGCGTGCCGTGGAAGGACGCCCCCACCATCGGCAATTTGCTCGGCACGCGCATGGCGCTCAACGAGTTCGTGGCCTACTCGCAGCTCGGCCCGCTGAAGGCGTCGCTCGACCCCAAGTCGTTCACGATTGCCACCTTCGCGCTCTGTGGCTTCGCCAACTTCAGCTCGATCGGCATGCAGATTGGCGGCATCGGCGGGCTGGCCCCGAACCGTCGTCACGACCTCGCGCGGCTCGGCCTGCGCGCGATGTTCGCCGGCACGCTCGCCAACTTCATGACCGCGACGATCGCGGGATTCCTTCTCTGATGGCCCACTACGACGACGTGAAGGACGCGGCGGACTACATCCGCGCGCGCATCTCGACCGTGCCCGATCTCGCCATCGTGCTCGGCTCGGGCCTTGGCGACTTCGCCGGCACCCTGGGCAACGCGGTCTCGCTGTCGTACCACGAACTGCCGCACTGGCCGGTGTCGAACGTCATCGGCCACGAAGGGCGCCTGGTCATCGGCACGGTCGGTGGCCGCACCATCGCGGCACTGGCCGGACGCTGCCACGTCTATGAAGGCCACGACCTGAAGACCGTCACTTTTGCGGTGCGGGCGCTCGGCCTCCTTGGCGTGAGGATGCTGGTGCTCACCAATGCCGCCGGCGGCATCAACACGCGCTTCGATCAGGGCGCGCTGATGGTGATCGACGATCACATCAACCTGATTGGCAACAATCCGCTGGTCGGCCCGAACGACGAGCGCTTCGGCGTGCGCTTTCCGGACATGAGCGAGGTCTACTCGCGGCGCCTGCGCGGTGTCGCGGACGACGCGCAGGCGGCGCTCGGCGGCAGCGTGCCGCACGGTGTCTATGCTGGCCTGCTCGGGCCGAGCTACGAGACGCCGGCCGAGATTCGCTACCTGCGGACCATCGGGGCAGATGCCGTCGGCATGTCGACCGTGCCCGAGGCCATCGTGGCCAGGCACATGGGCATCGAGGTGCTGGGCATCTCGTGCATCACGAACATGGCCGCGGGTGTGCTGCCGCAGCCGCTGCATCACGACGAGGTCATGGCCACGGCCACACGTGTGCGCGGGCAGTTCATCGCGCTCCTGAACCAGGTGATCGCGCACGCGTAGGGAGTGCCCTGTGAGTGACAAGGACCGGCTGATTGCCGCCGCGCGTGCCGCGCGTGAACACGCCGTCGCGCGCTTCTCGGGCTTCAAGGTGGGCGCAGCGCTGCTGACGGCCGACGGCACCATCATCTCGGGCTGCAACGTCGAGAACGCCACCTACGGCCTCACCGTGTGCGCCGAACGCGTCGCCATGTTCAAGGCGCTCTCCGAAGGCCACCGCGAGTTCGTGGCGGTGGCGGTGGTTGCCGACACCGCCGCCCCCACACCGCCGTGCGGCGCCTGTCGACAGATTCTGTGGGAGTTCGGGGGCGACCTCGAGGTGTTCCTGGCCAACCTGACCGAGCACAAGGGTACCTACCGCCTCGCGGATCTCCTACCCCTGCCCTTCGACGCCCGCCTCCTCTGAGTATTTCCAGTTAGATCGCCAAATTCACCGTAAGTACAATCGCCCCATGCTTCCGACGATTGCCCGAGACCACGACGTCGTAGTGATGATCGACCAGCGCAAGCTGCCGGCGCAGGAGATCTACGTGCGCTGCAGAACCGCAGTCGAGGTGGCCAAAGCCATCAAGACCATGGTCATTCGCGGCGCTCCGGCCATCGGCGTGGCGGCGGCGCTCGGCATCTCGCTCGGCATGCGTCGCAGCCCGGCGACGGGCACGCAGAAGTTCGCCACCGAGTTCTACCGGACGTGCGATCTCATGGCGGCCACCCGCCCGACGGCGGTGAACCTGTTCTGGGCTATCGACCGGATGAAGCGGTCGTTTGCCGCCGGCGTCACCGCCGGTGAGTCGCCCGGGCAACTGAAGGATCGTCTCGACCGCGAGGCCGACCTCATTCACGACGAGGACGTCGCCAGTTGCCGCGCCATGGGCGCCTTCGGGGCTGCGGTCGTGCCGCAGGACGCGAAGATCCTCACGCACTGCAACGCGGGCGCACTGGCCACGGCCGGCTACGGCACCGCACTCGGCGTCATTCGCGGCGCGGTGGAAGCCGGGAAGCAGGTGGCGGTCTTCGCCGATGAAACGCGCCCGTTCCTGCAGGGCGCGCGCCTGACCGCGTGGGAACTGGTGCGCGACGGTATTCACACCACGGTCATCACCGACAGCATGGCGGGTGCGCTCATGCGCCAGCGCAAGGTGAACTTCGTCGTCGTTGGCGCCGACCGCATTGCGGCGAACGGCGACACGGCGAACAAGATCGGCACCTACTCGGTGGCCGTGCTGGCCCGCGAGCACGGCGTGCCCTTCTACGTGGCGGCACCGCTGTCGACCATCGACCTGAAGACGAAGGACGGCGACGGCATCCCGATCGAGGAACGCAGCAGCCGCGAGGTGACGCACGTCGGCAGCAGCCAGCTCACCCCGGACGGCGCTGCGGTCTGGAACCCGGCGTTCGACGTGACGCCGCATCAGCTGATTACCGGCATCATCACCGAGAAGGGGATCTTCAGAGCGCCCTACACCGACTCGCTGGCGTCCGCCTTTGCCGCCGAACCCGTGGCCAGCTCATGCTGATTCTTGGTATCGAAACGTCCTGCGACGAAACCTCGGCTGCCGTGGTCGAGGAGACCGGCGACGCGGCCCGGCCGTGGGCGATTCGTTCAAACATTGTCGCGTCGCAGGTCGCCATTCACCGCGAGTGGGGCGGCGTGGTGCCCGAACTGGCGTCGCGCCAGCATGTCCGCGACATCTGCGGTGTGGTGGAGAAGGCGCTGGCCGATGCCGGCGCGACGTGGACCGACCTTGGCGCCGTCGCCGTCACCCAGGGGCCCGGTCTCGTCGGGTCGCTGCTGGTCGGTGTGGCGTTTGCCAAGGCGGCGGCGGCCGCGGCTGGCCTGCCGCTGATCGGGGTGCACCATCTTGCCGGACACATCGAGTCGGTGCCGCTGCATCACGGCGAACTGCCGCTGCCGGCGGTGATGCTCGTCGTGTCGGGCGGACACACCAGCCTCTACCTGGTGAAGGTGCCCGGCTCGTACGAGTTGCTGAGCCGCACCCGCGACGATGCGGCGGGCGAAGCGTATGACAAGGTGGCCAAGCTGCTCGGGCTCGGCTATCCCGGCGGACCGATTGTCGACAGGCTGGCTCGCCAGGGAAACGACACCGCCATCCGGTGGCCCGGCACGCGCCTCACCCATGCCGACCGCAACGCACCGCAGTTGAAGGGCGACCTCGACTTCAGTTTCAGCGGCCTGAAGACCGCCGTGCTGCGGCACGTCCAGCGTCGCCGCGAACTGGGGACGCCGCTGAGCGATCAGGAAATTGCCGACATCTGCGCCAGCTTCCAGCGCGTGGTGGTGAAGACGCTCGTCGATCGCACGTTCACGGCGGCGCAGCGCTACGGCGCCAGGAGCGTCGGCGTGGCTGGCGGCGTGTCAGCCAACAGCCGGCTGCGGGCCGACATCACGGCGGCCGGTGCGTCGCGCGACATCCCGACGTTCGTCCCCAGCCTTGCGCTGTCCACCGACAATGCGGCGATGATCGCGGCTGCCGGCCTGCGGCTCTTTCGCGCCGGGGTCACCTCGCCGCTGACGATCAACGCCGATCCCGCGCTTCCCCTCGTGGCACGCTAGTGCCAGCGATGCCACCGTCGGCGATCGTCGACACCGACTAACCAATGACCACCCGCACGTATCCCGACCGTCCGATCGCCAGCGTCGGCGCCGTCATCATCGACGACGACGGGCGCGTGCTGCTGGTGCAGCGCGGACAGCCGCCGCTGATGGGGCAGTGGAGCCTGCCGGGCGGTGCGGTGGAAGTGGGTGAGACGCTCGCGGCCGCCGTGCAGCGCGAGGTGTTCGAGGAGACCGGCCTGGTGGTCGAGGTGGGGCCGATCGTCGAGGTGCTCGATCGCATTCACCTGGACGACGCTGCGCGCGTGGAGTACCACTACGTGCTGATCGACTATCTCTGTTCGGTCGTGGGTGGACACCTCCATCCCCAGTCGGACGCCGCCGATGCGCGGTGGGCGTCGCCAGCCGCCCTCCCGGTGTTCGGCCTCCAGTCCGTAACACTCGCGGTGGTGCAGAAGGGACTCGCAATCGCCGCGGGACGAACCTGAGCGCCACCCTGCGACGCCTGTGGCGCCGTCAGGCCGTGCGCCGCCACATGAAGTAGACCGGCACGCCAAGCAGCACGATCACCAGTCCCGGCCACGTCGTCGAGGCGCGGTAGGCACACAGCACCAGCAGGATGGTCGTGGCGCCAAGCACGTACAGGCCCGGCACCACCGGATAGCCAACCGCCCGGTACGGGCGTGCCAGAGCTGGCCGTGTCGCGCGGAGACGGAAGAGGCCGATGATTGTCAGCACGTAGAAGATGAGCGCTGCTGAAATGACGTAGTCGAGCAGGTTGCCGTACAGGTTGCCGTAGGTGCCGGTCGACGGATTGAAGGTGCGCGGCAGCACCAGTGCCGCCGACCAGATACCCTGCAGCCCCAGACCCCACGCCGGCACGCGGGCGGCGTTCAGGTCGCCCGCGGCCTTGAAGAACAGCCCATCCTTCGCCATGGCGTAGTAGGCGCGGGCACCGGCGAGGATGAGGCCGTTGTTGCAGCCGAAGGTGGAGATCATGATGCCGATCGCCATCAGCGTCGGGCCGAGCCCTGGCACGATGACATCGAGCGTTGCGGTGGCCACGCGGTCGGACGGGGCATGCTGGATGGCCTCGAACGGCAGCGTCACGAGGTAGGCCAGGTTCGCCAGCAGGTAGAGCCCGATCACCGTGCCCGTGCCGATCACCAGCGACAGCGGCAGTGTGCGTCGCGGGTCTTTCACCTCGCCTGCCGTGAACGTGATGTTGTTCCAGGCATCCGACGAGAACAACGAGCCGGTCTGCGACACACAGATCGCGACGAAGAGTCCCAGGGCGGTGACCGCGCTCAGGCCCGGCACCACATCGGCCTGGCCGCGCGTGTCCCAGAGGCGGCCGAAGTTGTCGGCCACGGCGTCCGCGTTCCACCCGGCGAGCAGTCCGGCCAGGATGAGGGCCAGCAGCGCGCCGCCCTTGGCTGTGGTGAACACGTTCTGGATGCGGCGGCCGTACTCGAGGCCGCGCGTGTTCGACCAGGTGAGCAGCGCGATGAGCACCACCGCGATGAGCTGCGCGGTGGACAGCGACAGCGCGTAGCCGGTGCTGAGGTGCACGGGCGCGACAAGGTAGTGGTCTTCCGCCACCCACGGCGCGAGGACACCGAGGAAGCGGGCGAAGGCCACCGCCACCGCGGCGATGGTGCCGGTCTGGATGACCATGAACAGCGTCCAGCCGTAGAGGAAGCCCCAGAGCGGCGAGAACGCCTCGCGCAGGTAAACGTACTGGCCGCCTGCCCGCGGCATCATGGCGGCGAGCTCGCCGTACGACAGCGCGCCCGAGATGGTCAGCAGTCCCGTGACCACCCAGGCGGCGAGCATCCAGCCCGGGCTGCCGATGGTACGCGACATGTCGGCGGACACGATGAAGATGCCCGAGCCGACCATCGAGCCGATGACCACCATGGTCGAGTCGTAGAGGCCGAGACCCCGCGTGAACTCCGTGTCGAGTGCGGTGGCGTCCGCGGGGCGGGGCGGGGCAGGTGTCACGGCTCGTTGGTCCTTGAATTAAGATGCGGTCGGGTTATATCCCATGTTGCCGCTCGATTTCATCAACACGGTTGCGTTCGCAGGGCTCGTGCTGTTCCTCGGGCACGCCGTTCGCCGTCTGGCGCCGGTGCTCTCGCGCTACAACGTGCCCGCGCCGGTCATCGGCGGCCTGCTGGTGGCGGTGGCCGTGACGGCCGCACGCACGCAGGGGGTGACACTCGTCACCTTCGACACGCGTCTGCAGGCGCCGCTGATGATCGCGTTCTTCACCACCATCGGCTTCGGCGCGAGCCTGTCGCTGCTGAAAGTGGGCGGACCGCAGGTGCTGATCTTCACGCTGCTGTGCACGGTGCTCGCCATCGTGCAGAACGCGATGGGCGCCGGACTGGCCGTGCTGCTCGGCCAGCACCCGCTTTTCGGCGTGCTGAACGGGTCGGTGACGCTGACGGGCGGACCGGCCACCGGGCTGGCGTTCGCGCCGTTGTTCGAGAAAGCGGGCGTCCCCGGGGCCTCGACCGTGGCCGTCGCGTCGGCTATGGCGGGCATCATCTCGGGCGGCCTCATCGGTGGCCCGATCGGCACGCTGCTCGTGCGGCGTCACCGGCTGGCCAGGACTCACGGCTCCCTGCCGACTGACCCGCCGATCGCCCAGCAACTGGTCGAGGAGCAGCTGCACGACGCCGCGGCGGTCACGCCCGCCGGCGAGGACAAGGAATCGTACGCGCTGCTGAAGGCGCTGGTCGTCATCCTCGCGGCCATGTGGGCAGGCTCGGTGGTGAGTGCGCGGCTCGAATCGTGGGGGCTGACGCTGCCGGCGTATATCGGCGCGATGCTGGTGGCCGCGGTCATCCGCAATCTCGACGATGCCACCAAGCTGGTGGGGCTGTCACAGCGCACGATCGACGATCTCGGCAACGTCGCGCTTTCGCTGTTCCTCGTGCTTGCCCTGATGACGTTGCGCCTTTGGGAGCTGGCCGGCCTCGCGCTGCCGATGATCGTCATCCTCACCTTCCAGGTCGGACTCATCGCGGCGGTCTGCTTCTGGCCCGTCTTCCCCTGGATGGGAAAGGACTACGACGCGGCGGTGATGAGCGGCGGCCTGTGCGGCTTCATGCTCGGCACCACGGCGAATGCCATGGCCAACATGGAGGCGCTCGTCGATCGTTATGGTCCGGCGCCCCGCGCGTTCCTGGTCGTGCCGATGGTCGGGGCGTTCTTCATCGACTTCATCAACGCGGTGCTCATCACGGTGTGCCTGAACATATGGAGCTGACGCGCGACAGCCGTCTGGAACGCGCTCTCTTCGCATGCGACGAAATGGCCGGGTTCGTCACGGCCGCCTTGCTGATCCGCCCGAGTCGGGCGGTGAGTCGCGACGACCGGCGCGCCGGCGCCGCGTTGCTCGGGTTGCCGCTCGAGCAGCACGCCAACGTCATCGGTTTCATGCGCGATCGGGCCGACGCGCTCGGGCTCCGCGGAAACCTCCAGGTTGCCGTACCCGTATAAGACTTCAACGATGGCTGAGCCCGGTCCTGTCGTCACGCTGGAAGGCGTGACGGTCACCTACGGCACGAACGACGCCCTGCGCGACATCTCGACGACGTTCGGCGCCGGCGCGGTTGGGCTGCTCGGACCGAACGGGGCGGGCAAGAGCACGATGATCAAGTCGCTGCTCGGGTTCGTGGTGCCGACCCAGGGCCGCATGCGGGTGCTGGGGCTCGACGTCGCCGAAGCCCCCCTCCAGATCCGGGCGCGCGTCGGCTACATGCCGGAGAACGACGCCCACATCCCCGGCATGAACGCCGTCAGCTTCGTGGCCTACTGTGGCGAACTGTCGGGGCTGCCTCGCGTCGACGCCATGCAGCGTGCGCACGAGGTGCTGTTCTACGTCGGGCTGGGCGAGGCGCGCTACCGCAACGTCGAAACCTATTCCACGGGCATGAAGCAGCGCATCAAGCTGGCGCAGGCGCTGGTGCACGACCCCGATCTTCTCTTTCTCGACGAGCCAACCAACGGCATGGACCCGAAGGGACGCGACGAGATGCTCGAACTCGTTCGCGACCTCGCCCTCAACAAGGGTGTCAACGTCATCGTCTCCTCGCACCTGCTCCCCGACATCGAATACACCTGCCGAGACGTCGTCGTCATGGACAAGGGACGGGTCGTGGTGCACGGCCCCATCGAAGGACTGAAGCAGCCGCGCGGGCGGGTGTTCGAACTGCGCGTGAAGGCCGCCGGCGGCCCCGAGCGGTTCATCGAGCAACTGCGCGCCGCCGGGCTCGAGTGCCACGCGACCGACGATGACGTCATGCGCGTGTTCGTTCCCGGCGAGGGCGGGGCGAAGCGGTTGTTCGAACTGGCCGCGGCCGCGTCGGTGCAGGTGCGCCACCTGCGTCCGAGCGTGCCGACGCTCGACGACGTGTTCGCGCAAGCGGTCGGGGAGGCGTAGAAGCCGAATGCCGATCCACGATCAGGGCTATCGACGCTACACGGGCGTTCGCGCGCAGACGGGTCGCGCCTGGTCGGTCATTGCCGCGGCCGGCATCCGCACGCTGCTGGCCAGGCGCGCGTTCATCGGTCTGCTGCTTCTCTCGTGGGTGCCGTTCCTGGTGCGCGCGGTCCAGATCTACGCTGCTGCGAACCTGCCGCAGGCGCAGTTCCTCGCGCCGGACGCGCGGCTGTTCCGGGACTTCCTCCAGCAGCAGGAAATCTTCCTGTTCTTCATCACGGTCTATGCCGGCACGGGGCTCATCGCCAACGACCGGCGGGCCAACGCCCTGCAGATCTACCTGTCGAAGCCGTTGTCGCGGATCGAGTACATCTTCGGGAAGTTCGCCATCCTGCTCGCGCTGTTGCTGCTGGTCACCTGGTTACCGGCCATCCTGCTGCTGGTCATCCAGGTGATGTTCGCGGGCAGCTTCACGTTCTTCCTGCAGCACCTGTATCTGGTGCCGGCAATCACCATCTTCTCGCTCATCCAGGTGGCGGCGGTGGCGCTGGCGATGCTGGCACTCTCGTCGCTGTCGAAGAGCAGCCGCTACGTCGGCATCCTCTACGCGGGGCTCATCTTCTTCTCGCAGGCGGTCTACGGTATCGTGCGCGGCATGACGCGCGACTCGCGCATGGCGTGGCTCTCGGTGCCGCTCGACCTGCAGCAGATCGGCGACGCCATCTTCCGCATCGAGCCGCGCTTCGCCATGCCGGTCTGGAGTGCGTTCCTGGTGGTTGCGCTGCTCATCGCCGCGTCGGCCTTTGTGCTCGAGCGGCGCGTGCGCGGCATCGAGGTGGTGGCATGAGCCTCATCTCGGCCGAGCAGGTCTCGAAGTGGTATGGCCAGGTCATCGGCCTGAACGACGTCACCCTCTCGGTGCCGCCTGGCATCACCGGCCTGCTTGGGCCGAACGGCGCGGGCAAGTCGACGTTCATGAAGCTGGTGACAGGCCAGTTGAAGCCGAGCAAGGGGCGCATCACCGTCCTCGGCGAACCGATCTGGCAGAACCCCGATCTCTACTTCCGCATCGGCTTCTGCCCGGAACAGGACGCGTTCTACGAACGGATGACCGGGCTCGAGTGGGTCACGGCCCTGGTCAGGTTGAACGGCACCAGCGAGACGGCCGCTACCGAGGCCGCCAAGCGGGCGCTCGACATGGTCGACCTGTCCAGTGCTGCGAACAAGAAGATCGGTGCCTACAGCAAGGGGATGCGGCAGCGCGTAAAGATGGCGCAGGCGCTGGCGCACGAGCCCGAACTGCTCATCCTCGACGAACCGCTGTCGGGCATGGATCCGATTGCGCGCCGCAAGACCATCAAGCTCATTCGCGAGTGGGGCCGGTCGGGACGCAGCGTCCTGGTCTCGAGCCACATCCTGCACGAGATCGAGGCGATGACCTCGAACATCCTCCTCATCAACCAGGGGCGCATCCTGGCCGAGGGCGACGTCCACCAGATCCGCGATCTCATCGACGAGCACCCGCACACGGTGCATATCCGCGCCGAGCAGCCACGCGCCCTGGCGCGTGAGTTCCTCGCCTCGGACCATGTGCTCAGCCTGCGGTTCGAGGCCGACGCCGTGATCGTGCAGACGGGGAAACCCGACCTGTTCTATGCGCAGCTCACCGCGCTGGCCGCCTCCAACGACCTGGGCGCCATTCACGAGGTGACGTCGCCCGACGACAACCTCCAGGCCGTCTTCCAGTACCTGGTGAAATGATGGCTCCGTCCCCCGCGAACCGCCGGCCGTCCTTCGTCAACGCGGTGCTGCGCATCTTCGACCTCTCGCTGAGCGAGATGCTGTGGTCGCGCCGGTCGGTCTTCCTCGCGCTGCTCGTCGGCGGGCCAGTGGTGCTGGCGGTGGTCAGCCGCGTGATCTGGATGCTGATGCCGGGCGAGTCGCTGCGCATCAACGGCGGCACGGTCAGCGGCGCCGGCATCTTCGGCCTGATGATCTGGCTGCTCTACGTCCGCTTCATCGTGCCGATCCTCGGTGTGTTCTACGGCACCTCGCTCATCGCCGACGAGGTCGAGGACCGGACCATCACCTACCTGTTCACGCGTCCCATCCAGCGTGGCGCCGTGCTGGTTGGCAAGTACGTCGCATACCTGGCCTGCACGGTGCTGCTCATCCTGCCCTCGGTCATGGTGGTGTTCTTCCTGATGGTGCCGGTCGGTGGTGGCTCGATTGCCCAGATGTTCCCTTCGCTGCTGGCCGACCTCGGCATGCTGGCGGCCGGACTTGCGGCCTACGGGGCCGTGTTCGCGTGGGTAGGAGCCCGCGTCAAGCGCCCGCTGGTGGCCGGGCTGGTCTTCGTGCTCGGCTGGGAGCCGGCCGTGCTCCTGTTCCCGGGCTACCTGAAGCGCGCCACGGTGGCCTACTACCTCCAGGCGCTCGTGCCGCACGCCATGCCGCAGGATTCGACGATGAGTCTGCTGCTGCAGGCCTTCTCGGACATGCCGGGAATCATGACCAGCCTCATCGCGCTGGCGCTGCTGACCATCGGCGCCCTGTGGCTCGCCGCACGAACCGTTGAGTCGCGCGAGTACGTGCTGGAACAGTAAGCTGAGGATGTCCGTATAAGGTGGATGAGGGCTGCATGACCACGAAGACACGGTATTTCGTTGTCGGATCGCTACTGACGCTGACCATTGGCCTCGGAGTGGGGCTGGTCGCCTATTCGGTTGGGTTCTCCACCAGCGCGTTCACGCGCGAGGGCGGTCCCGCTGAACTGCAGTTCGTTCCTGCCAACGCCTCCCTGATTGCCTACGCCGACGTCCGCGACGTCATGACCTCTGACCTTCGCCAGAAGGTGCGGTCGGCCTTCCCGATGAAAGAGGATGGCCAGCACGAGTTCCAGAGCCAGACCGGCATCAACATCGAAACCGATATCGAGCACGTCCTGGTGGCCCTCGTCCCCACAGGCGAGGAGACGGGACGCATGCCCGGTTCGCCGATTGTGCTGGCTCGCGGCCAGTTCGATCAGGTGAAGATCGAGGCGCTCATGCGCGAGCACGGCGCCCAGGTCGAGGATTACAAGGGGGCCCGGCTGGTGGTGGGCGGCGAGGCCGACGGGAAGCCGAGCCTGTCGCTGGCGTTCCTCGAACCCGGTCTGGTGGCCGTCGGCAGCCATGCGCTCATCCGCAGCGCGGTCGACCTGAAGACGGGCGGCTCCAGCATCGAGGCAAACGACGAGATGATGAGCCTGATTCACGACCTCGAGGCGGGCAATGCCTGGGCGGCGGGCCGGTTCGATGCCCTCACCGCACGTGCGAACCTGCCCGATGGTGTGGCCCAGCAGATTCCGGGCATCACGCTTTTCTCGGCGTCGGCGCACATCGACAGCGGCCTTCGCGGCACCTTCCGGGCAGAGTCGCGCGACGACGCGTCGGCCACCAGCCTGCGCGACGTTGTCCGCGGCTTCCTGGCGCTCGGCCGGATGCAGACCTCGGGCCGTCCAGAGTTCGCGTCGATGCTCGAGTCGCTGCAGCTTGGCGGCACCGGCAAGACGGTGGCGCTCTCGTTCGACCTGCCGCCGGCCATGCTCGACACGCTGGTCAGCCTCAGCCAGCATCGTCAGGGCACGCTCGCTCCGCAGCAGTAGTCCGCCGCCTCCCAACGGCGTCGGATCGCGAGGTCCGACGCCCGTTCTCCCGCCCCCCTCTCGCTCCCGTCATTCCTTTCAGTAAACGAATCCGGTAAGCTGGCCGTAATTTCAATCGATCGATACGGTTTTTGCTGATCCTGATGACCGACCTGGTGTTCTTCTACGGCACGCTGATGAGCGGGTTCAAGCGACACGGACGTGCGAAGCTCGACGGTGCGCTGAAGCCGATTGGACGGGCGTCCATCATTGCGGCGCTGTTCGATCTGGGAATTTATCCGGCTGCGATTCCAGCCAGTGAAGGGCAGGTCTGGGGCGAAGTGCACCAGATGCTCGACCCGGCAGATGCGCTCGCCACACTGGATGAAATCGAGGGTTTCAGCGAGAAGGCGCCCGACGCCAGCCTCTATCGCCGCGTCGAGATTCCGGTGACCTTCGAAGACAGCCGCACGGCCCAGGCGTGGGTCTATTTCTACAACGCCCCACTCGGTCGAGCCGAGCGCATTGCCTCGGGCGACTACCTCCAGCACCTCAAAATCAAGTAAGGCGGCGCGCCAGTCGACCGCGTGCGACCGCCTGGATGAACTGGGCGATGACGTCGCGTGTACCTGACGACAACTGGATGAACTCCAGGCCACTGCGGTAGGTGACGAACTCGCGGTCCATGTCGGCGATGGATGAGTGCACCACCCGGCCTTTCACCACTACCGCCGCGTCGCCGAGTTCCAACCGCATTTCGTGCAGCGAGTCGAGCTGGAGCGGGAACGAGGTTTCGACCTGGGCTCCGCCGTGGCTGAGTTCCCGGATGGCCATCGGCTGGTACACCATGACCTCACCCTGCAGATCGCCCAGGATCTCCATGCGGTCGCCCGCGCGGCGGTCGGGGTGACCGGCAGGCTCGGTGAGGTTCGGCATGGGGCGGGACTATACCACGTCAGTTCATGAGCAGGGCCGGCCTCGGTGAGAACATCGGCGGCTCTGGTTCGTACTCATCGTCATCCGATTCATCGATACCCGCGCTGGTGTAGGTGACCACGGGGATATCGCGCGTATCCGAGTCGAGCTTGAGCATCGACAGCACGTTCAACCCTTCGGCATCGTCGATCTCGACGCAAAGGATGACCAGGTCGGGGCGCACACGCTTGATCTGGGAATAGGCGTGCGCACTCGACTCGACGAACACCACGTCGTAGTTCCCGGCGTCGAGCACCGGCTCGAGCGCTTCGAGCACATCACTGCTGCCGTTCACGATGAGGACCTTCTGCGTCACGCTGGGGCGCCTCGCCCGGTCGGTCATCGGGGTTCTGCCCCCCGAGGTGGTGTGTGTCTGCATCATCTGTCTCTCCCGCCTGCCGTTACCCAATTCACGTCTTGTGCCACGGTGGCGTGGACCAGTTCCGCGAGCGATTCGCTGCCTGAGGCGGCAGCTCTGCGCTCTTAATGACGGTCGAGCGTCCTCCAAGGGTTCCGGAAAACGCTGCGCAACGCCGGTCCCGGCGGTTACACCTGTTATCGGCGCGTGTCTACCGAGGGAATGCAGGGCGACGAGGGGTAATCTGCACACTGTTCACCATGGCGACGTGCAAACTGGTCCTACGCGATGGCCGGTTGTCGCGTCAGCGAAGAGTGGCGAGCCGCGCAGCCGCGAGTTGCTTGTAATTGCGACCTTCTGGCGCCCACTCGCCTTCGAGCGGTGCATCGAGCACCCGCTGCAGTTCCGCGCGTGCATCGGCCGGGCGTTTGAGGTCGAGCAGGAGTTCCGCCAGGAAGTAGTGGGTGAGCGGACTCTGTGCGTCGTAGCGCAGCGATGCGCGCAAGTGCTGCTCGGCGCGCGCCAGGCTACCCCCGAACAGCGCCGGCACCTTGTAGTAGTAGCGGCCAAGTGCGCGATCGGGTGAACCGGCCATGAATGACGGATCGATGCGCAGCGTCATCTCGAGCGACTCCCGAATGGGTTTGCGGTACTTGAGTCCGGCTCGCAGGCCGTAGCCTTCAGCAAGTGCGCCCATCGTGGCGGCGGCCCAGAAGTGCCCTTCCGGGCGGTCGGGCAGGAGCCGTGCGGCGCGTTGTGCCGAGGCGATGCCCCGTTCCAGATAGCCACGGCGCTCCGGTTCGGGCGCATGCGTGCCCAGCCAGTAACAGACGCGCGCCAGCTTCCAGGCCGGTTCGAACGAGGCGGGGTCGCGCTGCGCGGCGTCGGTCCAGATCGCGGCCGCGCGGACCGCACTGGGGAGCAACTCGCGGTCGGCATACAGCTCGTCGGCCGACTGCGCGAAGCCAGGGATACCCATGAGCGGGATATACAATAGGAGGATGCAGGAGCTGGTGAGGAGCCTTCTGAAAGCGCTTGGCGAGGACCCCGACCGCGAGGGGCTGGTGAACACCCCCAGGCGCGTCGAGAAGGCCCTGACATTCCTGACCAGTGGATACGACGCCGACATCGACCAGGTGCTGAACAACGCCCTTTTCACCGTCGATTATAGCGAGATGGTGATCGTCAAGGACATCGACTTCTACAGCCTCTGCGAACACCACCTGCTGCCGTTCTTCGGGAAGTGCCACGTCGCCTACCTGCCGAGCAACAAGGTGATCGGTCTCAGCAAGATCCCGCGCATCGTCGAAATGTTCGCGCGCCGCCTGCAGGTGCAGGAGCGGCTCACCAGCCAGATCGCCGAGACGATCAAGGACAAGATCGCCCCGCTCGGCGTGGCCGTCGTCGTCGAGGCCACGCACCTCTGCATGTCGATGCGCGGCGTCGAGAAGCAGAACGCCTCTGCCATCACCAGCTCCATGCTCGGCACGTTCCGATCCGACGCACGAACCCGCATGGAATTCCTCGAACTCATCAAGCTACGCAGCGGTGCCGCGCTGCGCACGAACGCCGCGTTCGGGCATCACGCGGACGACGAGTAGACCATCACCGCCGTCATCTTTATCGCGGCCTATGTGGCCATTGCGGCCGGCCGCGTGCCGTTCCTGCGGCTCGACCGCACCGGCGTGGCGGTGGTCGGCGCCATCCTGATGGTGGCCACCGGTGCCATCGGCTTCGACGAGGCCGCGCACGCGGTAGATGCCCGCACCATCGTCCTGCTCTTCAGCATGATGGTCATCGTCGCCCACCTCCGGCTTGCGGGCGGGCTGACGGCGCTGGCGCAATACGCGTCGGCGCGCGTTGCGCATCCGGCCGCGTTGCTCGTGCTGCTCGTGGTCGTGTCCGGCGTGCTGTCCGCGCTCTTCGTCAACGACACCATCTGCCTTGTCTTCACGCCGCTGGTGCTGGACATCGTGCTCGCACGGCGGTTGCGGCCACTGCCGTTCCTGCTGGCGCTAGCCACCGCGTCGAACATCGGCAGCGCGGCGACGATCACCGGCAATCCGCAGAACATCCTCATCGGCAGTGTGTCGGGGTTGTCCTTTGCGAGGTTCGCGTCGGCGCTGAGCCCGGTGGCAGTGGCGGGGCTGACGATCGATGCCGCTCTTCTGTGCGTCGTCTTCCGTCGCGACCTTCGACCATCTGACGTTGTGCGGCCGCCCCTGCCGCCGGTGACCACACATCCGGGTGTGCTGTGGAAGACGCTGGTGGTGTGCGTGCTGGTGCTGGTCGGGTTCCTCGCCGGCTACAACACGGCGCTGGTGGCGGCGTCTGGCGCAGCGGTGCTGCTGGTGACGCGGCGCGTACGGCCGCGCAAGATCTACGCGGCGATCGACTGGGATTTGCTCATGCTGTTCGTTGGTCTGTTCGTGATCGTCGCGGCGGGTGAGCGTGCCGGTTTCGATCAGCGGATCTTCGACTGGCTGTCACCGCTCGGCGTCGGCACGCTCTCCGGACTCAGCGCGACGGCGGCCGTGGTGTCCAACGCCATCAGCAACGTCCCTGCGGTGATGCTTTTCACCAGGGTGGTGCCGAGATTGCCCGACCCGAGCGCGTCGTGGCTGGCGCTGGCGATGTCGAGCACACTGGCCGGGAACCTCACCATTCTCGGTTCGATTGCGAACCTCATCGTTGTGGAGGGGGCACGGCGCCGAGGCGTGAAGGTGGGATTCGTTGAGTACGCCTCGGTCGGTGTGCCGGTCACATTGCTGACGTTGGCGTTCGGCGTCTGGTGGCTTTCCCTGCGGCTATACTGACGCATGCGTGTTGTGTCAGCTCTGGTGATCAGCGGCCTCGTGATTGCCGCCGCTCCCCTGTCGGCGCAGACCCGCCGTACGATACCAGCCAGACGACCGGCGCCAGCCCCCGCGACCACGACCGAAGCGCCGGAGATGCGCTGTCCCGCCCCACTCGGCGTTGGTGTCAGTTCCAAGCGCACCTTCTGCGACGTGCTCACGGGCCGCGTGCCTGCCGCGGGCATCATCATCACGCTGCCGCCGCACCGCGGCCCGGTGACGCTGACCTTCGACCTGCACAACCGGCACACCTATTCGGAAGAGCAGACGAAGGACACGCGCGCAGCGTTCGCGCGCTACACCGCGGTCATCGGGGTGCTCACGGCTGACAACACGCTGATCAGCCGCGCGGTGGTGCAGAACGAATTCCGAAGCGTGAAGGACCTGGTCGAGCGTGTGGCCGGCGGGGCCGGCCCTTCCGGCGTAAAGGCCGTCGCTCCCACAGGACAGGAGTCGATCACGATCACCGTTCCGGAAGCCGAGAACGAGGTGTCGATCCTGGGCGAGAAGCTGACCGTCGAACGTGCCGACGGCTCGGCCACCTACTTGTCGGACGGCCGCCCGATCGCCATCATCAGCAACGCCCAGATCACCTACCGCCCGGCTACGGTGAAGCCGGCACCCAAAGCGCCAGCGAAAGCGCCGGCTCGCCCGGCCGCCAAGCGTCCGGCCCGCTGACCCCGTAGCCGCGCACCTTCAGGTGCGCCATCCCTAGAACGCGGCGATGGCCAGTGCGATCCAGCCGATGAGGAAGGCGACGCCGCCGATGGGGGTGATGGCGCCGAGCATGGTGACGCCGCTCAGCGCGAGCGCGTAGAGGCTGCCCGAGAAGATCAGGATGCCGGCGGTGAAGCTCCAGCCGGCCACGACGACCGCGCGTCCCTCGAGCCGCGTCATCAGCGCGCCAAGGGCCAGCAGCGCCAGCGCGTGATACATCTGGTAGCGCACGCCGGTTTCGAACACCGCCATCATTTCGGCTGGCAGCCGTGCCTTCAGCCCGTGCGCGCCGAACGCACCCAGCCCCACGCCGACAAACCCCATCAGTGCGCCGACAAACATGAATGTACGATCCATGGACGGCATCATACCGTCAGCCATCGGACTGCCGTAACTCGCGCATAATGAGGCCGCCTGGTGTGACGGAGGAGAAGACGATGAGGCTGGGAACACACGTGTGGGGACTGACGGTGGCCGCACTCCTGGGCGGTGCCGTCATCGCGGGGGCGCAGGAGCCGCAGAAGACGCTGTTCGAGCGCTACACCGACCCGATCGAGGTCTACAAGACCGGGCTCGGCACGTTTGCGCGTCCGATCTCCTCGACCAACGCCGAAGCCCAGGCCTTTTTCAACCAGGGCTTCCAGATGATGTGGTCGTTCGCCAAGCCCGAAGCTGTGCGTTCCTTCCGCGAGGCCTGGAAGCGCGACCCCGACTGTGCCATCTGCTACTGGGGCGAGGCGTGGGCCTGGGGGTCGTACCTGAACGCGCCAATGTCACTCGAGGAGGCGCCCCACGCCTACGCCGCCATCCAGAAGGCGCGGTCGCTGGCCGCCCGTGCCAACCCGAAGGAGCGCGCCCTCATCGACGCGCTGACCGTGCGCTATGTGGAAACCTTCGATCCGAACTCCCGCGTCGAGCAGGACAGGGCCTACGCGGAGGCGATGCGGACGCTCGCCGACCAGTATCCGGACGACCTCGACATCGTCACGCTGTACGGCGACTCGCTCTTCCTGCTCGAACCGCGGCGTGGTTCGCGCGACGTGAACAACCCGACGGTGCAGCGCCTGCACCATGTGCTCGAGACGGTGCTCGCGAAGGACGTCAGGCACCCCGGCGCCTGCCACCTGTACGTGCACGCGACCGAGTCGACGGCGGTGCCGGAGCGCGCGGAGCAGTGTGCGCAGTTCCTCGGGAGCTCCATCCCTGGCGCGAGCCACATCAACCACATGCCGTCGCACACCTGGAACGAGGTGGGGCGGTGGGGCGACTCGGTGCGCGCCAACCTCGACGCCTGGCACTCCGACCAGAAGGCGGCCATCGGCGAGGGCTTCGCGATTTACCCCGAGCACAACCTGCACATGCTGCTCTACGCGGCGGCGATGGACGGGCAGGGCGCCATCTCGACCCGCGCCGCGAAGGACTACTCGAAGCTGACAAACGACACATCGTTCGAGGTGCTGACGCTGATCCGCTTCGGCCGCTTCGATGACGTGCTGCAGGTCACCGCCCGGCCGCTCAGCCCGGTGCAGGGCGGCCTGTGGGACTTCGCGCAGGGAATGGCGTACCTGCGCAAGGGCGACGTCGACTTCGCCACGCTGTACCTGCAGCGGGTGAAGAAGCTGGCCGACACATCGAAGGCCATGGTGCGTGTGCACACCGCGAAGAGCCTGCTCGGCGTGGTGGCAGGAATCCTCGAGGGCGAACTGGCGCGGACCGCCGGCGACCTGCCGAAGGCGATTGCCGCATTCCAGGTGGCGTTCGACCTGCAGGAGGGGCTCACCTACGACGAGCCCGAGCCGTTGCCGTTCCACGCCGGACACTGGCTGGGGGCTGCGCAACTCGAGGCGAAGCGGTTCAGCGAAGCCGAGGACACGTACCGCAAGGAACTGGCGCACCATCCGCACAATGGCTGGTCGCTCCTCGGGCTGCAGCAGGCTCTCGCCGCTCAGGGCAAGCCCTCGGCGGATGTCGACGCTGACCTGAAGGCCAGTTGGTCGCGCGCCGACACCTGGATTCGCAGTTCGCGCTTCTAGCGCGAATTCGCTTTCGGCGTTGCTGCCGAATGTACGTAGTGTCCGCCTTCAGGCGGACCTCGCGAAGTCCGGCTAAAGCCGAACACTACGCCGAAAGTCACTCAGCTACGCAGTACCCGGCTGAGAAACTGCTGCGTGCGCTCGTGCCGTGGATGGTCGAACAGCTCCGCCGGCGAGCCCTCCTCCACGATGCGCCCCTCGTCCACGAAGAGCACGCGGTTGGCGACATGGCGCGCGAACTCCATCTCGTGCGTCACCACCACCATCGTCATGCCGTCGCGCGCCAGTTGCTGCATCACCGCCAGCACGTCGCCCACCATTTCCGGGTCGAGCGATGAGGTCGGTTCGTCGAAGAGCATCATCTCGGGCTGCATGGCCAGTGCGCGGGCAATGGCCACGCGCTGCTGCTGCCCGCCCGACAACTGGGCGGGATAGGCGCCGGCCTTGTCGCCGAGGTCCACCTTCGCGAGGAGTGCGTGGGCGCGTGCGTCGGCCTCAGCCCGCGAGAGGCCGGTGACGGCCAGTGGGCCGAGCACGACGTTGTCCAGCACGGTCTTGTGCGGGAAGAGATTGAAGCGCTGGAAGACCATGCCGATGCGCCGGCGCAGGGCGTCGATGTCCGTCTTCGGGTGATGGACGGCCATGCCGTCGACGAAAACCTGCCCGCTCGTCGCGGCCTCGAGGCCGTTGATGCACCGCAGCAAGGTGCTTTTGCCCGAACCCGACGGACCGATGATGCACACCACCTCCGACGCCGCCACGGTGCAGCTCACGCCGCGCAACACCTCGAGCGCGCCGAAACGCTTGCTCAGCGACTCAACGCGAATCACCGCGTCCATAGCGCGCCTCCAGTCGTTGAACAAGCGCCGCCAGCACCAGCGTCAGCAGCCAGTACATGAGCGAGATGGTGAGGTACGGTTCCCAGTAGCGGCCGTAGGCACCCGCCACCGTCCGCGCGGCGTAGGCGAGTTCGGCGAGGCCGATGGCCGATACCAGCGACGAGTCCTTCAGCAGCGCGATGGCGTTGTTGCCGAGCGGCGGCAGCATGCGGCGAAACGCCTGGGGCAGGACGATGTGCCGCAGGCTCTGCCAGGCGGTGAGGCCGAGCGAACGTGCCGCTTCCCCCTGGCCGCGATCGATCGACTGGATGCCGGCCCTGAAGATCTCCGAAATGTAGGCGCCGGAGTTCAGCGTCAGCGCCAGCACGCCGGAGAGCAGCGCGCCGTAGTTCTGTTTGAGATCGCGCGCGGCATCGCCCGCCATCAGCATCCCGTTGGCCGGGTTCACGAGGATCGGCAGGAGCGCGAAGTGAATGAGGAGAATCTGAACGAAGAGCGGCGTGCCGCGGAAGAAACTGACGTAGACCGTCGAGGGCCACCGCAGCAGGAACCGGCACAATTCACGAGCGGGGGAGTGACGGGCGTCGGCGAGGCGTGCAATCCCGACCACGAGCCCGAGCGCCGTGCCGAGCACGATGCAGATTGCGGTGATGGCGATCGTCATGCCGAGACCGCGCCAGAACAGCTCCGCGTACTCGCCGATGATGTCGGCGCGAAACCATCCGAACCAGAGTGTTGGCGTCGGCTCCATGTGTCGGCTGCGGCGTGATGGTGAGCGTTGGCTAGGCGTGCGTGACGGTTACTTCGCGGGCAGCACCGGCGGCTCGGCCTTGAACCACTTGCGGTAGAGCGCCGCATAGGTGCCGTCGCTCGTCACCGCGGCCAGTCCGGCGTTCAGCTTGCCAAGCAGCGCCGTGTTCCCCTGTTTCACGACGATGCCGAAGTATTCCTTCGGGAACGCAGGGTCGTCCACCGTCTTCAATCGCTGCTGTTCCTGGACGCGGTAGGCAATGACGCCGTTGTCGCCGATGGCGGCATCGAGCCCTGCCGCCGCCAGCTCCTGGATCATCACCGGCGTGCTCTCGAAGCGGCGGATGTTCGAGCTCGTCTTGCCGAAGGCGGCCGACGCGATATCGTCGCCGGCGCTGCCGATGACCACGCCCACCTTCCTGCCCGTCAGATCCTTCAATGTCTTCACCGTGCTGCTGGCCGGCACGGCCATCAACTGCCGCGCCTCGAAGTACGGCGCCGTGAACGCGTACGACTGCTTGCGCCTGTCGTTGATGGTGACGCCAGAGACGATGAGGTCGATGTCGCCGTTGTTGAGCGACGCGAAGATGCCGGTCCACGGCGTGTTGATGACGCGCATCGTCAGCCCGGCCTTCTGCGCCACCGCCTGGATGATGTCGACGTCGAAGCCGACGATCTGTTTCTGCGGATTCTCGTACGCGAAGGGCGGATAGGTTGCGCTTGATCCGACGACCAGCGTTCGCGTTTGGGCGACGAGAGAGGAGGGCGTGAGGAGAGCGGCGAGCAGGAACCCCACTGCGTACCGCGCGCGCAGGCCGAGATGACGGTGAGCACCCATACCGGTTTCGTTATAGCACGAGGTCGAGCAGCGACGGCCGGCGTGTGGTGCGAGGGACCGGTCGCCCGGATCCCTCGCGCTGGTCGGGTCTAGAGACGCGGGACCCTGCCGCCCTTGACCGGCAGGTCCTTCACGCTCTTCTTCACGGTGAGCTTCTTGGCAGACGCTTTCGTGGTGGTCTTCTTCGTCATGGCTGCTCCTTGTGCCGCCTTCGCGCGGCCGTTACCGAACTCGCAATCCGTCCGTTACGGTTGGCGTGAATCGGGGGGGGAACTCACGTGGCGGCATTCTAGCAACGAGTCACCGTAACCCTTGATAATTTGCGGCCTCCCGGCGGGCTGTTGCTTCCGGCCCGCGTCGAACCGCGGATTAGCGGAGATCGCCATCAGGCGACCGACAGCGCTCGACGGGTGCTGGATGTTCACAGGTCTTCACCATGCGTGTGACCAGGTCGGCACGTCATCACGAACGTGAACGGCCTGATCCGGAGTCCGGGGGCGGCAGGAACGTACGCGTGTCGACGCGGTGACGGCGGCGGCAACAGTCGGCGATGCTGGTGTAACGGCAGTCTCGCCGACCTATGTCGCGCTCTTCGCGCGCCGCCTGCCGGCTCGCGCTCGAGCCGCCGCAGGCGGCGGCACCACCGTCTCCCCGCGAGCCAGCATCTCCACCAACTGCGCGATCTTCTTCGCGCGCCCTGTGGGTGTCTTCATGCTGTTCGTCCGGTAGGCGAGAGCAAACAGGTTCATACGTCCAAGCGTGTGGAAGGTGCGCCGTGCCGCGGCGTTCGCGTCGATGGCGGCACGCAGGTCGTCTGGCAGCGACTCTGCGGAGGCCGACCGGATTGGTGCGTACGCCGCGTCCCAGCGGCCGTCGACTTTGGCGGCATCCACTTGGTGCTGCCCCGGCGGCTGCATCCGAGCCTCGGCGATGAGCCGCGCGACATGTTCGCGATTCACCTGACTCCAGATGCTCTTCGCGCGTCGTGGCGTGAAGCGCTGCAGGAACGAGACCTCGTCGTACGACTTCTTGATCCCATCAATCCAGCCCCAGCAGAGCGCCACGTCGAGCGCCTGCGCGTATGTGACCGTCGGCGCGCCGGAGCCCTTCTTGTAGATTCGCAGCCAGATCTCCAGCTCGCGCGAGTGGTGCGTGCGCATCCACTTCTCGAAGGCCGCCTCGGAGGCGAACGGTTTGATGCGTGCTGGGTCGGGAATTACGGGGGCCATGGCGTGATGGAGCATAGCGGATGGGAGCCGGCACCGAACCGGGCCCGCGCACGACCGACCGGCCTCCCGCGTCGAGCCGATGCGGCTAGAATGACGCAGATGTCATCTGCCACACGCAGTGCCGCGGATCGAGCGGACGAGCGCCGTTCGCGATGGCGCGGTGGTCGGGCATCCTTTGCCGATGCCGCGGCGCGCGACGTGGCCTTCTGGCACGAGGTGCCGGGGGGCGACCGTCTCGACGCGGTCTTCGCGCTAGCGATGGAATGGTATGGAGCAGCACGAACCGAACCTGCCGGTGGACTTCGTCGATCTGCTGGCGGCGTTCGCAAGCGCTGAAGTTCGCTATCTGATTATCGGCGGCTACCTCGAACGCGCCGGGCTGCGGGAGCCGTAGGCGTCCAGCGTGCCGGTCGTCGTCCGTCGCCGAGTTGATCGCTCGTCCGGCATATAATCCGCGCACCCATTGGCACTCCCACCCGGCACGCGTCTCGGCCCGTACGAAGTCCTCGCTCCCCTCGGTGCCGGCGGTATGGGCGAAGTCTACAAGGCGCGCGACACGCGCCTGTCGCGCACGGTGGCGATCAAGGTGCTGCCGGCCGACGCCTCGAGTGACCCCGCCGCGCGTGCGCGCTTCGAGCGTGAAGCCCGGGCCATCGCTACGCTCTCCCACCCGCACATCTGCGTTGTTCACGACGTCGGCCATCAGGACGGCATCGATTACCTCGTGATGGAACTGCTCGAGGGCGAGACGCTCGCCGAGCGAATCGCCAAGGCGAAGGGACCGTTGCCGCTCAGCGACGTGCTCAGCATCGGTGCCGCCATCGCCGACGCGCTCGACAAGGCGCACCGTGCGGGCATCGTGCATCGCGACCTCCAGCCCTTGAACGTGATGCTGACGAAGAGCGGGCCGAAGCTGCTCGACTTCGGGCTGGCGAAGCTGCACGGGGCGGCCACACCCGTTGCGCTGTCGGACGAGACTGGCGCCACAACCGTCGGCCCGCATACCACGAAGGGGACGATTCTCGGGACGATCCACTACATGTCGCCCGAGCAGGTGGAAGGGCGCGAAGCGGATCCGCGCAGCGACATCTGGGCGCTGGGCGCGGTGCTCTACGAGATGGCGACGGGGCAGCGGCCGTTCGAGGGAGAGTCGGCGGCGAGCGTGCTCGGTGCGATCATGCAGGCGACACCGCCGGCGATCTCGACGCGTCGCCCCCTCACCCCGCCCAGTCTCGAGCGCATCGTCGAACGGTGTCTGGCGAAGTCGCCTGACGACCGCTGGCAAAGCGTCAGCGACCTGCGCGCGCTGCTGACCTGGGATGTGATGCCCGGTGGCAATGCGACGAGCCAGGAACTGGGGTCGGCGCCGAGCCGGAGCGGCCGCGCCGGATGGCTGGTGGCCGCAGTCGCGGCCCTTGCCGCCGCGGTGCTTGTCGTGCCCGCGCTTCGCTACGCCAGAACGGCACCGCCACTCGCACCTCCTGAGGCGCGCCTCGACGTGCTGACGCCGACGACGGACGATCCGCTGTCGTTCGCGCTGTCGCAGGACGGCCGCCAGATCGTCTTCGTCGCGTCGGGAGACGGCGTGGCACGCCTCTGGCTCCGCTCGCTGGCATCCACGACGGCGCAGCCGATACCAGGAACGGAAGGCGCGACCAACCCGTTCTGGGCGCCTGACGGCCGCGCGATCGCGTTCGTGGCAGCCAACTCGCTGAAACGCGTCGATCTGGCAGGGTCGTCGGTCCGTACGTTGGCCACGGTCATGAGCCTGGCCGGGGGAAGTTGGAGTTCAAAGGGAATACTCATCATCGCATCGAGCCAGGGCGGGTCGGCGCTGATGCAGATTTCGGAGAACGGTGGAACGCCTTCGCCTGTCACCACCATCAGCGCCAGACAGTCATCACATCGGTGGCCCTGGTTCCTTCCCGACGGGAATCGTTTCCTGTACTGGGCGCAGGGGACGCCGGACGTCACCGGTATCTACATGGGCGCGCTCGACGGCCGCGGAGCGATTCGCCTGTTTCAGGCCGAGAGTTCCCCTGTCTACCTGCCGTCCGGGTGGGTTCTCTGGGGGCGTGGACAGTCGCTGATGGCGCAGCGCGTCGATATCGAGCGTGGCGTCACATCTGGCGAGCCGCTGGTGGTGGCGGACGACGTGGCGATGGATGCCCGATTCGGGCGCGCGGCAGTGTCCGCATCGGCCGGGGGGCTGGTCGCCTATCGTGCGGGCCACGCGAGCCTTCGGCAGTTGACGTGGTTCGATCGCTCCGGGGCTGCTCTCGGCACGGCCGGAGATGCCGATTCGTCCGGACTGGAAACACCGCGGCTGTCACCGGATGGCCACCGGCTCGCGGTGGGGCGTTCCGCGCAGAACAATCAGGACATCTGGCTGCTCGACGCCGCACGACCGCGCCGGATTACGTTCGACCCTGGCATCGATCGCTTTCCCGTCTGGTCGCCTGATGGTCAGCGTCTCGCCTTCATGTCGAACCGCGGAGGAAATCTCGACCTGTATACGAAACTCGCCAGCGGCGCGGGTACGGACGAAGTGCTCGTCGGGTCGGACCGCGTGAAGGTGCCGACGAGTTGGTCATCGGACGGACGCTATCTGCTCTATCACAGTGTGGAACGCGACACAGCGGCCGACCTCTGGGTGCTGCCGATCGGTGACCGCACGCCGCGTGTCCTGCTGAAGACGCCGTTCCGCGAAGCGTGGGGCGCCTTCTCCCCAGATGGGCGATGGGTTGCGTATCAATCGAACGAATCGGGTCGAGCCGAGATCTACGTGCGCGCCTTCGTCGCGCCGCAGACCGCGACGTCATCGACCGTGGCCGTGCCGGTTACGCCAGGCGGCGGGCAGTGGCAGGTGTCTACTGACGGAGGCGTATTCCCTGTGTGGCGGGCGGACGGACGGGAGCTGTTCTTCCTCGATTTGTCAGGCGCCATGATGAGTGCGTCGGTTGATGCGAGTGGCAGTGCGTTGAACCCGGGCGAACCTGTTCGCCTGTTCCAGGCGCGGATTGTGGGCGCAGCCGTTGGCAACCAGGTGGATCGCCAGTTCGACGTAGCGCCCGATGGCCGGTTCCTCATCGATGTCGAACAGGCCGTGGCGGCGCCGCCCATTACCCTGATTCAGAACTGGGATCCCGAAGCGACGCGCTGAGCAGTCGCGCGAGAATCCAGGCGCGCCTGGCCCCCCCCGACGCCTGCCGTCAGTCGCGCACGATGTCGAGCACGTCCTGCAGGCAGCCGTCCAGCTGCGCGAGTTGTCGGGCCGATAGCCGCGCAAGCGGCCCGTCGCCGAGGCGGCGGTTGTCGATTGCGCGCAACTGATCGACCAGCACGTCCGAGTCCTTCTTCAGCAGACCCGACGCCTTGATGCGCACGCGCAGCGGTTCCGCTCCGTCGACCAGCTTCGTCGACAGCGGTACGACAAGGGTGGACGGGTGGTCCGCGTCGAGCAGTGCCTGGGCCTGCACAATGACGACCGGCCGCTTCTTGCCAGGCTCCGTGCCCCGCGGCGGGTTCAGATCGGCCAGCCAGACCTCGCCGCGTTTACGCATCGACGTCGCGCTCGATGGCACCGAATTCCGCGTTGACGCGCATGCTCTCACCGCGCACTCGAAGGGAGGCGCCCCGCAGGCGCGCGGCCCGAAGCCGGGCGCGGGTCTGTCGGTTCAGCTGCTCGATGGCGCGTCGGATGTACTCGGCGCGCGGCAGGTGAAGTGCCTCCGCCGATCGGTCCGCGTCCGCGAGGAGTTCATCAGGGAGCTTCAGGGAGATTGCCGACATGGATATCCATTATCGATATCTCATGCGTCTTTCGCAATCAGCCCGGCTGTGTCGTGCGTCGGGCCAGGCTCCCCGTCATCGTCAACTGTTAAGCCACGCTCCGCACATAGACGGCCTGCTTTCGATTCGCCCGTTGTCCAGGCGCGGAGGAACGCCTTCGCTACACCTTAACGATCGCTATCGTGACGCTGAGCCGGCGCATGTCGCCTGGATCACTCGTGAGGATGCGGTGCCGCCGTGCCTTCGCACACAGGACCACCGATGCATCGATGATGTCGCTGGTGCCGTAGGCCCCGCAGAGTTGCCCGGCCGCGCGGGCGGCTCTGTCGTCGAGGTCGACGACCTCGATATTCGAGGCCCCGAGCAGTCTGGCCAGACGCGCCTGTCGTCGACCATCGCGCCACACCTGACCGACGACCCCCGCAGGTACGGCGATGGACAGACCATGCTTCACAGCTTGTGACAAGAGGGCGACAGCGAAGCGGTCGTTGCGCTCGAAGGCAATCAGGGCGCCCGCATCGAGCGTGAGGCCCCCGGTCACGCGCGTCGCCGGCCGGGCGGCTTCACCCCGAGCGCCTGGTCTGCGGCGCGGCGTTCGGCAGCCGTCAAGGGACCGCCCGACTCGGCGAGCATCTCGTCGAGCAGCACAGACAACTCGTCCAGCTTTGCCCGCTCATCGACCGCGGCTGCAATGTACGCACTGACGTTCGGCGCGCGCCCCGACTTGACCGCACGGCGGGCACGCTCAGCTACGGCGTGAGGCAGGCTGATGGCAATTTTGGTGCTGACAGTCATACCAGAAGTATGACCCGTGCGCCGTCAGTCCCGCAAGGACGCTCTGGCCGCTGCGAGGCCGCGCCACGGCCCGCGGCACGCACGGCCTCGTCACTCATCCGGCATATAATCCGCGCACCCCATTGACCCTCACAACTGGCACCCGCCTCGGCCCGTACGAAGTCCTCTCTGCACTCGGCGCCGGCGGTATGGGCGAAGTGTACAAGGCACGCGACACGCGCCTGTCGCGCACGGTGGCGATCAAGGTGCTGCCGGCCGACGCGACGAGTGACCCCGCTGCGCGTGCGCGCTTCGAGCGTGAAGCCCGGGCCATCGCTACGCTCTCCCACCCCCACATCTGCGTCGTCTACGACGTCGGCCACCACGCGGGCATCGACTACCTGGTGATGGAGTTGCTCGAGGGCGAGACGCTCGCCGAGCGCATCGCGCGCGCGAAGGGGCCGCTGCCGCTCAGCGAGGTGCTCAGCATCGGCGCGGCCATTGCGGACGCGCTCGACAGAGCGCACCGCGCGGGCATCGTGCATCGCGACCTCAAGCCCGCGAACGTAATGCTGACGAAGAGCGGCCCGAAGCTGCTCGACTTCGGGCTCGCGAAGCTGCACGGCGCGGCGTCACCCGTGGCGATATCGGACGCAGCCGGCGCCACAACCGTAGGCCCCGGCACGGCGAAGGGTACGATCCTCGGCACGATCCACTACATGTCGCCGGAGCAGGTGGAAGGGTCGATGAATTCTCGACTTTCCAAGATGGGGACGCGTGGATGTTACGAGGCCCTCGCGGCCAGCGCATCGGCGAGCCGCAGTTTGATGTAGGCCTGCCGATTGACGCCAATCCGCCGTGCCTCACGGTCGATCGCCTGCAAGAGGTCGAGGGGAAAGTCGACGTTCACACGCTGCACCTCGCGGCCCGGGCGGCGCGCGTTCGACACATCGACATAGGGCGTCAGGTCGCCGGCGGGATCACCGGCAGGGAGGTCGGCCAGCCGGTCGAACTCCTCAGCCGAGACCATGGCGGGCCTGGCCTGACCAGCCCGGCGCGCCGACGTAGAGGGTTTTCTCGCTGACGCGCGCGCGGCGGACCGAGATGATGCGGGTGGCTTCTTCATGGCGGTATGTCACCGTGGCCGTCCAGACGACCTGCTTGATGCGCCCAATAATCAGAACGCGCGGTTCGTCCGACGGCCGCGCAGGTAGCTCGACCCGATCCGCATCCAGCCAGAGTGCCTGTGCCTCGACGAAGTCGATCCCGTGCTTCGTCTTGTTCGCGGCGGACTTGCGAGGGTCGAACTCGAAAGGCACGGCAGGTATAAGCAGTATACCTCTCAGACGCCTGAAGCGAGGCGTCGAAGCAGCGCTGGCGCTTCCGGCGAGCCGCAGCTCAGCCGTCATATAATCGCGCCCACGTTGGCGCTCACACCCGGCACCCGTCTCGGCCCGTACGAAGTCCTCTCTCCCCTCGGTGCCGGCGGCATGGGGGAGGTGTACAAGGCGCGCGACACCCGCCTGTCGCGCACGGTGGCGATCAAGGTGCTGCCGGCCGATGCCACGGCAGACCCCGCGGCCCGTGCCCGCTTCGAGCGTGAAGCCCGCGCCATCGCCACCCTCTCCCATCCGCACATCTGCGTCGTCCACGACGTCGGCCATCAGGACGGCATCGACTACCTGGTCATGGAACTGCTCGAGGGCGAAACGCTCGCCGAGCGCATCGCCAAGGCGAAGGGCCCGTTGCCGCTCAGCGACGTGCTCAGCATCGGCGCGGCCATTGCGGATGCGCTCGACAAGGCGCACCGCGCGGGCATCGTGCATCGCGATTTGAAGCCCTTGAACGTGATGCTGACAAAGAGTGGCCCGAAGCTGCTCGACTTCGGGCTCGCGAAGCTGCACGGCGCGGCGTCGCCCGTGGCGCTGTCGAACGCAACGCGCGCCACAACCGTAGGGCCGCAGACCGCGAAGGGGACCATTCTCGGCACGATCCACTACATGTCGCCGGAGCAGGTGGAAGGGCGCGAAGCCGATCCGCGCAGCGACATCTGGGCGCTCGGCGCGGTGCTGTACGAGATGGCCACGGGGCAGCGGCCGTTCGAGGGCGAGTCGTCTGCGAGCATCATCGGCGCGATCCTGAAAGACACGCCGTCGCCGGTGTCGAGCCGCACGCCGCTGTCGCCGCCGCTGTTCGACCGGATCGTCCAGCGGTGCCTGGCGAAGTCGCCGGACGACCGCTGCCAGAGCGCGAAAGATCTGCACGACGAACTGCTGTGGGTAGCCGAGTCGCGCGCGCATGCTGACGCGCCACGCGCAGCGCGACGGACGCGCATCGGTCTCGCCTCGTGGGCTGTCGCCGCTCTCGCCGTCGTCGTAGCACTTACGTCGCTGGTTTACGCGTGGCGCGCCGGCAGCGTTCCGGCTCCGTTCGAAACGCGCCTCGAGATCGCTACGCCGTCAACCGAGGAGCCGGCCTCGTTCGCGCTGTCGCCGGACGGGCGGCGCCTGGTCTTCGTCGCGTCAGGCGACGGTCCATCGCGGCTGTGGCTTCGGTCGCTGGCTGCGACAACTCCGCAGCCGCTGTCCGGGACCGACGGTGCAGTCGACCCGTTCTGGTCGCCAGACGGACGCTCCATTGGCTTCTTTGCCGGAGAACAGCTGAAGCGGGTCGATCTGGATGGTGGCACCCCCAGAACCGTCGCGGCGGTGAACGGGGCGCGCGGTGGCGCGTGGAGCGCCGACGACGCCATTATCTTCGCGCCGAACCAGTTCAGTGGCTTGTACCGCGTGCCGGCGAGCGGTGGCGAGCCCGTGCCGGTCACTCCACTCACCGCGGGACAGCAGAGCCAGCGGTGGCCAACTCTCCTGCCCGACGGACATCGGTTCCTGTTCTTTGTCAGAGGTGCCGAGGAAGTTGCCGGTATCTGGCTGGGCGATCTGAACGGAGACCAGCCCAAACGCCTTGGCGCTTCGGACGGAGCGGCTGTGAGCCTGCCCTCGGGGTGGATTGTCTTTGTGCGAGGCGGTGAGTTGATGGCGCAGATGCTCGATGCAGAGCATGCCGTGCTCACTGGAGCCGCTCGTCGTCTGGCCGAAGGTCTGCTGTCGGACGAGAGCAACAGGAGCGCCGTGACCACGGCGCAGACAGGAGCGATTGCCTATCGCCTCGGTGCAGGCGGGCAGCGACAGCTCACGTGGTTCGGACGTTCCGGCGCCGCGCTGGGAAACATCGGTCCTCCCGATTCGACGTATCGGAATGTCGCCCTGTCTCCGGACGGCGGACAGGTTGCGGTGACTCGTGTCAGCCAGGGCAACGGTGACATCTGGATTCTGGACGACCGCCGCAGCAGCCGTTTCACGTTCGATTCCAGCCAGGACGAGTTTCCTGTGTGGGAACCAGACGGCAAGCGGCTCACGTTCCGTTCCCTCCGGTCGGGCCACTACGACCTGTGGCAGAAGTCGGTTGCGGGTGACGAGGCCGAGGTGCCGCTCGCGCCGAGCGATCAGCAGAAGACGCCACTGAGCTGGTCACTCAACGGTCGCTTCCTCCTCTTTCAGAACGTCAACGACCTAGTCACCGGCGTTGACCTGTTCGTGCTGCCGACTCTGGCCGGCGCCTCGCCCCGAGTGTTCCAGCAGACACGCTTCACCGAGCGGAACGGTGCGTTCTCGCCAGATGGACGCTGGATCGTCTATGAGTCTGATGAGTCCGGCCGCCCCGAGATCTACGTGAAGCCGTTCGTCGATCGGGGCACGGGAGGGGCGCCGCCCGGCTCCGGGGAACCCGACACGGCACAGGTGAAATGGCAGGTCTCGACCGACGGCGGTGTCTACCCGGTGTGGCGCCGCGATGGCGCAGAGCTGTACTACATCAACCCGTCGAGTGCGCTTACCGCGGTGCCGGTTACAGCCGGTGGCGGTGGCTTCGCGTTCGGCGCGCCGGTGGCGTTGTTCGAAACGAAGATCCTTGGTGGCGGCGTCGAAGTCCGGCAGGGCCGGCAGTACGACGTCGCGCCTGACGGACGGTTCCTGATCAACACGGTGGTGGCGACCGCGGCGTCGCCGATCACCCTGCTCCAGAACTGGATTCCTGACACACAGCGCTGACGTCGAAGGTGTCTACCCCTATGCGCACACGTTCGCGGCGGACGTTTCTCGGGAACGCTGGTCTTCTGCTCGGCAGTGGCTACGCCGGGCTCTTCCGCGAGGGCCTCGCGGCATTCCAGCAGGCCCCTGCCAGCGTTCGCCTGGACCACCAGCGCCCAGCCATCATCTCGGCGCGCTGTTCTTCGGGGAGGTGACGATCGACGCCCGGACGCGCGCACTCACCGTGGCGCTGAAGGACGTGGACAACGTGACGCACGAAGACGCTCGACCCGACAAGGCCGCGGTCGCGCTGAATGTTGACTATTACACGCTATACGTGTAACGCTGGCCCCTGCGATGATTCAGTCATTCGCCGACGACACGACGGCTGACCTGTTTCGGGATCGCAATACGAAGGCGGCGCGACGGCTCCCCATGGACCTGTGGCGGACCGCCCAGCGAAAATTGAAGATGCTTGATGTGGCCGCGCATATCAGCGACCTGGAGTCGCCGCCGGGAAACCGCCTGAAGGCGCTTCATGGCGAGATGAGCGACCGCTTCAGCATCCGCGTGAACGACCAGTATCGTGTCACATTCCGGTGGGAGAACGGGCATGCCTTCGAAGTCGCGATCGAAGACTATCACTAGAGACCAGCACTGGCTCGGGCCGGCAATCGCTCCGGGAGAGATCCTGCTCGAGGAGTATCTGAAACCCCTCGAACTGGGTCAGGTCGACGCGGCCCGGCAACTGGATATTTCTCTCAACCGATTGAACGAGATCGTGTTGGGCAAACGTGGCATCACCGCTGACACGGCGTTGCGGCTTGCTCGCCTCCTGAAGACGTCGCCGCAGTTCTGGATGCGGCTCCAGGCCGATTGGGATTTGCACCAGGCCATCACGCGAGCCGCTCAGGCGTCCTGAGTGGCGTAACTCCTTCGGCCGTATAATCCGCGCACCGTTGACCCTCACGACTGGCACCCGCCTCGGCCCGTATGACGTCCTCGCTCCGATCGGCGCCGGGGGAATGGGCGAAGTCTATCGGGCATGCGACACGCGCCTGTCGCGCACGGTGGCGATCAAGGTGCTGCCGGCCGACGCCACGAGTGACCCCGCCGCGCGTGCGCGTTTCGAGCGCGAAGCCCGCGCGATTGCGACGCTCTCCCACCCGCACATCTGCGTCGTCCACGACGTCGGCCATCAGGACGGCATTGACTACCTGGTGATGGAACTGCTCGAGGGCGAGACGCTCGCCGAGCGGATTGCGCGCGCAAAGGGCCCGCTGCCGCTCGCTGACGTGCTCAGCATCGGCGCCGCCATCGCCGACGCGCTCGACAGAGCCCACCGTGCGGGCATCGTGCATCGCGACCTGAAGCCCGCGAACGTGATGCTGACCAAGAGCGGGCCGAAGCTGCTCGACTTCGGGCTGGCGAAGCTGCACGGCAGCGCGCCGGTGGTCGCGCTGTCGGATGAGACCGGCGCGACGACCGTGGGTCCGGGCACGGCGAACGGCACCATTCTCGGGACGATCCACTACATGTCGCCCGAGCAGGTGGAAGGGCGCGAGGCGGATCCGCGCAGCGACATCTGGGCGCTCGGCGCGGTGCTCTACGAGATGGCCACGGGGCGGCGGCCCTTCGAGGGGGAGTCGGCCGCGAGCATCGTTGGCGCGATCTTGAAGGACACGCCGCCCGCCCTCTCGATGCGTCAGCCGCTGACACCGCCGTCGTTCGAGCATCTGGTGCAGCGCTGCCTCGCGAAGAACGCGGATGAGCGCTGGCAATCGGCCGCGGACATCCGGTCACAACTCCAGTGGATTGGCCGGACGTCGCAGGCGGTGGCGCCGGGACAGCCCAGTCGTAGAACTCGTCCGATAGCGGTTGGTGCGGCCGTCGCCGGTGCCACCGTTGCCGTGCTGCTGTTCGGCGCTGGGCTGCTCTGGAGAGCTTCGCCATCCCCGGTGCAATCCATCACGCGCTCGATCGTCGACGCACCGGGGCTCTCTTCTCGCCCAACGGCGATGTCGTCGGGTTCTTCGCGCAGGGAAAGCTCAAGAAGGTCGGCTTCGACGGTGGCGCACCCCTGTCCCTGGCCGAGGCGCCAAGTGCCTTCGGCGGCACCTGGACCGATGATGACACCATCGTGTTCGCCCCAGGCGCCGACGGGCTGATGCGCGTGCCCGCTTCGGGTGGAACTCCACAACGGCTCACGCAGGTTCCACCGTCGGGGGTCACGCGCCACACGTATCCAGCCTTCGTTCCCGGCAGCAACGCGATCCTGTACACCGTCAACGACACCGTTCTTGCAGCCCATATCGACGTCGTTCCGTTGTCTGGCGGCCCGTCGCGAACCGTCGTGACCGATGGTGCCTTTCCCCAGATTGTCACTGGCGGATACCTGGTCTACGCCAGTACGTCCCAGCCTGGATCCTTGTCGGTCATTGGATTCGATGAGAAGAACCTGGTTACAAAAGGGACACCGGTATCGCTGGTCGATGGAGTCATGGCGTCAGCACAGGCGAGTCAATTCGCCCTATCGCGCGCCGGCACGCTGGTGTACGTGTCGAATGCATCGTTGGCGCAGCGAACACTGGTCTGGGTCGACCGGAGCGGGAGGACCAGCGCGGCGCTGCCCGACGCGATGTCGTTCGGCACACCCCGGATCGCGCCAGACGGACAGCGGTTCGCGTTTATCACCTACGACGGGCTGAACCCCCGCTACATCTGGGCGTACGACCCGAAGGCTGGCGCCCCGATGCGGCTCGTCTCCGACGGCCGAGCCAACACCGTCCCGGAGTGGACTCCGGATGGCCGCCGGCTCGCCTTCGCCTCCATCCGCGAGATCTCTGGCGGGCAGCAGAATCTCTTCATGGTCGCCGTCGACGGCAGGGGACGCCCCGAGCAGCTCACGACGTCCGAGCGTGCTGCCCAGACGCCTGCGTCGTGGTCCCCGGACGGGCGGACGTTCGTGTTTCAGGAAGTACATCCCGGCACCCAAAACGACATCATGGCCATGGACGCCGCTGGCGACCGAACCGTGAGGCCGCTGGTCGTGGCGCCGGGCAATCAGTTGGGAACATCATTCTCCCCGGACGGTCGATATCTCGCCTACTCATCAGATGAAGGCGGCCGACCGGAAATCTTCGTCACCACTTATCAAGGGCCTGGCACTCCTCGACAGATCTCGACCGACGGTGGCATGGAACCGACCTGGTCCCGCCGGGGCGAACTGTTCTTCAGAAACGGAGAACGGATGATGGTGGTGCGTGTCGCCGAAGGAGGCGCGGGGCTGACGTTCTCGACACCCTCGACGCTGTTCGAGGGGCGATTCGAGCTCAGCATTCTGGAGCCGGGCATTCGCGCCTACGACGTTGACCCATCCGGGCAACGGTTCTTGATGATCAAGAGCCCCGGTTCGATCTCTGTGGAGCGCCTGCACCTGGTCACGAACTGGCGTGAGGACTTCGCGCGTGCCCTTGGCGACGTTCGCCGGTAGACTGCGCAGCGCAGCCGATATAATCCGCGCACTCCATTGGCTCTCACACTCGGCACCCGCCGCGCGTGCGCGCTTCGAACGCGAAGCCCGCGCCATCGCCACGCTCTCGCACCTGCACATCTGCGTCGTCTACGACGTCGGCCATCAGGACGGCGTCGACTACCTGGTGACTCGAAGGTGCGCGACTCCAGTCACATAACTCGACGCTCCCGGTTGGAAGAGGAGGTAGGAGTGCGACTCACCCGACACGTACGCTCAACGCTCGCGCTCGTCGTGCTAAGTCTGCTCGCTCCAGCGACTGCTGGTGCGCAGGTGCATGTGCTCAGCTCTGGCGGATTCCGCGCGGCGTTACTCTCGGCGCTGCCCGCCTTCGAGCGGACCACCGGCATCACCGTCACCACCAGCAGCGGCTCGTCGCAGGGCACCGGCGCCAACCGCATCAGCACACAACTGGAGCGTGGCGCCACGGCAGATGTCGTGATCATGTCGCGCGAGGGGCTCGACGAACTCGTTGCGGCTGGTCGCGTCGCACCGGACTCCCTGGTCGACCTTGCCAGGTCGCCACTCGGCGTCGGCGTGCGGGCAGGTGCCCCGAAGCCGGATATCCGCACGGTCGCCGCGTTCAGGCGGGCGCTCGTCGACGCAACGTCCGTGACCCTTCAGAGCACCAGCGCCATCTATCTGACGACGACGCTCCTTCCAAAGCTTGGCATTGCCGACCTCGTCGCGAAGAAGTCGAGCGACGCCGGGCCTCCGGCCGTCGCGTCAGGCGCGGTTGCACTTGCGATTCTGCCGATCAGCGAAATCGTGCACGCGCCAGGCCTCGACTATGTCGGGCCTCTCCCTGACGAGATTCAATTCATCTCCGTCTTCGCCGCGGCCATCGTTTCGGGTTCTTCGCATCAGGACGCATCGCGGCGGCTGCTGGCGTTCCTGGCGTCCGAGGCTGCTGACGCCGCCGTGCTCGCCGCCGGAATGGAGCGCCCCGCGCGATGATGATGCAGCGTGGCGGCGGCCAGATCGGCCGCGTCAGGTGCGTGCGGCCATCCGGCGACGAACCGCGTCGATGAACGCGACCAGGTCGCCCAGATGCCGCTCCAGCACATCGTGGACAACCCCCAGATCCACGTCGTCGTAGCCGTGCACGAGCACGTTGCGGAACCCAGCCATGTTCCGCAGCACACGCGTGAGGTCGCTCTCGATCCAGCCGTCTTGCTGCAACAGATCGAACAGTTCCCGATTTGTCCGGGGCTCTCCAAGCCGCCGGTCGGACACGATGTGAGATGCCACGTCGAGCGTGGCCTGAATGGCGATCTGAAGCGTGTGTTCGACGAAGCGCCGCTCTCGAACATCCGAATCAATGACATCGGGACGCGCAAGTCGCGTCAATTCGGCGAGGCACGTCTCGATGACGGCGAGTTTCTTCCGAACAAGTCCAGCGTCCGTCATGACTGGCGCGTGCGCGGCGACCGGTAGGCGGCGAGAATCGGGGCGAGGTCGAAGGCTTCGTTCCGGGTCTGAACCTCGAACCGTATGCGTGACGATCGGTCGCGATCGAGAAGAAGATGCTGGTCGCGCATCACGCGTATGCGCAGGTCCGCGGGTGCGTCGTTCAGCACAACGAGATCGACGCGGCGTCCCAAAGCCCGTTCGAGGTCGCCCTCGAGAGTCAGGCGCGGACCATCGAGGCGCGCCTCAGGCGTCTTCTCGAACAGCACTGCCACATCGACATCGCTCGATGGCCGGTCAGTTCCACGTGCGACCGACCCGAACAGGTAGACCGCGACGACGCCAGGCTGTGCGCCGCACACGTTGATGATCTGCTGTTCGAGGCCAAGGGTCACGAGCCGATTATAGCGCCGGCGTCGGCGGCGACGGCCGGCGCCGCTGGGCGAATGGGCGGGGCGTACACGTAAGAAAAGGCCGGCAGTGTGGTAAACACTGCCGGCCTTTTTGATGGCCACAGTCCGCCTGAAGGCGGACACTACGTTCGATTCAGCCCAAGCCCCGGAGCCTGAAGCCCAGAGCCTAGAGCCTGCTCGGCGCGCGAAGCCGCGCCTCGCTAGACCTGCGGCTTGTGCAGCACTTCCTGGACGTCCGACTTCTTCTTGCCGCCCAGACCCTGAATCTGGATGGTCGGCTGCTCCTTGAGCACGTGCTGCGCGTAGAGCTTGGCCATGTCCTCGTGGTACTTCGGATCCTGTTCCTTCTTGCGCTGCGCCAGCTTTTCTTCGCGGGCGTTCTTCGCAATGCCGAGATCGTCGAGATCGTGCTGCAGGCCCTTGGCCACCGCCTCCGCGTTCAGCACCAGTGAGTGCTCGGTCGAGTCGAGCGGCACCGGCTTGTTGCCCGCGAAGATCTCGTGACGGCCGTGCTCCTCGTACCACTTGGTGAGGGTGGCCGTCATGTGCATCTTCTCGATGATGTTGCGCCAGCCGATGCCGGTGTTG